>JAQYEW010000012.1 GCA_028723455.1 Prevotellaceae bacterium | reverse complement strand
AGACTGTAAATCTGCTGGCTTACGCCTTCGGTGGTTCGAATCCATCACTACCCACTCTCTTAGATATGCGGAAGTAGCTCAGTCGATAGAGCACTAGCCTTCCAAGCTGGGGGTCGCGGGTTTGAGCCCCGTCTTCCGCTCTCAAGGGAAAATGTTGCTGCTTTAGCTCAGTGGTAGAGCGCATCCTTGGTAAGGATGAGGTCCCGAGTTCAACTCTCGGAAGCAGCTCAATCAAACGAGAGTATTGAACATTAATTAATTCATAATATAAAGTACTGCTATGGCAAAAGAAAAATTCGAGCGTACCAAACCCCATGTGAACATTGGTACCATCGGTCACGTAGACCACGGTAAGACTACTCTGACTGCTGCCATCTCTAAGACTCTCCACGAGCGTCTTGGCACTGGCGAGGAGGTTAAGTCTTTCGATCAGATTGACAACGCTCCCGAGGAGAAAGAGCGTGGTATCACCATCAACTCTTCTCACATCGAATATGAGACAGCTAACCGTCACTACGCTCACGTAGACTGCCCCGGACACGCCGACTATGTAAAGAACATGGTAACTGGTGCTGCTCAGATGGACGGTGCTATCATCGTAGTTGCCGCAACTGATGGTCCCATGCCTCAGACCCGTGAGCACATCCTGCTCGCTCGTCAGGTAAACGTTCCCCGTCTGGTTGTGTTCTTGAATAAGTGCGACAGCGTTGACGACGAGGAGATGTTGGAGCTCGTTGAGATGGAGATGCGTGAGCTTCTCTCTCAGTACGACTTCGAGGAGGAGACTCCCATCATCCGTGGCTCTGCACTCGGTGCCTTGAACGGCGTTGCTGAGTGGGAGGACAAGGTAATGGAGCTGATGGACGCTTGCGACACTTGGATCGAGGAGCCCGTTCGCGACGTTGAGAAGCCCTTCTTGATGCCCGTTGAGGACGTATTCTCTATTACTGGTCGTGGTACCGTTGCTACTGGTCGTATCGAGACCGGTGTTGTTAAGGTAGGCGATGAGGTTCAGATTCTGGGTCTTGGCGAGGACAAGAAGTCAGTTATCACTGGCGTTGAGATGTTCCGCAAGTTGTTGGATCAGGGCGAGGCTGGCGACAACGTAGGTCTGTTGCTCCGTGGTATTGACAAGCAGGACGTTCGTCGTGGTATGGTAATCACCCACCCCGGTGTTATCACTCCTCACAAGGGCTTCAAGGCTTCTATCTATGTTCTGAAGAAGGAAGAGGGTGGCCGTCATACTCCCTTCGGTAACAAGTACCGTCCTCAGTTCTACCTCCGTACCATGGACTGCACCGGTGAGATTCACCTGCCCGAGGGTATCGAGATGGTAATGCCCGGCGACAACGTTGAGATCACTGTTGAGCTCATCTATGCCGTAGCACTGAACGTAGGTCTGCGTTTCGCTATCCGCGAGGGTGGCCGTACCGTAGGTTCTGGTCAGATTACCGAGGTTTTTGACTAATCAAAAGCCATACAAATAAAAACAGGAGTCCCGAACCTTTGGGGCAGGGACTCCTACTTACGGGAATAGCTCAGTCGGTAGAGCACTGGTCTCCAAAACCAGGTGTCGGGAGTTCGAGCCTCTCTTCCCGTGCTAAAGATAACAGATATGTTCAAGAGCATTATTAAATACTGTAAGAAATCATACGAAGAATTAGCGCATAAGGTCACATGGCCTTCACGTTCAGAACTTATGAACAGTGCAACATTAGTACTTGTAGCTTCCCTATGTATTGCACTGGTAGTTTTCGTTATCGACCAGGCTTTCCAGCATGGAATGGAATTCGTTTATGGTTTGTTACGCTAATCTCTGATAAAGAATGGCTGATACTGAAATGAAATGGTACGTTATGCGTGCCATTAGTGGTAAGGAAGGCAAGGTAAAGGAATACATTGACGCCTACATCAAGCAACACGAAGATTTTGCGAAACATGTGGCTCAGGTGCTTTTGCCTACGGAGAAGACCGTAACCATCCGTAACGGTAAGCGCGTTATCAAGGAGCGTTTTCGCTTTGCAGGTTATGTCTTTGTTGAGACCGACCTTGTGGGCGAGACACAGTCTCAGTTGCGTAACGTGCCCAATGTTCTCGGTTTCCTTCATGATTCCAAGAATAGCACCACTCCTATGCCTCTCCGTCCCAACGAGGTTGTCCAAATGTTAGGCACTGTGGATGAAATCCAGGATGTTGCTGAAGAGGATTTGACCATCTATGAGGTTGGCGAGAGCATCAAGGTAAACGAAGGTCCCTTTGCTGGCTTTGATGCCATCATCGAAGAGGTTTATGACGATAAGAAGAAGCTGAAGGTGAGTGTCAAGATTTTCGGTCGCAAGACCTCTATGGAACTCTCCTATGCGCAGGTTGAGAAGTTGTAATGCCTTTGTTACAGGAATTACAAGCTCAAAATTAAAACGATAAATTTTAAATTAAAATGGCTAAAGAAGTAGCTGGATTAATCAAATTACAGATTAAAGGAGGCGCTGCAAATCCATCACCCCCAGTAGGTCCCGCTTTGGGTTCAAAGGGTATCAACATCATGGATTTCTGCAAGGCATTCAACGCCAGAACCCAGGATAAGGCCGGTAAGGTACTGCCTGTGGTTATCACTTACTACACGGACAAGAGCTACGATTTTGTCGTAAAGACTCCTCCCGTGGCCGTACAGCTGTTGGAAGCTACCAAGCAAAAGAGCGGTTCTGCCGAGCCCAATCGAAAGAAGATCGCTGAGATCACTTGGGATCAGGTTCGCACGATTGCAGAAGAGAAAATGCCCGACCTTAACTGTTTCACTGTTGAGTCTGCGATGACTCTTGTTGCAGGTACTGCACGTAGTATGGGTATCACCGTTAAGGGTGAGTTCCCTGGTAAATAATCAAAACTTCAATTTTTAAAATGAGTAAACTGACAAAGAATCAGAAGTTGGTAGCTGATAAGATTGAAGCAGGGAAGGCATACACTCTTAAGGAGGCCAGCGAACTGGTGAAGGAAATCACTACAACGAAGTTCGACGCTTCTGTGGATATCGACGTTCGCTTGGGCGTAGACCCTCGTAAGGCTAACCAAATGGTACGTGGCGTGGTTTCTCTGCCTCATGGTACCGGTAAGGTTACACGAGTTCTCTGCCTTTGCACTCCCGATGCCGAAGCTGCTGCCAAGGAAGCAGGTGCTGACTATGTAGGTCTTGATGAGTACATCGAGAAGATTAAGGGCGGTTGGACAGACATCGACGTTATCATCACTATGCCCGCTATCATGGGTAAGATTGGTGCTTTGGGTCGTGTATTGGGTCCCCGCGGCTTGATGCCTAACCCCAAGAGCGGTACTGTAACCATGGATGTTGCCAAGGCTGTTCGTGAGGTGAAGCAGGGTAAAATCGATTTCAAGGTCGACAAGACCGGTATCGTTCATACCTCTATTGGCAAGGTAAGCTTCACTCCTCAGCAGATCGCTGAGAACGCTAAGGAGTTTATGGCCACAATCAACAAGCTGAAGCCCGCTGCCGCAAAAGGCACTTATGTGAAGAGCGTTTATCTTTCAAGCACCATGAGCCGCGGTATCAAGGTTGACCCCAAGGCTTGTGAGGAAATCTAATAATTGACCAGTAAGAAATTATGAGAAAGGAAGATAAAAGTGCTATCATTGCACAGTTAGGTGCAGCTATGCAGGAATTCCCCCACTTCTACCTGGTAGACGTTGAGGGCTTGAATGCAGAGGCTACAAGCGCACTTCGCCGCAAGTGTTTCCAGAACGGTCTGAAGATGGTGGTTGTGAAGAACACGCTGTTGAAGAAGGCTTTGGACGCTTCTGAGGTTGATTTCACTGCTCTGGACGAGGCATTGAAGGGTAGCACTGCTGTAATGTTTACGCAGGTTGCTAACGTTCCTGCCAAGATGCTGCAGGAGTTCAAAAGCAAAAAGCAGGAGAAGCCTGCCTTGAAGGCTGCTTACGCTGAAGAGGGCATCTATGTTGGTGCTAATCAGTTGGACGCTTTGTGCGCTATCAAGAGCAAGAACGAGGTTATCGCAGAGATTGTTGCTTTGCTGCAGTCTCCCGCCAAGAATGTTCTGTCGGCTTTGCAGAGCGGACAGAATACCATCCACGGAGTTCTCAAGACTCTGGGCGAGAAGGCCGAATAAATTTTGGACGTAACGCCGCAACATTTAATTTTAACAAAGTAATAATCTAATAAATATAGTAAGAAAATGGCAGATTTGAAAGCTATTGCTGAAGAGTTGGTAAACTTGACAGTGAAGGAAGTTAATGAGTTGGCAACCATCCTGAAGGATGAGTACGGTATCGAGCCTGCAGCAGCTGCTGTAGCTGTAGCTGCTCCCGCTGCTGGCGGTGAGGCTGCTGCTGAGGAGAAGACCGACTTCGACGTAGTTCTGAAGTCAGCAGGTGCTAACAAGCTCCAGGTTGTAAAGGCCGTTAAGGAGGCTTGTGGTCTTGGTCTGAAGGAGGCTAAGGACTTCGTTGACGGCGCTCCCAGCGTACTGAAGGAAGGCATGCCCAAGACTGACGCTGAGGCTCTGAAGAAGACCCTCGAGGAGGCTGGTGCCGAGATCGAGCTGAAGTAAGCAACTTCCTATTCAATAGGAAATCCGGTAAAGGATCCTCTGGTAGAGGGTTCTTTACCTTTTTGTGTCTAAGTACATCCCATAAGCAACTAAACGATATTAGATGGCTTCTAAAATTATCAACAACAGAGTAAATTTCGCTACTGTAAAGAGTCCGATGGCTTATCCGGACTTTTTGGAGGTGCAGATGAAGTCTTTCCAAGATTTCCTCCAATTGGATACTCCTCCCGAGCAGCGTAAGAACGATGGACTCTTTAAGGTTTTCTCTGAGAACTTCCCCATCGCAGATACGCGCAACAATTTTGTCCTCGAGTTTCTCGACTACTACATCGACCCACCCCGTTATAGTATCGAGGAGTGTCTGGAACATGGCTACACCTACAGCGTGCCTCTTAAGGCTAAACTGAAGTTGTACTGTACAGACCCCGACCATATCGATTTTGACACACAGTTGCAGGATGTTTTTCTGGGCCCCATCCCTTATATGACTCCCAGCGGTACCTTTATTATCAATGGTGCCGAACGTGTTGTTGTGAGTCAGCTGCACCGTTCTCCTGGCGTTTTCTTCGGCAGCAACGTGCATAGCAATGGTACCCAGCTTTACAGCGCGCGTATCATTCCTTTCAAGGGTTCCTGGATAGAGTTCGCTACGGACATCAATAACGTGATGTATGCTTATATTGACCGTAAGAAGAAACTGCCCGTAACCACCTTGTTGCGTGCCATTGGTTATGAGAACGACAGGGACATCCTGGAGATTTTCAATCTGGCCGAGGAAGTGAAGACCACGCGTAAGAACTTGGAGAAATATCTGGGCCAACGACTTGCTGCTCGTGTGCTGAAAAGCTGGGTAGAGGATTTTGTTGACGAAGATACAGGTGAGGTTGTTTCCATCGAGCGCAACGAAGTTCTTTTTGAGCGTGAGACCGAACTGACCGAGGAGGTGATTGAAGCCATCTTGGAGAACGGTATCGAGTCCATCTTGGTTCACAAGGAGGGTACGGATACTACGGAGTACTCCATTATTTTCAACACGCTCCAGAAGGATACGTCGAACAGTGAGAAGGAGGCTGTTACCTATATATACCGTCAGTTGCGTAATGCGGATCCCGCAGATGACGCTTCTGCACGTGAGGTTATCAATAACCTTTTCTTCTCTGAGAAGCGTTACGATTTGGGTGAGGTTGGCCGTTACCGGATTAACCGCAAACTGAAGATGGACATCAGTCCTGATGTACGTGTGCTTACCAAGGAGGATATCATCGAGATTATCCGTTACCTCATCGAATTGATTAACTCGAAGGCTAACGTAGATGATATCGACCACTTGAGTAACCGTCGTGTGCGCACCGTCGGAGAGCAGTTGGCTAACCAGTTCTCTATTGGTTTGGCACGTATGAGCCGCACTATTCGCGAGCGTATGAACGTACGCGACAATGAGGTGTTCTCACCCACAGAGTTGGTAAATGCGAAGACCATCAGCAGCGTTATCAATACTTTCTTCGGTACGAATGCCTTGTCTCAGTTCATGGACCAGACAAATCCTTTGGCCGAGGTTACGCACAAGCGTCGTCTCTCTGCCTTGGGTCCTGGCGGTTTGAGCCGCGAGCGTGCTGGTTTCGAGGTTCGTGACGTTCACTTTACCCACTATGGCCGTCTCTGTCCTATCGAGAGCCCTGAGGGTCCCAACATTGGTCTGATCAGTTCATTGTGTGTCTTTGCGAAAATCAATGATCTGGGCTTTATCGAAACTCCTTACCGCAAGGTGAACAATGGTATTGTTGACCTCAGCGACGAAGGCGTTCAGTACTTTACGGCAGAAGACGAGGAGGATATGATTATCGGCCAGGGTAATGCTCCCTTGAACGAGGACGGCACCTTTATCCGTGCCAAGGTAAAATGTCGTCAGGACGATGATTATCCTGTTGTTCCTCCCTCAGAGGTTAACCTCATGGATGTCGCTCCTCAGCAGATTGCCTCTATTGCAGCCAGCTTGATTCCCTTCTTGGAGCACGATGACGCTCACCGTGCATTGATGGGATCGAACATGATGCGACAGGCTGTTCCCTTGCTCCGTACCGAGGCTCCCATCGTGGGCACCGGTATCGAAAAGCAGGTGTGTGAGGACAGCCGTACAATGATTACCGCCGAGGGTGATGGTGAGGTGATGTACGTTGACGCTACCAGCATCCGTATCCTTTATGACCGCACCGAGGAGGAGGAGTTCGTAAGTTTCGAGCCTGCCTTGAAGGAATACCGTATTCCTAAATTCCGTCGTACGAACCAGAACATGACGATTGACTTGCGTCCTATTTGTGAGGTGGGTCAGCGTGTGAAGGCTGGTGATATTCTTACCGAGGGTTACAGCACCGAGGCCGGTGAACTGGCTTTGGGTAAGAACCTGTTGGTTGCCTATATGCCTTGGAAGGGTTACAACTACGAGGATGCTATCGTTTTGAACGAGCGCATTGTTCGTGAGGACATTCTTACCAGTATCCATGTCGAGGAGTTCGCACTGGAAGTGCGTGAGACCAAGCGTGGCGTAGAGGAGCTTACCAGCGACATTCCCAATGTCAGCGAAGAAGCCACGAAGGATTTGGACGAGAATGGTATCATTCGTATCGGTGCACGTGTGGTTCCCGGCGATATCATGATCGGTAAGATTACGCCTAAGGGCGAGAGCGATCCCAGCCCCGAGGAGAAGTTGCTGCGTGCCATCTTTGGTGATAAGGCAGGCGACGTGAAGGATGCCTCATTGAAGGCAAGCCCCTCGCTGAGCGGCGTAATTATCGACAAGAAACTCTTTAGCCGTGCCGTCAAGAACCGCTCTCAGCGTATGGCTGACAAGCCTCGTTTGGCTGCCATGGACGAGGAGTTTGAAGACAAGGTGGCCGATTTGAAGGCTATCCTCGTGGATAAACTTCTGGAGCTTACGAAGGATCAGAAGAGCGCTGGCGTAACCGATTATATGGATGTGGAGGTTATTCCTACTGGTGCCAAGTTCACAGAGGGAACCATCAACGCCATTGATTTCATTGGTGTACATACCACGGGTTGGACTGAGGACGAACATGTCAATGGCCTTATTGCCAAGCTTATCACAAATTATCTGCGCAAGTACAAGCTTTTGGATGCAGAACTGAAGCGTAAGAAGTTCGCTCTGAGCATCGGTGACGAGCTGCCCAGCGGCATTCTGCAGATCGCTAAGGTTTATGTTGCGAAGAAGCGTAAGATTGGTGTTGGCGACAAGATGGCTGGCCGCCACGGAAACAAGGGTATCGTAAGTAAGATTGTCCGTCAGGAGGATATGCCTTTCTTGGCAGATGGTACTCCCGTGGACATTGTACTCAACCCTCTGGGTGTGCCTTCGCGTATGAACATCGGTCAGATTTTTGAGACCGTACTTGGCGCTGCCGGTCGCGAGTTGGGTGTTAAGTTCGCTACTCCCATCTTCGATGGTGCTCATATTGACGACCTCAATGAATGGACTGACAAGGCTGGTTTGCCGCGCTATTGCTCAACGCAGCTCTTTGACGGTGCTACAGGTGAGGCTTTCGACCAGCTGGCAACGGTAGGTATTGCCTACATGCTCAAGTTAGGCCATATGGTAGAGGATAAGATGCACGCCCGTTCCATTGGTCCCTACAGCCTCATCACGCAACAGCCTCTTGGCGGTAAAGCCCAGTTCGGTGGTCAGCGTTTCGGTGAGATGGAGGTTTGGGCCATCGAGGCCTTTGGTGCCAGCCATGTGCTGCAAGAGATCCTGACCATCAAGAGTGATGACGTAACAGGTCGTAGCCGTGCCTACGAGGCCATCGTCAAGGGCGATCCTCTGCCCACTCCTGGCATCCCCGAGTCTCTCAACGTGTTGTTGCATGAACTCAAGGGTTTGGGTCTGAGCGTTACGCTGGAATAAACGGTTAATTCAAGACAAAAGACACAATAATGGCTTTTAAGAAAGAAAATAAAATAAAGAACAACTTCACCAAGATTACCATTGGTCTTGCTTCCCCCCAGCAAATTCTGGAGGAGAGTTATGGTGAGGTGTTGAAGCCCGAGACTATCAACTATCGTACTTACAAGCCCGAGCGCGATGGTCTCTTCTGCGAGCGCATCTTTGGTCCTACGAAGGACTATGAGTGCCATTGCGGAAAGTACAAGCGTATCCGCTATAAGGGTATCACCTGCGACCGTTGCGGTGTGCAGGTAACGGAGAAGAAGGTGCGTCGCGAGCGTAGCGGTCATATCCATTTGGTTGTGCCGGTGGCTCACATCTGGTATTTCCGTTCATTGCCTAATAAGATTGGTTATCTGCTGGGTATCCCCACTAAGAAGCTCGACCAGATCATCTACTACGAGCGCTATGTTGTTGTACAGGCCGGTGCCCTTGAGGGCGTTCAGTTGAACAGCAGCTCTAAGCCTCTGGAGAACGGTGATGTTATTAGCGAGGACGAGTTCATGGAAGCCGAGGAGAAACTCGGTCTGGATAACCACTACCTTGAGGACAGCGACCCCAAGAAGTTCATCTGCAAGATGGGTGCCGAGGCGATTTATGATCTCCTCACCCGTCTTGACCTCGACTCCCTCTCTTACCAGTTGCGTGCTCAGGCCAGTCAGGAAGGTGCTCAGCAGCGTAAGAATGATGCTTTGAAGCGTTTGCAGGTTGTTGAGAGCTTCCGTTCAAGCATGGGACCCAACGCTGATCAGAACCGTCCCGAGTGGATGATTCTGAGTGAGCTGCCCGTTATCCCGCCCGAGTTGCGTCCTTTGGTGCCTCTGGATGGCGGACGTTTTGCCACCAGCGATTTGAACGACCTCTATCGTCGTGTTATCATTCGTAACAACCGTCTGAAGCGTCTTTTGGAGATTCATGCTCCCGAGGTTATTCTGCGCAACGAGAAGCGTATGTTGCAGGAGGCTGTTGACAGCCTGCTTGACAATAGCCGCAAGAGCAGTGCGGTGAAGACCGAAAGCAACCGTCCCTTAAAGTCCCTCTCTGACTCGTTGAAGGGTAAGCAAGGACGTTTCCGCCAGAACCTCCTCGGTAAGCGTGTCGACTATTCGGCCCGTTCCGTAATTGTCGTTGGTCCTGAACTGAAGATGGGCGAGTGTGGTCTGCCCAAGCTGATGGCTGCGGAGCTTTACAAGCCTTTCGTTATTCGTAAGCTTATTGAGCGTGGTATCGTAAAGACGGTAAAGAGCGCCAAGAAGATTGTGGATCGTCGAGATCCGGTCATCTGGGATATCTTGGAGCACGTGATGAAGGGACATCCTGTTCTCCTGAACCGTGCACCTACGCTTCACCGTCTCGGTATTCAGGCTTTCCAGCCCAAGATGATTGAGGGCAAGGCAATCCAGTTGCATCCTCTGGCATGTACTGCGTTCAACGCCGACTTCGACGGCGACCAGATGGCCGTTCACTTGCCTTTGAGCAATGAGGCTATCTTGGAGGCTCAGGTATTGATGCTTCAAAGCCATAATATCTTGAACCCTGCCAATGGTGCTCCTATCACCGTTCCTTCTCAGGACATGGTGCTTGGTCTCTATTATATTACGAAGCTGCGTCCTGGAGCAAAGGGTAGCGGTCTTCGCTTCTATGGCCCTGAGGAAGCAATCATTGCTTACAACGAGGAGAAGGTGGACGTTCACGCCCCCGTTACCGTTGTGGTTGACGATATTCTGGAGGACGGCACCATCGGTAAGCGTGCTGTAGAGACTTCCGTAGGTCGTGTGATTGCCAACGAGGTGATTCCCACCGAGGTTGGTTTCTTCAACGACGTGATATCGAAGAAGACACTCCGTGGACTGATTACCAATGTCATTAAGAAAGTAGGTGTTGCCAGTGCCTGTGAGTTCCTTGATGGTATTAAGAATCTGGGTTATCGTATGGCCTACGAAGGTGGTTTGTCATTCAACTTGGGTGATATCATTATCCCCGAGGAGAAAGCCGATCTGATTGCCAAGGGTAACGCTGAGGTAGACCGCATCCAGGGCGATTATGCCATGGGTTTCATTACCGACACCGAGCGTCACCACCAGGTCGTGGACACCTGGACCCATATCAACAACGAGTTGTCCTCAACGTTGATGAAGACGATGCGCGAGGCCGATCAGGGTTTCAATGCCGTGTACATGATGCTGGACTCTGGTGCTCGTGGTAGTGCCGGTCAGATCAGCCAGCTCTCTGGTATGCGTGGCTTGATGGCCAAGCCTTCAAAGGCCGGTGCTGAGGTAACCACCATCGAGAACCCCATTATCTCCAACTTTAAGGAGGGTATGAGCGTGCTCGAGTACTTTATCTCTACTCACGGTGCCCGTAAGGGTCTGGCCGATACAGCTTTGAAAACGGCTGACGCAGGTTATCTGACACGCCGTCTTGTGGATGTCAGCCACGACGTAATCATCAATGAGGAGGATTGCGGCACGCTGCGTGGTCTTGTTTGCACTGCCCTGAAGAATGGTGACGAGGTGGTTAGCAGCCTCTCTGAGCGTATCTTGGGTCGCGTAAGCGTTCATGATATCATTCATCCCATCACGGGTCGTCTCATTTGTGCCGCCGGTGAGGAGATTACCGAGGCCAAGGCTGAAGAAATCGAGGCAAGCCCCATCGAGAGCGTTGAAATCCGCTCTGTGCTGACTTGCGAAAGCAAGCGTGGTGTCTGCATGAAGTGCTACGGTCGCAATTTGGCTACCAGCCGCATCGTTCAGAAGGGCGAGGCTGTAGGTGTAATTGCCGCTCAGTCCATTGGTGAGCCTGGTACACAGCTTACGTTGCGTACTTTCCACGCCGGTGGTGTGGCCGGTAACGCTGTTGCCAATGCGATGATCAAGGCGAAGTACAATGCCCGTCTTGAGTTTGAGGAACTCTATACCGTAGATATTCAGGACGAGGAAGGCAAGGCTTGCAAGATGGTCGTAGGTCGTATGACCGAGGTGCGTTTCGTTGAGCCCAATACCGGCATTGTTCTGCTTACCCAGAATATTCCCTATGGCGCTACGCTGTACAGCCAGGAAGGCGATATGGTAGAGGTTGGTCAGCTCGTTGCCAAGTGGGATCCCTTCAACGCCGTTATCGTTACCGAGTATGCCGGCCAGGTGAAGTTCGAGAACGTTATCGAAGGTGTTACCTATCGCGTTGAAACCGACGAAACTTCAGGTCTGCGCGAGTTCATCGTTATTGAGTCCAAGGACCGTACCATTGCCCCCAGTGCCCACATCTTGGGCGAGAATGGCGAGCTGTTGCGTACCTATAACTTCCCCATCGGTGCTCACCTCAGTGTTGAGGACGGAGCCTTGTTGAAGGCAGGTAATGTATTAGCCAAGATTCCTCGTGCCGCAGGTGGCGGTGGCGGTGATATTACGGGTGGTCTGCCTCGTGTTACCGAGCTGTTCGAGGCTCGTAACCCCAGCAATCCCGCAGTGGTAGCGGAAATCGACGGTGAGGTTACCATCGGTAAGATCAAGCGCGGCAACCGCGAGATTATTATCACCAGTCGTGTGGGCGACGTACGCAAGTATCTCATTCCTCTGTCAAAACAGTTGTTGGTACAGGAGAACGACTACGTCCGTGCCGGTATGCCCCTTTCTGATGGTGCGATTACACCAGCGGACATCTTGGCCATTAAGGGTCCCACGGCTGTTCAGGAGTACATCGTGAACGAGGTGCAGGACGTATATCGTCTGCAGGGCGTAAAGATCAACGACAAGCACTTCGAGGTGATTGTACGTCAGATGATGCGTAAGGTGCAAATCAACGATCCCGGCGACACCAACTTCCTCGAAAGTCAGATTGTTGACAAGCTTGATTTTGCGGCTGAGAACGATCGTATTTGGGGCAAGAAGGTGGTTGTAGATGCTGGCGACAGCGAGGTAATGCAGCCTGGTATGATTGTTACGGCCCGTCGTTTGCGTGACGAGAACAGTTCTTTGAAGCGCCGCGATTTGAAGCCCGTACAGGTACGTGAGGCAGTGGCTGCCACTTCTACGCAGATTCTTCAGGGTATCACCCGTGCTGCGTTGCAGACCAGCAGCTTCATGTCAGCCGCATCCTTCCAGGAAACCACCAAGGTACTCAACGATGCGGCCATCAACCGCAAGACAGACTATCTGGAAGGCATGAAGGAGAACGTGATCAGCGGTCATCTGATTCCGGCAGGTACGGGTCTGCGCGATTTCAACAACATCGTTGTAGGCAGTAAGTCTGATTTCGACGTGTTGCACAAAAAGCAAATCGTAGACTATATCGAGGATTAGTATTCCCTCCTCGAACCACTTGATAAGAAGCGGTGGAGCAACCCTATGAACGGGCGGCTCCACCGCTTTTTTGTTTCCCAACTTTTATCTGATTTCCGCTTTCACGAGTTCTATGTCAAAGCAGAGTGTGGAGTAGGGAGGGATGTCCCCTGCTCGTTTGTTCCCGTAGCCGTATTTCTCAGGGATGATTACCTCCATGTGATCGCCTTGGCGCATGCGTGTCAGGGCGATTTGCCATCCTGGAATCAGGTCTTTAACAACGAAGCAGGCTGGCAAGGGAGCGTTGTCGGTGCTGTCGAAGACGCGTCCGTCAATCAATTTGCCTGAATAACGCACAAAAACGATGGAGTTCAGTGTGCAAAGAGGTTGTTTATCATCTCCCCGTTTTATCCATCGATAAAGCACACCACTATTGGGCACCTTATGCATTCCCTCTTCCTGTTCCTTCTGTTTCAGAAAGAATTTGTTTGCATCTTTGTATTGCTGGTTTTTCTTGTTCATGTATTTTTCTGCAAAGTTAGTCTTTTCTTTCAAACTAACAAATTGTTTTATTTCTTTGGGTTAGATAAAATCATTAATATTAGGTATGTTGTCTTTCGTGTGAAATGTTTACCTTTGCAGCCGAAGACAGTATCAATCGTACAATATACACTAATGAATAAAATTTCTACTCGTTATTCATGCCTTGTATTGGCAGCCGTTTTTTGTTTGTTATCTCTTCCCGCCAGCGCAATCAGCTCGGGAGATTTGGTTATCAGTAAGGTTTTTTATGCGGGAAGTACGGAGAAGGGAGGTACGAAAACCTACTCAAAAGGTCAGTTTATTGAGTTGTTTAACAATTCGGACAAAGACCTTGACCTCTCGGGTCTGTACATTGCCTTGGTGGAGAGCGAAGCCTCTACGGGTGCATATACGGCAAATATAGATGCCACGGGCATTTTCGTGGGAAATGCTGCGCTGAGCAATAAGGTTGCTGTCAAGCAACTGTTCCGTATTCCTGTAAGTGCGGCATTCGTGCTTCCTGCACGTAACAGTGTTGTCATTGCCAACACGGCGATTGACCATACCCCATTGGCCGAGGTAGGCCATGACTTGAGTCAGGCCGGTTTTGAGTTCGGAGATCCTACGGGTGCTGTGGCTGATAACGAGGCCGTGCCTAACATGGAGGTGGTTTACACTTATCTCAATACGGGTAAGGCAAATGATAATGTTGTTAATATGCTGCAAGGCGGCGATTGTTCGTTGATGATCTTGGATGCGAAGTTGGAGGGGAAGTTCAACTTGGAAACTGACCTTGTGTTTGCCAATGGCAAGGAGACCGGTAATAGGTATCTGCCTCTGAACACCTATTACGCCTTGGACTGCGTGGATTTGCTGAAGGTGAAGAAACAATCGGACGAGAGCCTGCAAGCCGACCCCCTTCGCAAGCGTTTTGCGGCCTCTTTGGATGCCGGCTATGCTTCGGTACAGGCCGTAACCGGGAAAAACGGCGAGGTGCTGTACCGTCGCACGGCTGTGAACAACGACGGTGCCCTGACATTGATGGATACGAATAACTCTTCTCAGGACTTTGCCTCTGCCATCGGCTATGGCTTGGGTCAGTTCGAGACGGATGCGGTTGTGGGTGAGCCTATCCAGGTCGTTATTCCCGAATCGGGCGTTCTCCCCTTCTTTACTACATCAAGTCTGACAGGAAAGCGCGACAGCCACCTTAGCATCATGTATATAAACGGTAATTCCAAGAATACTGACCTCACGTATAACACCTACCTTTCTTACAGTATCATCAAGCAGTCCGGCCCTTGTCTTCTTGTGGGCGAGCCAGGGGAGCATGTCCTTTACACGACGCCTGCACAGCCTACGGTGAAGACATCGGGTATTTGCAACTGGGCGACGGATACTGATGAGCGTTTCCAGAACGGTGTTGTAACAACCACGCTGAAAAACCGTCAGCTTTACCGTTTTGCAAACGAGGCGGGTAATCTGCGTTTTGTCCGCGACGAGGCTTTTGCTCCAGTGTACAGCAGTTTGACCTTGCCTGGTGAGGACCGTTTTTACTTGAGCGTAACGAATGCGGTTGCCAATGCCATTGCCCCAACACATGGCGCTACGGGTTACACGGACCTTGCGACGATAAAGTTTACGGCTGACGTTCCTTCCATCATAACAACGGACATTGGGGAGGTTCCTGCGGGTAAGATTCACGACGAGGCTGTTTATGACTTGTGTGGACGCAAACTCTCGGGACAGCCTACGCGTGGCATCTACGTGAGGGGCGGCCGCACGTTTGTTGTGAAGTAAAATAACAACGCTATGTTTCGACATATTCAATATCTTTTACGTGGGTTGCTGATGGTGCTGATGGTACTGTCGGCAACTTTCGTTATGGCTCAGGCCAAAGGTTCTACGCTACGTGTGGAGGTTACGGACAAGACGGATCAGGAACCCATCGTGATGGCCGTAGTGCAGTTGCAGCCGGGCGGAATGACCGCTGTTACGGATGTCAACGGTCTGGCGGAGATACAGCGTGTGCCCAAGGGCGTATATACGCTGCGTATCAATTATGTGGGATACGAGGGTGTCCGCACGCAAGTACGAGTGGAGGCCGATTTGAGTCTGAAGTACAAGATGCAACAGCAGACCCTGGCGCTGAAGGAGGTCAACGTAACGGCACGGCAGCGTACCAGTGGAGCCTCCACGAGCAGTGTGATCGGCCGACAAGCCCTGGACCATTTGCAGGCCGTTTCCCTGGCCGATGTGATGCAGCTCTTGCCTGGTCAGCAGATGGGCAATACCGACTTTACGCAACAAAGCAATTTGCAGCTGCGTAGTTTGGTCAACAACAATACGAACGCCTTTGGTTCCAGTATTGTGGTGGACGGGATGCCCATGTCCAACAATGGGATGATGACCCAAGGGGGCTTCTCAAGCACGGCCTTTGTGGGTACCGATCTGCGTCAGATTTCCGCCGACGATATTCAGGAGGTGGAGGTGGTGCGTGGCATCCCTTCGGCTGAATACGGTGATTTGAGTTCGGGATTGGTGATGGTTCATTCCAAAGTGGGTGTTACGCCCTGGCAGGTGAGGGGTAAGGTTACGCCTGAGCTCCAGAACTACAGCGTAAGCAAGGGCTTGAACTTACGCCGTGCGGGCGTGTTAAACTTCAGTGGCGACTTTGCCAAGGCGTGGGGAGACCCTCGTCAGAAGACACGTTCTTTTGGGCGTTGGACCGGCTCTGTGGGTTATGCCAAGGACATTAGCCGCAGATGGCATACGGACACCAAGTTGCGTTTCCTGTATGCACAGGATTGGAGCGGTAACGACCCCGACGCAAGGATTGACGGTACGGAGACAAAGAGCACGACCATGAACCTTCAACTGACCCACAACGGACGTGTGCAGTTGGGGCTTCCCTTGGCGCGTAGCTTGCGCTACACATTGGGCTTGAACTACGGTCAAAGCGAGAGCTATCAGGATACGTGGGTTGCCAATTCAACGGGTTTCCTGCCTATCCTTACAGCCATGCAGACGGGTTATTATCCTGTTTCATGGCAAACAAAGGCCTATCGCGCCCAAGGAACGACGCAGAGCCGACCCGGCAATGTCTTTGCCAAACTGACGGACAGTTTCTTCTTCCGTCATGGCAAGACACAGCAGAGCTTCAAGGTGGGTGCGGAATACAATTACGATTGGAATTCGGGACGTGGCTTTTTCAATGCCAACGATTCGTTGCCGTTGAAGCCCAACAGCAGCGGACGCCCTCGTGCCTTCAGCGACGTGCCGGGTTTGCATCGGTTATCACTCTTTGCTGAGGATAATTTCACATGGCAGCTGGATCGTGTGCGTCGTTTGAACGTCAACATGGGTTTGCGTTTTACCTCGTTGCAGCCTTTCAGCGAGGTCGCAACAACGGCTCTCTCGCCCCGTTTGAACGTCATGCTGAGCCTGACGAAGTGGCTTGATGTGCGTGGTGGTATTGGCTTGAATTCCAAATCACCCGGTTTGGATTACCTCTATCCGGACAAGAAATACGACGACCGGGAGGTTGCCAACTATCTGCCGCAGACGAATACCGCCGGCCAGTTGGTGTGGTATCACACCCAGGTCTATGATGTCCGAAAGAGCAAGGACCTGAAAAACGCCACGACCACGAAGATTGAGGCGGGCATCGACGTGAAGTTGCCCGGACAACGCCACCTTAGTCTGGTGGCTTATCACGACCGGACTCCGAACGGTTTTGGTTCGCTCACCCGGTACGCTACCTATACCTATAATTATTATTCCCAGGCACAAGGTTTGATCATCAACCCTACGGGCCCCACAGCCATTGATTGGGGCAACCCCGCACGTCAGCTTCTGGTGTTCATGACCACAGGGGCCATCGGCAACACGAATACCAGCGTGAATCGTGGTATCGAGGCTGATTTCGACTTGGGAGAGTTGCCGCACCTGAATACGCGCCTTTATGTGTCTGGTGCCTGGAGCGAGACTAAAACCTGGAGCACGGACGTTAATGCCGAATCGCCCCGTGCCAGCATTCTGCCTGCGGAGTACAGCGTCTTTAACACAACGCCCTTCAAGGTCGTTTATCCAAACGGCGGAGACTTCAGTCGCTATCGTCGCTTGCTTACCACCCTGCGTGTGGTAACGAACATTCCCCGTCTGCGCATGGTGGCTTCGTTCACGGCCCAGGCTATCTGGCACAGCAGTTCGTGGAGTCATACTGCGGACAAAAGCCCGATCGGGTGGATTGATGACAAGCTCCAATATCACACGCTCTTGCCGGAGCAATTAAGCGGGTATCTGGGTATGGATGGGCGTTACTATGCTACTGCGCCTGTAGGGCAGCAGAGCGTTCATATTACCGACCTTGAGAAACGTTACACAGACTCACGCCCAAGCAAGCAACCCGTAACCTGGAACCTGCAGGCACGTCTGACAAAGGAACTGGGACGCATTGGCTCGCTCTCGTTTTACGTGAATAACGCCCTTTTCTACGAACCTTTCCTGACGGGCAACCTCAGTGGGACGCTGACGCAGCGCAATACGGGCACTTTCTCGTTTGGTGCGGAATTGTCGTTTAACTTCTAATCGCAAAAAAAATGAGAACCTATATTTTTACGCTTCTTTGCATCGTGTGCCTGATGCCGGTGTCCTGTGTGGACATGGACGATGCCACGGGTACCGTGAGCCATCGTGTCCGCCTTTTGGCACCTGAGGGCTTGGACAAGGATCAGTCCGCCGCTTTGGTTGCCCAACGCACGGTTACACTTTCTACATCCACCCACAAATATGAGGCCCAAACGGATGCTGGGGGAGTGGCTGTCTTTTCAAACCTGACCCCCGGCATCTATGACATCAGTGCCTCGCTCAGCCTGGAGAATGAAGCCTATCGCCAGTTGACGGGCGATCCTACGGCTACACGTGGTGGCGTGGCGGTAGGGCAAAGGCTGAGCGTGATGATTGGCGCAGAGGAGCAGACGGACTTGGCTTTGACGCTCTCGAAGAATGGCGACATTGTCATCGGCAAGGTGTTCTATGCAGGCTCCAAGGGCGTCAGAAACTATCTGGCGGGAAAGTTTGTGGAACTGTACAACCAATCCGACGATTCCGTGGATGTCAGTGGGCTTTATCTGGGTCTTGTGGAGAGCGAGAGTACACCCGCCTACACCTTGGATAATCTGCACACGGCCTTTGCCGACAGCGTTGTACTTCTGAAACAGGTGTTCCGTATCCCAGCGTCTGCGCCATGCCCTGTTGCACCTGGCGGCACCGTCCTGCTGGTGAACAGTGCCACGGACCACACACCCAACAACGATATGGAGCATGACCTTTCTCATGCGGACTTTGAAGCGAAGAACGCCAGCGGTATCTTTGTAAATAATCCCGACGTGCCTGCCCTTGAATTGTTGTTCACGCCCAATGCCTCGCTCTCGTACATGAATCTGGTGCAGAGCGGTCCCTGTGGCCTCGTTATTTTCCGCACCCATGCCGATGTCAGCACTTATGCGCGCACTTATGCCTATGGCAAGTCCAGCGGCACACAATGGCTTGTTTTGCCAAAGCGCGAGGTTGTGGATGCCGTGGACATCTTACGCCAAAAGAGTACGGGCGTAGATGTGGAGAGCAAGCGTCTGGGCAACGATATTGACGCGGGTTATACACATATCCAAGCCGTGAGCGGATGGACGGGGGAAATCGTTTACAGGCGTACGGCGGGCGTGGGGCGTAGCGGACAAAAACTGCTGAGCGATACGAATAATTCCTCTGCCGATTTTCAAGTGTCAACCTCCATAGGAATCCGAGTTTATGACGAAGCTAAATAATACCCTTCTTTTCTCTTTGTCCCTTTTTGTCTCTCTTGGCATCAGGGCACAGGACAGCCTCTCCGTAGCCGAAGAAGCTCGTAGCCGCTATCTGGACGCGACGCAGCTGTGGCATACCACCAACAACGCCGCCGCATTAGGGGTGGACAGTGCCGAAAACTGTGGTTGGGCTGCCATTGGCGCACAGCGTCGTCAGGGCGATTATCTCCGTGTGCAGGAGGGAACCTTCCGTTCCAATGTCAATTTTGAGACGGAGCGTTACCAGCGTGTCGGTAGTCTTTTGCATGTCTATGGCCGTTTTGCCTTTAATATGAACCATACCAAGCAACGCGCTTGGGCGGACCAATGGCGTCCCTATGCCGGCAACCCTTTTCTTTCGGGCAGCAGTGTGCGTGGCAGTTATGACAGCCAACTGTTTGAACTGACGGGAGCCGTGGGTACCCGCAGGCTGGGTCCTTGGCGCGTTGGTCTGCGCTTGGATTATACTGCTGGCGACCTGAGCCGCTTGCGCGACCCACGCAGCCGTGCGCAACTGATGCAATACGTGCTGACACCCAGCGTTACCCACAGTTTGGGTCGCCACACCCTGGGCTTGAGTGCGCATTACGATCGTCGCAAGGAAAAGATTCCCAACATGACCACCGTGCAGACCGATGCCAATCTGATGTACTACGAGATGACTGGTCTGGAGGCGGTCAAGGGCAGTAAGGGCGGCTATGGCGGATTCATGCGTGAGTACGTAAACCATGATTTTCAGGCGCGGCTGAGCTACGGCTTCAAGTCGGTGCGTTACAATCAGCTGACCACCCTCGGCGTCGGTCGTGCCAACGAGCGTATCTATGAGACCAATATGCGTCAGCCCGGCCGTTTCTTCACCTATGACTATCTGTTTGCCAGCGAACACCGTCTTACGCACGGACATCTGATGCACAGCCTCTCGGCGCGCTTCAATGCCCGACAGGCCTATGCCGATGAACATATCCAGCAGTTGCAGATTGTGCGTGATTCGCAAACGGGCTATGACACGCAAAGCTGGGAAACGCTGTTCACATTCCGCAAGCGATACCAGCAAACGGATGTGATGCTGCGTGCCGACTATCGCCTCCACTTCCTGGAGGGTGAGCGCGCGCGTCATTATGTGGGTTTGGGCTTGCTGTACAACGACCTTACGCAAAAGCACCTCCTGCCCCTGTCCCGGATTGACAATCGCAGTCTGGAACTGTCGCTCCAAGGGGGCGTGAGCCTGTGGAAGAAACGTCTGTGGCTGGATATGGAGTTGGATTGGCATCGCAGCCTGGAGTACAAGATGAATCTGGCGGACCCCACCACGGAGTATGCCAAGCAGGTGCTGCTTCCGGACAGTCCTTATTATTCCGCCGACTATGGCCGCTGCCAGTTGCGTCTGACCTGGACCGACCGGCTGTGCTTGGGCAAGCGTCCTATACCTTATTATATTAAGGCGAGTGTGGATTACCTGCGTGCCCAGTCCCACATGAACCTTACGCTTCTGGGGCTGACCATGGGCGTCAGATACTGATTTGAAAACTGTTTTTCTTACATGACAACAATCAAAACGATATTTCTAAGCCTTTCCCTCATGTTCTGCGCCTTTTTTGCCCAAGCGCAACAAGGGCAGCAGACGGGTACTTGGGGGGCATACACATGGGGCATGGGCGACACGCTTGGGGGACTGTCCCCTGAGGGCTATCAGCCCGTTTATGTATTGCAAGTGAGTCGCGACATGAGCGATGTTTCCTTGCTCGAGCCTGCCGGGACGATTCTTCGGTCGCTGTCCGGCCAGCCGCTCTCCAAACGAGGCAGACAGCTGCGCAAGGCGGTGGAGCAGATTATCCGAAAGAAAGCCTTGCACCGTTCCCTGAATGTCTATCAGGCGCAGTTGCAGGAGACGTTGGGAGTGCGTTTCCAGGAGACTTACGCTGCGATGCTCAACGGTGCCTCGGTACGCCTGCATACGGCATCTGCCGCGGACGGCGGCATGGCCGCACGTGCTTTTCAGGCTGGGCTGGCAAAGAAAGAAGTGCCTGCACAGCCGATTGCCGAGCCTTGGCAGGCTCCGCTGACAAGCGAAGAGGAGCAGTTGCTTTCGTTCAGCCCCGATTCTTGGTATGATGGACGGCAATGGGCGCAGGCTTTCTTCACCGGACCTGTGGACGGAAAGGAGAGTTTTTCCCTGATGCGTCAGGTGGCGCGCCTCCATGTCCTGCTGCAAGTCGTGGGCGAGGGCAGTCGCCTGGAATCCTTTATTGGGGGGAACGAATTGCGTGCCGTCTTCGACCAGGAAGACGAACGCCTGTGGACCTTGGCCGGCCAAAGTCCGGACAGCTATGGTTTCCCCTTGGAGTCTGCGTCGCAAACGCTGGACAACCTCCTGAATCACGGGATGGAGGCTATGCGGCAAGGGGCGAAGGCGGACGTTTATTTCACCTCCCTTGAAAGTTTGCATCGCTTGATTTCCATCGTAGGCTTCAACAATCTGAGCGACGAGCACGTGAACCGCCTGAGTGATTTTCTGCCCTTGGGCGCCAATCTGCGTATCATTTTTTATGCCAAAGGCAAGCAGGTCATGGCGAAGCTGATGATGAACGAGCGCGACAAGCGTCAGTTTGGCTTGCCTAATGAAATGCCTCCCTACGAGCAATGGAACCGTGTGTTGGCGTATCTCAAGAAGCGTCAGACGCGCTTCGGGATGCAACGCGCTCTGCGAGGTTTGGGCGACGGACGTGTCTTTGAACCTAACCCCATGGTCGTTTGGACTCCCCGTCGGCATGCAGGCACCCTGCAAGGCGTTCAGGCAGCCCATCCTACCGAGGATGGCGGCGATTATGGCAGCTTCACCCTGATGCCTCTATTGGATACCCTTGTCCTGGACCGTCAGGAATGGGGGCTTAAGTTGGGTCCGGAAGTCCGGCATCCCGATTACTATTCGGCCTCGTTGCCGGATGAACAAGCCCGCCTGAGTCTGACGGGAATGAGCCATACCGGCTTTATCCGTTTGGAACGTCAGGAGGCCGGCCGCACCTATCTTGCGCTGGCTCCTGATGCGACGGGCGCCACGATGAAGGTGGACACGGCGAAGCAGATGGTCTACGGCAAACTGCCTGTACCGCGTCCGCAGTATGGCGACACGATTCAAAGTTATATCGTCCTTGTTCCCAACCGCCCGATGGATGCCTTTGGCGTGCAGGACGGTGTGGCATGGGCGGCCTTTGACATGACGGACAACGACGAACTGATGGTGAAACTGGCCGGTAGTTTTGTGAGCCTGGCAGGTGCGTTGAATAACATCGAGCAGGAGATTCCGCATTGGGAGTTCTATGATACGCGCATGCGGAATGTAACGGCATGGGAGCGTCGGCTCAAGTCCATTCCGGACACCACGCTTTTTGCCCGATACTATGATGCCGCCATCTTGCCCCGTGCCGTTACCGACCGCGACGGCCGTTATCCCATGTTCGGAAAGACGGGTCAGGTGGCGCAGAAGTCGTTGGGCAACCTGGGTGGAAAGCCCCTTACGGAGCGCGTGTATGCCGACATACCCCTGCACCGGCGTGCGGATATCATGGAACTGTATGAGCAGGCCAACGTTCCCCTGACGCCCTTCCTCAAGAGCATCCTGTATGCCTGGCAAGAGAGCGGACGCATGGATGAGGCCACGGTTCAATATCTGAAAAAGGTGTTGAGAGAGGATATGCCCAACATCAATTTCGAGCAATTCCAAAAAGCCATTCAACAGCGTGAAAAACGCCGCTAAAGGACACGAAAAAAACATCGGGTAATTTTGATCCAATTATATATTTATTTTCATCAAAATTACCCGATGTTTTTTTCAAAAGAAATATATGCTTTGCAGGCAGGGAATTATGTGCCTGTCTGCAATTATAAAATGGAGTGCGAAAATCCCTGGGCATCTGTTGTGTTGCTCAGGGATTTTCGTCTTGACGGTTAGTAAGTGATGACCGGTTCCAACTCCTTGGCCTGGGCTATCATGCGCTCTACTTCGCTCAGGGCGGGAACGCGGTTCACAAGATTCTTGGCATCGTTGACCTCGGCGAGTTTTGCATGCAGGTTCTCGGCGTTTCTGTTACGCAGTTCCTTGATGGTATCTACGCCGGCTCCCTCCAGCAATTCGGCAAACTGACCGCCGACACCGTTGATACGCATCAGGTCGGCATGGTTCGTCCACTTCAGAATCAGTTTGTGGCTGATGCCTGTGGCCTCTTCCAATGCCGCGCGACCCTTGGGGGCGGCACACTTTTCCAATAATTCTTCAACTGTTTTGATGCCTGCGGCCTTCAATTTCTCGGCGTAAACTTCTCCGATACCTTCGATCTGTGCAATGGGATATGACATAGTGATTAGATTTTTGTTTCGCACCGCTTTGGGTATTTGGTTCTCTGTATTCTTCGTTCAGCACGGACTGTCGCTCGTCATAGCAGTGCGGTTGAAAGTAAGCGACCTGTCGTACGAATAAAGCAAAGATAGGCATTATATCCCATCTTCGCAAAGGTAAATGTCAAAAAAACGTCCATAGGCAGCGACTTTTTTGTCGAAGGCTAACGGGTAGGCGCGACTGCTGCTGGGCAGGCGGTAGAGTTGGACGGTGCTGTCGGGAATGGATGCCGCCGTGTTTACCTTGGGTGGCTGGTCGATTCCCAGCTGCCGGCAAATGGTCAGCGTGGCTTTCTCGCCTGTGGTGGCAATGGCTCGCAGTTGGGGCAATCGGCTCATGAGGGTACGCACATCGGTTGGCTCCACAACTTCCAGAAACTTGTCCGAGGCATTGTCCTGAAGGCGGCGCACGGCTGTGCTGGTGTCGTAGAAGGCAATGCCCGTGCGGAGGCAGTGTTCCACGATGGTATCCAAACGGAAGGTCTTGTGCGCCGCATCCACGAAGTGCAGCGCATCGTCATAAAACACCTGTCCCTGGATGCGCCAATGGTCGTTGATGAAATTAGGGTAGTAGAAGTCCATGCACCAGCGTTTGCGCTGTGGCGGAAAGCTGCCCAGGAAGAGCACACGGGCGTTTTGGGGGAGAAAGGGCAGGAGGGGGTGGTATTCCGCCTCCTCCGTGCTTCGTTGGATATTCTTTTGATTCAGCCAGGAAGTCATGCGTGCAGGGTCAGGTGTTCGATGATGCGTTTGTTGGCATTCCGCAGGGCTTGGCTGGCGGCATGGAGGTTTCGGGAGAAAGTCTCGAAAGTGTCGGCGGAATGGTCGCAGAGGTCGGTAACGCTCTTTACAAAGAGGACGGGTACCTGATAGAGACTGCACACGAAGGCAACGGCAGCGCCCTCCATGTCCTTCAGTTGGCCGCCATGCCGGTTGATGATTTCCAGGTCGATGGCTTGCATGTCCAGTGAACTGCCCGTGGTTACCTTCGCCATGGGCATGCCAAGCGCTTTTGCCAGTTGCCGGCTGCCTTGCCATACGTCGTAGTTGCCCACGCTTTGCGTGGCCCAGGCATCATCGCCGGGTACGCGTCGGTCGTGGAACATGGCGCCATTACCTATGTACACTTTGGCGATCTCCGCGCCCTGGCTTTGAAAGGCGCCGCAGGTGCCGCTGTTGATGATGAGGTCGGGACGGATGGCTTCGATGGCCTTGACGGTGGCAACGCTGGCCGCTTCGCAGCCTACGAGGTCGCTGTTGTGCTGCGCTCCGTTCAGGACGACGCAGAGGCGGCTTCCGTTTACCTCTCCCTCGTAAAGCATACAGGGCAGAGGTGCAAAAAAGTTTTCTTTCAGTTCCAGCCCATATTCCTCAATAAAAGGTTGGGCTTCGGCGCGCATGGCGACAATGTAGCAGAGTGTCATTTCTTGTGTTGGATGAGGCTTGTCTTGCAAGCCGGATTTGTGTTCCTCAACTACAAAGATAAGGAAATACGACTGAAGACGAAAAACTTTTGCTACCTTTGTGCATATCTTAGTTTATGGAGCATAAGCCGGGACTTCCTCGGGCATGGTAGGAGAATTCCCCCTTAGGAATAGGCCTTTCCCATTTGCGGGTGCCGCGTTCTTGCTTATCTTTGCGCTATAAAAACAAAAAGAATAACGAATATGAAGAAGTTATACAAAATGATGAGCGTGGTGATGGTGGTGCTCTTCGGTGCCGTGATGCTCGTTTCTTGCGATGAAGACATCTACGTGGGTTCCAGCTTGCAGGGTACGTGGCAAGGCAACCTCTACAGTTATGCCGTAACGCGTCGCGGGCAAACCATTACCTATCCCAGTGCCACGAGCGAGGTGAGCTTTGGCGCCAATCCTTTCCAGATACGCAAGGGCACGGGTGTGTGGGTGGACCATTTTGCGGGAAGCGCGCCCTGGCAGTATAGCGTGGACCATTTCACGTGGACTGTGGCCGATGGAGTGATTACCCTGCGCTTCTGGAGCGACGGATTCGTAACCAGCATCACGGATTACAGTATCTCGGGCAATTACTTCACGGGCTATATCGACCTGGGAGGCCAGGATGGCTACCAGCCTTTCGAACTTTACAAGGTGAGCGACGAGAATATCTGGAACAGCTATAACGACGGATGGTACGGCAACGGCGGCTATATGTACGGTTGGGACTATTATCGCGACTATTACAATGGCGGATATTATGCCCCCGCCACGCGAGCCGACAGCGCAACAACGCAGATTCCCCTACGCCACTTCGGTAAGATAAAGGAATAGCTTCATGCCTTGCTACTTCCCTTTTAGGAACGGAGCAGATTTTCGTAGACTTGAAAATCTGCTCCGTTCCTAAAAGGGAAGTAGCGGGCATCCTTTCTCGCAAAGGATAGCAAGACTGTGTCATGGGGAAAAATATCGGCCAAAAACTTTGTGGTTCAGGGAAAAATGACTACCTTTGCAAGCCGATTATTATCGAGGAGCGTCAGAAACTCCTCAAACCGTGTGTTAATAGTTGTGTCTTTGGTCGGGCGCAACGGTTAGGGAATCACGGAATTAAACGAAAGAAAATAATTAGTAGTAACAACAACAAAAACAAACAATGGAGACTTTAAGTTTCAAGACCATTTCTGCAAACAAGCAGACTGTGAACAAGGAATGGGTGGTAGTGGACGCTACTGACCAGGTTCTGGGTCGCTTGGCCAGCAAGGTGGCAAAGATTTTGAGAGGTAAGTACAAGCCCAATTTCACTCCTCACGTGGATTGCGGCGACAATGTGGTTATCGTAAACGCAGACAAGATTATCCTGACCGGCAACAAGATGAGCGACAAGGTTTATCTGCGCTATACGGGTTATCCCGGCGGCCAGCGTTCAGAGACTCCCGCCAGCATCATCGCCAAGAAGAACGGCTACGAGAAACTGATCCGCCGTACGGTGAAGGGTATGCTGCCCAAGACGAAGTTGGCCGACCGTATCATCATGAACCTGTACGTTTACGAGGGTGCAGAGCACAAGCACGAGGCTCAGAGCCCCAAGGCAATCGATATTAACCTCTACAAGTAAGATATAATAAGGATGGAAAGAATAAATGCATTAGGCCGTCGCAAGAGCGCCGTTGCTCGCGTATATGTTAGCGAGGGTACTGGTAAGATTACCATCAACAAGAGAGACCTCGTAGAATACTTCCCCAGCTCGATTCTGCAGTTTGTGGTTAAGCAGCCCCTGAACACCCTGGAGGCTGTTGAGAAGTACGACATCGTAGCTAACCTGAACGGTGGTGGCTTTACGGGTCAGTCTCAGGCTTTGCGTCTGGCTATCGCCCGCGCTTTGGTGAAGATTAACGAGGAGGACAAGAAGGCCCTGCGCGCTGAAGGCTTCCTGACTCGCGACAGCCGCGAGGTAGAACGTAAGAAGCCCGGTCGTCCCAAGGCACGTCGTCGCTTCCAGTTCAGCAAGCGTTAATACATTGTACATTATATTTTGTACGCTGTATAAAGTTTAGTATCCAAACGTGGGAGACTTTTCAAATCACTTTAAAAACTACTCCTGCGCTGGTTCTAAGACCAAGAATTAAACGGAAAGTAAACAATCAAACAAAGAAACAACATGTCAAGAACTAATTTTGATACATTGCTGGAGGCTGGCTGCCACTTTGGCCACCTCAAGAGAAAGTGGAACCCCGCCATGGCTCCTTATATTTTCATGGAGCGCAACGGCATCCACATCATCGATCTTCACAAGACCGTAGCCAAGATTGACGAGGCTGCGGAGGCTCTGAAGCAGATTGCCAAGAGCGGCAAGAAGATCCTTTTTGTTGCTACTAAGAAGCAGGCTAAGAGCGTTGTTGCCGAGAAGGCTGCAAGCGTTAATATGCCTTATGTTATCGAGCGTTGGCCCGGCGGTATGCTGACCAACTTCCCCACCATCCGCAAGGCTGTTCGCAAGATGGCTACCATCGACAAGCTGACCGCTGACGGTACCTACAGCAACCTTTCAAAGCGCGAGCTGCTTCAGATTTCTCGTCAGCGTGCCAAGCTGGAGAAGAACCTCGGTTCTATCTCTGACCTGAACCGTCTGCCCAGCGCACTGTTCGTGGTTGACGTTATGAAGGAGAACATTGCTGTCCGCGAGGCCAACCGCTTGGGTATTCCCGTGTTCGCCATCGTTGACACCAACAGCAATCCCGATGATATCGACTTCGTAATCCCCGCTAACGACGATGCCAGCAAGAGCGTAGAGGTTATCCTGAACGCTTGCTGCGCTGCAATCGCAGAGGGTCTTGAGGAGCGCAAGGTGGAGAAGGCTGACAGCGAGGCCGCTGCCCAGCAGGAAGACACCAAGGAGATGGTGGCTCGCGTGGAAGAGGAGAGCGCCGAGTAATCCCATCATTGGAATTCTAACCCAAACATATTGCTTCGGGCGGGGTGTCTGCCCCGTCCGAAGTTTTTGGTTTTGCTTATCGGCTGTTTTGTTTCCCAAAAGCTGATAACCCAACCACCAAATACTAAATTTACAAAACAACTAAACAAAAAAATAACGACTATGGAAGTTACAATGACCGAGATCAAGAAGCTGCGCGAGATGACAGGTGCCGGTTTGGCAGACTGCAAGAAGGCGCTGGCTGAGTCTGAGGATATGGATGCTGCTGTTGCTTATCTGCGCAAGAAGGGCGCTGCCGTTGCCGCTAAGCGTAGCGACCGTGAGGCTGCTGAGGGTGCTGTCCTGGTAAAGGCAGAGAATGGCTTTGGCGCAATCATTGCCTTGAAGTGCGAGACCGACTTCGTTGCCAAGAACGCTGACTTTGTTGCTTTGGCTCAGACCATTTTGGATCTGGCTGTTGCCAACAAGGCCAAGAACCTGGACGAGGTGAAGGCTTTGAAGCTGGGCGACCAGACTGTTGCCGAGGCTGTTACCGAGCGTAGCGGTGTTACCGGCGAGAAGATGGAACTGGACGGCTATCAGGTTATTGAAGCAGAGAATATCTATACCTACAACCACATGAATCGCAATGGTCTGTGCGCTATGTTGGCTCTCAGTGAGGCTGCTGACGCCGAGGTTGGCAAGAACGTTGCCATGCAGATCGCTTCTTCTTCTCCCGTTGCTATTGACGAGAATGGCGTAAGCCAGGAGGTGAAGGACAACGAGTTCAACGTTGCCGTTGAGAAGAGCAAGGAGGAGCAGGTAGCCAAGGCTGTTGAGGCAGCTATCAAGAAGGCTGGCTTCAACCCCGCTCACTTCGACAGCGAGGATCACATGGAGAGCAATCAGGCCAAGGGCTGGATTACTGCTGAGGACGTAGCTCAGGTGAAGGAGATTATCGCCAAGACCCGCGAGGAGAAGGCCGCCAACCTGAACGAGCAGATGATTAAGAACATCGCTCAGGGTCGTCTGAACAAGTTCCTGAAGGAGAACTGTCTTCTGTCTCAGGAGTACATCTGGGACAAGAACCTGACCGTTGCCCAGTACCTCCAGAGCATCAGCAAGAACCTGACCGTTGTTGATTTCAAGCGTTTCACGCTGAGCGCAGAGTAATCTCACGCAACGTTAAGATTATCTAATAGGCGCGTAACTCCCTCGGGGGTTACGCGTTTTTTCGTATCTTCGCATATCGAAACACCATCGTTATGAAGATATTTGCCGTTGGAATGAATTATGCCGAGCACAATAAAGAGTTGCTTGGAACGTTATATGATAAGGAAGAGCATCCGGTTATCTTTACGAAAGCGGACTCTGCCTTGCTGAAGGATGGCAAGCCGTTCTTTATTCCGCACTTCACCAAACAGTGCGAATACGAGACGGAACTTGTCGTGCGTATCTGTCGTTTGGGACGCAGTATTGCCCCTCGTTGGGCTCATCGCTACTATGATGCCGTTACAGTGGGTATCGACTTCACCGCCCGCGACCTACAGCAGGAATTGCGCCAAAAGGGCTTGCCTTGGGAACTCTCGAAGGGTTTTGACGGCAGCGCAGTGGTAGGACGCTTCGTTCCCCTGAGTGAGTTGGGTGATGTGCAGAACCTGAACTTTCACCTGGATATCAACGGGCGCACCGTTCAACGGGGATGTACGGCGGATATGCTGTTCCGTGTGGACGAGATTGTGAGTTATATCAGTCAGTTCTTCATGCTGAAAATGGGTGATCTGATTTACACAGGTACGCCTGTCGGCGTAGGCCCTGTGTACGAAGACGACCACCTGGAGGGCTATCTGGGAAACGATAAACTATTAGACTTTCATGTTCGATGAAACATACACTCTTAACCCTTTTATTGTTGCTTGTGGCATTCCCGCTTTGGGCTGGTGATGGTTTCACCCGTCTGGATTGGGATGCCTTGCGCTCGGACAGCCTTTTGCCTGTATATCGCGAGGTGGTGCCCTTGGAGAGCGACTACCGGGCTTATGACTATCGTGTTCAAGTATTGTTCCCCGAATGGGGAAACCTCTCGGCAAGCGAGTTGGCCGTTGTCCAACGCTTTGCGGACGAGGTGGCGGACACGCTGCGTATCGAGACGCATGTAGGTGTAAGCCGCAAGGTGGGTATGTTGGACATTGCCTTTTGTCCCGTTGTGCGCCATGGTAATGTTTACCGCAAGCTGTTGAGTGCAAAGATTGTGATTTCACCGGTTGCCAAGAAGAAATCGGTGCGCAGGATGGCTGTCGTGAAGTCCGCCGAACGCTATACACGACAAAGTAAGTTGTCAACGGGGCGTTGGGTGAAAATCAGTGTCAGTCAGGACGGTATCTATAGCCTTGGACGCAGTGCCCTTATCCGTATGGGATTCAGCAATCCCGACAAGGTACATCTGTATGGCTATGGCGGTTACCGTCTGAGCGAGGTAAGCAATCCTGCCGATGAATTTGATGACCTCCAGGAAGTGCCTCTCTACAAACGCGGTTCTGATTTTCTTTTTTGGGCCAATGGCCTTGTTTATTGGGAGGGTAATACCCGTGTCTTCAATCCTTATGCCAATGCCGGCTGTTATTTCCTGACAGAGGAAGCGGATGACAACACAGCCGCTACGGAAGCCGCCTACGCTGGAGAAACGCAAATGACTTTCACGTCGCAGTCCCTTCATACGCTCTATGAGAAGGATGATTACGCCTATTATCATGGTGGGCGTAACCTCTATGACGCCGTGGATTTCGCCTCCTCCAACACGCGCAGTTACACCTTGCACACGCCTGGTTATGTCTCGGATGCTCGCTTGACTGTGGTGTTCAGTGCTGCGGCCTCCTCGACCACAGAATTGAGCGTCCGTGTCAATGGCACGGACCAATCCGGCACGCTTCGTCTCGGTGCATTGGGCGAGTATGTGCGTGGCGTGTCGGGTCAGCGTATTTACGATGTTTCCGGCTTAGCCGATGGCGATAACTGGAACGTGCGCCTTGCAAGCACGCCTGGTAACGAGGCGCATTTGGATTACCTTGCCCTTCACTATACCTCCAAATTGGTACCTCAGAACGGTTGGGTGGCTTTTGGCGGACGCAACGCATCGCCTGCCGCCTTTGAACTCGTGGGGTCGGACCTCGTTGCCATGCGTATTCCTTCGCCGCAGCGTGCGGGAGCCATTGTTCAGGGAACGCAGCAAGGCGGAGTTTTCCGCCTGAACGTTGACGATGCCTCGGAGCGTTATGTGGCTTTTGAGCATGGGAAGCAATACCCGACGCCTACGGTTGTGGGGCATATTGAGAACCAGAACCTCCATGCCTTGGAGGCTGTGGATATGGTCATCATCATTCCCGAGAGCGGAAAACTGTTGTCTCAAGCCCAGCGTTTGGCAGATGCTCATACGCAGTATGACGGATTGCGTGTTGCGGTTGTGCGCGCTGACCAGATCTATAACGAGTTCAGCAGCGGCACGCCTGATGCAACGGCCTATCGCCGTTTGATGAAGATGCTCTATGACCGTGCCAAGAGTGATGCTGACGCACCAAAGTACCTCTTGCTTTTCGGAGACGCAGCGTGGGACAATCGTATGCTTACGGCCTCGTGGCGTAGAAATGATCAGCGTGATTATCTGCTCGCCTTTGAGAGTGAGAACTCACTGAGCGACATTAACAGTTACGTCATGGAGGATTACTTCGGCTTGCTGGATGACGGCGAGGGTCGTCAACTGACGCGCGATAAGGTGGATTTGGGTATCGGCCGTTTTCCTGTAACCACGGAGAGCGAAGCAAAAATCATGGTGGATAAGAGCATTGCCCATCTGACTAACCAGTATGCAGGTAACTGGAAGAATGTGGTGAGCTTCATCGGCGACGATGGCGACGAGAATCTGCATCTGGATATGGCAGATAATGTCGCTAACCGTGTGCGGGCCGCTTATCCTGAGATGGAGGTGCGCAAACTGATGGCTGATATTTATCCTCGTGTGGCTACGGGAACACATAACAGCTATCCTGCCGTCCGGCAAATCATCGAACAGCAAATGAAGGAGGGTGCGCTGGTCGTGAACTATACGGGCCACGCTTCGGCACAGTTGATGAGCCATGAACAGCTCGTTACCCTGGCTGATATGCACGCCTTTAAGGGGAACAACCTGCCTCTGTGGGTGGCCGCGGCTTGTGATGTCCTGCCTTTTGACGGTTTGCAGGATAATTTGGGCGAGGCGGCTGTCCTGAACGGGAATGGTACTGCCGTGGCTTTCTTCAGTGCGGCGCGCACGGTCTATGCGCGTTATAATCTGCCTGTGAACCAATGGTTCATGCACTATCTCTTTGCCACCGATGCCCAGGGTCGTCGCAACACAGTGGGCGATGCCCATCGTTTGGCCAAGGTGGCTGCCATTGATTACGACACGTCGGTCAACAAACTCCATTACGCGCTCCTGGGCGATCCGGCCTTACGTTTCGGTGCTCCCACAAACCGTGTGGTGTTGGATAGCATCAATGGCAAGGCGGTTGGCGGGAACATACAGCTCAAGGCTGGCGCAGAGGTGCGCATGAGCGGACACGTAAGCGATGCCGGGGGGACGATACTTAGTGGCATGAACGGAGTGCTGAGCGCACGTGTCTATGATAGCGAGGCACAGATTACCTGTTTGAACAATGCGAAGAGCGACACCGCCTTCGTCTTCACAAACCGCGACAAGGTGCTTTATAACGGTCAGGATTCGTTGCGTCAGGGGCGTTTCCAACTGAAATTTGTGCTTCCCAAAGACATTAACTACAGCAACCAAAGCGGACGTGTCGTTTTCTATGCCATCAGTAACGACCGCAGCGTTGAGGCCAATGGCTACAACGAGCAGTTTACCATCGGAGAACAGGGGGAACTCACGGACACTGTGGGTCCCAACATCTTCATGTACCTGAATGCGGAGGGCTTTGAGGACGGAGGCCGCGTGAACGCTACGCCCTGTTTCTTGGCTCAGCTGAGCGACTCCAGCGGTATCAATTATTTTGGTAACGGGTTGGGACATAATCTGCAGTTGTGCATTGACGACAATCCCGCCACTACTTATGTCTTGGATGATTATTACCAGAGCGAATTTGGCGATTACACGAAGGGCAGCGTGATGTTCAGTATTCCGACCCTTGCCGACGGCAGCCATACGCTTCGTTTCCGTGCTTGGGACGTGCTGAACAACACCAGCAGCCAGACATTGAATTTTGTTGTTGACAGTTCGCTGTCACCCAACTTGGTGAGCGTGCAGGCAACGCAGAATCCGGCCGTTACCTCGACCATTTTCCTCGTAGCCCATGACCGCGAGGGCAGTGCGGTGAACGTGCGTTTGGAAGTGTTTGACTTTAGCGGGCAGCGTATGTTTGTCCACGAGGAGGCAACGCCTTCGGCCCCCAATCTGATACGAATCCCTTGGAACCTGTCCAACAACAGCGGTGGCAGGCTGGGTACGGGCATCTATCTGTATCGCGTTACGCTGAGGTGTCAGGATAGCGAGGAGGTCAGCAGGACGCAGAAAATCATTCTCACCGGCAATAAATAATCCTTAGCTACGTTATAAATAAGGTATGAAAAAGACAAAGCAAATAATTTTCTTCGCCCTGTTGATGGCTTGCCTGCCTTTGACCCTGCGTGCACAGGATAAGCAGACCATGTTCAACCCCGTCAATTACGGCGTTACTTCGCTGGCCATTGCACCCGATGCCAGGGCCGGTGCTATGGGTGATGTGGGTGTGGCTACGGAGGCTGACGCAAACGCCCAATATTGGAATCCCTCGAAGTATCCCTTTAACATTGCGCGTGCAGGGGTGAGTGCCAGCTACACTCCCTGGTTGCGTAAGTTGGTTAACGACATCAACCTGGTGAATCTGGCGGGTTTTTATCGCTTGGGTGATTATAATGCGCTGTCCGCTTCTTTGCGCTACTTCTCTTTGGGCGAGGTGATGACCAGTCTGTCCGAGGACGCAATGACCATCAACCCCTATGAAATGTCCGTCGACGTTGCTTACAGCCGTATGTTGAGCGAGCGTTTCTCTATGGGTGTGGGAATGCGTTTCATCTATTCTGACATTACCTACGACTACACGGCCGAAACCTCACCCGGCAAGGCCTTTGCCGCTGACATCTCAATGTACCGGCTGGGTTATTTCATGATGGGTCAGCGCGAGTGCAGTTTCGCCTGGGGATTGAACATCAACAACATTGGTTCCAAGATCAGTTTTGGGGGTTATGACCGTTCCGACTTTATTCCCACGAATCTGCGCCTGGGTATGAACATGACCATTCCCTTCAACGAATACAACCGCCTCAGCATCGCTGCGGATGCCAATAAGCTGTTGGTGCCCACCTATCCCAAACAGGAGGAAGGCGAGGACCCTGATGTTTATGACGCCCGTGTTCAGAAGGACTATTACGACATTTCGCCCATCAGCGGTATCTTCAAGAGTTTTACCGATGCCCCGAACGGCTTTAAGGAAGAGTTGCAGGAAATCCAGTGGAGCCTGGGCATGGAGTATAACTACAACGACCGCTTCATGGTGCGTCTGGGCTACCATCACGAGGCTGAGAATAAAGGCAACCGCAAGTATTTTACGGCTGGTGCGGGCTTCAAGATGAGTGTGTTCAGTGTGGATGCCGCTTATGTGTTCAGCACGGCTGCGGCCAATCCCTTGGACCAAACCATGCGTTTCACTTTGGGTTTTGACCTGGACGGTATGAAGGATTTGTTTGGAAGGAGGAGAAGATGAAGATACGCGTAGGATACGGATTTGATGTCCACCGCTTGGTGGAAGGGCGCGAGCTATGGCTGGGTGGCATACGCTTGGACCACACGTTGGGCTTGTTGGGTTACAGCGATGCCGACGTGCTGATACACGCCATTTGCGATGCCGTCTTGGGAGCAGCGAATTTGCGCGACATCGGCTATCAGTTCCCCGATACCGACCCTCGCTATCACAATGTGGACAGCAAGGTGTTGCTGCGCGACACGGTGCGGCTGGTAGCGGAAAAAGGCTATGCCATTAGCAATATCGACGCTACGGTGTGTGCGGAACGTCCGAAACTGAAGCCCCATATTCCGGAGATGCAGCGTTGTCTGGCCGACGTAATGGGTATTGATGTGGACGATGTAAGCATCAAGGCAACCACAACGGAGCAACTTGGATTCACGGGCAGAGAAGAAGGAATCAGTGCGCACGCCGTGGCTCTTCTATATCGCGAATAAAACTATTAGTAATTTTGGGAAAAACATATAGAAGAAAGAATTAAAACATATATTTAGTTTGATTCTTTCTTCTATATAATTTTTTACGTGCACAACTTCGGGAAGAGAAAGACGATATTAGTTCGGCATCCTTACGTAGATGTCTCGGCGTTGGTCGTCTCCTTCCCACAGGCCGATGGTCATGTCGTCCTCGGTGCTGAAGAGGCAGCCGAAGCCCGAACGCACGTTGTTGTTATATTGACCGAACCAGATGCTCCCGTTGGCATAGTAGTAGATGCCCAAGCCATGACGTAGGCCTTTGTACACTTCGCCCACATATTGGTCGCCATTGCTGTAACTCATCGTCAGGAAACGATAGTCGGGCAACATGTGGGTATCGAAGAGCTGTCGTTGGCCGGACTGGAATACATACTCCAGAACGCCGGTTCCAAGATTGTAGGAACTGTAAAATTGAGGATTGCCCACGGAGGCGGAACGATTGGTAAGGGTAATGCCGTGGACGAGTTGTCCGTTGCGGAAAAGACCAAAAATCTGTGTGCCGTCCTGGCGAACAAACCGGCCAAAGCCATAGATGGTGCCCTTGGGGTCTGTCTGTCCAAAGAATTCGTCGGGTCCGTTGCTGATACGTTGGCACGCATATCGCTCGACATAGTCCAGCATGATGTCAACCATGGCAGGCATGGGAATCTCATATTTCTGGAAAGGTGTCTTTTGCGCTTTCATGTGGACGGAAAGGCCACAGAGGAGCGAAAGGATAAGGATGCGGAATGTCATAGATAGTAATGTTTTGTTTGGATTTCCTGCCATACGGCGGGGGATAGTCCCTCACCGTTGAAGTTTTTTGTATGGATGGCATGGCGGATTTGTGTGCTGCTGAGATTCATGAGTGGCGTGTCAACGCCTGTAACGCCGTTGGGCAGGGCGGCAGTATCCACCGGATAGCCGGGACGGGGGAAGATGAGGATACGGTGATGGAGCATTATTTCCCCGGGGCGAGACCAGCGGTTGAAGTTCAGCCAGTTGTCGGAACCGATGACAAGGATGAACTCCTTGTCGGAGTGAATGTTGCGCAAAAGGGCAAGTGTGTCAGCCATATAACTGGGACGTGGCATGCTGAATTCTACGTCGCTTACCAAGAGTCGTGGGTCATCGGCAACGGCCAGCCGGCACAGATGCAGACGTTCGGCATCGGGCAGAAGTTCGCTTTGCACATCCTGTTTGAGGGGATTCATAGGCGAGACCACGAACCAAAGTTCGTCCACATAGCCCATGTCGCACAAGGCCGCGCCCAAAAGGGTGTGGCCGTTGTGGATGGGGTTAAAGGAACCGCCATAGATGCCGATGCGCCGTGTCATGAATCTTATTTGCTCAGGAACTGCTGCAAGATGCGTACGGCCTCGGCTTTGGCATCTTCCAGGTTGTTGTTCACCAGAATCACATCGAAGCGTGGCGCGAATGTCATTTCGTACTCCGCTTTGGCCAGCCGTTTCTCTATCTGTTCCGCGTCGTCTGTGGCACGGCCTACAAGGCGGCGGCGCAGTTCGTCAACCGAGGGAGGCTGGATGAAGATGCTCAATGCCTGATCACCATAGTAGTCCTTGATGTTGCAGCCTCCTACGACATCCACGTCAAATGCCACGTTCTGTCCGGCTTCCAGCTGATTCGACACTTGGGACTTGAGGGTACCGTAGAAGCGGTCGGGGTAGACCTCTTCGTATTCCAACAGTTCTTCGTTGTCTATCTTCTCCCGGAATTCCTCTGGACTGAGGAAGAAATATTCCACACCGTGTCGCTCGTTGCCGCGTGGTGGGCGCGAGGTGGCACTGATGCTAAAACTGAGGTTAAACTCAGGGTGTTCCTTCATGAGATACTGGACGATGGTGCTTTTGCCGCTACCCGAGGGCGCACTGAATATGATACATTTTCCCATAGGCCGATTACATGATGTTCAGTACTTGTTCCTTGATTTGCTCCAGTTCGTCCTTCATCTTCACCACAATGTTTTGCATCTCTGCCTGATTGCTCTTGCTGCCGGTGGTGTTGATTTCACGACCCATCTCCTGTGCGATGAATCCAAGTTTCTTGCCCTGGCCATGACCTTCGTTCATGGTCTGGCGGAAATAATTGAGATGATTCGTCAAGCGTTGCTTCTCTTCGTTGATGTCCAATTTCTCGATGTAATAGATCATCTCCTGCTCCAGACGGTTGCGGTCGTATTCCACGTTGGGGATCGTGGCAAGGGCGTCGCTCAGACGCTGGCGGATCTTCTCTGTGCGCATCTGCTCGTAAGGCTCGATCGACTTTAGCAGCGTGGCGATGTTCTCCAGTTTCTCCTCGAACTTCTTTTGCAGGGCCGCACCTTCCTGGATACGGAAATCTACCAGCTGTCGGATGGCCTGCGATACGGCTTCCTGCGCTGCTGTCCATTCCTCTGCGCTGAGTTCGGTCTGCGTTTCCTGTCGGGTGAAGACATCAGGCATGCGCAACAGGGTGTGCCAGGGACTGGAAGGTTCGGGGATATTCTGTTCGCGGCTGATAGCAAGGATCTGCTGATAGTATTTTCCTAACAAAGCAGCATTCAGGGGGCAGTCGTTCTCCGTTGCGCCTTGTTCTATCCAAAGGCTGAACTCTACCTTGCCGCGCTCCAGGGCAGTGCTGATCATGGAACGTATGTCCATCTCTTTTTCGCGGTAGAGCGGGGCGATGCGCGTGCTTAGGTCCAAGGCTTTGCTGTTCAGGGAACGGATTTCCGCCGTTATCTTCTTATCTTGGAATACGACAGTAGCCTTGCCGTATCCGGTCATGGATTGAATCATATATCTTTGTTTATTTGATTGGGCTTAGTCGAATGGTAAAGGTTCTGGCTTCTTGCGGGATGCAGTATGCCGGCAGCGTGCCGGGTCCGCAGCTGGCGTTGCCAAGACCGCGCTGGGCGATGTCCAGATGGACGTAGATAAAGGGTCGTTTCACCAGTTCCCATTGATGACGGGTGTTCATCAGGTCGGCGTCTGTGTTGCGATTTGCGCTGAAGTAGAGGCCTTCGGGACAGGATATTCTTACTCCCTTGCCCCCTGCATTTGTCAGCTGCACCTCGTAAACGAAGCGGTTGCCTGTGGTTTGTGGTTTTACATTGTTTTCTCCCATTTGGTCGACGGTGGACTGATAGCGGCCGGTAAGTACACCGGCCTGGCGGTCGGGATAGTTCTCAAAGGGACCCTTTCCAAGGTAGCTGACGTTGTTGAGCAGGGTATCCAGACGCAATACGATGCCCAGGCGACGCAGTTCGCTCGTATGTGGCGTGAGGCTGACAGTTACGTCTACCTCTCCGTTGGCGTAGCGTGTGAGGCGAATGTCCTTTGAGGCAAGGTCATCACCGTTGGCGGTGTTGCTGAAGCGGTCGTTTTCAATCCAGCGGTGGTTGTCAAACACAAAGCTCTCGCCGGCAAGCAACTGCATGCCGCCCAGTTCCAGACTGGTCAGCGGTTTGTCGATAACGGTTGTGTCGGATGGTTTGTTGATCTCAGACAGTGCTTTTGTTCCTTCCTGAAGAGTCAGTTCTGTCTGAGCCACCACATGGCCAGCCTCGCTGTATGTAGTGGCCTTGCCCTCGCTGATGACGGCCTGTACAAGAATCCAGTCGGTCTTGCGCTTGGGGAGAGGCAGAGGAACGAGTGTGGACTCTCCGGGGCGGATGTTGCCTATTCTGAAGCGCTTGGTGGTTTTTACCTTTCCGTTCACCAGCATACGTACTTCGGCCATCATGCCGTTCAGGCTGCGGAAACTGTAGATGTTCGTTACCTTTAGCATGGGCTTGGACGACTTCACAAGTTCAAAGGCGATGTCTTGGTAGGCAACCTTTACCTCGGCCAGCTTGGCGGTCTGCTCACGCTCGGAGGTGACGATACCGTTGTTGCAGAAGTTGCCTTGGTGGGGGCCGGGATAGTCATAACCCGTGTGCAGACGGCGGATGCCTTGCTTTAGTTCTTGTGGGTCGTAGATGGATTGGTCCACCCAGTCCCAGATACAGCCACCCATGGTGTTGTCGCCCTCGCGGAATATCTTCATGTATTCGGGCAGGTTGCCGATGGCAGTGCCCATGGCATGGGCGTATTCGCAAAGGAAGAGAGGCTTGTCCTTGTTATAGGCGTTCTCTTCCACCCAATCCAGGGGAGGATACATGCGGCTGTACATATCGGAATATTCCTTGCCACGATGAGCACCTTCATAGTGAATGGGGCGTGTGGGGTCTAATTCACGAGCCAGTTTGTAGCAGCTCTCGAAATTGGTGCCTGCACCGGCCTCGTTGCCCAGACTCCATATAATGACACTGGGATAGTTGATATCACGTACAACCATGCGTTCAATACGGTCGTTGAATGCGGGAATCCAGGAGGGCATCGAAGAAATAGCCTGGTTGGCATGGTCTTCAAGGTCGGCCTCGTCCACAACGTACAAACCATAGTAGTCGAACATGGCCATCATGCGCTGGTCCTTGGGGTAGTGGCTGGTGCGGATGGTATTCTGGTTGTTCTTCTTCATGAGAATCACATCCTGCAACATGCGCTCGATGGTCATGGTGCGGCCCAAAGAGGGGTCTGTGTCGTGGTGGTTGGCTCCGTGCAGGATCACACGGCGATTGTTGACAAGCAGCTGGCTGTTTTGTATCTTCACCTCACGCACGCCCACCTTGGTAGAGAAAGCCTGACCGGGCTGGATGACATCAAGCGTATAAAGGTTGGGTTCCTCCGCACTCCACAGGTCGCGGTCAGCGGACACGGTGAACTCGGCCTTGCCACCTTGCAGAGATTGGGTACCTACGAGTTGTCCGCGGGGGTCGTAAAGTTTGACGGTGGCATTGCTCTGGTCGGCTGTAAACAGGATTTTTCCCTTTCCTCCCTCGATGGTTGTCTTAATGCGGTGGTCGCGGATTGCCTGTTTGGGTTGTGCATAGACGTAGACGCTGCGGTGAATACCGCTCATGCGGAACATATCCTGACATTCCAGATAGGAACCATCGCTCCAGCGGTGCACCTGGACCACAACGGTATTCTCGCCTGTCTTGGCAATGGGGGTGAGGTCGAACTCGCTTACATTGTTGGCACCTTGGGTGTAGCCGACGTAGTGGCCGTTGACCCAAATCTGGGCGCAGCTGTAAATACCGTTGAAGTGAAGGGTGATTCGCTGGCCTTGCCAGGCGGAGGGGATTTGGAAGGTGCGGCGATAAGTGCCTACGGGATTGATGGCATAGTTGCGTCCTCCGTCATTATAGCCGGCAAGGGCTTTGATGAATGGGGGAGTGTTGCTGTGCGGATAGGCCACATTGCAGTAAATAGGCTTGTCGTAGCCCTGCATCTCCCAACAGCCGGGCACGGGTATCTTGTCCCATTGGGCGGTTTGTCCGCTCAGGGCTTGTTGCATGGCCGGAGCGTCCATGACTTCGGTACCGGACACCTTGTCGATGGTGGGTTCGGCGGTAAAGCGGAATTGCCATTCTCCGTCCAGACTCTGATAGAGAGAACTCTTAGGTTCGGTCCAGGGTGTGGCGTAGAAGGCTTTGTCCGTTAGCATTTCCTGTTCGTTTGCGTAGGGAACGAGCGTGGGTATTGCAGGCAGTTTGTTAATGCCAAAGACGGTTTCGTCCTCCCAAATGGGGTTGGCGATCTTGGGCTTTTCCACTTGCTCGATGCGGAACCAGCTGTTGCGGTCGGTTTCGTCATACGGAGTGATTACAAGACGCTTGCCTTGGGAGGTGAACATCATCTTCTTGTTTACGGATTCAAGGCGATACACACCTTTCTGTTTCTCGACGGATTGGATGCAGAGCAACGCATTTCCCGGATTCTGTGGCGAGGCAGGCCATTGAAGCAAGTAGTTGATGTTGGGATTGTTGCCACCGTCGTCAAGTGCTGTGGAATAGTAGGCGTTTTCAATCATGTGGCGACCATGCCCCAGGGTATGAATACGCCAGTATTGGCCCCGGTTGAGCGAGTCCAAAGGCTCGTTGCGCACGGCTACGTTATTGCCTCCATCATCGCCGTTACCCAATACGAGGGTGGGGTTGGCCACGCTGCGCAACCGGTAGGTGGCATTGATGTCAGCACCATACCATCGGCTTTCGGTGATGCGGATGCCTTGCAGTTGTCCTTTGCCATTGGTGGAACGCAAGGTGTATGTTCCTTTGTTAGTTTGAGTGATAGTCCATTTTTGAAGTTCATCAGAACCGTTTTCCTCCACAAACTCCACACCTCGTTCTCCCATGCGGATGGCGCGCCCGGTAAAGGGGTCGGCAATAATCCATGAACTACTCAGCGGCTTGAGTGTAAAGGTCTGGTCTTTGTACTCCGTTGTCAGGGGAGAAATGTCGTAAAGCGCACCACTACGGAACTGTGCGTTAGCAAGCGTAGCGAGCGACAGGAAAAGGGCAAACAGTTGTTTTCTCATAGTTGTGTGTTGTTGGATCTTAGGATTCAGTGTTCAGTCCCATCTCTGCGGCTTTCTGCATCATATATGCGTGGGCTGCCTCGTGGGTATTGGGAATCTGGCTTTCCCAAATAGCGTCTTTGATGGCTTGTTTCAGCAGGCCAACCTCTTTGCAGGGATGCAAGTGAAAGGTTTCCATGATTTCCTCACCTGTAATAGGATTGGTCCATGTGCGATAATTGTCGCGTGCCTGGAGGTCGACGAGCTTTTCACGTACCAATTGAAAATTATCCAGGAAGCGTTGTTTCTTCTGTTGGTTCTTGCTGGTGATATCTGCTTCGCAGAGGGTCATCAGGTCGTCGATATCGGAGCCTGCCTCGAAAAGCAGACGGCGTACGGCGCTATCCGTTACCTCGGCATCGGCAATGGCGATGGGGCGCAGGTGCAGCATGACAAGATTCTGGACATACTTCATTCTCTCGTCCACGGGTAGTTTCATGCGGCGGAAGATGTCGGGAACCATTCTGGCTCCGATATAATCGTGGTTGTGGAATGTCCACCCGGCCACTTGTTCCCATCGCTTGCTGCGTGGCTTGCCAATGTCGTGAAGCAGGGCGGCCCATCGTAGCCATAGGTTTTCGCTTTTCTTTGCGATATTGTCCAGCACTTCCAGGGTGTGATAGAAATTATCCTTATGAGCGCGTCCGTTGCGTGTCTCCACACCTTCCAGACGCACCAGTTCGGGAAAGATGATGGACAAGAGTCCGCAGCGGTTCAGTTCCACGAAACCAATACTGGGTTGTGGCGCAAGCATGATTTTGTTCAGTTCGTCGATGATACGCTCCTGCGAGATGATTTTAATGCGTTCTGCGTTGCGGGCGAGCGCCTCTTGGGTCGCTTCCTCAATCTGAAAGCGTAATTGCGTTGCAAAGCGGACACAGCGCATCATGCGCAAAGGGTCGTCGCTGAAGGTGATATCGGGGTCAAGCGGAGTCGCGATGAGCCTGTCTTCCATATCCAGAAGACCATCGAAGCGGTCAATGAGTTCTCCAAAACGGCTTTCGTTGAGGCAAACGGCCAAGGCATTGATGGTAAAATCACGACGGTCCAGGTCGTCCTCTAATGTGCCGTCCTCCACGATGGGTTTGCGCGAATCGCGCTGGTAGCTTTCACGGCGTGCGCCAACGAACTCCACTTCAGTCTGGTGCCATTTCACCTGTGCCGTTCCAAAATTCTTGAAGACGCTTACGTGTGCTCCACGCCCCAACCGTTTGCCGAGTGCTTGTGCCACGGCGATACCGCTTCCCACAACTACGCAGTCGATGTCCTTGGAGGGACGCTCCAGAAAAAGGTCGCGAACGTATCCACCCACGAGGTAGCAGTCGACTCCCATCTCATCGGCTGTTTGTCCGATGTGGTGGAAAATCGGGTCGCTGAGCAGAGAGACCATTTCTTTTTGTGAGAGTTGTCTCATTTATTTTTCTCCAAATAATTTGTTTTGTCAAGCTCTAATTTACGGGTATAGAATTCTATCTTCAGGTCAATGGCGGAGTCCTTGGCACCTTGCAGTTCAATGCTGTCCATCGTCAGTATGGCCTGACGGCGAGCTTCAACAGCAAACGGATATTTCTTGCGCAGGCTTAGAATGGTGTCGCGTGCCGCGTCTATTTTCCCCTGCTGAAGCAAGGCACGTGCTTCGGAGAGCATCTGCATACCTTCCTTATCCTGATTCTTGTTCTCTTGGCTGCATGCTCCAAAAACAAACATGCCGACCATTATTATAATAGGATAGCTGCGTTTCATTCTTACCAAAATTTATTTGTTTGTGGGTTGTATTCCATGCCGATGGTTGCCAGACGGGCGCAAAGCTCGTCTTCCGAAACGTTACGGTCATCGCACAGGGCGGCAAGTGATACGTATTGGTCGCGTAGGAGCATGTTGATGGTGCTCATCAGCATGAAAGGGTCTTGGGGAAACTGTTCCATGTGCCAAATCAGAAGTTAGGTAATATCCAGCGGACAATGTCATTGCCCATTGCCAGCGCCATCAGGCCGATAAGCAAGCCCAGACCGATGTACTCCAACCAGACCATCGCCTTCTCGTTTGGCGCACGGCCTACGATGGCCTCGTACATAAGGATAACGATGTGTCCGCCATCCAGTCCGGGGATAGGCAGAATGTTCATGACAGCCAAAATGATGCTGATAAAGGCCGTGAGGTTCCAGAAGCGTTCCCAGTTCCATACGTCGGGGAAAATGCTTCCAATGGTAATGAATGAGCCTACGCTTTGTGCGCCTTTCTTGGAGAATACATGCTTCAGGTCGCTGACGTAGTTTGTCAGTTGGCTCCATCCAGCCTGTATGCCGGCAGGAATGCTGGTAAAGAAACTATATTCCACATGCTTGAACATATCCTCGGTGATGGGCATGTGTTTGATGATGCCCATCTTCATCTCCTTGTCCAGCACGAGGTTGATGGTATCCTGTTGTCGTGTTTCGGGATGCAGCATCACAAGTTGCATTTTGCGCTCTGTGCGTCCTTGCATCAAGGCGTCAAAATCACTCCAGTCCTGTGTGGCCGTTCCATCAACGCTTATAATATGGCTTCCTGCGACAATGCCGGCTTTATCCGCAGGCGAACCGGCAATGACACTGTCAATCTGCGTCGGAGCCGCAATCTGGAGGAAAGGCGGATTCATGTCTGCCAGTTCCAAAATGTTCAGGCCGTCCTGGGGCATTTGGATCTGTACTTCCGCACCTTGGCGCAGAACGGTAACATCTCCGGCTTCTGAGAAGTCACGGATAAGGGCGGCGCTCCAACCTTTGATTTCCTTCCCGTCCACTTTTATAGGTATGTCCCCATCACGGAAACCAAGTTGTTCCGCCTGTTCGTTAAATACAAAACCGTTTTTGATGTTCTGCATGGGCAGGATATCCTGACCCCATGTGAACATAATGATGCTATAGAGGACAAAGGCTGTGAGTACATTTACCAGTACGCCGCCAAACATGATGAAGAAACGTTTCCAAACAGCTTGGGCACGAAATTCATCGGGCTTTACTGGTTGCTTGAGCTGCTCCGTATCCATGCTTTCGTCCACCATGCCGGCTATCTTCACATAACCGCCCAGGGGCAGCCAGCCGATGCCGTATTCCGTCTCGTTGTTCTTGAACTTGGGGAACAGACGTGTGAACCATTTGTCGCGCGTGCTGAAAAGATGGAAACTGGGGTTGAAGAACATGTAGAACTTTTCGACGCGCACGCCGAAGAGCTTGGCAAAAAAGAAATGACCTCCCTCGTGCAATACGACGAGGAGGCTGATGCAGCATAGCAGCTGCAAGGCTTTGATGGCTATGATTTGGTAGTCCACTGATTCTTGATTATATTATTTCCTGATTGTTTTTATATCTTTATAGTAATTCCTCGGCGACGCGTCTGGCTTCGGCATCCATCTGCAAGTAGTCCTCAAGGCTGGGCTGAAGCACGAAGGGAATACGGTTGAGTGTCTCTTCGATGATGCGTGGCATGTCCGGAAAAGCGCAGCGTTCCTGGCGGAAGGCCAGATTGACAACCTCGTTTGCCGCATTGACCACGCAGGGAGCGTTGCCTCCGCGTCTAATGGATTCAAATGCCAATGCCAGGCAAGGGAAGCGTTGGAGATCGGGTTCTTCAAAGGTCAGATTACCCATCCTGTACCAATCCAGACGTTCGAAGTCGCTTTTCAGGCGTTTGGGGTAACTGAGCGCCAACTGAATGGGAACGCGCATGTCGGGCACACCGAGTTGGGCTTTCACTGCTCCGTCAGCAAACTGTACGGCACTGTGGATGATGCTTTGAGGGTGAACCACAACGCGAATCTTTTCCGGTCCTACGCCAAACAGCCACTTGGCTTCAATCACCTCGAATCCTTTGTTCATCATGGATGCGCTGTCGATGGTTATCTTTGCACCCATTTCCCAGTTGGGATGTTTGAGAGCCATGGCGGGTGTAACGCGCTTCAATTCCTCTAATGACATTTGGCGGAAAGGTCCGCCGGAAGCGGTAAGTATGATTTCCTCTATGTCGCTGTGCTCGCCCATGATGCTTTGGAAGATGGCACTGTGCTCGCTATCCACAGGCAATATGGGGGTCTTGTGCTCCATCGCCAGGCGGGTTACCAGTTCTCCAGCCACCACCAGCGTTTCTTTATTGGCCAAGGCGATGGTCTTGCCTGCCTTGATGGCAGCGATGGTAGGACGCAGTCCGCTGAATCCAACAAGAGCCGTCAGCACGACATCTACCTCGCCATTGCCGGCAACATCGCACAAAGCGTCAGCGCCGGCATACACCTGAATGGGCTCCTGACGGAGTGCGTCTCGTACCTTTTCGTATTTTGTTTCATCGGCAATCACAACAGCGGCCGGCTGGAACTCAAGGGCTTGCCGGATAAGCAGGTCGGCTTGGCTGTTAGCCGTCAGGATATAGGCTTCGTAGAGGTCACTATGCTGCCGGATAACATCTAATGCCTGGGTGCCAATACTTCCTGTGCTGCCCAGAATAGCTATTTTCTTTCTCTTCTGTTCAATCATAAGTCGGTAAGTCCTTCAGGAAGGTGCATGATAATGACACGGCCTTCGTGGTCAATTTCTTGTATCAAGTCCTCGGCGGCGGGAATCAGCAGGTTGCCCACCTCGAAGAGAATGTTTGTCGTCGTTTCGTCGACAGCGGAGATTTCGCCCAACACGTGTCCGTGTTCGTCCTGGAGCATGAATCCGATGAAATACTGCCAGGAATAGTCTTCCTGCTCATCCTGAGGTGTCAGGCTGTAGGGAAAGAAAACACGCCAGCCGCTCATCTCATTGGCGGCTTCGGGGGTGTTGATTCCCTGGAATTTTATCAATGCGCTGCGGTCGGTTCTGAAGCGGTACTCCTCCAAAAAGAAAGGTACCAGGATACCGTCCACCTCGCAAATGAGGTATTCGGCCTCTACGCGATCCCAGACGTCCGTATTGAAGGAGAAATTGATTTCACCCTTCACTCCGTGCGGTTTGCCCAGTTGGCCGATTTCATAAACTTCGCTATCGCTGATCATGCTTATTCTTTTCTCGTGATGCGTGCTCCCAGGGCGTTCAGTCGTCCCTCGATGTCCTGGTAGCCACGGTCGATTTGTTCGATGTTCTCTATTTCACTGGTTCCTGTGGCGCTCAATGCGGCAATCAACAGGGCAATGCCGGCACGAATGTCCGGACTGCTCATGCGCCCTCCGTGGAGGCATATCTGGCGGTCGTGGCCCACAACAACGGCGCGATGCGGGTCGCAGAGAATAATCTGGGCACCCATGTCGATGAGTTTGTCAACAAAGAACAGGCGGCTCTCGAACATCTTTTGGTGGATGAGTACACTTCCTTTGGCTTGGGTGCTCACCACAAGCAGTACGCTCAGCAGGTCGGGCGTCAGCCCGGGCCAGGGAGCATCGGCAATGGTCATAAAGCTGCCGTCAATGAAGGAGTCGATTTCGTAGTGGTCCTGCTGGGGTACGAAGATGTCGTCGCCACGATGTTCCAGGCGAATCCCCAGACGCTTGAATGTGTAGGGGATGATACCAAGTTCTTCGTAGTTCACGTTCTTTATCAGTACGCCTTCGCCGCAGAGGGCTGCCATACCAATGAAGGAACCCACCTCGATCATATCGGGTAGAATGGTATGTTCCGTACCGTGCAGTTCCTGCACGCCATGGATGGTAAGCAGGTTGCTGGCTATGCCTTCAATCTTTGCGCCCATGTTGCAGAGCATCCTGCATAGCTGCTGAATGTACGGTTCGCAGGCGGCGTTATAAATTGTTGTTGTGCCTTGAGCCATAACGGCAGCCATGATGATATTGGCCGTGCCTGTTACGCTGGCCTCGTCCAAAAGCATGTAGGAGCCCTTCAGATGGTCTGCCTCGATATTGAATACCTGCCTCTCCTTATTATAGATAAAAGACGCGCCTAATTTCTGCATCCCGAAGAAATGGGTATCCAATCTCCGGCGACCTATTTTGTCGCCTCCGGGCTTTGCTACCATTGCCTTGCCGAAGCGTGCCAATAAAGGGCCAACGAACATGACGCTGCCGCGCAGTCGCGCGCAGCGCGACAGGAACTCATCACTTTGGAGGTATTCCAAATTGACATCGTCGGCCTGGAAGGTGATATCACCAGGGCCGTTGATGCGGGTCTTCACCCCGATGTCGCGCAAAAGACGAATCTGGTTGTTAACATCGGCAATATTGGGTACATTTTGGATGCGTACGGGTTCGCTGGTGAGCAATGTGGCACAGAGCACCTGCAAGGCTTCGTTTTTTGCGCCTTGTGGTGTGATTTCTCCTTTCAGCGGATGACCGCCCTCGATAATGAATGATGCCATGTTATTTCCGTTTTTTCTTTTTAAGCAGGGTTTCTGCCTTGGGCAGATTGACTACGGAGTTCCAGGGAAAGGTATTGGGGTCCAACTGGATTTTTCCGCGGGTATACCGGGCGATGTCAGCAGCCACCCGTTCGTTGCTCATGCCGTCGCGGTTCCAGTTGAAAAGACTTAACTTCATTTGATTGGCTAACAGTGCCAGTAATTGGTCGCGCTCCTCACCCTCGGGCATCTCCGCAAGCCGGCTAAGGCCGGCTTCAATTAGGTGTCCGTACTGATGGTGTTGGATGTTATGCGTAGGGTATCCTATGGGTTCGGGCTTTACGCCTTCGCTGTCCAGACGTGTGATGGGGTAAGGATAGTCAATGTCCAACTTGTAGTCGGCAATGAAGGCCATGTGGTCCCAGACGCGCTGTTCCAGGTCGGAACGCGACAACTCGCTGTCCGCCATGCGACGCATAACCTCAACGATGCTTTGCGCACACCGCTGTCGTTCCTCCTTGGTGGGCAGCTGGATGGCATGTTGTATCATGTCCTGCACCGCCCGTCCGTATTCAGGCATTTTCAGCCTTTCTTTCTCCGTATTGTAGGTAATCTCGTTCATGTTATAATAGTTTCTTCCCAACCGTGGCTTGGAACTCTTTCAGGTAGAAAGGCTGGCTGTATGCCACGTCGGCGTAATCCTGACGTGCGATTGCTTGTTCTGCCAGGGGGAACATGTTTTTTGCCAAGGGCTCGATACCGGGAATGAAATGTGCGTTGGGGTGCTTGATGACTTCCTGGCATTTTGCCGAGCCATCGCCAAAGAAATAGACCGGGCCACGCTCCAGGTATTCGAGGTAGCTGTTGGCATCCACGATGTCAGCACTAACGGGACGTATCTCCCTGAGCGATCGGTCATAGACGGCCGCATAGACTTCCATGCGCCGGGCGTCAATCATAGGCACAAGCAGCGCGTCTTCCTCCAGTTCGTGCCTGAGCAGGACGGGCACACAGAGCACCTTCAGCGTAGGAAGGGCAATGAGAGGAATGTTTCGGGCATAGGCTACGCCTTTGGCAAGGCTGTAGCCAATGCGCAGTCCCGTGTAGCTGCCGGGTCCCTGGCTTACAGCCACGGCATCCAAGGGAATGGCGTGGCTCTCGGCAAAGGAGATTCCTTCCTGTACAAACACACCGCTGTTTACTGCGTGGGCGGGCCCGTTCGTATCCTGTTGCTCAAAAATGATTGCTCCGTCCTGACTGACAGCCACGGAGCAAACCTTAGTGCTGGTTTCTATGTGTAAGATGCAAGACATCTTTTCTTAATTAGTGGTTTGGTTATTTGTTTCCTTTCGGCGTTGCAAAGTTACGAAATATATCTGACTTACTGGCGAAAGAATTCTTGGAATGCACGTATGCATGATGTGTGGTCCTGAACGCTGGCTGTTTCGTGGGCGCTGTGCATCGCCCATACGAGTGCGCCCATATCCACTCCCTTGATGGGCAGCGATGCCGAGAGGATGTTCCCCAAGGTGCTGCCACCGGCCACGTCGCTGTGATTGACAAAGGTCTGGCAGGGAACGCCGGCCTGGCGGCAGATTTCTGCGAATACAGCTGCTGAGGCCGCGTCGCTCAGATATTTCTGGGCGGCGTTCAGTTTGATTACGGGTCCGCCACCCATGCGGGGATGATTCGTGGGGTCGAACTTTTCGGCATAGTTGGGATGGTAGGCATGCCCGTTGTCTGCGCTTATCATGAAGGCTTGTTCCACTGCGCGATAGTAACCGTCCTGCGTGCCACCTTGGGCAAGGTTGATACGTTCCAGCAGATGGGCCAGGAAGGGGCTTCCGGCTCCTTGCTTGGTTTGCGAGCCCGTTTCCTCGTTGTCAAAGACAGCAAGCACCTTGGTGGTGCCGGGAGTTTCTTGGATACTCAGCAAAGCTTCCAGACCGGCGTGTACCATACTGAGGTCGTCCAGTCGTCCGGAGCAGATGAATTCCTCGTTCAGACCAACAATCTGTGCGGGGGTGGTGTCGTAGAGATAGAGGTCAAAATCAAGAATATCTTGCTTGTCAATGTGCAGCTCGCTGGCAATGAGGTTCACAAGGATGTTCCCTTTCTCAAGCTTGTCGGTAATGAAGCCCAGGATGGGGAGCGTGTCTTTCTGTTTGCTGAGTTTGACACCATCGTTCACCTGACGGTTGAAGTGAATGGCAAGGTTGGGAATCACGAGCAAGGGACGCTTGATGAATAGCGTCTGGCTGATGGGGTGGAGTGCGTCTGTGCCTCGTAGAATAACACGTCCGGCAAGACTCAGGGGACGGTCGAACCATGTGCTTAGGATACTGCCGCCGTAGGTCTCGACGTTCAGGCGGATGCTGCCGTCGCCGTCCACCATTTCAGCGTTGGGCTTGATGCGGAACGTGGGCGAGTCGCAGTGGGCGGAAATAACATGGAAGCCTTTTTCTGCGAGCGCTTCATTGCCTATGTGGAAAGCGAAGATGCTGCTGTCATTTTTTGTGGCAAAGAGTTTGTCGCCGGCCTTCACGCGTGGCATGGCTTTGGTGGTATCGATCTCCGTATAGCCGGCAGCAACAAGCTGTCGCTTGATTTCTTTTACAGCCAGGAAATTTACGGGGCTGTTGTTCAGGAAGTCAATAAGTTTTAGTATCATCGTTGTTTTGTTTTAATTGTTTTCAAGGTCCAGACACAGGGCATCTAATTCGGACGTTGTTCCCAGGCGGCCGTTTATTACGCAAACGGTGTCCACTTGACCACGGCAGCAGAGCTTCATGTCCTGGAGTCGCAGAATGTCCTCGTAAAAGACATAGCGGATGCCTTCTTTCTTGACATGGAGGCGAACGACAAATTCGTCGCGGCTGCGGAGGGGCACCTTGTAGCTGATATTGATGCGTGCCACCATGGCATCAATGCCTTGTTCGTGCAGCTCGGCGAAACTCACGCCGCGGTCCAATAGGAATTCATGTCTTGCATGCTCCATATAATGTTGGTAGTTCGCATTATTTACGATGCCTTGCAGATCACATTCGTAATCCCGTACCTTGAATTTCAGTTCATACATATTGCTTGATGGTTTAAGGGTTATAGATAGAATCTCGTATAGCCTACGTTTGTTTTCTTTAGTTCTTCGGGTGTGCCTTGAAACAAGAGTCGACCGCCTCCCCGTCCGCCATCGGGTCCCATCTCGATGAGATAGTCGGCACAGCGGATGACGTCAAGGTTGTGCTCAATGATCAGCATGGTGTTGCCCTTGTCTGCCAGTTTGTTCAGCACGCCAAGCAGCACGTTGATGTCTTCGAAATGCAGTCCCGTCGTTGGTTCGTCCAGAATGTAGAGCGTTTTGCCCGTGTCGCGTTTCGCCAACTCCGTGGCCAGCTTCACGCGCTGGCTCTCACCGCCGCTTAGTGTGGTGCTGCTCTGTCCCAGTTTGATGTATCCCAATCCGACATCTTGCAGGGCTTTGATTTTTTGTAGGATGGCGGGTTGGTTTTCGAAGAAATCCACGGCTTGGTTGATGGTCATGTCCAGCACGTCGGCAATGGATTTTCCTTTGAAGCGCACTTCCAGTGTCTCGCGGTTGTAACGTTTGCCACGGCACACTTCGCAAGGGACATAAACGTCCGGCAGGAAGTTCATCTCTATCGTGCGATAGCCGTTGCCCTTGCAAGCCTCGCAGCGTCCTCCGCTAACGTTGAAAGAGAAACGCCCCGGTTTGTAACCACGGATTTTTGCTTCGGGCAGCTGGATGAAGAGCGAGCGGATGTCGTTGAACACTCCCGTATAGGTGGCGGGATTCGAACGGGGGGTGCGTCCGAGCGGACTCTGGTCAACGCTGATTACCTTGTCGATGTTCTCGATGCCTTCGATGGCCCGGTAGGGTAGCGGGTTGCGCAAGGAACGGTAGAAATGTTGCGAAAGGACGGGTTGCAGCGTGTCGTTGATAAGCGTACTCTTACCGGAACCACTGACGCCGGTTACGCAAATCAGCGTGCCTAAGGGGAAGGTAACGTCCACATCGCGCAGGTTGTTGCCCTTGCATCCCATCAGTTTCAATGTGAGTCCGTTTCCTTTCCGTGGCGGGCCGGAGGGCCGGATCTGCTTTTCCCCCGTCAGGTATTGGCTTGTGAGCGTTTGCTGTTTGAGCAACTCCTGATAGGTGCCTTGGAACACAACCTCCCCACCTTTGCGGCCGGCTTTGGGACCGATGTCTATGATCCAGTCCGCATTCTGCATCATCTCCTCGTCGTGCTCCACGACAATCACCGTGTTGCCCATGTCGCGTAGGGCTTTGAGTGAGTTGATGAGGCGTTGGTTGTCGCGTTGGTGCAGTCCTATGCTGGGTTCATCCAAAATGTAGAGCACATTCACCAGCTGGCTGCCTATCTGCGTTGCCAGACGGATGCGTTGGCTCTCGCCGCCGGAAAGGCTTGCCGAAGCGCGGTTCAGGCTGAGATATTCCAAGCCTACGTCCTGAAGGAAACCGAGGCGTGCCATGATCTCTTTTAGGATTTCAGGGGCGATCTTGCGTTGGCGTTCGTCCATCAGTTCTTCGGCATGGCTGAGCCATTCGTATAACTCGCTCAGATCCATCTGGCTAAGCTGGGCGATGTTCTTGTCTCCGATGCGGAAGTGTAGGGCTTCGCGGTTCAGGCGTTGTCCGTTACATTCGGGACAAGTGTCCTGACGCGAGAATTGCTCCACCCACTTCTGTGCCGACGCGCTTTGTTCGTTCTCTGCTGTCAGGCAGATGTATTTGATGATGCCTGCGAAGTCGCAGTAGTAGTCGTTTGTCGTTTTCGTAACGCTGGCGGGGATGCGCAGGCGTTCGTTTGAACCCTCCAGGATTTCGTCTATAGCCTCCTCGGGGATTTGGTCGATGGGGTCGTTCAGCGTACAGTCGTATTTGTCCAGGATGGCTTCCACCTGCCAGAAGATCATTTGATTCTTGTACTTGCCTAAGGGAGCGATGCCGCCTTCCTTGATGCTCGCCTTGCGGTCGGGAATCACCAAGTCGCGGTCGATGAGGCTCACGACCCCCAATCCTTTGCAGCGGGGGCAGGCTCCTTGGGGGGAATTGAAGGAAAAATTGTGCGGGCTGGGGTCGCGGTATGCGATGCCGCTGGTCGGACACATGAGTCGCTTGCTGTAATGCTTGATGTCGCCGGATTCCATGTCCAGGACGCTCATCAGTCCGCCTCCTTGTTTCATGGCGTTCTTTGCGCTGTTCTGTAGGCGATGGTCGTCGCCGGACTTCACGCGCAGCCTGTCCACAACCACCTCGATGGTGTGGTTCTTGTATCTGTCCAGTTTCAGCCCGGGCCGAATCTCCATCAGTTCTCCGTCCACACGCACATACAGATAACCCTTTTTGGCTATCTGTTCAAACAACTCCTTGTAATGGCCCTTGCGGTTCTTTACCAAGGGCGCGAGAATCTGTATCTTGTGCTCCTGATAGCGGTCCAGCAGCAACTGGAGAATCTGCTCCTCGGTGTATCGGACCATCGGTTCGCCTGTGATGTAGCTGTAGGCCTGCCCGGCACGTGCGAAAAGCAGGCGCAGGAAATCGTAAACCTCCGTTGTTGTTCCAACGGTGGACCTGGGGTTCTTGTTCGTTGTTTTCTGGTTGATGCTGATGACGGGCGAGAGCCCTGTTATCTTGTCCACGTCGGGTCGTTCCAGATTCCCCAGGAAATTACGGGCGTAGGCAGAGAACGTTTCTATATAGCGACGTTGCCCCTCGGCAAAAATCGTGTCAAAGGCCAACGAAGACTTCCCCGATCCGCTAAGGCCGGTAATTACCGTGAGCGAACCGTGGGGTATTTCCACGTCAATATTCTTGAGGTTATGGACGCGGGCGCCCAGAACGCTTATCTTGTCTTGTTCGTTCATTCCTTAAAATCAATTGTCCCCCGTGTTGTTTTGGTTCTGGCTTTCATAGCCTGTCAGGACATTCACGTCCTTGCGGATCTTGTAGTGGTGTCCGTCAGCCCCACGGGCATCGACGATGACGAAATAGACCCCGTCCTTCACGGTGCGGCCGTTCCATTTCCCGTCCCATCCTTCAGCGATATTTGTCCAACTGTAAATCTTCTGTCCCCAGCGGTTGATGATGGTGGCTTTGAATGAAACAATGCTTTGGTAGCCTTCCTTCACCTTGTAGATGTCGTTGAAGCCGTCGCCGTTCGGGCTGAAGGCGTTGGGCAATTCCAATTTGCTTTCCCGGATGGTTACTTGGAAGGGGTTTTCCTCTCCCTCTTCGGGAAAGGTTATCGTGTCGCCGTCAAGCACGAAAGTCGCATATACTTGTACCAGGAATGTTCCGCTTCGCTCAAAGGTGTATTCCATGTTTTCTTCAAAGCGGTGGACAAGGGGTGTCTCTTTCTTCCCCGGCTCGTATATTTTCCATTCGTAGCGGGCTTGGTATGCGCCCAGGTTGCTGGGGTTCGAGCTAAATAACGCTCTAAGAGGCGCATTCATGCCTTGCGAGGCATCAGACGTTTCCTCGCCCTGTGCGTCGGTGTAGAGCGCCTGCGGGTCAATAGAGGGGAATTGTGCCCATGCGCCCTGCTGGTTTGCCAGCGCAAAAAGAAGAAAGAGGTATCGTAAAGCCTTATACATAATACATACTTTTCATGTTCCTAAGAGTCCAAAGGTACAAAAAACTTACCACATTTCCCAACCTTAGTCCCCCGTTTTTTGTTTTTGTTCTCTCCTTTGCTTACCTTTGTTCCCAAACAAATCATTATCATGCCTTTTCGAGTGAAAAAAATATTAGCCGTCAGCCTTGTCTTATGTTCTCTCATGCCCGCCTTTGCCCAACGGCGTGTGGCCGTGCTTTTGCCGTTTGGTTCGGGAGGCGCCATGCAGGAGAGTATGGTGGAATTTTATCGCGGTTTCCTGATGGCGGCGGACAGTGTGCGCAGTTTGGGCCAGACCCTTGAGATTCATGCTTTGGATGCCGGCGCAAACACCTCGCAGCTTGACGAGATACTGCGAAGCGGAGAACTAAGGGAAATGGATTTCGTAATTGGTCCGGGTGTGGCGGCACAGACGGATGCCCTGGCGGATTATTGTCATCGGCATGGCATACGGCTCGTCATGCCCTTCAATACGCCTTACGCCTCTTTGCCGTCAAATCCATCCGTCTATCAGGCAATAGCTTCCCCCGAAGTTCAGACGCAGTTCGCCTTGCAGCTGGTAATGGAAAACTTTGCTGACGCTCATTTTGTGTTTCTTAAAACCAATAATTACAACGAGCGCGGTGTGGCGCTTCAGAATGCTTTGCGGCAGCAGTTGGAACAATTTGGCGTGAGTTTTTCCGACTTGAACGTGAACGCTGACGATTTGGCGTTGGACCGTGCGATGAGCATTACACGCCGAAACGTTATTTTGCTGGATAGCCCTGCCGAACCGGCGTTGCAGCATGCTGCCGGTGTGCTGAAGCGTTTCCAGGACGCTAATCCCGGCTATAAGCTTTCGCTCTTGGGCTATCCCGACTGGCTGGAGAGGGCGGAGGCGTACAGTGCGGTTTTCCATAGCCTGGACACTTATATCTTTACTACGTTCTACTGTAATCCCCTCAGCGGGCGCACCATCAGATTCCGCCGTCAGTACAAGGACTTTTTCCATGCTGAAATGCCAAGCCAGTCTCCCTCGCTTTGCATGACGGGATTCGATCTCGGCCTCGCATTGTTGATGGATAATGTCAGTCCGCTTCAAAACGGCTATCGTTTTATTCAGGTTGACGGGCAAGGGGGGTATGTCAACAGTTTTGTGGAGTTGGTTCATTATTCGCCTAACCGCTTAATATCAGTGATCCGATGAGGACGTTCCGTGTTTTCCTGATTCTTCTGGTCTCTTCCGTCGGACAGGCGATGGCCCAGGTAGGGCAGTATCGAAGCGACCTGGCTATTGGTGTCAATGGCGGTTATGCGCTGAACAAGGTTACCTTCAACCCAACCATCAAACAGAGCTTTCACAATGGCCTTACGGGTGGCGTTACGCTGCGCTATACGAGCGAGCGCTACTACAGTATTCTCTGCGCGTTGCAGGCGGAGTTGAATTACGCCCAATTAGGATGGAAGGAACTCATTGAAACGAGTGGCGACACCTACGAGCGCAGCATTACTTATGTCCAGCTTCCCCTCTTGGCTCGTTTGGCTTTCGGCAAGGAGCATCGTGGCGTGTGTGGTTTCATCGCTTTGGGACCTCAGGTGGGTTATATGGTCGGAAGCAAGGAAAAGCGTGGGGGAGAGTGGTCCGAAGCAACGCTTTCTCTGCGCCCCAACAATATTACGGCGCAATACGACCTCCCCGTTCAAAACAAGTTCGAGTATGGTTTGGCGGGAGGTGCAGGCATGGAAATAAGCACGTCTGTGGGTCATTTCGTTCTCGAGGGCCGGTATTTTTATGCTTTGAGTGATATCTTCAAGAACGGAAAGGCGGATGCTTTCTCACGCTCTGCAAACGGTACCATCACGGTAAAACTATCCTATCTCTTCGACATCAAGCGAACAAAGCGTTAGGTTTTTTGTAATTTACTTTATCTCTGGTTTTGATGAGGGGAACCTGACTTAACTTACAACTCGCCCTATATCCGAAATCAGATAACATGGGGCGGCTCTTGTGTTGTGTTCTGTCGAAAAGTAAGTAAATCGGAGGATTCCCTTTCTTTTTGCATTTTCGAAAGCTTGTATTTTTGGTGTTTCTTGAAAAATTCCTTCATCTTCCCTTGTTTCGGGTGTTTTTGTAACTTACTGTCTGTCAGTGTTTCTTGGATGCCGGTGGGCTGGTAGCGTGGGGCTTTAGGCCGATAAATGGGGTTGGGGAGTGAGGATTCGGGTTTTTAGAACGGAAAAAACAAACAGAAGAGGGGGAAGTTTTATATAATAGTTTTGCAGAAAACTATTGAATGATTTTCAAAAACTGTGATATGAAGCAAAAAAAAGCACCCGTTAAGGGTGCTTTTGTGTTTTGTTTGATTGGAAAAGTTGACGGACGAGAAATGACATAATGAAAGGAAGCCGATTGGTTTTTCTTTCATTATGTCATTTTCCGTCAGGGCCTGTTTGCGCGATGCGGACTTCCTTATCTCAGTCTGTCCAACGAGCGGATCAGTAGTTCGTCTTTCAGTATTCCGCGGAAGGCAAGGTAATTGAACACAATCATCACGAAAGGCAGGGATGCCCATACCGTGGGACGGAACTGCAGCGGTGCGTCGGCCGTAAGACCCATGTAAGAGTAATAGGCGTACCAACCCACAAGCAGGATGATGGAGAAGGTGCAAAGGCGCATCTGCAAGGCACGCTTTTTAAATAATAGGATGGCGGCGGAACTCAGGAAGGTGGCAAGCGCAAGAATCGCAAAAAGCGGCCAGGGCGTATAGTTCTGTGCTCCGTCGATGCTTATCCACAGATTGCGTATCTCTGCGAAGGGCAGATCCTCCAGGATGAAGTTGCCTATGGGCAGGAGGAGGCAAAGGATGCCCGCCGCTGTGCTTAAAAGCAGATAGATGGATTGCAGTCGTTGTATCATGAGTGTTAATCCGCTGTGTCTACGTCCTTGGCGGGATTGCGGTAGTACACCTTTCCCTCCACGAACTCTTGGGTAGCAATCAGGGTGGGCTTGGGCAACTTCTCGTAGAAACGCGAAATTTCAATCTGCTCGCGGTTCTCGAAAACCTCGTCAAGATTGTCTGTGTTGCTGCTGAACTCTGCCAGTTTCTGCGTTAGCTCTTGCTTGATATCAACACTGATCTGATTAGCGCGCTTGCCGATAATTACAAGGCTCTCGTACAGGTTTCCTGTCTCGTCGGCCAGCTGCATGATGTCGCGGGTAACCGTGTTGGTGGGTGCGTTCGTCTTTCTGTAGTCCATTATCTTATTATTGTTTTTTAATTTTCTGTTTTATTGCCAACGGCTTTCTGGCTTTTCTGTAACATCTCCCGGGCCTCCTTCATGTACTTGGATTCCGGGAAGTCGTTCTCAAAAGCATAGTATTCGTCGATGGCATCGCGGAACCGCTCAATGCGTTTCGCTTCCACGCTCTCCTGGGCGAGATGATATTTCGAGAGGAGGATGAGGTAGCTCAGACGCTCGCGTTTTTCGGGTGCTGCGTAGGGATATTCGTTCAGGGCGTTCTGCGCCGTAACGACGCAGGCCTGATAGTTGCTGCCCCCGTAGGCACAGTTCATCATGTAGGAACCCAGATTGTAGTAGAGCTGGGCCGCCAAACATTCTTTCTCAACCATTTTGTCCTGCAACTGCATAACCATTTCCTGGCTTGCCGGCTTGAGGGGGCTGAAAGGATAGCGGTCCATGAAGGCTTGCAATTCGCCCATGGCTTCGATGGTGCTTGTTTGGTCGAGGCGTGGGTCGGGTGTTTGCATATAGAGCGAACGGCCGCCGTAATAGTGTGCCTGTTCCGCAAAGCTGCCTTTGGGATAGCTTTGATAGTATTTCTTGAAATAGCTGGCTGCCGTCTCGTAGTTCCCTGCCTGAAATTCGCTCATGGAAAGGAGGAAAAGACATTCCTCGCCCCATGCCGTTCCCTTCAGGATGGCCAGAAGGTCGCCAAACAACAGGCTGGCCTTGGTATATTTGCCTTCTGCATAGTAGGCTTTGGCTGCTTCATAGCGATACTCATAATCAGAGCTCTTCAGCAGCGCCTGGTATTCGCCGCATGAACTGAGCATCAGCGCCAGCGTAAGAATGAGAAGTGTTTTTTGCATCTTGATAGTACTACACTTTGGGTTTGCAAAGTTAGCAAAAATTCCGCACATTCACAACAGAAATCCGTATTTAACCTTATTTTTACAATAAAGGGGAGGGTGGGATGTGTATGGGTGAGGGAAATACATTATTTTTGCAGCAGGAATGGATAAGTTTGAACTACAATCTGCGTATCGGCCAACGGGCGACCAGCCGGAGGCTATCCGCCAACTCTCGGAGGGTGTGGCACGGGGTGATGTGTCCCAGGTCTTGCTTGGCGTAACGGGCTCAGGTAAGACGTTTACAATGGCCAACGTGATTGCCCGCTCCAACAAACCTACGCTCATATTAAGCCACAACAAGACGTTGGCTGCCCAATTGTATGCCGAGATGAAAGCGTTCTTTCCCAAGAATGCAGTAGAATATTACGTCTCTTATTACGATTACTATCAGCCGGAGGCTTACATCCCCAGTACGGACACCTATATCGAGAAGGACTTGGCTATCAACGAGGAAATAGACAAGTTGCGTCTGGCCACGGTCAGTGCCTTGTTGAGCGGCAGAAAGGATGTCATCGTCGTCAGTTCCGTGAGTTGCATCTATGGCATGGGTAATCCGGGTGCTTTCTATGAGAGCGTGCTTAATCTGAAGGTGGGTCAGGAGATTCCGCGCAACGACCTCTTACGCAAACTTATGGACTCGCTTTATGTCCGTAATGATGTCAGTCTGGGGCGCGGTGAAGTGCGTGTCAAGGGCGATACGGTGGATGTTGCCCTGGCATACAGCGATTACCTGTTGCGTATTACCTTTTGGGGCGACGAAATCGACAGTTTGACGGAGGTGGACCCCGATACACTGCAAGTGGTGGCTTCCTTTCCCGAGTACAATGTCTATCCTGCCAACCTGTTCATGACTTCCAAGGAGACGCAGGAGGCTGCTATTCGTCAGATTCAGGACGACCTGAAGGCACAGGTCGATTACTTTGCCGAGATAGGCAAGACCATGGAGGCAAAGCGGTTGGAGGACCGTGTTTCCTATGACATAGAAATGATTCGTGAACTGGGTCATTGTACGGGCATAGAGAACTATAGCCGTTATTTTGATGGTCGTGAGCCGGGAACGCGTCCTTTCTGCCTCTTGGACTTCTTCCCAAAAGATTTCCTGATGTTCGTTGACGAGAGCCACGTAACAATTCCGCAGATTGGTGCGATGTATGGCGGTGATAAGGCACGAAAGACGAATCTCGTTCAGTATGGTTTCCGTTTGCCGGCAGCCATGGATAACCGTCCGCTGAAATTCGAGGAGTTTGAAAAACTGACTCATCAGATTGTCTATGTGAGTGCCACCCCCGCTGATTATGAACTTCAAAAGGCTGAAGGCGTGGTCGTGGAGCAGCTGATACGTCCGACCGGCCTCTTGGATCCCGTAATTGAGGTTCGTCCCCGCGAACATGAAGCCGATGATTTGATAGAGGAGATACTGCAACGTATCGAAGTGGGCGAGCGTGTGCTTGTTACTACGCTGAGCAAGCGTCAGGCGGAAGAGTTCAGTGCTTTCTTGCAGCGCCGGGACATCAGTGCCTGCTACATACATAGCGATGTGGACACCTTGGAGCGTGTTCAGATCATGTCTGATTTAAGAGCGGGTGTTTATGATGTCTTGGTTGGCGTGAACCTTTTGCGCGAGGGATTGGATTTGCCGGAGGTCAGTCTGGTGGGTATCTTGGATGCTGACCAAGAAGGTTTCTTGCGTTCAAAAGTGAGTATCACGCAGACCGTGGGGCGTGCCGCACGCCATGTCCATGGCAAGGCAATCTTGTATGCCGACCGTATCACGCGGTCCATGGCCGCCACCATTGAGGAGACGAACCATCGCCGCGAGGTACAGATGGCGTACAACGCAGCCCATGGTATAACGCCCCATGCGGTGGGGAAGACGGGAGACCTTACAGAACTGGCCTCTTCGCGCGCTTCCAAATCCAGTGCTGGTTATAAAACGGTTGATTTGCCACGTCCTCAGGCGGTGGCAGACCCAATCACCACATTCATGTCTGTGGAGCAGCTGAAGAAGAGCATTGAACATACACGCCGCTTGATGCAGGAGGCTTCCAAACAGCTGGACTTCATGACGGCAGCGCAATACCGCGACGAGATGCTTTCGATGGAAGAACTGCTGCGGCAGACTGAGAAATGAATGACAATAGTGATACAAAAAAAGGATGCTTTGAAGCATCCTTTTCTTAGTTGCGGGGGTCCGACTCGAACGGGCGACCTCCAGGTTATGAGCCTGGCGAGCTACCAACTGCTCCACCCCGCGATGTTTTCTTTAACCGAGTGCAAAGGTAGATGTTTTTATTTAAACCGCCAAACTTTTTGATGGATTTTTTATTTTTCTTGTTTGCTTGGCAAGAAACCGCACATGACACTGCACACTGTGCAAGCAATTTCCTATCTTTGTATATATGGCACAAACGAAGACAAGAGATTTGTTGGTGGACGTGGCCCGTGGCCTGTTTGCCAAGAATGGGTACGAGAATACGACAATGAATGACATTGCCTCCGCCTCGGGCAAGGGACGACGTACCCTGTATACTTATTTCAAGAATAAGGAAGAGATTTATTATGCAGTGATTGGTGATGAGCTGTCGGCGATGAGCGACCGCTTGCGTGAGGTGGCTGCCAAAAACATTTCCCCCGAGGACAAGCTGGTGCAAATCATCTATACCCATTTGAGCATGGTGAAGGCCGCCGTCCACCGCAATGGCAACCTGCGTGCTGAGTTTTTCCGAAACATCTGGCTTGTAGAGCGTGTCCGCAAGGAATTTGACCAGACGGAACGCGAGATTCTTACGCGTGTGCTTTCGCAAGGTATTCGCATGGGAATCTTTGATGTGGCTAATCTGCGTCTGTCTGTGGACATTATCCACTATTGTGTGAGGGGATTGGAAGTACCATACATCTACGGTCGTTTGGGTGCAGGTGGCCCTGCGCAGAGCAGACCCATCGTCCAGCGCATCCTACACCGTGCCCTAACCAAAGATTAGGGCACGGTAGGCGCGGAGACGCTGACGTTATAAAGAGTTGCCGAAGTCCTGACGGAACTTGTCTGCCAGATCCTCTTGCCAGTGCCCGATTTCCTTGAGGCGGCCAAAGAAGAAGCGTAGTACGTCGGGTTCCTCTACCCATTTCAGGCCACCAATCAGCTGGCGATTGTCCCATACCCATTTGACACGATCGGCCACATATTTGATTTGGCTCAGCGTGAAAACGCGACGGGGCACAGCCAATCGTGCCAATTCCAGTTCCGCAAAACGTTCTGTACCGTCTGGATCGCGCTGTTCGCTTAATGTTCCGCGTTCCATGGGACGGATACCGCCTGCAATATAAAGGGCAGCACAAACGGCGGCAGCAGGATACTGGTCGTGAGGCATATCGGGAACGAATGCCTGACAATTCAGATGGGCACCCAAACCGCCAGCGGGCTTAATCACAGGAACACCGTAATCGTCCAGTTCACGTACCAGATACTCGATGAATTCGGGGCCGTGGCTCAGATATTCCATATCCAGGCTTTCGTACAGACCTTCTGCCATGGCTTCGATGCTGCGTACGTCAATACCACCATAGGTTAGAAAACCCTCGTACAGAGGAATGAACTCCATCATGCTTTTTATCAGTACCGTATTGTGGCTGATGATGGCACCTCCGCGTGCGAAGCCTAATTTGCGTGCAGAGAAGTAGATGATGTCCATCTTATCGGCCAAGAGATGATAGATTTCCTTGGGAGCCATGTATTTGCACTGTGCCTCGCGTTTCTTCATGAAATAGATGTTGTCCTGTAGGAGTGAGGCATCCAAAATGCTGGGCACACCGAACTTATGACAGATGTCCGCAACGGCACACATATTCTCAAGCGAAACAGGCTGTCCGCCGATGAGGTTGGTTCCTGCTTCCACGCGAACGAAGGCTACTTTTTCGGGACCGGTTTCCTTAATCGTTTTCTCGAGCAGTTTAAGATCGAAATCGCCCTTGAAGGGTTCGTCGTTAACGGGTTCCAGTCCTTTCTTCTTTACCAACTCTATTACCTCGCCTCCAAGGCGTGTTACGTGTGCCTTGGTCGTTGTGAAGTGAAAGTTCATGAGAGCAACCTTCCCCGGAGAAACGAAGCGGTTGGCCAAGATGTTCTCAGCAGCACGGCCCTGGTGAACAGGCAGTACGTAATCCACACCAAAGACCTCCTTGATGGCATTCTTTAAGCGAAGGAAGCTCTCGCTGCCGGCGTAGGAGTCGTCGGCGATGTGCATGGCGGCAGTCTGACGGTCGCTCATGGCATTTACGCCCGAGTCAGTGAGCATATCCATATAAATGTCCTTGTTGCGCAACAGGAAGGTATTGTTACCCGCCTCTTGGATAGCGCGCAGACGCTCCTCGACGGGGAGCAGGTTCAGTTTCTGTACAACGCGTACCTTGTGCATCTCCAAGGGCACCTGATTCTCTTCTCGATAAAATTTTACTGACATATTTTCCGTGTTTAATATTGTTTCCCGCTGCGAAATTAGACTTTGTTGATAGCATATAGCGCAACATTTTTACGGAAAAATCTACCATAATTACCTATACCGCTTGTTTCTTACCAATAATACCTACCATAATTACGTTTTTGCTTGTTTCTTGCCGCTTTAATTCCTAATTTTGCATCTGAAATGGTACATAAACTAAGGAACATAGACGAGTTTAACGCTTTCTTTCATCAGCCTACGCTCCATCCTCTGATGTCTGTGGGCAATTTGGCTCAGGCGCAGCTTACTTTGTTCGAGCCTGTTGATTTTGATATGTACTGCGTGGTGCTGATGGATATCAATTTCGGCGATTTGGTGCTTGGCAACCGTATTATGAATTATGGTGCTGGCACGGTTTTTACCTTGCGTCCGGGGCAGGTGGTAAGTATGAATCTTAATTATGCCGTCAAGCCCCAGGGATGGATGTTGGCTTTTCGTCCGGAACTGTTGGAGAAGTCTGGTTTGGGACGTGATTTCCACATGTTCTCCTTTCTTCAGCACGATGTGGCCCAGGCATTGGAACTGTCGGCCATGGAAAGGGGAGCGATTTTGAATAGCTTTGCCAATCTCTATGCTGAATTGCAGACACCTTCTGACTATCTTACCAATCACATGCTGCGTCTGGGCATAGGTCATCTGCTGAGTTATTGCAAACGCTTCTTTGAGCGTCAGTATGCAGAACGGGTGAAGCATAAGTCCGACTTACGTCAGCGCTTGGATACTTTGATAGACAATTATCTGTCAAGCGGAAGCACATCGCAGACCGGACAGCCAACCGTGGCATGGTGTGCCGGGGAGTTTAATCTCTCGCCCAATTATTTTGGAGATATGGTACGCAGGGAGTTGCAAGTAAGTGCACAAGACTATATCCAGCAAAAGATAGTGGAGGCTGCCCAGCGTTTACTTTCAGACCGTCAACTTAGTATCAATGCCGTTGCAGAGGAGCTGGGTTTTGCCTATGCCAACCATTTTACGCGTATGTTTAAGAACAATACGGGGCTTACTCCCTTGGAATGGAGGCGAAGAAACAATATAATGTAATCAATTCGCGAAGATGGATGGAACGATAACAAACACGATATGTATCGTTGTGGGCAGTTTGGCTGGTGCCTGGCTGCATAGTGGAATCAAGGAAAAATACAAGCGTGTGCTCTATGATGCGTTGGGTCTGGCCAGTTTGGCCATAGGCCTGAATGCTGCCATCACGCATTTCCCCCAAAGCAAGTATCCCGTATTGTTTATTGTATCATTGGCTTTAGGTGGTGTCGTAGGAACGTGGTTGGATATCGACGGACGATTCCAACGCTTGGTGAACAAACATTCCAAGGGTGGGGGAGAGAAGCATCTGGCAGAAGGCTTAAGTACAGCAATTCTCCTGTATTGTATTGGTCCGCTTTCCATGCTTGGGCCTGTTATCAGTGCGCTGAAGGGCGACAATACCTTTCTATTTACGAATTCCACGCTGGATCTTGTTTCCTCCTTTGTCTTTGGTTCTACCTACGGCATCGGCATGGTGCTGGCTGCCCCGGTATTATTCTGTTGGCAGGGGATGTTCTATTTTATTGCGCGTCTCAGCAGTCAGGCCATCAGCGACGCTTTGATGGCAGAATTGCTTGTCATTGGCGGTCTGATGATATTTGGATCCGGATTGGGGCTTCTGGGCATTAAAAACTGCAAGACGCTGAACTTCCTGCCAGCCCTTCTGGTACCGGTCATCTGGTTCCTTGTATTGACGATACTCTGAAAAAGTGGGGGATGCCAGCCCATTTGCCGGCATCCCCCGCTTATTCATTATTAAAGTCTGTATGGTTCTGTTTACATCATGCCACCCATGCCGGCGCCTCCGCCCATGGGCATTTCGGGTTTGTCCTCCTTGATGTCGCAGATAACGCACTCTGTGGTCAGGAACATACCGGCGATAGAGGCTGCGTTCTCCAGAGCCACGCGCGTAACCTTGGCGGGATCGATGATACCAGAGGCTTTCAGGTCCTCGAACTTGTCGGCACGTGCATTGTAGCCATAGTCGCCTTTGCCGTTACGTACCTCATTCACGATTACGCTGCCTTCCAAACCTGCGTTTTCAACGATTTGGCGCAGAGGCTCCTCGATGGCGCGACGAACAATCTGAATACCCGTATTCTCGTCGGCATTTTCGCCCGTCAGCGCATCCAAGGCTTTCTGGGCACGGATATAAGCCACACCACCGCCGGGAATAATGCCTTCCTCGATGGCGGCGCGTGTTGCACATAGCGCATCGTCCACGCGGTCCTTCTTCTCCTTCATCTCCACCTCACTTGGGGCACCGACATACAGTACAGCCACACCGCCTGCCAACTTGGCCAGACGCTCCTGCAGCTTCTCCTTGTCATAGTCGCTCGTTGAGTTGGCAATCTCGTTCTTGATTTGGTTCACACGGTCTTTGATCTGCTCGCTTTCACCCTTGCCGTTCACGATGGTGGTGTTGTCCTTGCTGATAACAACCTTGTCGCAGGATCCCAACATGTCGATGGTGGCTTGTTCCAGCTTCAGCCCCGTGTCCTCACTGATAACCACGCCGCCCGTCAGGATAGCGATGTCCTGCAACATAGCCTTGCGGCGGTCGCCGAAGCCGGGAGCCTTCACGGCACAAATCTTCAGCTGCGTGCGCAGGCGGTTAACAACCAGCGTGGTCAGTGCTTCGCTGTCCACATCTTCGGCGATAACCAAGAGAGGACGACCGCTCTGTACGGCAGGCTCAAGAATGGGCAGGAAATCCTTCAGATTGCTGATCTTCTTGTCATAGATAAGCACATAGGGATTCTCCATCACGCACTCCATCTTTTCGGTATCAGTAACGAAATAGGGAGAGAGATAGCCGCGGTCGAACTGCATACCCTCTACCACGCCGATGGTGGTCTCGCGCCCCTTGGCCTCCTCGATGGTAATAACGCCGTCCTTGCTTACTTTCTTCATGGCATCGGCCAGCAGTTTGCCAATTTCGGGGTCATTGTTTGCGCTCACGCTGGCTACCTGCTCAATCTTATTGTAGTCATCGCCAACCTGCTCGCTCATGGTCTTGATGTTTTCAACAACAGCGTTTACAGCCTTGTCGATACCACGTTTCAAATCCATAGGGTTAGCACCCGCTGCCACGTTGCGAAGACCCTCGCGTACAATAGCCTGAGCCAACACCGTAGCGGTTGTTGTGCCGTCGCCGGCATCGTCACCCGTCTTCGAGGCAACACTCTTTACCAACTGTGCGCCTGCATTCTGGAAGGGGTCAGCCAACTCAATCTCCTTGGCAACGGTAACGCCGTCCTTGGTGATATGGGGAGCACCGAACTTCTTCTCGATAATAACGTTGCGGCCTTTGGGACCCAAGGTTACCTTTACTGCGTTGGCCAACTGGTCAACACCCTGCTTCATCAAATCTCTTGCTTCGAGATTGAATTTAATATCTTTAGCCATTTTTCGTGTGTTTATTTCAAAAGTGATAATTCATTTTTATCCCAGGATAGCAACTACGTCGCTCTGGCGCATGATCAAGTATTTCTTGCCTTCCAGTTCCACTTCAGTGCCGGCGTACTTACCGTAGAGAACGGTGTCGCCCACTTTTACTTGCATCTCCTCGTCCTTGGAACCGGGACCCACAGCGATGATGACACCCTGCAGGGGCTTTTCTTTGGCGGTATCGGGGATGATAATGCCGCTGGCGGTCTTCTCTTCTGCTGCTACGGGCTCAATAAGCACGCGGTCGCTTAATGGTTTGATGTTCATAATATCTTTTGTTTTAAGTTTAACATTTTGCACCTAAAGATTGCGAAACGTGTGCCAAAAAACCAGGCTTATGACAAAATGGCAGAAAAACACGTTTTCGTAAAGGAATTTGCAATCGTTTGCGTCTGGTTTTTGTGTATCATTTTCGTATAATAATATAAGGCGTAGCGGAGAAATTCTTATATTTGTAAACGTATAATACCTAAAAATAGCAAATGAAGAAATCATTACTTTTTGCTCTCTGCCTGATGGCGGGAATGCAAACCCAGGCGCAGGGTTGGCCTGCGAACTATGGCGGCGTTATGCTGCAGGGCTTTTATTGGGACAGTTTCGATGATACCCGTTGGGATAAGCTTGAGGGTCAGGCTGATGAACTGGCTGCCTATTACAACCTGATATGGGTGCCACAAAGCGGTAAGTGCCTGGAATCGTACAATACGATGGGTTATACGCCTTATTACTATTTCAATCAGAACTCCAGTTTTGGTTCCGAGTCCTCGCTTCGCAGCATGATTCGGACCTTCAAGCAGAAGGGCCTGGGTACCGTGGCTGATGTAGTTGTGAACCATCACAACACAAGCGGATGGTTTACTTTTCCGGCCGAGATTTATAATGGGCAAACCTATCAGTTGCAAAGCACGGATATCGTACGCAACGACGATGGCGGCAAAACATTGACGCAGGCCAACAAGGATGCCGTAGCCTTGAGTGCGAACAACGACGAGGGCGAAGGCTGGGACGGTATGCGTGATTTGGATCACATGTCGGCCAATGTGCAGCAGATCATGAAGGCTTATGTCAAGTACCTCAAGGATGACCTGGGTTACACGGGTTTTCGCTACGATATGGTCAAGGGCTTTGCTGCCAGCCATGTGGGGGATTACAATGATGCCGCCGGCATTGAGTACAGCGTGGGCGAATATTGGGACAGCAACGAGCGTATCACGAATTGGATCAAGCAAACCGGTTATCGTAGTGCGGCTTTCGACTTCCAGTTCCGCTATAATGTGCGTGATGCCATCAACAACAATGATTGGAGCAAGTTGAATTCCACCTATAACCTCATGCACGACGCCCGGTTGCGCCGCTATGCCATCACCTTTGTCGAGAACCACGATACACAGTACCGCAGTGCTACGGAGCAGTTGGATCCCATCCGTCGCGACACTTTGGCTGCCAATGCTTATCTCTTGGCCATGCCCGGTACGCCCTGTGTATTCTTGAAGCATTGGCAAGCCTATAAGCCAGAGATAAAGAATATGATCGGCCTGCGCAAGTTTGCCGGCATCACGAATCTTTCAAACTATGATGTCGTTGCCAGTACGAACTTCTATCATGCCGTTAATTCGCATGGCACCCAGAGCGATTTGCTCGTGGTTGTTGGCAATGCGTCCATGTACAACCCTGGTGCACAGTGGGTAAAGGTGAGCAGTGGCTACCATTATGCCCACTATCTGCCCGTTACAGCCTCTAAGGTGTGGGCCGATCGGGCATCGGGCACCTATACGGGTAGCGTTTCCGTACTTCTTACGGCTGCTACAAATGTTGCTGATGCAGAGATTGTTTATACCTTGGATGGCTCTGCGCCCTCGCTCACAAACGGACAGCGTGTGAAGAGCGGAACGCGTTTGGATATTTCCGAGAGCAGCACCCTGCGCATGGCGCTGCTTCAGGGCGGTGTTGTTAGTGCCGAAATCAGCCGTCAATACGTCATTGCCGAGCCCTTTGTTCCCCAGCAGATTAAAGTATATGTGAATGTTGATGAGGCAGGTGCTGCCTGGACCTCCTCTTCCTATCTGAATTTCTGGACTTGGGGCGGCGATGGTTCTCACGCTCCCGCCAGTGGCAAATGGCCGGGAGATCGTGTAAGTACCAAGGAGACGGTGGCTGGCAAGCAATGGTACGTCAAGGAGTTTACGCTCAACAGTGCGGACGATTATGTAAGTCTGGTATTAAGCATTGGTAGCGGTTCTCCCCAATCGGTGGATATCTCCAATGTAACCAAGACCGCCTACTTCAAGGTTGTCTCTGCTCAGGAGGGAGGGAAAAACAAGGTGGAGGACGTCTCTGCCACTACATCCGTCAAAGGATTGCAGGCTTCTTCTGTACAAGTTCTCGGTGTCTTTAATCTCCAGGGACAACGCCTCGGCGATGATGTCCGTGGCCTGCGTCCGGGTATCTATATTGTCAATGGCCGCAAACAAGTTGTCAAGTAAAGGATAAACGTATGAAAAATGTTCTGCTAACATTATTCTGCGGTCTGGCCCTACAAGCGTTTCCACAGAAATACGTAGGAGGCGACATCTCTCTCTTGCCCACGATGGAGACGGCTGGCGCACAATACAAAACGCATGACGGACAACCCATTGCCGATCCTCTGGCTTTCTTCGCTCAGGAGGGAATGAACGCCATGCGTGTGCGCCTTTTTGTCGACCCTTCTGCCTATACGGGTTCGGACAAAGATGCCAATGCCTGTCAGGATCTGACCTATGTACTTCCCTTGGCACAGCGTATCAAACGGGCAGGACACAAGCTTTTGCTGGACATCCATTATAGCGACACCTGGGCAGACCCTGGCAAGCAATGGACGCCGGCGGCTTGGCAAACGCTCTCTGATGCACAGCTGGAACAGCAGGTCTATGATTACACCGCCCAAGTGCTTCGTCGCTTGCAGGAGGCTGGTGCAGCGCCTGACTTCGTGCAGACCGGCAATGAGATTAGCTTTGGGATGTTGTGGGGGCGTGTGGGCACAGGCGAGAACCGTTGTTACATCGATTCTCCTGATGCGAATTGGACCCGTTTTTTGAACCTGCTGAAACGCGCCACCGCCGCATGTCGCGAGGTGTTGCCCGAGGCGCGTATCGTTTTGCACAGCGAGCGAACAGCCGGTGGTGCCGCGAATGTCCTGCGCGATTGGCTGCAACGCTTGCAGAGCCATGCCATCGACTATGACATTATCGGGATGAGTTATTATCCTGCCTATCATGGAGCGATGAGCAACCTGCGTGCTGCCATTGGTGTGGCGGAGGATTTCGAAAAGGACATTTGGATTGTGGAAACGGGTTATGCCTTGAAATGGGCGACCTCGGGTACGAGTTTTGATTATACCGGCACTTATCCTTACACGGACGAGGGACAGCGTCGATTTACTGCCGACCTTATTGCCATGCTTAACCAGCACGACCGTGTCAAGGGGCTCTTCTGGTGGTGGATGGAATACAATGCCTTTGGCACCCGGCTGAGCGGTTGGTACAACGCCCCTCTCTTTGATAGCCAAACGGGGCGAGCCACCTCTGCTCTTGGCGAGCTGAAGCATTTCCGCGACAATGAAGCCAACGCTATCCTTTCACCCTTGCAGGCTACTTCGTATCAGTCCTGGTATTGCCTGAACGGGCAGCGTGTTAGCCGGCCCGCGTCGGCTGGCGTATATATCCGTGACGGTAAGAAGGTAAGTGTAATCAAGTGATTCATTGGAAACGAATTGATAGGCTTTCTTCTGACTGTTTGAAGCGACCCCCAAAAGTAAGGCAAATACTTTTGGGGGTCGTTTCTGTTTTAATGCACTCTCTTAAAAGATCCTATAGTGCTTGCTATTTCTTGTGTTTGGTATTTATGAGGGGTACGGCAATGGCACCACAGATGAAAAGCACACCGGCAACAACCATCATCAGGCTTTGCTGGCTGCCGATGAAGTGCAGTATGCTTCCGCCCAGCAGGGCAGCTACAATTTGGGGAATACAGATGGTGCAGTTAAAGAGTCCTAAATAAGCACCCATGTGTCCGTAGCCTTGCAGGGCGTTGGTAACAAGGGTGAAGGGCATGGCTAACATGGCAGCCCATCCGCAACCGATCAGCAGGAAGGGGATGAACTGAAGATAGGCATCGTGTACGAAATGAACACCGATAAAGCCTAATCCACCCAATATAAGGCTCAGGGCATAGGCTAACTTGGTATTCTTGAACTGAACAAGAATGGCTGCCCAAACGACGCTGCCCATGGCCTGTACGGCATACAGGATACCTACCCAGTCGCCGGCTTCCTGGTAAAGCGTAGAGGAGGTGTCCGTAGTGTTCCAAACGACTTCGGCAATGGCACCGGGGGTATAGCTCCACATATACATCATGCCTGCCCAGCAGAAGAATTGGACGAGGCCAACAGCCCAAAAGGCCGATGGTGCTTGGCGCAGGAGGGTGAACCAGCCCACTTTCTCTTCGTTCGCCTCGTTTTGTACCTCATTATATTGAGCATATTCTTCTGGCGACCATTCCTTGACCTTAATCGTCGTGTAGATAACACAGAGGATGAGGATGGCGGCACCTATATAGAAAGACCAGATCACGTTGTCCGGGACAACACCTACGGGTGCCGTGTTCTTGATTCCGAGGTAGGTGAACAGGAAAGGAAAGACAAAGCCGACAACACTGCCCGCATTACAGAGGAACGACTGGATGCTGTAGGCTTTGCTCTTCTGTTGCTCGTTCACCATGTCGCCCACCATCATCTTGAAGGGTTGCATGGCCATGTTCAGGCTGGTGTCCAGGAACATGAGGGATACAAGACCGAACATCATGGCTGCGCTCACCGTCAGTCCAAAACTGCCTGCATTGGGTAACAGGCACATGACCAAAACGGATATGGCCGCACCCACGAAGAGGTAAGGGATGCGCCGCCCGAAGCGTGTCCAGGTGCGGTCGCTCAGGGTACCCACGATGGGTTGTACAAGAATACCCATCAAGGGAGGGAGAATCCAAAAGTAACTGAGGCTGTGTGGGTCAGCACCCAGTGTGGCAAAGATACGACTTGTGTTGGCGGCCTGCAGAGCATAGGCAATCTGTACGCCAAAGAATCCGAAACTGAGGTTCCATAGCCCCCAGAAGTTCATGTTTGGTTTTTGTTTCATATTTGTTGTTTAGAAATTAGTTGTTTAGTGAGTAGTGAGTGGTGAGTAGTGAGTGGTGAGTAGTGAGTGGTGAGTAGTGAGTGGTGAGTAGTGAGTAGTGAGTGGTGAGTAGTGAGTGGTGAGTAGAGAGTGGTGGGTCGGAGTGGTGGTTTGTGATAGGTTTATTTTGTTGTTCCGCGAACAATGAGTTTGGTGCGTATGATGCGCCTTTGCACCTTGTCTTTGGGTAGGATGCCCTCGGCCTGGTCAATGAGTATGTTGGCAGCCTCCTGACCAAGGCGATGGCCGCGTTGCTCGACGGTTGTCAGCATCGGGTCGCAGGCAATGGCGCGCTCGCCGTTTGTAAATCCGCAGATGCCAATCTTCGATGGCACGTCGCAGCCAAGGTGCTTCAGTGCATGAAGGACACCGATGGCCGTGTCGTCGTTGACGCAAAAGAAGGCGTCGGGTGGGTTGGGGCAACGCATAACCAGTGGTGTCAGGTCCAGCGCCGTTGTCCGGTCGTCGCAGTTGAATACCAAATCGGGGGTTTGGCTGAGTTTGCTGTGGAAAATCGCGTCCTTGTAGCCATTGTAGCGGTTCTTGGAAATCTCCATGTTCATGGGACTGCCATAGAATGCGATACGCTTGTAGCCACATTTCGCAAGATGGCAAACGGCCTCAAAGGCTCCGTTGTAGTCGTCCACCACAACACGCGAAGCCTCAATCCCCGTGCTGATGCGGTCGTAGAAAACCAAGGGGATGCCACTGTCTTGGAGTAGGTGGAAATGCTCATAGGTCTTCGTTCCTTTGGCTTGTGATACGATCACGCCACAGACGCGATTGCGATGAAAGTTGTGGCAAATCTGTTTCTCGCGCTCCGGGTCTTCGTTACTTTGGGCGCAGATGATTTGGTAGCCTCGTTGGCTGGCCGTTTCTTCAATGCCACTCAGCACGGTGCTGAAGTAATAATGAACCATTTGTGGCAGTATGACCCCGATAAGGCGTGAGGGGTGTTCGCGAACGTGGCGCAGTTGGCGTCCAATGGGATTGGGCACGAAATCATGTTCGCGGGCATAATCCTGTATGGCCTGGCGTCGTTGGGGACTGATGCTCGGGCTGTCGCTCAGCGCGCGCGAAACTGTGGCCGTGGACACACCGAAGTGGGCGGCGATGTCCTTCATGGTGATCTCTTTTCGGTCGTTTTTCATTATATATATTAAAGGTATGGGTGCAAATGTATGTAATCGCGAGAACAATGAAGCATAGGAAACAGGCGATTGCAAACGATTGCACTGCAAAGATAACATTTTTTTAGGATAAATAAGAAAAGAAGACATGAAGATTGATAACTTTGTGTCAAATTACCATGAGATATAGATATAAACCTTGCCTTGGAATTGAGAAAAACAACCTAAATACAAACATTAAAAACTTAAATCAATCACTATTTATGCAGGTAAATTTCAGACTGCCGAAGCGAATGCTTGCCCTCGTAGGCGTGCTGTTGCTGACGGTGAGTGCCTTTGCCCAGCAGATTGCTGTTAAAGGTCACGTGAAAGATGAAACTGGCGAGCCTATTACAGGTGCTACGGTGGCTGTTGGTGGCAAGCCCGTTGTTGTAACGGACATCGACGGTAACTTCCAGTTGAAAGCCGCGCGTGGAGCGCAGCTTACCATCACTTTTATGGGCTTTCTGCCCAAAACGGTAGCTGCCAGCCAGGTGGTGAGCGTAACATTGGTAGAGGACACCAAGGCCTTGGACGAGCTTGTAGTAATTGGCTACGGCCGTGCACGTAAAAGCGACCTGACCGGATCCGTAACCGCTATCAAGCCGGATGAGGAGAACCACGGTCTGCAAACCACGGCAACGGATATGTTGCAAGGAAAGGTTGCCGGCCTGAGCGTCATCAGCAATGACGGTACTCCCGGTGCCGGTGCGCAGATTCGCATTCGCGGCGGTTCCTCTTTGAATGCCTCTAACGATCCCCTGATTGTTATCGATGGTCTGGCCATGGACAGTTATGGCGTAAAGGGTTTGAGCAATCCTTTGGCTATGGTGAACCCTGCCGACATCGAGACCTTCACCTTGCTGAAGGACGCCAGTGCCACCGCTATTTATGGTAGCCGCGCCAGCAACGGTGTGATTATCATCACCACCAAGAAAGGACGTAGCGGCAGCAAGCCCACCATCACCTACAATGCCAACGTGAGCGTGAGCAAGGTGCTGAATACCCCCGATGTGATGGATGGCAATACCTATCGCCAGTTCATCGCTGACCTTTATGGTGAGAACAGCGATGCCTACAAGGCTTTGGGCTACACCAAGCGCGACGGCACCAAAGCTTATGCCAATACAGACTGGCAGGACGAGATTCTGCGCACGGCATGGGGCACGGACCACAACCTGACCATCGCCGGCGGTATGAAGCACATGCCCTATCGCGTCTCTTTCGGCCTCACCGAGAATCAGGGTGTTGTGAAGACCTCTTCGTTTGAGCGTTATAATTTGAGTGTAAACTTGGCTCCCGAGTTCTTTGACAAACACCTGAAGTTCAATATCAGTGGTAAGGCCATGATCGGCAAGAACCGCTTTATTGACGGTAGCGCAATCGGTGCTGCCCGTTGGATGGATCCTACGAAGCCTGTCAAGGCCGATAATGACATCTATAACACCTATTTTGGAGGATATACGCAGTGGTATTCCCCCGCAACCTACGACGATAACACCTGGAAGTACACCAGCAACAGCAACGGCACCAAGAACCCTGTGGCCACGCTCGAGCAGTACAGCAAGCGTGCCACACCCACAAGCCTGGTAGGCAACATCGAGGTTGACTATGCCATCCATGGCCTGGAGGATTTGCATCTGCACGTAAACGCAGGCGGCAGCCGCTCTTCCGGCCGCGAGATAACGGCCATCAGCCCTTATTCCGGCTCAAACAACTATTACGGCTATTTTGGCCGTGAAACCGCAAACTCCTATAATATGCAGCTGAACACCTATGCCCAGTACATGAAGCAACTGAGCAAGGCTCACCACATCGACGTGATGGCCGGTTATGAGTGGCAGCACTATTACCAGTATACGAACGGTAGAGGCTGGGGCTTGTATCCCAGTACGCATAATACAATGGCCGGACAGCATTTCAACGAGACCACTGGCGAGACACGTTACAAGACAGAGAACTATCTCGTTAGTTTCTTCGGCCGTGCGAATTACACGCTTTTGGACCGCTATATGCTTACGGCCACCATCCGTAACGACCGCTCTTCACGTTTCTCGAAAGACAATCGCAGCGGTATCTTCCCCTCTGTGGCCGCAGCATGGCGTATCAACGAGGAGGGTTTCTTGAAGAATGTAAAGGCCATCAATGACTTTAAGTTGCGCTTGGGCTATGGCGTTACCGGCCAGCAGGACGGTATTGGCGATTACACTTACATCCCCACCTACACGCCCAACCTGGACCACGCTTATTATCCCATCTTAGACGACGGCTCTACCTATCGCCCCGATGCCTATAACGGCAGCCTGACATGGGAAAAGACCACCACCTGGAATGCTGGTATCGACCTGAGCCTTCTGAACGACCGTCTGGTGTTCAATGTCGATTACTACTATCGCAAGACCACCGACCTGCTGAATGACGTGTTCGTGAAGACGGGCAGCAATTTCAGTCCCAAGGTGAAGAGCAATATCGGCAGCCTGCACAATACGGGTGTTGAGTTTGCCACCACCGTGCGTCCTATCGCAACGAAGGATTGGAATTGGGAACTGAACTACAACATCACCTACAACCACAACGAGATTGATGAACTGAGCATGGGCAAGAGCAAGTCGTATTTTGTAGTTACGGGTGGCATCAGTGCCGGTACGGGTGGTAACATCCAGGCACATACGGTGGGTCATGCAGCCAGTTCGTTCTTCGTTTACCAACAGGTATATGACCAAAACGGCAAACCCGTTCAGAACACCTTCGTGGACCGCGACGGCAACGGCTCCTTGGGCAGTGGCGACCGCTACTACTATTACAAGCCTGCGGCCGACGTAACGATGGGCTTGAGCTCGAAACTGAGATATAAGAACTGGGATTTTGGCTTCTCTATGCGTGCCAGCCTGGGCAACTACGTCTATAACGACAATCTGGCCGGCTCTTATAACACAGGTGCTGGTGCCGTCTATACGCTTGGCTATCTGGGCAACCGCATGACGGACGCTGTGGCTCTGGGCTTCAACGCTCCCATTACCGAGCAGGTGTACAGCGACCTCTTCGTTGAGAACGCTTCTTTCCTGCGCATGGACAACATTACGCTGGGCTATAGCTTCAAGAACGCCTTCGGCACCCGCCTGAACGGCCGTGTTTATGGTACCGTACAGAATGTGTTCACCGTAACCAAGTATTCCGGTGTTGATCCCGAGGTTGCCAGCGGTATTGACAACAGTCTGTATCCCCGTCCTTTCACAACGGTGGTTGGCGTAACTCTTAACTACTAATCCTAAAAGCTGATACGAATATGAAACTGAATATTAAAAACTTCCTTTTCTCAGCAGCGCTTGCCTCTATGACATTGGTGGGTGCCACAAGCTGTCTGGGCGATTTGGATGTCAAGAACATCAATCCGAAGCAGGTGTCCGAGTTGAACCAGAATGCCTTGTTCAACAAATTATATTCAAACTTTGTTCTCACAGGTCAGACGGGTCCAAACGGTAACAGCGACCTGCCCGATGATATTGACGAGGGTGCTTCGAACATGTTGCGCCAGATATGGAGCGCCAACGAACTGACGACCGACGAGGCTCATTGCCTGTGGGGCAACGAAGGCATACCCGAGTTCAACCACAACGCCTGGAGCGATGCCCATCCCATGATGCAGGCGCTTTACTATCGTCTCTATAATGGCGTTACCTTGGCCAACTTCTTTCTGAGCGAGGCTACAGCCACCGATGCCGAAACACAGACGCAGCGTGCCGAGGCGCGTTTCCTGCGTGCGCTGCATTACTATTATCTGATGGATTTCTATGCCAACGTGCCCATTCTGAAGCGTATGAACGAAGATGTCCCACAGGGCACTCGTGCCGAACTCTTCGCTTTCATCGAGAGCGAACTGAAGGATATCGTTGGGGAGGGACAGTCTGGCAGCGAACAGTTGGCCGCCCCCCGCACCACGAATTATGGCCGTGCGGACAAGGCTGCGGCGTGGCTGCTGCTCTCTCGCCTCTACCTGAATGCGGAGGTGTACACAGGCAAAGCCCAGTGGGAGAATGCCAAAACGTATGCCGACAAGGCACTGAAGTCGGGCTATGCCCTGAGCACCACCCCCAAGAACGGTTATTCCGCCTTCCAACTCTTGTTTATGGGCGATAACGATAGCAATGGTGCCCAGAACGAGATTCTTTTGCCTGCCCTTCACGACGGCGAGCTGACCCAGACCTGGGGTGGCGTGCTGTTCCTGATCGCCTCCGGTGTTGAAAAAGCCATGATCGACAGTAATGCGAATCCTGACTACATCGTTACGGGTACCTCGGAAAACTGGGGTGGCAACCGCACAACCAAGCAGTTTGCCGAGAAGTTCTTCGGTGCTTCCGAGGCTCCTCAGGGAAATACTGCCAGCAGCGTGGCAGCGGCTAAGGACGACCGCGCCCTGTTCTATACCAAGGGGCATAAGGCCAGCATCGAGGACGAAACCAATTTCAAGAGTGGCTATGCCTATGTGAAATTCCTCAACGTGCATGCAGACGGCACAAAGCCTAAGCATACGCAGTTTGTGGACACGGACTTCCCCATGCTGCGTTTGGCGGAGGCCTACCTGACGTACGCCGAGGCTGATGCCCGTTTGAACGGCGGTCGTTGCACGGCCGATGGTTTGAATAAGGTGAAGGCCCTGCGCCAGCGTGCCAATGCCGCCGATGTCAGCAGTGTAACGCTGGACGACCTTTGCGACGAATGGTGCCGTGAGTTCGGTTTCGAAGGCCGTCGCCGTATGGATCTCGTCCGCTTCGGTAAGTTCGCCGGACAGAGCAGTTACAAATGGGAATGGATGGGTGGCACCTATGAAGGCAGCAGCCTGCCCGCCCATTACAATATCTTCGCGATTCCCAACAGTGTGATCAATGCTGACGGACTGAAGCAGAACAACGGCTTCTAAGCAGTAAACCTTAATACGAATTAGCACAATGAAAAAGATATTTTTATTGGCATCCCTTTTCATGGGCCTTGCCTTGTTTACCTCATGCGAAACCGATCGCGATGATAATCCTGTGCTTTCTTACCCCGAAAGTTTCCAGCTGTATGCTCCCGGTGTCGCACAGAATAATGTAATTGACCTGTTGGCCTCTAATACGCTGACGCTGTCGTGCGACCAGCCCAACTATGGCGGTATGCCTATGGCCACCACCTACGAGGTGCAGATCGCTTTGGACGAAGCGTTTGCAGAGGGTCAGTACGCCGTTCTGCCCACCACTTTCAGAAGCGCCACCTTGGCGGTGAAAACCAAAGAGCTGAACGAGCAGATGATCGAGCTTTACAAGACGGTGAACACCGCCACGGAATACCCCGAAGGTGCGCGTCCTCTCTTTGTACGTGTACGTGCTTTCCTGACCACCACCAACAGTGGTTCCGTGCTCTCTAATGTTGTGCAGCTGCCTCAGGTGCTGGCTACCTACAAGGCCCCTGACGTAAGCATCCCCGAGAATCTGTTCATTTGCGGCAGCAATATCGGCACGGCATGGAACACTTGGTTGCAGTTGGCTCCCGTCTTTGGCATCGACAACGAGAAATACACCGTAATCAATGTTCCCGAGGGCGGCATGGGCTTCAAGTTCGGCGTGAAGGAGCAGGATTGGAACGGCCACTCTGCCGTAGTGAATATCGACGACCAGGCCGGTGCCGGCGTTAGCGCTGATGGCGATGACAACATCCGTCTTGACAAGGCGGGTTGGTACACCATCGTTTATTCGATGAAGATCAAGAGCAGCGTTGTTCAGTACACCCTGACCATCGTTCCCGCCGAGGTGTTCACCACGGGTAACGCTACGGCCAACTGGGATGGAACGGCGATGACCGCTCCCGCTACGAAGGACGGCTATTGGGTGTCAGAGCCGTTTACCGGCAATGACGAGATGCGTGCCTTCGTCAAGGTGCCCGGCCGCGACTGGTGGCGTACGGAGTTCACCCTGAAGAACGGTACCGAGGTCTTCTTCCGCAGCCAGGATATTCCCAACAACTGGGAGGAGAGCTTCGGTGCGGAGTACTCCGTGAAGACCAAGGCCGGACAGCGTCTGTATGTAAGCTTCGACAGCGCAAGCGGCAAGGTAGAATAAACCCTAAAACAAAACATTGAAAAGCATTATGAAAAAACATATCATTTATGCAGGCATGCTGCTCTCTACGATGGCACTGACCACAGCATGCGACGAGAACTTTAACGATTGGGTTGCGCCTGCCGTGGGTCAGCAGGAGGCGGCGGCTCAGTACAATGTGAATATTGTCGGTTCCGGCATTGACGTGAAGATGGAGGACAGCGCTCAGAAGGATACCTTCCGTCTGGCTACCATCAGCAGCGACCATGCGGATGTGGCATCCATCTCTGTCAAGCAGGTATTGGTTAACGGGCACGTGTTGCCCGTTACCATCCAAGGCAACGAAATCTACGCGACGCGTGTCCAGCTGGACAGCACGGCTCAGGCAGCCCTTCAGAGCCGTAAATACGAGATGCGCGCCCTGGACGTTACGGTGAAGTCCGTGGCCATGCTGAAGAATGGTACTGCCGTGATGGTGGAGAGCAAGACCACGCAGAACGAGCAGCCTATTCCTACGCCCGCCATTGATTCCAAGGGCTATTATCTCTTGGGCGATTTTGCCGGTGTGGGTTGGAATCTGGCTACTCCCTTGCACATGACCAAGGTGGAGGAGGGCGTTTACCAGGCAGAGGTTACGACCACCGGCAACACCAACTGGTTCAAGTTCTATGAGGCTTCTCACCATTCACCCACCGATTGGGACGAGGTGAACAAGGGCCAGTTGGGTGTGGCCGCCAACGGCGACCCCGCCAGCTTTAATTTCATCGAGTGGAACAACGTACAGACGCCCACCATCGAGGGTGCCGGCTTGCGCAAGCGCATTACGCTGGATGTCAACAACTGGACCTTCAAGGTAGAGAGCCCCTTCAGCGAACTCTACATGGCCGGCGATGCCAACGGCTGGCAGCAGGTGGATTTCTTCTCTACTACGAACCAGGTGGAATACACTGGCTTTATGTACCTGACCACGAACGGCTTCAAGTTCTGCTCTCAGCCTAACTGGGATGGCATCAATCTGGGTGCCGGCGCTGCGGATGGCACCTTGGATGCTACGGGCGGCGACATCAAGATCGCAGAGGCCGGCTATTACAAGGTGGATGTGAACACCTCGACCATGACCTATACGCTTCTGCCCATCACCACCATCGGTGTGATTGGCGATGCAACGCCAGGCGGTTGGGACAGCGACCAGGATATGACCTACAACACCACAACGCGTGCTTGGGAGATTACGGGCCTGACACTGACCGCAGGCAAGATCAAGTTCCGTGCCAACGATGCTTGGGAAATCAACTGGGGCGGTCTGCCCGATGCCTTGACACAGGGTGGCGACGATCTGGCTATGGAGGCCGGAACTTATGATATCCAACTCTTTGCCTGGTGCAACGGCAAGGCATATTGCAAAATCACGAAGCAGTAATTGTTTGTTTCATAAAGTGTGAGGGGCGAGGCATCTTAACTGGGTGTCCCGCCCCATTTTTTGCTCCTACCTTATGCCTCTGCTCTTCGGAAACTTGCAACAGACTTTTTTCAATGTGTAAGCAAAATGGATGAAACGCTTCCAAATCGTCATTTCTGGAAGCGGCCCGGTTTTTCCACATTTTAGAGTACGAACCCTCGGATATTTGTCTTTATTCGTCCGTTTGCGTACTTCGGGAAAAACATATCAATAGTTTTTTCAAAGCAAATATTTGTTTTGCCGGTTTCAAATACATGTTTTGTTCCTGTCATCTGCCTCTTTTCTGCTCCTTGTCCAAGCCTTTTTCGGCGTTTATTTGGCCAATCGTAAATTATGTTCTTTCCAACATTTTGATTTCCAGGAAGATGGAAATTTTGAAAAATAGGGCTGGCATGTTGCTTCAGCCAAAAGAACGCTGCCAGAGTGGGCTGGAAGAAATCAGAATGTAAGCAAAGAGGCGATTGTCCTGACAAAACGATTCTCAGGTGTGTTCTGTGTCCGCTTCCCAATCGGGTGATTGGAGCCGGGTGTCTGCAATCGTTTGCGTTCTCTATTTGCCATAAATAAGGAGGAGAACGTTGAAGATGAGGGAAAAGTCGCTAACTTTGAAATGTAGAACCCTTAAATTGAATCCAAAAAAGCACAAAATTCTCTATCATGCAAACGATAAATTTCCACATCAATTACGATACACATTTCGGAGAGGAACTGTGTCTTCATGTCTTGATGCCAGATGCCAAGGGCAAGGTGAGCGAACAGAAGTTTATGATGGACTACCAGGGCAACGGCCTTTGGGTGGCGCGTCTCAGGCATAAGTTTTCCGAAGATGTCCGCGCTTTGGACTATTTCTTTACGATGAATGTCGGCGGGGAAGTCATGCGAAGCGAATGGTGCACCATCAAACACCGCCTGGAATTACCCGCTGCAAGGGTGCAGACCATTCAGGTTTACAACCGCTGGAATGCCATGCCCGAGGACAGTTATCGTTACAGCGTGGCCTTTACGGATACGCTGAACCATCAGCATATCCAGCCGCTTACGCCTGGCAATTACGCCCAGACGCTGCGCCTTACCGTGCGTGCCCCGCAGTTGCTGGAGGGTCAGCAGTTGGTGGTTGTGGGCGACAAGCCTGCTTTGGGGCAATGGGACAGCTGCCTTGCCGTGGAGATGACGCAGCATAACCATAATACATGGACGGTTGATCTGAATGCGGCCACTTTGGAGGGGCGCACGGTAGAACTGAAGTTTGCCATCAAACAACAGGGCGTTCCCGGCATTTCCCTATGGGAAGAAGGCCGGAACCGCACCATTGACGCTGTCCGTATTGCAGAAGGAGAACTTGTTGAGTACGAGTTGGACCAGGCTTTCTTCGCTCAGTCCGACCAACGTGTTGCCGGAACCCTTGTGCCCGTATTCTCGCTCCGCAGCGAGGGCGGCTTTGGCGTAGGCGACTTCGGCGACCTGCGTATGATGGTGGATTGGGTGCGCCTCAGCGGCCAGCGTGTGTTGCAGATTCTTCCTATCAACGACACGACGACTACACACACCTGGACGGACAGCTATCCCTACAGCTGTATCAGCATCTTCGCCCTGCATCCCCAGTATGCGGACCTGCGTCAGCTGCCCCCTCTGAAGGACACGGGACGCCGGAAGTATTACGAGGAATTGCGCGTGCAGCTGAACGCTTTGCCCCAGATTGATTACGAGGCCGTGAACCAAGCCAAGGTGGCCTATCTGCACGAGCTTTTTGAACAGGAGGGAGCGGCAGTGCTGAAGAGCGATGCCTTCGAATGTTTCTTTGCCGAGTGTGAGCAATGGCTTGTGCCCTATGCCCATTACTGCTATCTGCGCGACAGCCTGGGCACGTCCGTCCCGTCGGATTGGAAGGGTAACGAGACATGGAACGAAAAGGACCGCAAGGCACTCAGTACGCCCGGCAGCAAAGCCTACGCCAACCATGCTTTCTATTACTATGTCCAGTTCGTACTGGCCGACCAACTGGCCAAGGCGCATGACCATGCGCGCCAGCAGGGGGTTATCCTGAAGGGCGATATTCCCATTGGGGTCAGCCGCACGGGTTGTGATGTATGGATGGAGCCTAATTATTTCAACATGAACGGCCAGGCGGGTGCGCCGCCAGATGACTTTTCCGTGAACGGCCAGAATTGGGGCTTCCCCACTTACAACTGGGAGGCCATGCTGGCCGATGGCTGCCAATGGTGGGTACGCCGCTTCCAGAATATGAGCCGCTATTTCGATGCCTATCGTATCGACCACGTGCTTGGCTTCTTCCGCATCTGGGAGATTCCCATCGAGGCGGTGCATGGCCTGCTGGGACAGTTCTCGCCCTCGCTGGGTCTTACGCCCCAGGAAATCGAGAGCTACGGCCTTTCCTTCAACGAGCATCACTTTACCACACCATTTATCTCGGATTGGATTCTGGACCGCATTTTCGGTGGTCGTGCCCTGATGGTAAAGGACCAGTACCTGAACCACCTGCATGATGACATTTGGGAACTGAAACCCGAATACAATACAGAACGGAAGATTGAGGCTGCCTTCCGGCACACGACCATTCAGGAAGACCTGAACCTGCGCGACGGCCTGTATGCTTTGGCCAGCAACGTGCTCTTTGTCCGCGACCGCAAGCAGAACGGTATCTTCCATCCGCGCATCTCCGCCCAGCTGAGCCTGGTTTATGAAGCCCTGTGGGATTGCGACAAGGATGCCTTCAACCGTCTGTATAACGATTATTACTATCGTCGCAACAATAATTTCTGGTACAACGAGGCGATGAAGAAACTGCCGCGTCTGGTAGAAGCCACGCGCATGCTTGTATGTGCCGAGGACCTGGGCATGGTGCCCGCCTGCGTAGAGTGGGTGATGAACGAGTTGCGCATCCTAAGTCTGGAGGTGCAGTCCATGCCGAAGGATTCCAGCGTGAAGTTCGGCATGCTCTCGCGCAACCCCTATCGCTCGGTGTGCACCATCAGCAGTCATGATATGCCTACGCTGCGTCAGTGGTGGGACGAGAACTGGGACCGCACACAGGAATACTATAATCTCTCTTTGGGTCGCTTGGGCGCGGCTCCTCATCCGCTGCCCGGATGGCTTGCACGCGACATCCTGGCCGCCAACTTGCAATCGCCTTCGATGCTTTGCATCCTGAGCATTCAGGACTGGCTGTCCATAGACGAACAGTTGCGACTGCCTGACGCCGATGCCGAGCGTATCAACATTCCCGCCAATCCCAAGCATTATTGGCGCTACCGTATGCACCTAAGTATTGAACAGCTTCTCAGCCACGAGACCTTTACACAGCAAGTGAAGGATCTGGCGGTAAGATAAACTCAAATTTACGCCTATGCGAACCCTCACATTGATCTCATGTGCCCTGCTGCCGTTGGCCTTGGCGGCACAGACCGTCCAATCGCCCGACGGGAATCTTATACTCAACTTCTCGCTCTCCGGTCAGGGCGAACCCACCTACGAACTTAGCTATAAGGGAAAGCCCGTGGTCAAGCCCAGCCGTTTGGGATTGGAACTGGCCAAGGACAAGCATGCTTCAAAGCAAATGGACGAGACCAGCCTGATGCAAGGCTTCGTTGTGGCTAACACCACAACATCCACTTTCGACGAAACGTGGCAGCCGGTGTGGGGCGAAACCAAGGACATACGCAATCATTACAATGAATTGGCCGTTGATCTGCACCAGCCGAAGGAACAGCGCAACATGGTGCTGCGCTTCCGTGTCTATGACGACGGCATGGGCTTTCGTTACGAGTTTCCCCAGCAAAAGGAACTGAATTACTTTATCATCAAGGAAGAGCGTAGCCAGTTCGCCATGGCCGGCGACCACACGGCGTGGTGGCTGCCCGGCGATTATGACACGCAGGAACAGGAAACGCAGGAAACAAAGCTGAGCGGGATACGAAGCCGCTTCAACCAGGCCGTTAACTGGTCCAATTCCTCTGTCAGCGTGTTCTCTCCCACAGGCGTGCAGACCTCGTTGCAGATGAAAACGGACGATGGGCTATATATCAATCTTCACGAGGCGGCTTGCGTGGACTATGCCACCATGCACCTTGACCTGAACGACACTACAATGATGTTCGAGAGCCATCTGACGCCAGACGCAACGGGCATGAAGGGCTATATGCAGACGCCCTGCCAAAGCCCCTGGCGCACCATCATCGTAAGCGACGACGCGCGCGACATGCTTGCCTCGAACCTCATCCTGAATCTTAACGAACCCTGTAAGATAGAGGATACCTCCTGGATACATCCCACGAAGTATGTAGGCGTTTGGTGGGAGATGATCGTGGGTAAGCGGAACTGGCACTATACGAATGATTTCCCCTCTGTGAAGCTGGATACGGAGTATTGGAAAACGGCAACGCCCCACGGTAATCATGGTGCCACGACCGCCAATGTCAAGAAGTACATTGATTTCGCAGCGGCGAATGGCATCGACCAAGTGCTGGTGGAGGGATGGAACGTCGGTTGGGAAGACTGGGCGAATATGTGGAAACGCGATGTTTTCGATTTTGTAACCCCTTATCCCGATTTCGATCTGGATGAACTCAACCGCTATGCCCAGGCGCGTGGCGTGAAACTGATGATGCACCACGAGACCAGCAGCTCGACGCAGAACTACGAGCGTCATCTGGATGCGGCCTTCAACCTCATGAACCGGTATGGTTATGATGCCGTGAAGACAGGCTACGTGGGCGACATCATTCCCCGTGGCGATCATCATTACTCCCAATCGACCAACAACCACTACCAGTACGTCATCGAACAGGCGGCAAAGCATCGCATCATGGTGAACGCTCACGAGGCCACACGTCCTACGGGCTTGTGTCGTACATGGCCTAACATGGTAGGCAACGAAAGCGCGCGTGGCACGGAATACGAGGCTTTTGGCGGTTCCCGTCCCGACCATACGCTGATACTTCCGTTTACCCGCCTGCAGGGCGGCCCGATGGACTATACGCCCGGTATCTTGGAAACGCAACTCAATACGTGGAGCGAGAACCCCAATACCATTCATACCACCTTGGTCGGTCAGTTGGCGCTCTATCTGACCATGTATTCGCCCTTGCAGATGGCAGCCGACCTGCCCGAAAACTATGCCAAATATGCCGATGCCTTTCAGTTTATCAAGGACGTTCCTTGCGATTGGCAGGACAGCCGCTATCTGGAGGCTGAGCCGGCGCGCTACATTACCGTAGCCAGAAAAGACAAGAAGAGCGACGACTGGTATGTCGGCGGAAAGTGTAACGAGGACGGACACAAGAGCGTGCTGAAGCTGGACTTCCTGGACAAGGGACGCAGCTACGAGGCCACGTTCTATGTGGATGCCCCGGATGCCAGCTATGACAAGAACCCCAAGGCATACAAGATTTTCAAACGTAAGGTGAAAGCGGGGGACACCCTCAGACTAACGCAGGCGCCCGGTGGTGGCTTTGCTGTTTCCTTGAAAGCAAAATAACCTATGAAGCAACATCTTATATTTACGGCGATGCTTTTCTCCGTGGCATCTTCTTTGATGGCACAGCAGACATTCAACGAGCTTGAGTATTCGCCACAGCAGACTACGTTCACCCTGAATGCGCCCTCGTCGGCCCGCCCCGTTGTGAAACTGTTCAATGCGGCCGGCGACAAGAAACCGGCACATACGTTGGAAATGAAGGCCGTGGGGAAGGACCGTTGGCAGGTAACTGTCAGGAAGGATTTAAAAGGCCGCTACTATGCTTTCAATATCGGAGGCAAACGTGGCGATGTACGTCAGGATACGCCGGGTGTCTTTGCCAAGGCTGTTGGCGTAAACGGACAGCGGGGCGCCATTATTGAACTGCCGCCTTTTGTCGAGGAAGAAGCACGGCTGCCCCAACTGGAATCGCCCGCAGACCTCATTATTTACGAATTGCATCACCGTGATTTCTCCATCGACCCTTCAAGTGCCTTGCCCGAGCGCGTCCGAGGCAAGTATTTGGCGCTTGCCGAACCCAAGTCCATTGCTCACCTGAAGGCATTGGGCGTGAACGCCGTGCATATCCTGCCTTCGTTCGACTATGCTTCTGTTGATGAAACCCGGCTTGACGAACCCCAATATAATTGGGGCTACGACCCTGTGAACTATAACGTGCCCGAAGGTTCGTATAGCACAGACCCTTATGACCCCGAGTGCCGCATCCAAGAGTTTCGCCAGATGGTGGCAGCCTTGCACAAAGCGGGCATCCGTGTCATTCTGGATGTGGTCTATAATCATACCTTCGACATTGAAGGCAGCAATTTCCACAAGACCTATCCCGGCTATTACTACCGCTACAATGCAGATGGTAGTCCCTCAAACGGAAGCGGTTGCGGCAACGAGACGGCCAGCGAGAAGGATTTGATGCGCCAATTCATGATTGAAAGCATGCGTTGGTGGGTGGATACATATCATATTGATGGTTTCCGCGTTGACCTGATGGGTATTCATGATATAGAAACCATGAACCAGATCAAGGCCGCCCTGCCCGAGGATATCTTTATCTACGGCGAGGGATGGAGCGCAGGCGCCTGCGCTTATCCCCAGAAGCAGTTAGCCATGAAGGCAAACACAAAGCAGCTGAATGGAATCGCAGCCTTCAGCGACGAGATGCGCGACGGCTTGCGTGGTCCGTTCAGCGACGACACGAAGGGTGCTTTCCTTGCCGGCCTGCCGGGAAACGAGGAGAGCATCAAGTTCGGTGTCGTTGGTGCCGTAGACCATCCTCAGGTGGATATGTCGCAGGTGAACTACAGCAAAGCCTCGTGGGTAAACGATCCCACGCAGATGATTTCCTACGTCAGTTGCCATGATGATATGTGCCTGACGGACCGTCTGCGAGCTTCCATACAAGACATTCAGGAAGACGAACTGATTCGGCTCGATCTGTTGGCACAGACTGCGGTGCTCACTTCCCAAGGCGTTCCTTTCCTTTTGAGTGGAGAGGAGATGCTGCGGGACAAAAAGGGTGTGCATAACAGCTACAATTCGCCCGACAGCATCAACCGCCTGGATTGGGACAACCTACGCCGTTATCCCCACGTGTTTGGTTATTATGCCAATCTCATAGCACTGCGAAAGACCCATCCTGCCTTCCGCATGGCAACGGCAGAGCGTGTGAAGGACAATTTGTACTTCCTGCCCGTGAGTCAACCCTGTCTGATTGCCTGGCAGCTGAATGGTAAGGCTGTGGGCGATTCGTGGCACGATATCATTGTCGTGCTCAACGGCAATCGGGAGGATGCCTGTGTGGATATTCCTCAAGGAGCATGGACCATCGTTCTGGATAATGGCGTCGTGCGTCCAGAGGGTCTTGGATCGATTCAGGACGGTAAGGCGATCGTAAAAGCACAAAGTGCGCTAATTCTGAAAAAATGAAACATATTCTTTTCTCTGCCCTTTTGACCTTAGGTATGGGAGTACAGGCAGCCAAACCACAGATAGATAGAATTGAACCGGCCAACTGGTGGGCCAATATGAAAGACACCAAGTTGCAGCTGATGGTCTATGGAAAAGGCATCGCCCATTCCTTGGTCTCCACGGACTATGCCGGCGTCCGCATTGATAGTGTCGTTTCGCTGGATAGCCCCAATTATCTCTTCGTATATCTTGATTTGCAGGGTGTACGGCCGGGTGCTGTTCCCTTGACTTTTAGTCAGGGCAAGAAGCGTCAGGAGGTGAGTTATCCTATCTTGCAGCGCGATAACGACCTTGGCGCGCGCCAAGGCTTCACGAACAAAGACGTGATGTACATGCTTATGCCCGACCGCTTTGCCCAGGGTAAACCCGAGCGCGGCATCATCAAAGGTATGAATCCTTATGAGGTGAATCGTGAAGCACCTTCCTTGCGTCATGGCGGCGACTTGGAGGGTATCCGCAAGCATTTGGACTACTTTACACGATTGGGTGTAACGGCTTTGTGGTTTACTCCCGTGCTGGAGAATAATTCGCCCGACCGCGATGAATGGAGTACATATCATGGATATGCCACTACGGATTATTATCGTGTGGATCCCCGCTTCGGCAGCAATGAGGAGTATCGTCAGCTGGTGCGCGAAGCCCACGGGAAAGGACTTAAGGTCGTGATGGATATGATCTTCAACCATTGTGGATTGGAGCATCCTTGGTTGCGCGACTTACCCGCTAAGGACTGGCTGAACCTGCCGGAATGTGTTGCAAAGGACAAGGAAGGCAACCCCAAGGTGAACGATAAGTTCAAGCAGACCAGCTATAAGCTGACACCGGTGCTTGACCCTTATGCTTCAAAGATTGATCTTCAGGAAACCACAGAGGGATGGTTCGTTGAAACCATGCCCGACCTGAATCAGCATAACCCTCACGTGATGCAATACCTGATTCAGAACTCCGTCTGGTGGATTGAAACAACGGGTATTGACGGTATTCGTATGGACACTTATCCCTATGCCTTTGCCGAGGGCATGGCGCAGTGGATGAATCGCCTGTCGTTAGAGTATCCTCAGTTTAATGTTGTTGGTGAAACTTGGGTTACAGAGGCTCCCTACACTGCCGCATGGCAAAAAGGCTCGCCCAATGCGAAGCTGGATAGCCAGCTGCCTACGGTCATGGACTTTGCTTTCTACGACCGTATTACCCAAGCCCGCGAGGAAGAGACGGATGCCTGGTGGAAGGGATTGAACCGTGTCTATAACAGTCTTGTTTACGACTATCTTTATCCTAACCCCAGCAGTGTGATGGCATTTGTGGAGAACCACGATACCGACCGTTTTCTGGGCAATAAAGGGGATGTGAAGATGCTGAAGCAGGCCCTTGCCCTCTTGCTCACCATGAACCGTATTCCGCAGCTGTATTATGGGACGGAGGTGTTGATGGGGGGTACAAAGGAGGTTACGGACGGTGATGTCCGTAAGGATTTCCCCGGCTTCAGCGAGCAAGACCCTGTAAATGCCTTTACGGGCAAGGGACTGACTGCTGCTCAGCAGGAGATGTTGCAGTGGATGCAACGCTTGTTGCATTGGCGTAAGAGCAACCGCGTCGTTACAGAAGGCCGTCAGGTGCAGTTCATTCCTTGGAAGGGTGTTTACGTTATTGCCCGCCAGTTGGACAATCATACGGTGCTGACGGTTATGAATGGCACTACCTCCGAGGCTACTTGGGAGGTGGCCCGATATGCGGAGGTTATCCAAGACGCCCCACAAGGAACAGACGTGCTTACGGGGCGCAAGTTCGCTTTGAGCCAGGATATCAAGTTACAGCCACGCGAAACCCTTGTGCTGGAGTTTTAGATTCTTTCCATTATCTCATACCTCTCATCCGAGAAAAGTTTTGTAAATTTGCAGCGTAAAGCCTGAAACAAATACTTAAACGGACGGATGTTAAGAGATAAAGATACCCTTATCAAGATGGTAATCACGTATGTGGTTACCCTCTTGTGTGTCTGGGCTGTCCTTTTCTTGTCATCCTCCATGCGAGGCTACGGTGTGGCACATGTGGTGATGGATTTTTTTGTCAGTGCGCTATTCTCCTTGCTTGTCGTATTGGTTATCAACTTGTTGAAGATAAAGATATCCATGTTCAACGCTGTATGCGTTGCGCTTTTTCTGGCTTTCTTCTGTCCGGGTTCTGAAAGCTTTTTCCAGAGCGACGAGAACAGCATCATGGAACTTGCTTCGCAATGTATGGTGCCCTTTTTCATCAGTCAGTACAACCGTGTCAGCCGCAAGAATTTTCAGGCTTGGTATCTGTTGATGCTGCTGATGGGTATCTTTTGCAGCTATACGCATAACAGCATCACCATTCCCCTCTGTCTTACCTTTGTCTATTTAAGTTATAAACGTAAGCAGTTCTTCCATCGTGCCTGTTGGCCTATGGTGGTGGGCTTCGTCATCGGCACGGGCTTAAGCTTGTGGAATGTGCTGCGCCATGACCCCGATACGTCGGGTTTGGCCGGCAATCCTTTAGATACGCACACCATGTTGATTATTCTGTGGGAGGCCAAAAGCTTTGTCTTTGCCGTTGTTTTTACCATGTATCTTGCGATCAGCAACAAAGGGCGGCGTACCATCCGCTACTTTGCCCGGCGCAACAGGGTGCTTAGCCTGTGCCTTCTGATGTCTCTGCTCACCCTCCCTTTGGCTCCCTTGGGCGTGGACAATGCGGTTTGGGGCATCTCTTTCTTCAGCATGTTGTGGATGCTGGCCATTGCTCAGTTCATACTTAGAATTAACCTAATAAATACTTATAAGCATTATGCAGTTCGAAAAAATTGAGGGACTCATCGACGCTCCCTTTACTCCCTTTTATGACAATGGAGATGTCAATCTGGAACCCATTCCCGTTTATGCTCAGATGCTGGCAAAGAACGGCCTGAAGGGTGTGTTCATCAACGGTAGCAGCGGTGAGGGTTATATGCTCACGACCGAAGAGCGTATGCAGCTTGCCGAGGCTTGGTTGCAGGCAGCCCCCAAAGATTTCAAGGTGATTGTCCATGTAGGCAGCAGCTGCGTACGCGAAAGCCGTCGTCTGGCCGAGCACGCTCAGAAGATGGGTGCTTGGGGTATTGGCGCAATGGCTCCTCCTTTCCCCAAGATCGGTAGAATAGAGGAACTCGTTAAGTATTGCGAGGAGATTGCCGCCGGCGCGCCCGGTCTGCCTTTCTATTTCTATCACATTCCGGCTTTCAATGGGGCTTTCTTGCCCATGGTTGATTTCCTGAAAACTGTGGATGGCCGTATCCCCAACTTTGCGGGTATCAAATATACATACGAGAGTATCTACGAGTACAACCAATGCCGCCTTTATGGCAACGGTAAGTTCGATATGTTGCATGGACAGGACGAGACCATCCTGCCCCAGCTTGCAATGGGCGGGGCACGTGGCGGTATCGGCGGCACCACGAACTATAACGGCCGTTGCCTCGTGGGTATCATCGATGCCTGGAAGGCGGGAGACTTGGATAGGGCGCGTGCTTTGCAGAACTACGCGCAAGCCGTTATCAATGTCATCTGTCATTTCCGTGGCAATATTGTGGGCGGCAAGCGTATCATGAAACTTATGGGTTTGGATCTGGGTCCCAACAGAACGCCTTTCCAAAACATCACACCCGAGGAGGAAGGCCGCCTGAAGCAGGAACTGGACGAACTGGATTTCTGGAACCATTGCAATGTAATGTAAATGAAGAAGGCACTGTTTACCGTTTTGCTTCTCGTCCTTCTGCCCTTCGTGGTGCGAGCCGAGAAACAAATCGATATGGAGATTCTGCGTCCTCATTACGTGAGCGGTACGCAGGGCGTTAGTGCATCCTTCGCAGGGTGGGTGAACGGTCATCTGCTGGTAGCTGGTGGTAGCAATTTTCCTGATACGCCCGCTGCGGACGGCGGCAAGAAGAAATTTTACGACAAGGTGTGGCAGCTGGACCGTCTGGGCTGGTTTGAAAGCCCGAAAGTGAAACTGCCGGTGCCCACCGCCTATGGTGCTTATGTTACTTTGGCTGACGGGCTCTTGTGCGTCGGGGGAACAGACGGCGACCGAAGCCTAACAGCCACCTATAAACTTACGAACGAGGCGTTGACAGAGATGCCCTCGTTGCCCGTGGGTATTGACCAAGCCGCTGCCGCCCTGTGGGATGGGCAGGTATATTTGGTGGGAGGCCAGTCCAATGGCAAGGCGCAGCGCGGCGTATATCGTTTGCATCTGAAGGGCGGTAAAACGTGGGAGCGCATTGCGGAACTGCCCGGTCAGGGTCGCCTGCAATGTGCTGCGGTGGTCCAAAGCGATGGTGCTGATATGGCGCTCTATGTCTTTGGTGGCTTCGACCCCGATAGTGCCACAATCAGTCAGCGCGTTCTGAAACTCAATCTCAAGACCCTTGCGTGGAGTCAATACGACGGTTGCAAGGCAACGGCCGGTATGACTGCCGTCCGTTCCGGATACAGCCATGTCCTGCTGCTGGGCGGTGTGGACAGGATGATCTTTGAAAGCGCCCTGCGTGGCGAACAGGACAGTCTTTATCTGCGCCATGAACCTTCGTGGTACCGTTTCAATCAGGACATCCTTGTCTATCATACCATCACCCATGCCTGGTACAACATCCCTGGCAAGAGTTTCTTTGCTCGTGCCGGCGCATCGCTGGCGCAGAAGGAAGATGGTACGCTGCTGCTGGTGGATGGAGAAGTGTGTCCTGGCGTGCGCAGTAGTGAAGTCGTAAGCCTCAGATTCACGGAGACGCGAAGCTTCGGGTGGCTCAACTGGACTGTCTTGGCTCTCTATCTGCTGGCCATGCTTGGACTGGGTGCCTATTTCATGCGGCGCGAAGGAGGCAGCGATGATTTCTTCCGTGGCGGAGGGCGTGTGCCCTGGTGGGCAGCGGGCATCAGCATCTATGCCACCATGCTCAGTGCCATCACCTATATGGCGATTCCCGCCAAGGCTTTTGCAACGGACTGGACCTATTACCCCATCCTTGTAACCATTCTCTTTGTCAGCTATCCCGTCGTAAAGTACTATATCCCTTATTTCCGCAAGCTGAACATCACCTCGGCTTACGAGTATCTGGAACAGCGTTTCAATCTGGCTACGCGCTTATTGGCTTCCGGCTTGTTCATTATCTTCATGGTTGCACGCATGGCGCTGGTGCTCTACCTTCCCTCGCTGGCACTTACGGCGGTTACAGGCATTGACATCAACACCTGTATCCTGCTCATGGGCCTTATCACAATCCTTTATTGCACCATGGGTGGTGTGGAAGCCGTTATCTGGGGCGATGTGGTTCAGGGTATTATCCTTATCGGTGGCGCGTTCTTCGCCGCAGGCTATCTGCTCTTGAATACGAAGGGTGGGGTAGGCGCAGCCTGGGACATTGCCGTTAGCGACGACAAACTGCGCCTCTTTGTGTGGAGCCTGGATTATCGGAGTGTTACTTTCTGGGTGGCAATCGTCGGTGGCTTGGCGAATAACCTTATCAGTTATACCAGCGACCAGACGGTGATTCAGCGCTACCTGACCACGCCCGATGTGGAGGGTGCCAAGAAGAGCGTTTGGGTGAACGGCTTGATGTGCGTCTTCATCAGCGTTGTCTTCTATCTGATCGGTACGGGCTTGTACACCTTCTATCAGACTCACCCCGAGAGCCTCGACATCCGGATGGACAAGGGTGATGCCATCTTCCCCTACTTCATGATGAGTCAGATGCCGCAGGGTGTGGCAGGTCTCCTGATTGCCGCTGTCTTCGCCGCCACGATGAGTACCATCTCAAGCAATATCAACAGCGTAAGTACGGCGTTCAGTATTGATTTTTGGAAACGTTTCCGTCCGCACACCGGCGACAAGGCTATGTTACGCGTCGCCCGTTTGTCGAGCATTGTGAGCGGACTCATCGGTGTCTTTATCGCCCTGATGATGGTCGAATGGAATATCCTCTCTCTCTTGGATTATTTCAACACCATCCTGGGACTCTTGACCAGTGCCTTGGGCGGACTCTTTATCATGGGTCTCTTCCTGCCACGCATCCGTGGCTGGCAGGCTCTTTTCGGTTTTGTTTGTGGCACATTGGTGGTTTTCCTCCTTCAGTTCTACACCCAAACTTCGCTTTTCCTCTTCGGTGCCGTCGGCATTGTGGTAAGCGTGGCTGTGGCCTGGCTGTGCTCACTCCTTTTTTCAAATGCAACAACAGATAAACACGTATGATTGACTTTAAATCCCTTGCCGCTCAATACAAGAGCGAGCTGCTGGACCAGGTGATGCCCTTTTGGATGCAGCACAGTATTGACCACGAGTTTGGAGGCTATTTTACCTGCCTGGAGCGCGATGGCGAGGTGTACGACACCGATAAGTTCATTTGGCTCCAAGGGCGCGAGGTATGGATGCTCGCCACCTTATATAATAAGATTGAGAAGCGTCAGGAATGGCTGGACGCCGCCATTCAGGGTGCCGAGTTCCTGAAGCAATACGGCCATGACGGCCAACTGAACTGGTACTTCAGCCTTACGCGTGAGGGCAAGCCCCTGATTGCACCCTATAATATTTTCAGCTACACCTTTGCCGTCATCGCCTTTGGCCAGCTGTACAAAGCCACGGGCAACGAGGAATATGCCGACATTGCCAAGCGTACCTTTGATCTCGTGCTGCAAAAACGTTCGTCTCCCAAGGGGCAATGGACGAAGGCTGTGTCGGGCACGCGTCCGATGAAGGATTTTGCCTTGCCCATGATTTTGTGCAATGTAGCCTTGGAGATAGAGGACCTGTTGGAGCCCGATTTCCTCCAGCAGACCATTGACGCATGTATCCACGAGGTCATGGATGTTTTCTACCGCCCCGAACTGGGTTTGATTGTGGAGAATATCGGTGTGGATGGCGAGTTGGTGGATTGCCACGAGGGTCGCGTGCTGAATCCCGGTCATGCCATCGAAGCCATGTGGTTCATTATGGACTTGGGCAAACGTATGGGACGCCAGGACCTGATAGAGAAAGCGGTCAGGATAGCCTTGCGCGAGGTAAAATATGGTTGGGATACCAAGTACGGAGGCATTTTCTATTTCATGGACCGTCTGGGGCGCCCCCTGCAACAACTGGAATGGGACCAGAAACTGTGGTGGGTGCATATCGAGACGCTTATCACCATGATCAAGGGCTACGAGCTTACAGGCAATAACGTATGTCTGGAATGGTTCATGCGTGTCCATGACTATGCGTGGAAACATTTCAGGGACGAGGAACATCCCGAATGGTTCGGCTATCTCAATCGTCAGGGCGAGGTGCTGCTTACCCTGAAGGGTGGTAAATGGAAGGGTTGCTTCCATGTGCCCCGTGGTCTGATGCAGGTCTATCAGACCTTGGAGCGCCTTGCCCAACGCCAATGATTTATATCAACGACCGCCTTTTCGACCTCGACACCTCCCTGTTGCAGCGCAGCATAGATGCCCTGCCACAGTGGAGGCGCGAGGTCGTTTTGCGTTTCACGCAGGAGCTGGGAAGGCGGCAAAGCCTCTTGGCTTATCAGTTGCTGTGCGACGGACTGCGGCAGGATTTTGGCATCGATGCCCCGCCTCGTTTCCGGATGGGTGCACACGGCAAGCCCTTTCTGCCCGATTATCCGCAGATTCATTTCAACCTGAGTCACTGCCGCGAGGCCGTTGCCTGTGCCGTAGATACGGAACCTGTGGGCATTGATATCGAAACCTACCGTTTGCCGAGCGATCGTGTCTTGCGCTATGCCATGAATGAGGACGAGCAACGCCGTATTCGGGAGAGCGTGAACCCCCGACGCACTTTCACCATCCTATGGACACAGAAGGAGGCGCTTGTCAAACTTTCGGGTGAAGGCATTACCCACGCCCTGCCCGGACTACTTCTCAATACCCCCCACCGCTTGCAAACCCTTGTTACAGAACGCTATGTCTGCACCCTTGCAAGAGAGTGAGAAATTTATTATATAAGTTTTGAAAAATTATATAGAAGAAATCATCAAAACTAATATTTGTTTTCTTCAAACTATCTATATGTTTTTTGTGGGTAGCAAAATCCCCCAAAAACATTGGTTATCGAACTCACGTTAAATAAGTATTGTTTCTTGCACGACACAGAATAAAATTGCGTAAATTTGTAACCGTTAAAGGATGTTTTCATAGATGCCGGATGAATAGGATAGGGGCGTTAGCTCTCATTGTTCGTACCTAATAGTAAGGCTGAGAACTTGGTCATGGATACAAATGACTTATTGATGTAAAAAAAATAATATATACAATGAAATTGATAGAAATTACAAAGGGTTCGGAGTACGACCTTAGCCTCTTTGGCGAAGATAAGATTGCAACATTGGAGTCTCGCATTGTGATGAGAGAAGGGAAAAAGGGTTCAAATCCCTCTCTCTCCGCAAGCAAGGGTGTAAATCAGCGAGTTATGCGATTTGCACCCTTTTCTACACCCAAAAACTCACGAGTATGAAGTTACGATGGAGATATCTTTACTTAGAGTTAATACTTAGAAGAAAAGCATTATATTGATCTGGATCTTTTGTCATGATAGTCTCAAGTATATACTGGGCACATTTCTTGATTTCGGTATGATCGGACACAGACATGCCCCTTTCCATTAATCCCTCAAGATGTGAGAGTTCGTTATCGATACGATCTATAGTCGTAGCCGCGCACCCATCAGAGAAGAAACGCACCATTTTCTTATGGAGGCAGTTTGTATCGTTATCAGGATATTTATAATACAGATAGGCCTCTAAAAATTTACGTGCATTATTCCCAAAGTTATAGAATAGCTCATAGTTTTCTTTTTCAGTTGCTTGACTACATTTATAGATTTGGTGAAATAGGTAATTAAACTCTGTCACATGTTCTTTCATATACTTAGGCATAACACTGATAACCGAAGAACTACCATGCCTTTCCAATAAGAAACGCTGAATTTGAATACCCCTTTGCTTTATATCGCCTTTCTTATCCAGATAGGGTATAGTCAGTTCCTTTGTATGGAGCCGTTTGAGATACCTCAAGAAATCTAGATTGTGGGTAGATATAAAGAGCTGTGCCCACTGACGCTTAGCCACTATTTGCTGGTCTATCAGCGAGAAGATAAAGAACACATGATTAGCATCCAAACTCGATATAGGATCATCGATCCAGATCATCGGCTTTTCTGAAACAGTCTCAACATCCTCTAGTTTTGCAACAAAGTACGCAAAAGCAACAAGATTGCGTTCCCCTTCACTCAGATTATAAGCTTTCTGCTCTCCTCGGAACACATCAAAGTAGATACCTTCCTCATTATCATTCTTAACTGCTCTAAGTTCAATGAATCTATGTCCAAAATAGTTTTTCAGGATTGCATTTATTTTTCTAGCCCCCTCTTCTTCATTTTGACGGAGGCGCTCTTTTGCTTTAATAGCCTGCTCCTTGAAAAGAACAGCTTCTTCCTTTTCTTTTTTTGCTACTTCTTTCTCTTTGAAAACTGCCTCTTTCTCTGATATGATCTTGACTATCTCTTCATAGCCTATGTCTTCCTTAAAACGAGCAACTTCAGAAAAACGCAGTTTTTCCTGAGTTTTTGATTGCTCCTGCTTAAGCTTAGCACCATACTCAGTTGCACTTTTCTCAAGTTCTTTAATCCGACTATAAATTACATTGAGTTCTGAAAGATCAAATGTGTGTTCAATATAAGGAGGGGTGGAATGAATATCCTCTAGTTTCTTTTTCACTTGTAGCAAAATGCCGTCCAATGCTGTTAAAAGTTTCTCTCGGAGTTTATCCATATCCTTATTAATACCTTCCACCTCAACTTTAAAGTGCTGATAGTATTTCTCAGGTGAGATTTTGTAGAGTTCCTTTGCAACTTGAATATGTTCTTCTAGCCAATCAACCGCCTTCTCTGCCTTATCTTTCAAATTCCTTGTAGCTTCGTCATAATGACGTTCTAACTCAGCCCAGCGATTTTTTGTGATTTCACCTCCACAGAACAGACAAGTTTTCTTCCCCTCATGTAGTTTGCACCCTTCCTCAACCCATTTGTTTGCTATTGCATTGCGTACTAATTCTTCAATCTTACCAGACGCCATTATCGGTTGCTCCACAATAGTCCTAATCCGTTGATTTATGTCCTCAAAGCTTGGTAAGGGATATTCTGATATGTGTAGGATTTGCTTTGCCTCTTCCTTTAACGATGCTTTCAACTCACTTATTTGCTCATCTGATAGTCGATAGGCTTGGGTAACCTTCTTAAGTTCATCTTCGAGTTTGGTTACATTGTAATTCTGATCGCCAAAAAATTGGGATAGATATTTGATACCGGATTTCTTATCCAAAGCCTTAAGCTTGAGTTTCTTGTCTAACCGTTCTTTCTCTTCCTTTATTTCTTTTTCTGCTTCTTGATAGTCCTTGACAGCATTCTTCCTTTCCAGATAGAGTCCAGTTTCATTCCCCCCTTCTGCTGACCCTAACAGAACTTTTAGCTCTTGGATTTCCGACTCAATCTGGGCGTTTTCACCCAATACGGCAAAAGGTGTTACACCTTCTTCTGGATTGCCAATGAAGAGTAGATTATCTTTCACGAAATCTTCATTGAAGACACGAACTGAATTTGTAACGCTCGCTATAGATTTCTCGTCTATAGTATTTCCATCGCTCAACTCCAACTTAAACGAACCAGTCTCATACTTTTCGAGTCCTCCTTTTAACTCAAAGGCACGAAAGATCCGAGAAAGAGTTGTCTTCCCCGAATAGTTACGTCCAAAGAATATGTTTACATCTTGCAGACACACAGCCTTTCCTTGACTGTCTACAACATGTTTGTCCCATTCAAAATCTTTGAAGACAGCAAAGTCTTTAATCTCAAGTATCTTCTTAATCATACTTCGACTCGTTTTAGATATTTGCTGAGTATTTCATACTCTATCACTCGCATAATTTTCTCCATACATGCATAGTCGGGTGAACCGTCTTCACAAACTGGAAGCATAATGATTTGTCGCTTCATCCGCTGAGCATTGAACTTATAGCCATAAGCATATTTACTTTTTTGTTGCGCTATCACCGTAGAGAGGTAGAGCAAGGTATACTTATTGTTTGCTCCTCCGTCCTTCCATCGTACACGCTTCACATCATCAGAAAAGAGAGCTTCATAAGGATGATAGAACGAAAAGCCCACACTTCCGTTATAGTTTACACCCAAGACGTTACTGTCTAAGCTGGCATTGCTGTTCCCGATAAAAGACGTAACACCATTGCTTGCCTCAGAAGCTCCGATGAACGGTCTACTTCCTTCCTGCATATCTGCCTTGGTTAAGCGCACGCCATTAGCGATATACAAGACATCCTCCATAAAGAAGGGTTGCATCTGGTTAGATAGAACTTTCTCCACAGGAGGTAACCACTCCATCTTTTGAAAAGACACACTCTTGTCATCGAAGAGGCAACCTCTTCCGTGAGTAATCATATTGAACTGAAAGGTGAGATAATCCGCCATCGTTTTGCGGAAGTCTTCTTCAGAGGGGATTTCGTCATTGAAGTAGTAGAACGAATGCAACCATTCGTCCTCTGGTTCAATCGTAGTTTCTACGCAGAATTTACTTTCTGCTTCTATTTTCCCATTCCATACATCGAGAAGATGCTGTTTGCGGTCTTTGGCGGTGCCATTATCCACTAATCCCACGTGCTTAGCTACAATGAAACCATCGTCCTCGAAGTTGATAAACTTGCATTTCTTCTCTTTGGGGTGTGGTACACCTACAGTAAAGATGGCGATACAAGGATTTGTACCGACACCGTAAAAGGTATTATTATTGAGCGTTATTACTCCTTCGAGTGTGTGATGTTTGAGGATATTACGCTTGATGGTTTTCTCTGTGGTGGTCTTTCCCGTAACGGAAGACTGCGGTATAATGACAATTGCCCTTGCGTCTTCGCTTAGGGAGTCAAGCAAATGTTCAGTAAAAGCGATTTCGTACTTATCAGGATCGTCTTTACTCCCTTGTGAATAGGGAGGATTCATCATTCCGACTGTGCAGTGCATCTCTTTTTGAAGCTTACTCGCAGACTCAGCAAGGAAATCGAAATTGTGCAAATTGCTCTTGCCATCACCACGCAATATCATATTGGTTGTAGCAATAGTAAACATATAGTCCTGCAGTTCAATACCCATCAATTGTTCTTTGCGGATAGAGCGTTGTAGGTCTAAGTCATCCGTTTGTTGCAATATTGAGTGCATAGCTGCAATGAGAAAGCCTCCTGTTCCACAGCAAGGGTCGAGTATTCTATCTGAGGTTTTCAATCCTATCAAGTCGCAGAATAGTTCTGTAATATGTCTTGGAGTAAGAACTATTCCCAGATTTTGCCCATCCTTACCCGAGTAAGCCATAAACTCTCCATAAAACATGCCTAAATAATCATCTGCGGACTGAGAATAAAGGATAGAACGATGAATACTCTCTCGTAAAAATTCGGTATATTCACGTAGGAGTGTTTTCTTGCTCTTTGGGTCTTTATCGTTAATCTTACGATTATCTCTAATGACTGCAAACTGTGCCAAAATCTTATCCCTTTTCGTAGTTGGCGAAACATTAGCTCGAGTAAGATTGGCTTCGATGGCATCATATATTTTTTTACCATCAGATTTAACCGTATCGCCCGTAAGATCGTCAATGGAAAATCCCTTAAAGCTTTCCTCTCGAAGCGCTAACAAAATCCCCGAAACCACAAGCGGTTTCTCTTGATTGGTCAGACCTCCTTTCCAAAGCATCTCGTGCAGCGTTTCTGCGTCTTTGAGTATCTCGGCAGTAGTCTTTTCCTCCTCGCTTTCTTCTTGTAAAATCTCACGATGGTAGTAACGATCAATATTATCTTCATTGAAAGAGATAAAAGTTTCTACATCTGCCAACTCTTTAGGATAGAGACTGTCATCCAAAAAGATTGGGGTAATACGATGACGTTTTTCATCTCCAGAAACACCAATAGCAATGACTTTCTTGTAATTCGTATGTTGAATAATATGCCGTCCATAGTGTAATGCACCATTTACGGCATATCCCTGTTTACTTGCTATATTTTCAAGGAGATTACTATCCTTATCTCGTTGCTCGTGGTAAACAATGTTGGCTTTATTCTCGATGACTAATACAAAGTCTTTTACTACCCCAACAAACTCCGGCTTACCTACTTTTCCTGATTCTGCTTTAGAGGCAGTTTTCAATGCTTTCTCTATTTCAGGAATATCTGAGTTTTGGTAGCATAAATCTATATGAGCCGACTTCAGTAGCTCATATACCCATATATCAGTTTGTGCTTCTTTCTTTGCCATTTTATTTTACTAATTCTTTGGGTGAAACTCCGAGCAAGTCTGCCACTTTGAAGATGATAGCAAGATTAGGTTGTTTGCGGTTACAAACATAGGCGTTGGTGATACTGAAGCTCATACTCAATTCTTTTGCTTCTGGACTAAATTGCCATGCTCTGTCTCCAGTCCTATCGGTTGATTGTTTCTCGTTATATTGAATACAAAGGTATAAACTAATAATGAAAAAACGAAAGAACAGAGGTGTCAATATCTGTAATCTTTGCAGAAGGCAGGAAAAGCGGGAGAAGAGAGTATACGCTGCGGTTACCGGTACGTTTTTCTGATGGCTTTTCCTAATGCTTCCCAATGTTCGGGAGTCATGTCGTTGGGGGTGAACAGGCATACACCGGCGGCTCCGGCCTTCATCGAAACGGCCACGGCTTCTTCGATTTCGGAGGGCAGCAGGCCGGAATGTTCCGGATCTGCTAATTTGGCTTTGTTGCGCCAATCACGACAGATGAACAGCCCGCTATATACAGGTGTTTTTTTGTGAGCCACGCTTCTCACCTCTTCGCTCGTTACCTTGCCTATCCATTCGGCCGGTTCCAGATAGAAGTCGTTGTAGTTCATAGGAAAGTAAGCATCCACGTTCCATTTGTCCCATTCCTGGCGCACCATCCAAACGGCGTGGCTTTCAGGGCCGGGGAAGACGTCGGCACTGACCTTTTTCCCTTTGGCGTGGATGACATCAGCCAGTTCGTTCACTAATCCCGTGATGGCATCGCAACGGAATTGTGCCCACTCCCTGCAGGTGGACGGATCAGCCACTTTGCGAATGTCGATGCCGCTTGCCCGTTGGAAGGCCGCTACGCAACTGTCGCAATAACAGTAGTCGGCCTTAGGATACTCCTTGTCCATTGTCAGCCCGTACTTGTCCCATAAGCCGCGTGCCAGAATGACATCGGCATAACGGATGTAGTCCAACTGGATGTAATCCACTTCCGGGATGGAGGCAATGCGGACGAACTGCTTCTTCAGGAAATTGCGCGCTTGCGGTTTCAAGGGGTCAAGCGTCTTGTAGTAAGGGACGTAGGCCGGCTTGTCGTAGGCCGACTCTCCGAGGCGGTTCACCGTGTAGCAGGCAGAGTCAAGTCCGTCTTGCAGCATGGTGGGAATCCATGCGTGATATTCCAATCCCGATTCCTTGGCGATGCGGGCTGCCGTGGCCACCTTTGCAGAATCAAAGTGGGCGTTGAAGCACACGCCCACGGTGCCGTATGCTTTCCAACGCTCGAAGTCGCTCCGCAGGGTGGCTTCCGTAGTGTTTTCTCCCCATGAATGCCATACGTAAAGGGGAACTTTGACCGAATCATTCTCTTTGCATCCCGCAAGCAGAAAGAGTGTGAATAAAAAAAATATATTTTTCATGATAAAAAATGTTTCTTCATGATTTGGGGTTAAACATAAGTTTTTTGTCTTGATTCTCATCTTCCTCTCCTTAAGGTTTCGGACGAGGGGAAAGGCGTGAGAGCCGCCCTGTCTCGTCAATACTCATCTGTTGCCCGTCAGGCAGTACGACAGTAATCTCGTACTTGCGGCTGATGGCTTCTACGGTGATATGGCTCCCCGGAGGCAGCGTGCCAAGTTCCTCTTTCGTCAGTCCGAAGGCTTCGAGGCTTGTGTGGTAGCGTCCGTGCTTGGCATATTGTTCTTCCTGTGCATAGAACAGCATCCACAGCAACCGCTCCACGGGATAGGATGCCGGATAGCGGAAAGGTTCCGGAACGTCGCTGCCAGCAATAAGGTCGGAGAGGTACACGTAGCCCCAGCGTTCGGGCATGTGCATGGCCACCTGACCCGTAGGCCCCCATGTCCAGTTGTCTTCGGGCAGGAATGTGCCGTCTGTGTTTTGCTTGCGGTGATAACGCCCATCCTTGTCCGTACTATGCTGCCACTGCACGCGCGAAAAGCCGATGCGCAGGTAGTTGCCCGTTTGCAGGCAGTTGTCGAACTCCGCGGCGATGGCTTCGCGTGGGATGGCCATTTCCACGCTCCATCCTCGGTCGGTATCTCCGGGAAGGTTGAGGGTGCCGTCCACGTGTGTGGCTATCCGTAAGCCCGGACAGTTCCATTGGAACATGATGTGAGGGCGGCGTGGCGCACGATATGCCTTTTCTAAGTAGAGGTCGAACACGGTGCAGAGGGCATTCACCTCAATTTCATAATAGTGGTGTCCGTCGCCATCGGGGTCAATGAACACCTCGAAGTCGTTGTTGTAATAGACGATGGTGTCGCGTTGTCTCAGGCCGGCCCATACGTCCGGCTCTTGCAACTCGGCGGCAATATAGAGGTAGCGGTCGTCCCAAAGCATTCTTGCTTGCGTGTGGAAGTGTGGGGCAGGGTATCCCGCTCCTCTGATGTCCGTAAAACGGGTGATGGGAGGGGCATATTGCCATACCGCTTCATCGGGGATACCGTCGATGCAGATTGTGTCGGAAGTGCGCAGGCATACGTAGCCTTCGGGTTGTGTCAGGAATCTTCCGTAACGCTCGCTCAGCGGTTGTGCCTTGAGTGGCATTGTTGTGGCTGTCAGTAGAAGGCAACATGACAAGAAGAGTTCTTTCATCATGAAATAAAGCGTTGGGTTAGGATTACGGATATATCCGGCTCATCCGTGTCCGAGAAATCAGTTCACTGAAATCACCTGTCCTTCGCCCCGATAGAGTTTGATAGGACCATCCAACAATACGGCGATGACAGTGATCTGCTCGTCCAGACACTCTTCGGGTACGTCGATATAGACGATGCCGGGAACGGAACTCCAATACAGCTTGTTGTACACTTTGTGGTTCAACATACTGCCATTGCCCACCACCCATGCGCGGTGCACGCCGTTTGCGATGCCTTTCAGTTCTACGGGGCCGTTAGGGCGGTTGGGGAGATAAAGGTAAAGGATGTTCCCTTCGCGGTTCAGTGTGGTATATCCTCCGTGGAAATGTTCGGCCGGAATGCCCGCACGGGTTTCATAGATGGCCTCTTTGTGCTTGGATGTCCAGCGACCGAATGCCTTCAGAATCTCTACCTGCTGGGGTGGAATGGTTCCGTCGGCTTTGGGGCCGATGTCCAGCAGCATGTTACCTCCCATGCTGAGACAGTCTACGAAGGAGCGCAGCAACATCTGCGTGCTCTTGTAGTTGGTGTCGGTGGGTTGGTATCCCCAAGAATCGTTCATGGTGTAGCACAGTTCCCAATACTTCTCTTTAGGACGTACCACGGGCACGCCCTGTTCGGGAGTGGCATAGTCGCCGTAGCCCTGTATGCGCGAGTTGATGATGACCTCCGGGTTGGGTGTTCTCAGCAAATCTACGATGCCTTTGGAGTTCCAGTCTTCGGCAGACTGTTCCCAATCGCCGTCGAACCAAAAGAGGTCGGGCTTATAGGCATTGTTCAATTCTTTCAGTTGTGCGAAGTTGAAGGAGCAGAACGATTGCCACCGTGCCGGATCATCCTTGATGTCATAACGTTTCGTGGTCTTGGTCTTGTTGGGGTAGTCGTCGCGGCTCCAGTCCAGCAGCGAATAGTAAAGTCCGAGGCGAAGCCCTTGGCGGCGCACTTCATCGGTGAAAGGGGTGAGCAGGTCGCGCTTGGCCGCCGCCGACTTCTTGGCACTCAGTTGTCCTGCCTTGGTGTCCCATAGGGCGAAGCCGTCGTGATGCTTGGCGGTGATAACCGCGTATTTCGCTCCGCTCTCTTTGATAAGTTTCACCCACTCTTCGGGTCGATACTTTTCGGCTTTGAATCCGCTCTGTTGCTTCATGTATTCTTCGTAAGGCAGGTAGTCGTTGTAGAACGACCAACTTTCCGGTACGCCCCTGACAGCATAGATGCCCCAATGGATGAATATCCCCAGTTTGGCTTTGCCGAACCATTCCATGCGTTGGTCGTACGTGTCATTGCTCTCTTCCGTCAGTCGGGATTGTGCCGGCAAGCCGCTTCCGAGGCACAAGAGGAGGAGGGTAAATGCCCATTTCTTCGTTTTTTTCATGTCATCAGTAAGGATTTCAATAATTCAGGAGTGAAAATAAGTATTTTTTCTCAGTTGACAAAGATAGAGGCATGATATTTTGAAAAAATCTTGCTTCGCACGTTCCTCATAAAGTATTTATCCGACTTATTATGTGTCCAGTGAAGAATTCGGTGAGGAATGATATGGCGGTACATGTTTTTTTCTTACTTTCGCATAATAACTGAAAAAACCATGAATCATGAACAAGTTGACGTGCTTTCTGCTATCGCTTTTCCTTTCATCATCCGTCTTGCCTGTTTCTGCCAAAAAGCATCCCGCCATGGGCGATCTGACACTTCGTGTGTTTGACAAGACACCTGTCTGTTTTCGTCCCGGCACTTTTAAAGGCTATAACGAACCGGATGCCGACGGCGTGATACGTCTTGTGAACGGACGTATCATCCTGAAGAAAATTCATTTGCCCTCTTATCGGCGCAATGTCAGGCTGACGGCGACCGTGAGCGTGGAGTCCAACGGCGATCGCTGGGACAAGACCGGTTCGTGCTTCGTGTTGCCCAAGGAGTCGGTCATCAACATGTTGGGGATAGCGCGTGACGAGCAACATTATCCGCAGCCGGATACCGCCCGTGTGGAGTCGTTCAAAGGTATCGTCCCCGCTGAAGGTTATCGTCCTGCCGTAGAACTGATGCGCTTCATGACACCTTTCGGCGTGGGCTATTATAGTGGCGATGACGAAGAAAAGGCATCATTGTACAGACCCGTCTATATAGACGGATGGGCACCTAAGGTGGAGTGGACGCAGGACATTACGGACCGTTACTCCTGTTTGGAAGGCGATGTGTATGTGGGTATACTTATCGACACATGGACAGCAGAGGGATATGTGGCTTCTTTGACGCTGGAAGTGAAGGAGTCGGACGTTCCGGAGGATGCCTTGTGCCGCACACGGGTGTTGCCGCTCATCAATACCGTGCCATACGTGGGGCAATCGTTGCCCGACCTGTTTGCCCGTCGCAGCGTAACGGTAGATGCTAAGGTACCGGCCAAGGCGAAGAACCTGCGCCTGCAATACATCACCACAGGACATGGCGGACACTCGGGTGGCGATGAGTTTACGCAGCAACTGAATATTGTGAAGGCAGACGAAGATACCGTTATCCGTTTTGTACCTTGGCGCACGGACTGTGCCTCGTTCCGCCGTTTCAATCCTACAGCGGGCGTTTGGCTGCAAAAGCGCAAGGCGGCCTATATCGGCGAGGAGGGACGCGAGATAAAAGAGATAGAAGAACCGATTGCTTCGTCTGACCTGTCGCGCTCCAATTGGTGTCCCGGCTCGGACGTGTGGCCGGAGACGGCAAACCTGAAACATCTGAAGCCCGGCATGCATACCTTCACTTTCAGCATACCGAACGCACAACCCGCCAAGGGCGATGAATTGAACCATTGGCTGGTTTCGGCCTATCTGGTTTGGGAAGAATAGGTGGCATTTGAGGTCAATCCTTACCACTTTACCTTTGCTCCAAGGCTGATGTCGTTGCGCCAAGGGCCGTGAATTTCTTCCATGCCCGAACCTTGGCTGTTGCCTTTGAGCAGACGGTTAACGGCGTAGCATATTTCCAAGCGCAGATGGTCGTTCCAGAGACGCACGTATGCCGTACTTGCCAAACGCAGCCCCCGACCGTACAGCATTGTGCCGAATGTGCTGTTCGTGAGATGAGGCTCGCTGATGTAGATGCGGCTGTTGTAATCCTGAGTATTATAATAAGTGAGCATAAGTTGTTCCGTCCATTGCTTGTCGTGTGATTGGTGTCTCAGCGATTGGCTGACGGCATAGCCCCATTGTTTTGCCACTTGGTGAGTGGACAGTTGTGTTTGCAGGCGCAGGGTGGGGAGTAGTTGGGAGGTAAAACGCAGCCGCATGCGATGGTGCACCTCTCGCTTATCCCTCATCTCTTTGCTCTTCAGTTGATAGCGCAAGGAAAGGCTGTTTTGTTTGGAAATGGCATAGTTGGCCGTGAGAGAAAACTCAGCGCCTGTGGAACTGTGTGTCATGCCATAGCGAGGCCAGGGTGCATGAAAGGCATCCAGATAGGTAATGAACGAGACCTTGCGCCAGATGGCAGTTTCATAGCGCAACATGACCCCCGACTCGTTCTGGACGGCACCGCCATCGCTCAGGGCCGAGGCATGAAAGGAATAGTATTCGGGAGCATAGTAGCGCCCGCAGAGGGAGAGGACGGATTCCGTATTGATTCTCCATGAGGCGGAGTGAAGCGTGGCAAGCCCTTTCCTGTTCGCACTGTAAGCCGCTTCGCCCGCTATGCTTAACCAGGGCAGGCGGAAAGAATAATCGACACCCACAACGCCAAAGGACTGTCCTTGGGGATAAAACGTCCTATAGAGTTGCGTGCCCGGATTCAGCGGGCGCGAGAAACGTTGCCAATAACCTGTGGCTCCCATACTCAGCCATTTCATGATTTTCCACTGCATACGACCGCCCAGATGCCAAATGTCGGTGTTGTTGCGACGTCGCAATTCGTTTCTTGTACGATGTATCCCACCGGTCGACAGCGTGCGGATGTTTTGAGCGGTGTCCAAGGTGGCGTCTGCTTGGCGGAACGAAGCCCAAGCACTCAGCATGATGCGTTGCCAAGCCCATGTGGTTGCCAAGCCACGCAGGAAGTTATCTTCGTCCATTCCCGTGTGCCCTTTGATGCCGTTACTGATGCGGTTGTCTGCCGTTTTCCCGAATCCATAGGCTTTGTTCATGACCAGTCCCTGAGCGAAGCCCAACCGATAGTCTCCAACGACCAGGGTCTGCATCTTCCCTATGTCGTGCAAGCGGAGAAAGGCACTGTAGAAGTCGTAGCTGTGGGCTTGCATTGACTCTCCGGCATCCTTTTCCATCTTCAGCGCAAAGTCCAAGTGTTTCTTTTCCTGCATGTGGTACCGCAGCCGGTGACTGATGGGCTGACCTACATATCCGCCTTTGTTTGGAGCGGTGGTGTAGCCGCGTCGATAATATAAGGGCAGGTCGGTACGGCTGTCCACTTCGTGCCGGGTATGTTGTAGTATCTTTCGCAGCGTGAGTGTGTCCTGTCGCATCTGTTTCTCTTGTCCCACGTAAAGAAAAAGCGATAACATCCTACGCGTTTTGGCATCAATGCTTTTAATCGCCATCAGTTCAGCCAAAGAGCGCATGCCGTTGTGCAAAAAAAGATAGGTGGCGATTTCCTCGATTTGTTCTTCATTGAGCATGGGCAACTGGCGCAAATCGTCCTCCGTAGCCAGATTGATGTTTAAGGGGTGGTTGTGGAGATAGTTGAGTTCCTCCAGATGCTCTGCCCAATCAGCGCGATCGCCTTGCTCGTCGTCCAGGATTTCCTGCACGAAATCCTCCCACGAGGATTGCTGTGCCTTTGCTTGGAAACAGGCAAAGACGCAAAAAAGAAGTAACTGAAGGAACTTCGATGGCATGGCAGTTTAAGGTGTTTCGTAGTAATGCAAAGATAGGAAAAAGGGATGTGTGATGCAAAAGCCAAAAGGATTATTTTGTATTCTCTGCCTTTTGCAGTATCTTTGTATCTTATGGAAGCATTGTTAGGGAAAACATTAGAGGAATTGAAGTCCGTGGCTGTTGGCATCGGCTTGCAGCCCTTTGTGGGCAAGCAGATGGCGGATTGGATATACAAGCACCGTGTGCGTACCATCGACGAGATGGCGAATATCAGCAAGGCAGCGCGTGAAAAACTCAGCTTGCAATATGAGATTGGCTGCATACCTCCTTCGGACAGACAGGAGAGCGTGGATGGAACCGTCAAATATCTCTATCCTACGCGTGCCGGCAATTTCGTTGAAACGGTCTTTATTCCCGATGGCGACCATGCCACCCTGTGCGTAAGCAGCCAGGTGGGTTGTAAGATGGATTGCAAGTTCTGTATGACAGGGCGTCAGGGTTACGAGGGAACCCTCTCCGCCGCTGATATCTTGAACCAAGTGTATTCATTGCCCGAATGCGGCCGCTTGACGAATATTGTCTTTATGGGACAGGGCGAGCCTTTCGACAATTTGGATAATGTGCTGCGTGCCACAGAGATCCTAACGGCTTCCTACGCCTGGGCCTGGAGCCCGAAGCGTATTACGGTGAGCAGCGTAGGGCTGAAGAAAGGTCTGGACCGTTTCTTGCGCGAGAGCCAATGCCAACTGGCCATCTCGCTGCACAATCCTTTCCCGGAGGAGCGTTTGGCCATGATGCCGGCAGAGAAGGCTTTCTCGCTGACAGCTCTCATTGACCGTCTTAAGCAGGAGGATTGGACGCACCAGCGTCGCCTGACCTTTGAATACATTGTGTTCCAGGGACTGAACGATACGAAGGCGCATGCCCAGGAGTTGGTACGCTTGCTTTCGGGTTTGGAGTGCCGTGTGAACCTGATTCGCTTCCATGCCATTCCAGATACGCCCTTCAGGGGCGCTGATGAAGCTACGATGGTATGGCTGCGCGATTATTTGACACGCCACGGTGTTACCACCACTATCCGCGCCAGCCGTGGACAGGATATTTTTGCGGCATGCGGACTCTTGTCAACAGCCAAAAAAGTTAATGCTTTATAGTTTTGAGAATTATGCCAAGATTGAAACGTACCTATTTTCCCTTGCTTTTGTTCCTTGTCTTTTCCTTTACGAGTTGCAAGGACGGTAAAATGATAGCCCCTCAGGCCAGCGGAAGACCCTACGAGGTGATGGTCATCATGGACAGCAAACTGTGGGAGGCTCCTACAGGGCGCGCCCTATTTAATGTCTTGGATACCGATGTCCCGGGCTTGCCTCAGCCGGAACGGTCGTTCCGTATTTCGCAGGCCGATCCGAAGGATTACAATCGTACGCTACGGTTGTTTCGTAACCTGATAGAAGTGAACATCGACCCCACGCAGTTTACCCGTGTGCGTATGAAATTTCAGCGTAATGTTTACGCTGACAATCAGATTATCCTGACCATCAATGCTCCCTCGAACGAAGAATTCGCAAAATATGTAAGCGAACACACTCAGGACATTATTGATTTCTTTCATAAGACGGAAATCAACCGTCTCTGCCTGATCCTTAAAGACGAATACAGCCGCGTAGGCTATGACCTTGCAAAAGAAATCTTCGATTGCGACCTGCACGCCCCCAAGGAACTGCAACATTACAAGAAGGGCAAGGATTTTCTTTGGCTCAGCAACGATGCCCCCTCGGGTATGGTGTGCATGGTCGTTTATAGCTATCCCTATGAGGGTCCGAATATTTTCAACAAGAAATACATTCTTCACAAACGCGACAGTGTGATGCAGCGTAATATCCCGGGTAGCGAGCCGGACATGTATGTCCAGACGGACACCCTATATACCAGCGTAAAGCCTATTATGGTACATGGGAAATACGCCTTTGAATCCCGTGGCTTGTGGTTTATGCGCAACGATGGCATGGGTGGTCCCTTCGTGAGTCATTCCCGTGTGGACGAGAAGAACAACCGTGTCGTAACGGTTGAAGGCTTTGTCTTTGCTCCGGAAAAGATGAAGCGTGGCTTGATGCGTCGCATGGAAGGAGCGCTTTACACGCTATTGCTCCCCCATGAGCAGGAAGAAGAAGCCGAAACGGCCATTGAGGAGGATAACAAAACAGCAAAACAATAAAAACAAAATAATAACATGGAACGAATTCGCGTAGCAATTACGCAAGGAGATACAAACGGTGTAGGTCTGGAGATCGCTTTGAAGGTCTTTTCCGACCCCACAATGTTTGAGCTTTGCACCCCCATCCTGTATGCCAACCCCCGCATTACGACCTATCATCGTAAGGCATGCGACCTGACGACAAATTTCACGACAATCAATCATGCTGATGAGGCTCGCCCTGACCGCTTAAATGTTTTGGTCGTGAGCGACGACGAGGTACCTGTTCAGTTTGGACAGGAAAGTGCTGACGCAGGCAAACAAGCGTTGCTTGCTTTGGAGGCTGCCATTACGGATTTCAAATACGGCAAGGTGGATGTGCTGGTTACGGCTCCTATCAACAAGCATACCATTCAGGGGGATGGCTTCCACTTCCCTGGTCATACGGAATATATTCAAAGTAGCGTAGGAGAGGGTAAGGAAGCGCTGATGGTTCTAATGAACGAAACGATGCGCGTCGCCCTGTTGAGTACCCATCTGCCTTTGGCACAAGTGCCCCAGGCAATAACAGAGGCGAACATATTGGAGAAACTTCAGTTGCTGAATGTTTCGCTCAAACGGGATTTTGGAATAGAAAAACCCCGTATTGCGGTTCTTGGTTTGAACCCTCATGCAGGCGACAGTGGTTTGTTGGGCAGGGAAGAGCAGGAAATTATTGCTCCCGCCATTGAACGGGCGTATAACGAATTGCGTATCCATGCATTCGGCCCTTACGCTGCTGACGGTTTCTTCGGCGCACATCAGTATGCGCATTATGACGGTATTCTGGCCATGTATCACGACCAAGGCTTGGCTCCCTTCAAAGCCTTGGTTATGAACGACGGCGTTAACTTTACCGCCGGCTTGCCTTTGGTGCGTACCAGTCCCGACCACGGCACGGCCTTTGATATTGCCGGTAAGGGTGTGGCTGATGAGAACAGTATGCGCCAGGCCATTTTTGCCGCAATGGATGTTTATCGTAATCGTATGCGTTTTGACGAGGCCAACCAGCATCCGCTGGAAGAACTCTATCATAAGCGTCGTGAGAATGACAATCCCAACCGCCGTCCACCTATGAACTTCGCTCAACGTGATGAAGCTTAAGGCTCGCGATTTCTTCTTTTTGCTGGGCGTGGCATCCATCGTATGGATGTTGCTTACCTTCCCCTTTTCCTGGCTCGAGGTTCGGAAAGGCTTGTTGCGTGCAGGAATGTGGATTCCTGTCATCATTGGACTTTGGCTGCCTGTGTATGCTTTGAACACATGGGCGTGGCGTACTATCTTGGGAACGAAAAGAGGGGAGAAACCCTCTTTCTGGCGTATGTATCAACTGATAGTTACGGGTTTTGCCTTGAACTATGTAACACCTGTCGGCTTGTTGGGCGGCGAACCCTATCGTATTATGGAATTGAAATCCGAGGTGGGTACGGTGAGGGCGAGCAGCAGTACCATCTTGCATAGCATGATGCATATTTTCTCGCATTTTTGTTTCTGGTGTTTTAGCATCGCTCTCTTTTTGGCGCTGTATTTCTCCCGTTTGAATGAGGTGCTGATAGTGGTTCTTATGTCCGGAGGCGTGTTCTGTCTTGTGGGTATCGGATTTTTCTTGCTGAGCTATCGTCATGGATTGGCCGTAAGGGTACTTCGCTGGGCTTCACATTTACCATTTATCGGGCGGCGTGTTAAAAACTTCATGCAGGTCAACGGAGAAAAAATTGCCATGGTGGATGCGGAAATATGTAACCTGCATACCCATCGTCCGCTGGCCTTTTACGGCAGTCTGATACTGGAGTTTGTGGCGCGTATGCTGAGCTGCGTCGAAATTTTCCTTATTTTGCGTATTATGGACGCACAAGTTTCCTATTGGGACGCTGTGCTTATCCATGCTTTTTCTTCACTGTTGTCCAATTTGGTGTTCTTTATCCCCATGCAATTAGGGGCACGCGAGGGCAGCATGGCCATGTGTACTTCTGCCTTGCGGATAGGAGCATCACAGGGTGTCTTTTTGGGGCTTATCATTCGCTTGCGTGAGATTGTCTGGATTGTACTTGGCATTGCTGCCATGCGCATCATTGCTTCTCCCTCTTCCGGTTCCGGAAAATAAACAATTCGCCGAGTCTTGTACTTTTGCGTCGTAAGACAATACCGGCCCCCATTTCCGTAATCTCGTCTTCCATCAGGCTTTCCGCGCTACGGTCGTAATAGATTCGAACGTAGCGCGTCGCACTATTGTCCAGACGGTACTCTATGCTTACGTTATCAACGATGCTTTGCCCGGTGTTCTGAGCTTCAGGGCCGCTGCTTACCTTACCACCAATGATCAGGCGGATACGGTTTCCCCAGAATCGTTTGGCAAAACTGAAGTTATAATCTGTTTGCGTGGCACCGGAAGCCGTATTGGTGTTATCTATGCCGAAATTCAAATCTATGGTGTTAAAGGCCTTGTTGCTGATGGCGGCAATCTGCGTCTGAAGGAAACTGTTCAAGGCGTTCGTTCCGCTGAATCCTTGTGCCGTTCCCTCGTCCGTTAGGTACATGCCTGTTGCCAGCATGGTAACAGCCACCTTGCCACGTCCTTCTTGGGTCATGGATGCCAGCTGGTTGCTGATGGTAACATCCTCGGGCGCATCAATGGTGAAGGCCATGCCGATGTCGTTCAGCGTTTGACTGAGGTCGATTCCTACATCAAAACTCACGCTGCGCGGTGTCTTGTCTTCATAGACGGTTGTCTTCACGCGCTCTGTCGCACTCAGATGGAGCTTGGGGTTCATGATATCGCCCGTGAATTCGACGTAACTGCCACTTTTTATTTCACAGTCGCGCAGGGACATAACCATCAGGGTGTAGTTCATTTTGCCGCTGATAATGGTGTAGCGTCCTTGTAGTCGCATATTGTTACGTGTGTCGTAGCTTAGCAGCAGGTCGCCACCACCCTCCAAATTGATGTAATTCGTAGCGTCTGTGCTCAGAAGACAATGTACTTGTGCAGCAGGCTCGATACTCACGTTCATGCGCATGTCTATGTTCTGGGGCTGCACCGTAGTCACCTCTTCCTGCAACTCCTCACGTTCGAAATCCACAAAGGTTACGAGGTCGGCCAGTTGATCTTCTACGGTCAACGGGCTATCCGTAAGCACATAGTTGACATCTGTGCGCCCCAAGACTTTTAGCCGACCGCGCAGACGTAGGTTGGAGAGAGTGCCTGTAAGGCGAGAATTGAAATCGACGTACACCTTGCCATAAGCTACTGCACGAGGTGTCTTGGGTGCGTTGATAAGTTCGAAATTACGCGCCTCTACATTCAGGTTCAAACCAATGTCATTTATCTGACGCATGTCGATTGTGCCGTCCAGCGTAATGGGGTGTTTGCCTTTGGAGTAGGCTTCAATGCGGTTTAGCAGAATCTGGCTGTTTTGTATGGTCAGCGTATCGTCGGGCAAACGAAGGTCCAAACTGTACATTTCGCTTAGGACTTTCATTTCCTGAGTGCTCAGTTGTCCGTTCATCACTAACTTGTTGATGGCGCCATGTACCTCCAGTTGCGCATCTGCATAACCCTTTAAGGCAATCTCGCCATTGGGAACAAAACCATTGGCCAGGGCTAATGGGAGTTTTTGTAACGCAGCCTGGGCATCTAAACGGCCTTCTCCTTTGGGATTGTATGATCCGGATAGCGTGGCTATCTCATTGCCGTCGTGAAGCATGATGCCGTCTACGAAATGTGTGCCATCGGCGTTGGGTAGGTAGATGGCATTTACCCCCAAGGTTCCTAAGGGGGCTCCTTCGTAAACCATTTTTTGCACCTGTGCCTCTACCGAAAAACTCATGTTCTTTTCGTCCTGAATAAAATGGACATCGCCGCCAAGAAGGCCTTCAATGCTGGGCATGTAAGGAATCACTGCGCTTAATTCGCCCAAGTTAAACTTATGGACGCTGAGCGTAATGTCTTGTAAAGCAGCTTCATTAGGAGTGGTGTAGAGTTTAAATCCTGTGCCGTCATCGGCTAAGAGGTCTACGTTTGCCTCTAAACGGCGGTTGTTATGAAGAACGATGTAGTTGTCCTCATTCAGTTGGAAACGCCGATAGGCTAAGATAGGTGTGTGTGGACTAATATGAAGGCGGAAATTGTCCTCCAAGAATTGTAGTTCCGCTCCCAAGTCCACACCTTTCTTTCCGCGTGCGTCGTTGATAAGGGCGTGTAGCCCCACACTGGAGGAAGTTAAGGTAGCCATTAAATCACTACTAAAGGTTACCTGTGGATTACGTCTGTTATTGGCTACATGGAATTGGGCCTTGAAAACGTCCTCACTGTTCGTTTGCATGTTCAGGCGAATCGTGTCCAGAAGCACGGCTCCTGTGTTTAATCGGTTGATGCCCCCTAAGGCATTCACGCCTGTGGTGGAGTCGCAGGCCAGTGATAGGTTCATGCTTTGAAAGGAGACGCCGGTGTATGCTTTTAAGATATTATGGAAAGGATTATCGCCACCGCTACGTAGGGAAAGCGAAGCCATGGGCAGCAGGCGTTTCAATAGTGGTTGGTCTAATTGGCGTGCCTTGAACTGCATCTGTACTTCTTTCGCCAAGCGCTCTCCGCTTGCCAACAGTTTCTCCCAAGATAGTGGGGAGTTGAAGTCTAAAAAGAGATCACCGGCATGTGCCCAGGCTCGGGTAGTGTCCGGCTGGAGTTGAAAATCAAGTTCTATGTCCTGTGGGTGATATACCGTGTCTTGCAGTGATAGCTCAATAGCATGTATGCTACCCTTTACTTTATGTCTTTTTCTCAGGTCGCTGCTACCGTCCAATCTGGCTACCATGCTCAGGGCAAACGGACTGTCCATAAGGCCAAGGCGGTGGAGGTCAGCATGTGTCAATGTGAGACTGAAATGTGCGATGTTCAGTTTTTTTGACAACTTTGCTTCAACACAGGCTTGTGCCCGAAGAATATTATTATTGAAGAGAACATCAATATCGGCGTAACCTCGTTGCTTTTTGATATTTGCCGCCAGGTTGCCCATATTCAGGTGCTTATAGCCCAAGGAGTCCACTTGTACATAGCCCTGCATGGTTGTATGGGGAGATTGGAAATCAAGTCCACGGCCATGGATTTTGGCTTCGCCTGTCAGGAGGAAGAGAGAGTCTTTGGGCAGGAAATGGTGGAGGTTGAGATTGTGGATTTTTGTTTGAAGGTTGTATGCCTCAGTCAGATTGTTATAGTCGGCCTTAACGTCCACCTTTCCGCGTGCCTCTTGGATTTTGGCATTCAGAGAGTAAAGATTTCCTTGCTTGCTGACCTTGCCTCGGGCGGTGAGCCGTGGAATGCGTAGAGTCTTCTCCAACCCGGTGATGCGAGTTACCTGGCGCATGTCGTAGGTGCGGGTATTGAAGTTGAGATCTGCACCAAACAGTTTGTCATCAATCAGATGAGTAAGCGTTCCGCTGGCATCCAGGCTAACCCATGGCTCGGCCAAGACGCTAAGCGTGTCCACATGCATTTGTTGGAGATTGCCGCTGGCATGGACATGCAGACTGACGGGTCCGGAAGGCGTATATTTCGATATTCCGGGCATCATGTCTTGGATATCCTCCATGCCGATTTGCCCCGTCATTTCAGCCTGAATGGCTGTTGAGGGTATGCTGTCCAGCGCACTGAAAGGGAACAGGATTTTGGTATGTGCCGTACTGTGAGGGGTGGCCAGTTTCAAATCGGGCAGGGATAGCGTATCGCCGCTATACCGGAATTGACTGGCATGAAGAGAGAGGTCTTTCAGTGTGATTTGGTTGTAGCTGACGCTGTCAAACTTAAGGGCAATGCTGTCCAGTCCGTAGCTGGCATTACCCAGGTCCAACAATCCACCCTGAATGCGAGCCAAGTGGATGTTTGCCCAAACACGTACGCTGTCGTGAGGTACGTGGAAAGTTACTTTGCTGTTCTCAACCGCAATATCCCCTATGGCCAGTGTCCAGCGAAGGGGTTCACTGGTAGTGGTATCTACAACGGTGGTATCACGCATTTGTAAATCCACGTTAGCACCCTTGAGCATGGCTTTGGTTAATTCAGCGTGTTGCTGCAGACTTTGGATGTTGTCAGATTCAAAGTGGAAATTGCTGAGAGAACCTCGGATGCGTAGTTGCGCAATCAAGGCCTTTGTATCCACGTTGGCGTCTTCAAAATCAATGCTCTCGACTCCCAACTCTAATTCAAGTAGCCGTGAGCAATCGAGATCGAGCACCACACTTTCTGCCTGAACATCCAAGTCTTTGTTGTGAACGCTCACTCCTTGAAGATCGATGTCCAATAGAGGACGCAGACGGACACGTTCGATTCTTACATCCCACCCCGTTTCCTCGCGTGCATAGTCTGTAGCCAGGTTGACGGCCCATTGCTGCACAGGCGGCAGGTAAAGCAACAGCATAAGCAAGCATAGTGCTACTATGGGAGTGAGCACTATGCCTGCCATGATTTTTAGGATGCTTTTGCCGTTCATGTTATAATGGGTTTTCTTGTGTCTCCATTGTCTGCCACAGCTTGTCATTAGGCACGGGGGCTTCTACAGCAATCTCTTTTTGGGTAACGGGATGAATAAAATCCAACCGACGAGCGTGGAGCGATATGCTGCCATCTGGATTGCTTCGCGGTGCGCCATATTTCAAGTCGCCCTTGATGGGGCAGCCTATTTTGCTCAGTTGGCAGCGTATCTGGTGGTGCCGGCCTGTATGGAGTGTTACCTCTAATAGCCAATAGCGGTCGCTGTGGCATAGGGTGCGGTAATCCAGGTGGGCGCGTTTGCTGTTGGGCACCTCGCGTTCATAGGCACGAGCCATATTGCGTTTTTCATCACGTGTAAGCCAATGAACGAGTGTGCCTTCGGGCTTTGGAGGTCGGTTGCCTACAATAGCCCAATAGGTCTTTCTTACCTCTTCGTGCTTGGCAAAGAGGGCATTCATGCGTGCAAGAGCCTTGCTGGTCTTGGCAAAAAGGCAAACACCACTTACGGGGCGATCCAATCGGTGTACAACACCAAGGAAGACATTGCCAGGCTTTTTGTCGCGCACTTTAATGAAATCCTTGATAATGTCAGAGAGGGGAGCATCGCCGGTTTTGTCTCCCTGAACGATGTCCCCTGCCTGTTTGTTGACTATTATCAAATGATTGTCTTCGTAAAGGATGTGCATTCCTTACATGTTCATGCCACCATCCACTTGGATCACCTGACCGCTGACATAGCTGCTCAGGTCGCTGGCCAAATAGAGTGCAGTGTTGGCCACATCCTCGGTCTGTCCGCCACGGCGCAAGGGAATCTGTTTCTTCCATTCTTCACGTACTTCATCAGAAAGCTGGGCCGTCATGGCTGTTTCGATAAAGCCGGGAGCGATGGCGTTAGCACGGATGCCACGGGGACCCATCTCCTGGGCAATACTCTTGGCCAGGGCAATCATGCCTGCCTTGGAAGCAGCATAGTTCGCTTGGCCTGCATTGCCATGCACGCCGACAACGCTTGCCATGTTAATGATGGAGCCACCGCGCTGGCGCATCATGATGGGCACAACGGCGTGAATGAAATTGAACGCACTCTTCAGGTTGACGTTAATAACAGCGTCCCACTGTGCTTCGCTCATGCGCAACATCAGGCCGTCCTTGGTGATGCCGGCATTGTTCACAAGGATATCAATGCTGCCGAAGTCTGCGTGTACCTGCTTTACGACCTCCTCTGTCTGAGCAAAGTCTGCGGCATTGCTGGCATAGCCTTTGGCTTTCACGCCCAGGGCGTTCAGTTCGGCCTCAGTAGCCTGTCCGTTCTCATCAATAACAAGGTCGGTGAAAGCTACGTTGGCGCCTTCTGCAGCGAATTTCAAGGCAATTGCCTTACCGATACCACGTGCCGCACCAGTAACGAGGGCGGTCTTTCCTGTTAAAAGTCCCATGTTTTTCCTTTATTTGTTGTTATGTTTGTTCAAAGATTCTGCACAAAGATAGTAAAATTTTCTTAGTGTGAAAAATTCTTGGTTTACGGTTTCTTCTCCATCGGTCATTATCTCGTCAGGGAGAAGCGTAGGCTCATACCGAAATCCTGCGTAATGGTGGGGTAGGCACTGTTGGAGAGCAGGGGCTGGTTGCGCTGGCGGTCGTAGTAGAGGCTCATGGTTACGTAGCGACTCATGGCATAGCTGGCCTGAAAACTCGTCTTTACTGCGCGGTTGCCACTGGTGGCCTCGCTGATGCCTGTTTCAATGTCTCGGCGTAGGGCCGACTGATTGCGCAGGCTAAAGTCAAACGAGAGGTTCAGGCTGTGAGCATAATTGCTGCGTGTGCTGCGGCTTCTATTGCTGTTGCTCTCTTGGCTTTGGCGGGTGTTGCTATTGGGCGTGCGTCGGGTCCTCGACTTCTTCTGCTTGGCACTGGCTCCCCGGTGTGCACCTCCCCATAGGCTGCTTAACTTAAAGTCAGCAATCTTATACCCCCAACCTAAAACCATGTCGTTGCTGCTGGTTTCGTTGATCTGGGCAGCGGACATGCTAAGCGTTACTGAACGAATCTTGCGGTATTCTGCCTTGAATGTCATGTCGTTCATAAACGTAACGTTCACTCCTACCAAAGGTGTGAAGCTTTCGTTGATGCTTACAGTACTGATATCGTACATGGAAGAAGGTACGTAATTTCCTGTGGCGGGATTTTCCACGAAACCCAGGTCGCTGCCCATAAAGGCTTGTACCCAACTGCTGTAGCTGTTGTATGACCCAATGCTAAAAATGCTCCTGTATCCGTGAGTAATATTCACGCTCTTGAAATGGTCGCGTATCCAGGGCAGGGTGCTCAGCCCTTTGTATGTCATGTTCCAGTTGGGCAGCATGCGGCTGATGGCGGGGAAAATGTCCAAAGGTGTTTTGCGTGCATTGCCGCCGGTGTAGGCAGCAAGGAAGGCAGGTATCATGACATCGCTACTATAGGTGTTCACCGTTCCCTTGGCGGGGTCGAACGTTCCCGACTGTCCGATGCCTTGGGGATATTGCAAACCAGCATACTGAGCCTCTACGCGCTGCCGGATGATGGGTAGGTTGCGCCGGAATTGTTCAAAGGTCTTCGAGCGATAGCCGTTATTTGCGCTTCCTCCGCTTCGGAAAGCGGAGCGGATGCTGATTGTCGTCATGTTCAGCGAGCCAGATTGAGTGGTCGGGTTTCCCACGTACATATATTGAATACTCTTGCTGCTGTTTCGGGTATGCGACAGGCTAAGGTCGATATTCAGGTCGCTAAAAGGCTCCAGAGTAGCTTTGATTTGCAAGTCCTCTGTGGTGTTGGTTGTGGCAGGCGTACTGACGCTGTCTGCTGTCAGCAGCCAGCCGCGTTCTTTGGCACGGTTGATATAGTCCTCGTCAACGAGGCCAAAGCCAAAATCAACACCTGGGGAGAACATTCCTTGGGCGGTACGACGCTGACCCAACATGTCGCCCACGTTGGGCATGAAGCCTGGCAACGTCAGGTTATAGGCATTGCGGTAGCTCACACTGACATTGCGCACCATCATGGCAAAGCGTGCCGCTGCCTGAGCGAACGAATACCACTTCTCGTCCTCCAGTTTGGGCTTGGCAACGACGTTGACACGCAATTTCAGACTGTCGCGGTTCAAAATGACAATCTTGTTCTCGTCCAGCTTTTTATATTTCACCTTCACTTGCCGGCCCACACTGTCGCGTGCCGTAACGATCAGTCGCTTGCTTTTCTGGTTGTGCGTGATGGTTGTTGTCGTGTCTGTGCGCAGAGCCACCTCCTGGCTGTATCCTTTGTTCTTTAGTACGCTCTTCTGCTGGCTTTGACCACGTTGGTTGCTTTGTGGAGTTGCCTTGCCTGTTTGTTGTCGTGCCAGGATACTGTCAACGGGCAGTCCCTGTTTTTTCGCTTCCTCTTCGGCCTGTTGACGTGCCAGACGCAGTTGCTCCTCGGCCTTTTTCTTATCAGCCTTCTCCTTTTTCTTTTCGTCCACCTTTTTCTTGCTTTCACGTTTGGCGTTGCTGGCACTGAAACGTTTGTTGGCGTCTTGCAGGAATTTGGAGTGGTTATAGAGCGTCTCCATCGCCAGCTTGCCGTTCATGTTCACGGTACGCTGGGTGTTGATGGTGTTGCCTAAGGTCGTTCCGTTTTCCATTTCTGTGCCGCGCAGCCAGCTATATGTGCCGTTATATGAGGCATCAGCGGTTATCCAGTCGAAAAGGGGAATCTTGTTGATGGGTAGCTTGTAGGATACCTGTGTGTTTTGGTTGTAGCTCAAAGGACGGCCGAAATGCCGCAAAGAGGTCTTGACGCTGTCCTTCCATGCGCTGTACTCATCGGCATATAGGTCCTTGTTGACAGGCATGTAAGGTTCTTCCACCTCGGCATTCGTCCCGCTTTGGAAACTGAAGTGCAGGGCTTTGAAAAGGTCCCATTTCAAACTGAAATCACGGTTCCAAAGGAAACTTTGGGCGAAATTCAGGGGCAAGGCTTGGGGATTCTCTATATCGTCGATGTCGCGTTCCTGCAGTTCATAGTAGGTACGTGTGATGTCCGTATTGAAACTGAGGTTTTGGGGCACAAAGCTCAGGTTCTGGTCTTTTATCAGCTGAAGCCATTTGCTCTTGCTCTTTAGTTTCTTGAAGGGTTCCCACGCCTTCCAGTTGGGGCTCCAATTATAGTTCAGTCCGCCACGCCATTGTTTGTTGTCTTCATAAACGGTGGTTACTCCCTCGCTGTGTGTGCTCTGATGGCTGTAATTGAAGGTGAAGTTGGCCGGGTCATAGGGCATGGGATGTTTGGGCGATGCGATGTTCACACGCACACCGCTAAAAGAAAGGTTCTTTTGTGTTTCGTTTGTTGTCGTAAGGCTTGTCAGCGAGTCGCGCTCCGCTTTTGTTTGCAAGGCATCCAAGGCATCGCTTAGCCGCATGTCCGTATCCAGGGGATTGTACTTGGGTTTTACAATCTCTTTGTTGTAGCTGTAATAGAAAGGCACGTTCACTTTGGCCTTCTCGGGGAAGAGTTTGCCTAAGTCGAAACTGGTGGTGATGGTATAGTTGTAGTTGTCCTCGTTCGAACGTTCTGCCACACTCTGCTCAATGCCGCCGAATCCCGCTGTCTGTACGCGTCCTTGTGCAGATACGTTGCCCAGATCGCTCAGTTGGATATTCAGGTTGCCTTGGGCTGCCCATCCTCCTTCGTTCGTGAACTCCTGCAGTCGTAGTTCGTTGGCCCATACCTCCACGCTCTTTGTCGTGCGTCCGTTGTTGCGCACGCCAATCATGATGGTCTTCACTTCGCCCAAGGAGGGGTTGCCCATCACGCTCATGCGGTTGCTGGGATGGTTGGGGTCGTATTGGCTGAAGAGTTGGCTGAAGGAGGTCTGCCCCATGCTCTTCATTTTGTTCCGTTCTTTTTTTAGGTTCGTCAGCAAGTCCAGGTCGAGGTTGAGCATGTTCTCCTCTGGCCACACAGCACGGCTGGCGGCTGCGCTAAACTGGCCGTATTCGTTGGCGGGTGTCAGCTTCAAGGGCACCTCGTATTCGTAGAAGTTGTTTTTATAGTCGCTACCCAAACGCAGGAAGACACTTGTTTCGCCATCTTGCAGGTTGGTGGCATCGTTCAGTAGGGCGTTGGCATGCACGAACATTTGCAGGTGTTTGTACTGGCGCATGTCGAAGTTGGTGTTCTTATACACGGCCTTGGCTTCTCCTGACTGTAGGTTCTCGGCAATCAGTTGAAGGGCTTGCTCGTTTTCTTCAACGATCTGGCTCTGTCCCGGGTCTGTTACCCGGCTGATGCCTGGAGGCAAGACATAGTTTACGGGCGTTTTATTCGAGTTTTCCTCAATGCTTACGGTGCTTACTTTCAGGTTAGCCCCGTTGGCTGCGCTTTGTCCGTTCTGTAACGCTTGTTCGTATGGGCGCCAATCGCCATAAACAAGGTCCAGTGTGGCCAGTCTTACTACGATGGGCTGCTCAAAGCCTGTCAGGAAGAGGCGCATAAAGCGGACGCTGGTGAAGTCATTGATAGACCCCACCTTGCTGTCATATTCTTTCAGGGGGATGCGGAAGAGGTACCAGTTGATGCTTTCCGTCTTGTTGTTGCGCAGGGTACGCGAGGCGGTGCGCATGTCGGCAATGTGGTTGCGTCCCACAACCATGTCTTGGGGACGGAGGCTGATGCGATATTGGAAATATTTCTCGTATTCGTTCAGCGTGTAGTCCTGGTTCAGGTCTTCCACGTCCGGCGTTGTCTTGTAGGCGGTTTCGTAGCTTTCGGGCGAATTGTCAGAATCGGGGGAGTTGCCCTCGGGCATATTGATTCGCTTATAGCGGTCCAGGATGGATGTCTGGGCGCGGTCATAGTCCGAGCCACGATAATAATGATAATCGTCGCCTGCGGGGTCTGCCTTAATGTTATTGAATACTTGTGGGTCCACCTTACCCTCCATCTCTTGCAGATATTTTGCGTAAGTGCCGAATGTCTGTTCCTCTTGGCTGTTGAGCCCGTTGAGTCCGATGTCCTGCATGATACGCGCGTTGCCTTGGTTGTTAAAGGCGTATGTTACGCTGTTTGTGTTGGGGACGCGACCCCATACGGTTGTGGAATAGTAGGTGCTGTCGCCATCAATGGGCATTCCGCTCTCAAAATATTTTTTTCCGTCCTTCAGGATGTCTTCCGAAATCTCGCCAAGGTTCAGGTACATATCACCGCCATAGTTGCCTGCCTGGTTGCGTGTATAATAGAACGGGTCCATCATCCAGAACTCCACGTATTCGATATTCATGGCCTCGAAGTCCGTGTTATCCATTTTGCGCATCATGCCACCCCATTTCTGTGTGGGGTTCAACAGGTTGCCGTTGGCGTCAACGTCAGTCGAGAGGTTATACGCTCCACGTTCCTGGGGGTAATAGGCCAGGTTCAGCACGCTCAGGTTGCTGGCCGTGCTGTAGCTGGTGCGTGCTTTTTGAGGGTAGAGCTCGCTCTCGTAGACTTCGCGTACATAGTGGTTCGACAGTTGTTCCAGGTCGCCTTTGATGTGGCTGGGGGTAAGCGTGGAGCTTCGACGTGTGAAGAGGGGGTCTACATTGTACCAAGCCAGGAGGGCGCGGTTATGCCCGTAGCGGACGTCATTCGTCAGTTTGCTTTCGGCAAACATGCTGGGGGTGCTGGACATGGTCCAATACTGAGGTGTAGCCAGGCTCAGCTTGTTGCTGGAGTTCTCAAAATCATCCAAGTACGAAGCACCGCCCTGAATGCGTTTGTTCTGTCCTGCCATCAGTTGGGCAAACTCGGCATTGAAACTGATGTGGCTGGGTTGTGTGGCGCGTATCAAGGGCAGTTTGTCAAGCATATTTGTCAGCCACTGGCTCTCGCGTTTCCACGACATGTGTGCGCCCCATAATGTGTTGCGCAAAGGCTCATTACCCATGCCAACCTTGGTGGTCATGGGTTGTTCGTTCAAAAAGAATAGTGATCCGCCTATGGTGAAATTCTTGTTCAGCTCATAGTCCATGTTCATGCCCAACACCGTTTTGCGTTGCATGCCATAATAATCGTTGCTCTCCACACTGGCGTTAACGGTGGTACCCGCGTCGATGATGCTTTGATTGGTGATGGTAACGATGCCCATGTTATAGTCCACCGTATAGTCCGTGTTCTCTGTCAGCGTGATGCCACCGGCCGTTACAACCACGCTGCCGTTGGCAATGTTCGTGGCACCCAAGTCAATCTGCCCTGCTGCCGAACCCATGTACCGACCCGTGATGATGAACTTATCGTGTTCGGCAATCTGTTTGGCAACGGTCTTCGTGCTGTCGTACAGTTCCGTGAAGGCATATTTTTTCCCCAGTATGGGGTCGTTGACGAATTTCTTCAAGTGTTCGCCAAAAGGTTCGGCCACAGGGAAGTAAATGCGTCCGCCACGAATGGTGTAGCCTTCTACATAGTCGAACTTGCCGTTGCCTTGCTTGCCGTTTGCACTGCTGACGGCTTTGTTGTTGTCGTCCAGACGGTCCAGGTTCATCGCCGAAAGCAGGGTGGTCTGTTTCAGCTGCTGTTCGGGCAGATAGTTGAGATAGGTACCTGTGCTGTCGCTTTGGTATTTGATATCCAGCTTGAATTTCTCCTTCTGCGTAGTGGTGGCTCCCAGGCTGTAAACGTTTTTCATCATCAGACGCCATGTGGGCAATTGGGGCGAACCGCTGCTACCCTTGAGCATTTTTACGAAAAGAGCTTGTGTGTTACTTGACAGGTCGTTGCTGAATTCGCCCACTTGATAGGTAACCCCTCCGTAGGTATATTCAAAGGCGATGGCCAGAACATCGTCGGTCTGCAGTGTGCTGTTGAGCGATACGTAGCCCAGTTGTGTGTTGATGTAATATTCCGAACTGTTCAGGAGCCGTGCGCTTTGCAGTTTCTCATAATCCTCTCCGCCCACCAATCCATAGCCGTCCAGCAGATTGGTGGCTTGTGAAATGTCTCGTGCGTTGGCCAGGGTGCTTGTCAGTGTCGCATATTCCGTGTTGGCGCGGTTTGAGGGCACGCTGACACCCGTAGTGCTCCACAGATTGCTTCCGATGTTTGTCGTTTCGCCCAGGTCGCTCAGTGCGATGATGTTGCGGTTACTTTGCGTGTTGCCGGTTTTGTTCGTTACCCAAATCTCCACACGCTGGATGGTAATGCCGCTGGCGATATTAGGCAGTGAGCGCATGCTTTGGTCATAACGCTGACGAAAGAAATGGGAGAGGAAAAAGTGCCGGTTCTCCTCGTAGTTGGTTGCGCTGAACTCAAAGTTTTGGGTGCTGGCACCGCCTTTCGAACTTACGCTGCGGGAATTGCTCCGCTTTTGGCTGACCACGGTCTGCAATTTAAGGCGTCCGAACTGAAGGTCGGTTCGCAAACCGAAGAGGCTGCTCATGCCAGGGATGAGGCTGTTGTTAGAGGGCATGGATACGTTTCCCGCCTCTACGAGCTTGATGATTTCGTCTTCCTTGCCATCGTATTTCAGTTTCATGCTTTGGGCGTCGAAGTCGAAGGAGGCATCCGTGTTGTAATTCAGTCTCAGGTTGATTTTGTCGCCCACGGATCCAGACATGCTCAGATTGATTTTCTCGTCAAAGTCGAATCCTACGGTCTTGCGACGGTTTTGGGCCAGCGAGGGGTTGTCAACCTTCTTGGTGTTCATGCCCATTTTCAGTTCTGCCGAACCTTGTGTCTTGATTTGCACGCCGCCGGGACCGAAGATTTTCTCTGCCGGGCCTAAATCAAAGTGCATGTCTGTAAAATCGAATTTTTCTTTTCCACCACTGCTGAAAGCCTCGGCATTTCGCTCGCGGAAATATTTTTTCAGGCTTTGGCGCTGGGTCCACTTTGCGTACTCCTGTTGGCTGAGCAACATGGGTGCGCCCAGCCTGCCGGGGATGTTGCTGAGCGTAGATTGAGCGGTAGTTGTTTTGTCGTTGGCTTGTTGCTGTTGCAGGATGGTGCCAACGCTGTACGTGTTGTCCTTTTCGTTGTACTCCACCTGCGTCTGTAGGTTGCTGGGGTCGCGCAGGTCGGTGCTTTTGTTGGAGATGTCGCGTGCCTCCGTTGCTGTGGTGCGTTTTACGCTGTATCGTGGCTTGCGCTTCGTGGTGGTGTCTGCCGGGGCTTCGTTAGTTGTTTGGGCTGGGCGGACGCTTGTATGTGCCAACGCGGCAAAGGCCATAGCGTTGAGTGCCATGGCCAGAAGGGTGCCGGTCAGAAGAATCCACGTTTTTCTCACTTCAAAATCTTCAGAGCTTGCTTTATCACTTGTTCAACAGGCAGGGTGGGGTCATCGCCCAATAGTTGTTTTACCGCTTTTTGTGCAGGAGCGGGCGAATAGCCCAGCATTGTCAGGGCAGCGATGGCCTCGCGTTGCACCTCGCTTTCCATTTCCGGGGCGGTGGCAGACAACGTGTTGGTGGGTGCGATGTCCAGGCTCAGCACCTTGTCTCTCAGATCCACAATGATGCGCTGTGCGGCTTTAGGCCCTATGCCTTTGATGGCTTTCAGCACCCGCTCGTTACCTTGGCTGATGGCTTCCACCAATTCGCCGGGCGATAGGGCGGAGAGGATCATGCGCGTAGTGGCGGCGCCGATGCCACTAACCGTGTTCAATAGGAGAAACAGTTCGCGTTCGCTGCGGGTGGCAAAGCCCCACAAGGTGAAGGCATCCTCGCGGATAACCTCAACGCAAAACAGTTTTACGTCCTTTTTGCCCTGAAGGGCGGTGAAGGTGGCGAGGGAGATGTTCAGTCCGTATCCCACACCCTGACAGTCTATGACTGCCTGCGTTGGGCTGAGGTCGGCCAATTCGCCCCGAACATATTCTATCATAATTTGTGCTTTCTGCTGTATATCAGGCGTTGTCGCGTTTATATAACGTATGCGCGTTCTTTTTATTGTCTATTATTGCCTACAAAGGTAATCATTAATCACAATTTTTCCTTACCTTTGGCTTTGCAAAACCATTCAAAAAGAAAAAATGTTACAGGAACACGCAAGCATCCAACCTCAGCAAGAGCCCTCGAAAGCGGGACTGAGCGTAGCCATTCGCGCTGCCTTGGAGGCAGGACGCCGCATCATGGATATATATACTGACCCTGCGCAAGATTTTGGTATTGAACGTAAGGCAGACAATAGCCCGCTCACGTTGGCTGATAAGGCCGCCCACGCATCTATTGTTGCCATGTTGGAACTTACGGGCTTGCCCATTCTGAGCGAGGAGGGGTCGTGTGTTCCCTTTGCCGAGCGTAGCCAGTGGGATGCCTTCTGGCTTGTGGATCCTTTGGACGGCACCAAGGAGTTCATCAAGCGGAATGGGGAGTTTACGGTCAACATCGCTCTTGTTCTGGGTAATCGTCCTCATCTGGGGGTTATCTATGTCCCTGCCCGTCAGGAATTGTATTTCGGTGAACCGCTGTTGGGAGCCTACAAAGTGGGGGGCATCACAGAATGGGACGATGACGAAAAACTGATGCAATTACTGGCTCGCGCCACCAAATTGCCCGTCGAACGAGAAGACAAGGACGCTTATGTCGTTGTGGCCAGCCGCAGCCATCTTAGTCCCGAAACAGAGGATTTTATACGCCGTGTCCAATTGGAACACGAGCGTGTGGAGTTGCTCAGTAGTGGCTCCAGTTTGAAGATATGTCTGGTGGCCGAGGGTAAGGCCGATGTCTATCCGCGCTATGCTCCTACCATGGAATGGGACACTGCTGCGGGCCATGCCATTGCGGCCTGTGCGGGACGTCAGGTTTATCAGGCGGGTACGAACGAGCCATTGTCCTATAACAAACAAGATCTTCATAATCCTTGGTTCTTGGTGAAATAGTTTTTCGTGCATGGTGAAAACAGAGGGTTATGCAATGAAGCAGTATCGGCAACCGACGAAGCGGTTTTGCCAGACGCTGCGCCTGAAGGAGGATCCGGCGCTGATAGCGGCCTATCGCCGCCTGCACAGTCGTGAGGAGTTCTGGCGTGAGATACAGACCGGCATCCGTGAGGTGGGTATTCTTGAGATGGAGATTTATATCCAGGGTTCCACACTTTTCATGATTGTGGAGACACCTCTCGATTTTGATTGGGAGTCAGCCATGTTGCGCCTCTCGACTTTGCCCCGTCAGGCGGAGTGGGAATCACTGGTGGAGCGTTTCCAACAGTGTGAATCGGGTGTTTCCAGCGACCGTAAGTGGCAACTGATGGAGCGGATGTTCCATCTCTACGACTAAGTTTGTCATTAAAGGCTGTTTCTTGCCTGCTTTTTTTCGCTTTTGTGTGGATTTTACTATCTTTGTGGTAATAATTATCTAAAACACACTAAATCTAAACAAACATGATGTTACGCAACTTGCTTTTTGCTGCGGTTCTGACTGGTTCATTGGCTGCTGGCGCACAGAAGAAAGCGTATTGGCTGGATCCCAACACCAACCGTGTGGGCACAACCACCTTGCACGCCAACTATTTTGCGTTCGAGAATGCCGATCTGGCACGTCAGGGAGACAAGAGCCTCTCCGGCCGCTATCTCTCGTTGGAGGGTAAGTGGAAGTTCCGATTCGTAAAGGACCATGACAAGGCACCCCAGGACTTCTTCAAACCTGGTTACGACGATTCTCAATGGGAACTTTTCCCCGTACCGGGTCTCTTTGAGCTTAACGGCCACGGCGACCGTATTTATAAGAATGCAGGTTATGCCTGGAATACCCAGTTTGCCAACAAACCCGGTTTTGTCGAGGAGAAGAACAACTATACGGGTTCTTATCGCCAGACGTTTTTGATTCCCGCCGATTGGAAAGGACAGCAGGTGTTCTTTCACGTGGGCTCTGCCACCAGCAACTTCCGCCTGTGGGTGAATGGACAGGAGGTAGGTTATAGCGAGGACAGCAAACTGGCCGCTGAGTTTGACGTAACGAAGTTTCTGCGCCCCGGCCAGGAGAACCTGATTGCCATGCAGGTGATGCGTTGGTGCGACGGTTCGTATGGCGAGGACCAGGATTTCTGGCGCTTCACGGGAATTGCCCGCCAGGTGTACCTCTATGCCCGTCCCGCTACGCACATCGAGGACGTTCGTATCACTCCCGACTTGGAGAACGCCTACCGTGATGGTAAACTGGAGGTGAGAGTTGATGTCGTGAAGGGCAAGGGCAACCGCTTCCGCTATCGCTTGGAGGATGCCGATGGCAAGGTGGTTCATCAGAGCCTGGGCGACGGAACCATGATGAGTGATGTGCAGACCCTTTTGCTCAACGTGAAGAATGTGAATAGATGGTCGTCCGAAACGCCCTATCTCTATACCCTCTATCTTACCCTGGCCGACAAGAACGGCAAGGAATTGGAGACCGTAGCCCAAAAGGTGGGTTTCCGCAAGGTGGAGATTCGCAACCAACAGATGCTTGTGAACGGCCAGCCTGTACTTATCAAGGGCGCCAACCGCCACGAGTTGGATCCTGATGGTGGATACGTTGTCAGCATGGAGCGTATGTTGCAGGATATCCGTGTGATGAAGCGCCTGAACATTAACGCCGTGCGCACCTGCCACTATCCCGACGACCCCCGTTGGTACGACCTTTGCGACCAATATGGCATCTATGTCGTTGCCGAGGCCAACTTCGAGAGCCACGGTATGGGCTATGGCGAACATCGCTTGGCGCAGAATCCTCTCTACAAGCAGACTATCGTTGAGCGCAACGAGAACAACGTGCGTGTGCATAAGAATCACCCCAGCATCATCACCTGGAGCTTGGGCAACGAGAGCGGCTATGGCGATAATTTCGAGGCAGCCTATGATGCCGTAAAGGCATTGGACCAGAGTCGTCCTGTTCAGTATGAGCAGGCCGGTCAGAATGGTAAGACAGATATCTTCTGTCCCATGTATTATGGCTATGATGGTTGTGAGCGATACAGCCAGGGAGACAATCCCCGCCCCCTGATTCAATGTGAGTACGCCCATGCGATGGGCAACAGCCAGGGCGGTTTCAAGGAATATTGGGACCTGATACGTAAGTTCCCCAAGTATCAGGGCGGTTTTATTTGGGATTTTGTGGACCAGGGCATTACGGGCACCAGCAAGGTTACCGGCAAGAAGATATGGATGTATGGCGGCGACGAGGGACGCTATCCCGCCAGCGACCATAACTTTAATAACAATGGCATTATCGCCCCCGACCGCAGCCTCAACCCCCATGCTTATGAGGTGCAGTATTGCCATCAGAACATTTGGGCTACCGATTTCGACGCTGAATCGGGAAGCGTGAATCTGAAGAACGAGAATTTCTTCACTGACCTCTCGAACGTGAATATGGAAGTCGTCGTGGAATGCGAAGGCAAACGCTTGGGACGTTTCTTCGTGTCCCGGCTCGACGTGCCCGCCCAGGCCACACGGACTGTTGACATCCAGGGCCTGTCAGCCATCCTAAAGCGTGCCAAGGCGCAGAGCAAGGGCGAGGTGGTTGTGAACCTGAACTTCTTGCTCAAGAGCGATGCCCTGGGCATCATGGATCTGAGCGAGCCCATTGCGCGCGAGCAGTTCGTGGTGTCTCCCTACGATTTCGAGGCAGCCCTTACCGGCAGCGGAAAGACCACTCGCGTAGAGGCCGACAGTATGCTGGCCAGTTACACCATCAGTGCCAACGGGCTCAGTGCTACCGTAGGGCGTTGGAGCGGCAACCTGGATTATCTGGATGTTGACGGACGTCCCATGTTGCAGGAGGGATACAGCGTTGAGCCTAATTTCTGGCGTGCCCCAACGGATAACGACTATGGTGCAGGCCTTCAGAACCGTTTCCGTGCCTGGAAGGGTGCCGAGCGTAAGTTGGAAAGCGTAACCCTGGAGGGCAACGACCAGGAGCGTACCATCCGCGTAAGCTACAAGATGAACAACGTGGACGCGCGCCTTATAATCAGCTATACGATGAACGCCAAGGGCCAGCTTCGCGTGAATGAAAAGCTGACTGTCAATAAGGATGCCAAGGACAAACCCCAGCTCTTCCGTTTTGGCATGCAGTGGGTAATGCCGGCCGAGTTCAGCCAGATAAAGTATTACGGTCGTGGTCCTGTAGAAAACTATGTCGACCGCAACAGCAGCGAACGTTTGGGTCTCTACACCTCTGCTGTCAAGGAGGCGTATCACGCCTATATCCGTCCCCAGGAAAGTGGCAACCATACCGATGTCCGTTACTGGCAGATGCTTGACAAACAAGGTCGCGGCCTTCTGTTCCAGGCTACGGGTAAGATGGAGGTTAGTGCCTTGAACTATCTGCCCGAGGATTTGGACGACGGTATGAATAAAAACAACCATCAAAGCCACAGCGGCGATCTCATTGAGCGTAACTTCAGTGTCATTCAGGTGCAGCAGCGACAGTTCGGCTTGGGTTGCGTCAACAGTTGGGGCGCATGGCCTCGTGGCGAGTATCAGATGCCCTTCCGGGACTATGACTTCACCTATGTGGTTTCTGCCGTGAAATAAGGATTTCCCTACGATATGGAAGCGTGCCTTGGTTGTCGTAAAGACTGCCAAGGCACGTGCCTTTAATTCCCTGCCTTTGGCTTTGATTTTCGTTCTTTTTAGGTTTGTTAACATATTCTCGTGCAGTCATCTTCGATGTGGGGTATCTATAAAATGATAGGATATAGCGACCCAATCATGGATTCAAAGATAAAATCATTAGTGGAAAAAGCGAAAGCCGGCGATGCGGATGCCTTTGGCGTGTTGTATCGGCTGTTTCATCCAAAGATGAAGGGTGTTTGCGTGAAGATATTGAAAGGGGACAAGGGGGTGGTGGATGACCTTGTTCAGGATGCTTTTATTCTTGCGCTGATTTCCATAAAGAACCTGAGAAATGAAAAAAGCTTTGGCCAATGGCTTACAAGTATTACAACAAACCTTGCGCTCAAATATCAGGAAAAAGGCAATAAGGTGCAAATTGTTCCGATAGATATATTGGAAGATGAAACAAACAGCCATCTTGTGCAAGGCTTTGCTCCAGAGCCGGCCTGGTCCTATGAGACGATTATGGCCGCCATTGAACAATTACCAAAGGGATATAAGGACGTCTTCAAGATGTATGTCTTGGACGGTCTCTCGCATCAGGAGATAGCAAAGATTCTGAATATCGCCCCACATAGCTCTTCCTCACAGTTGGCAAGAGCCAGGGTCATGCTTAGAAATATTCTGAACGCAAAGACTTTGGTTCTTTTAGTCCTGGCTTTGATAAGCCTGCCTATATATAAATATTTCCTGCATCGGGAACAAGGAGAAATTCCACAAGAGCGTAAGGGATTCCGGAAAACAGCAGGGGAGGTGCCTCAACATGCTTCCGGTCAGAAGCAAGGCACAGGGATTGTTGCTGGCAAAACGTATGACACAGCCGCTCAGGAAACAATACAAGTGTCTTTCAGTGCAAGTGTGGATTCTGTTAAAGGCAATATTGCGGAGAACATGAAGGATAGCCTTCCAGACGCGGACAGCATCATCGAGCCGGAAAACCAATGGAGAGGGTTTATAACCGAGCGATACGACGCGAGGGAAGGAGACAAGTGGCATGTACGGGCAGTTGCCTCTCTTGGCACAACTCTTGCGCAGCGTGTGGATAAGGTGATGACTGGAAAAGAGAGTCTGGCCACAAGTGATCAGACCTCAGCATTCAAAGACTTCACGACATGGGAGGATTACGCACAATTTCTGCATAGCATCAGTTCTGCCGACCCTACGCCGGAGAATACCGTCATGCAGGAGATTGCGGACCACAACCAAGGAAATATCAGCGAAGCCGAGCATCACGACAAACCGATTACCTTTGGCCTTGTCGTAAATAAGCGTATCGGGGGCGGCCTTAGTCTTGAGACAGGACTGCAATACTCATTCTTGAAATCATCTTTCCGTCTGGGCACGGGGACCTACTATGTCAACAAGGAGCAGCGTCTGCATTATCTGGGTATCCCCCTGAGATTGTCGTATCCTTTTGCCAAATATGGGGATTTGTCCGCATACGCGACTGCCGGGATGGTTCTCCAGATCCCGGTATCAGGAAAGACAACAGCTGATTATGTTACGGACGGAACTGTGGCATATACAAATAACAGGAAACTGGCACCCCCAATGCAGTGGACATTAAACACAAGTTTGGGAATACAATATCAGTTTGCGCCTAATTTCAACTTGTTCGTTGAACCGACACTTAACTGGTATGTCCCAAATGGCAGCAAAATAAGAAGCGTTTGGACGGAACGTCCCGTTACGTTTACCGTACCATTCGGAATACGCTATACATGGTAGTTTTGTCTTTGTTCTCGTGCAGTCTTTAGGATGTGTCCGTATCTATATTTATAGAGTCCGAACAAACAAAGACTGTAAACGTGCAGAAAAGACATACAGACAGGAAAATGTACTTCCATGATTTGGAGGTAACATCTAAGGATTATTACATCGGCTATGTGTCAGCTTACACAACGTTGACCTCAGAAAGCCGTATCTTGGAGGTGGGATGTGGCGAGGGTGGCAACCTTGTCCCTTTCGCCGGCTTAGGATGCCGTGTAACGGGAGTGGACATGGCTGAATGCAGAATCAGGGATGCCCGGAAGTATTTCGCGGAAGTGGGTGGTAATGCGGAGTTCGTATGCTGCGACTTTGCGAAATACGCAATCCCGAAGGACGAGGAAGAGAAATATGACGTAATCCTTTTACATGATGTCATAGAACATATACCTTTTAAGGACAAAGCCTGCTTTCTCAAGCATATTAAAGCATACCTGAAGGAACGCGGCATATTATTTGTCGGCTTTCCGGCCTGGCAGATGCCCTTCGGCGGACACCAGCAGATTTGCAGGAGCAAGCTTTGCTCGCATCTGCCTTTCATACATTTGCTGCCGGAATTCCTGTACAAGTCCTTGTTGAGATTGTGCGGTGAGGAATATGGCACAGTAAAAGAACTGGAGAGCATAAAGGAATGTCGGACAAGCATTGAACTGTTTGAGGCCCTTGCATCGGATTGCGGGTACCTTACTGTCAACAAACGATATTGGCTTGTCAACCCTCACTACAAACAGAAGTTCAATTTGACTCCCCTTGTGCTGCCGCATTGGATCGGGAAATTGAAGTATATCAGGAACTTCTTCACTACGTCCTGTTGGTACATCTTAAGATAACCCTGTGCAGCAGAAACGCCAGTGGCATGCACTTTTTGGATGGCGGGAAAAACTATATATAAGTTTCGGGAAAAACATATATATAATTTTCCAAAATCAAATATATGTTTTTCCTGAAACTTATATATGATCTTCTTGTAGCAAAAAAGGGCCGCTTGGAGTCTTGCGCTTTAACACTTCCACCTCAAAGTCTTTTCCCACGACAATGCCGTTGCTGCGCAGGATCTGGTCTACTGTTTTCTTGGCCAGTTCGGGGTGGTTATTCTCTTCGCTCAGGTGGCACAGCCATACGTGGCGCAACAGGGGCGTGGCATAGCTCACCAGCGCATCGGCGCACTGGCGGTTGCTCAGGTGTCCTTGATTGCTCAGGATACGACTCTTCAGATAGGCCGGATAGGGGCCGCTCTGTACCATGCTTTCTTCGTGGTTGGATTCAATCACCAGATATTGGGCTTCGGAAACGGCCTGTGCCACCTGGGCGGTGATGTGGCCGCAATCGGTGATGAGGCAGAAGGTTATGCCCTCGGCCTCAATCTTATAGCCTACGCAGTCCGTGCTGTCATGGCTCACCTCGAAAGGAGTAACCAGAAAATTGCCGATCTGTGTGGCCTGGCCCTTATTGACGGTGTGCTGGTGTTTGGAGGTCAGTTTGCTGGAAATGCAGTAATTACGGTTGATGCCCATGTGTACCATTTCTGTGGCGTAGATGGGTTTGTTGTGGTCGTTGGCCAGATGGCCAACGGCTTTGATATGGTCGGCGTGGTCGTGGGTAATGAGTACGGCATCGATGTGGTCCAAGGGAAAACCGTATTCTTTGAGCGTCTTCTTCAGCGTTCGTATGCCAATGCCGGCATCTATCAGGATGCAGGTATTGCCGTTCTTCAAAAGATAACTATTTCCGCTACTGCCACTGCCCAAGCATAGGAAGTCTGTCATTTTGTTTGTATTTTCAGTACAAAGATAGGAAAAAGATACGAGTTTTGTGATATGTGTTATTAGTTTTTTCTATTATCTTTGTAATACCTTAAAAACAGAAAAGACCATGGCAAAGAGAACAGATTTCTTGAAGAATATTACGTTGAAGCAGAACGTACTGGGAGAGATGTTGGGCGGAGTGCTTGTCTATCGTGCTGATGAGAGTGAGGAGATTCTCTATGCTAACGAGCGTTTGCTGCGTATCTTTGGTTGCGACGATATGCCGGAATTCCTGAGTCTGACGGGCGGGTCGTTTAAGACCTTGCCCTGTCCCGAGGACCGTCAGCGGGTGGCAGAGGAAATCCGGGAACAGATAGTGCGTACCGAAGGTCGCATGGATTTCGTGCAATACGGGGTGTTCCGCAAGGACGGGACACGGATCCGCGTTGAGGAATTCGGCCATGTGGTGGATTCCGAGCAGTACGGCAGGTTGTTCTATGTCTATTTCATGGAGAGTGTTCAAGGTGATGCTCCGCAGGATCAGGATGGAAGACATCCCTGGGGCTTTGAACCGGAGGAAGAAACATTGAAGGGCCTGTCCATGCGTAACGGTTTTTACAATGCGGCCAGGAAAGTGAGGAAGCATTACAACGATGACAAAGAGGAAGGTAGAGAATTGGCTGTCCTGTATGTCAGCATCGTTAACTTTTGTGCCATCAGTACCCAGCAAGAGGAAGACCATTGTGTTACTTTCTTGCAGGAGGTGGAAAGCAACCTGAAACATTTGTTTCCCCATGACCTTATCGCCCATTTTTGTTCCGACGTCTTTGTGATTCTCACCGAAGCGGTGGATCTCAGGCGGAAAGGCAGCAAGATACGTTGTATGGTACGTTTGCTTCATCCCAAGGGAATTGATGTGAGCGTGGGCGCTTGCGTGTGGTCAAACCATGAGATGAAGATCGAGACACTCTGTCTGTTGGCCAAGGCCGCCTCGGATGACAACCGCAAACATAACAACACGTATTTCAGTATCTATTCCAAGGATTTGGGGGATTTGCTGCAATTTTTCGATTATGTCGTTCTGAATATTGAGGATGCCCTCCGGTCGCGACGCGTGAAGGTGTATTACCAGCCTTTGATACGTGCTGTTTCGGGGCAGGTGTGTGGATTGGAGGCTTTGGCACGATGGGAGGATCCTGTTCATGGCCTGCTTAGTCCCAAGGCGTTTATCAAGCCGTTGGAGACGTCGGAACTGATCTGGAAACTGGATCTATATGTTATTGAGCAGGTACTCAAGGATATGTCGGGGCGTAAGAAGAAAGGCTTGGCGGAAGTTCCCGTCAGTATCAACCTCTCGCGCCTGGATTTCATTTGCTGCGACATCTTTGCCGAGGTGGAACAGTTGGTAAGGCAGTACAGGGCTCCTAAGGAACTTCTTCGGCTGGAGATTACGGAGAGTGCGCTAACCAGCAATGATTCAAGGATTCATGAAGCCGTTACTGCTTTCCAAAGTGCCGGCTATGACATCTGGATGGATGATTTCGGCAGTGGATACAGCTCTTTTGGCGAGCTTAACAACCATGAGTTTAATGCTTTGAAAATAGACGTGGCATTTCTTCATAATTACAGCGGAAAATCGCGCAGCATCATCAAGTCCGTTATTTTCATGAACAAGAAGCTGGGTCTGGAGTCCGTGGTTGAGGGGGTCGAGACCAAGGAGCAAGTGGATTATCTGCGCTCCATCGGATGCGACAGGCTGCAGGGGTATTATTTTGCCAAACCACAGCCGTTGGACTGTTTGGCTGCATTATGCCAGAAGAAAGGTCTTGTCATGGAAACGCCTCAGGAGAGACTTTTTTTCAAGGAGGTGTCAAAAGTGAATTTCGTTGCAGACGAACCCATGTTGATTACAGAATACCGCGAGGGGAAGGTTGTTGTCCTGATGGTTAACGAATCCTGTATCAAATCGTTGGACAAGTATGAATTTTCTTCCGTCGCCAACCTGCAGAATTATCTTGATTGTTGGCACAACCCCTCTGTGCGAGAGTTGAGAAAGGTCATCGAATACGCTATTGTAACGCACAAGCGTGGGACCGTGTTCATGCCCTTGAAGGACAAGGAAATCCTTGTTCATTACGAACTGCTTGGCACGCTGGATAATCGCAGTCTCTTTGTGCTGAAGACGTTTGGGCAGGTTGGTGAAATGGATCTGCTGTCCCAAAAAGCCAGGACGATGATAAAGATGAAGTACTTCTACAATTATCTTTTTCTGATAGACCTGGACAGGAATGCCATTGCCTCGATGCCCTTCCGTGGATATGACGAGGATGAGCCGGCCTCATTCTTTGAACTGAAAGTCAGCGATGGCGCTTTCCCGATTATCCTGCCGGCCATTTTCCCTGCTGACGAGCATCGATACCGTGATTTTTTGAATCCAGACACACTGCTGGCGCGTTTGGAAGACACGCGGACGGAATACCTGAGTGGCTTGTTTCGCACCAAGAGCGTGGACGGGCAATTTCTGTGGATGGTGCATCGTGTGCATCTGTTGCCCTCCGGAGAACATCGTGAGGCCGTCTACGGACTACAGCCGGTATCGTCGAAGGAGATTCTTGACAATGCGCAATTGGTCCAAAACCCGCATTACGGCTCTTTGACAGGCACACCCGTCCAACAAAACAGCATGGATGCTATCTGGCTGGACAATCTGAAACTTCATTCTCCTATTCCTTTCTTCTGGAAGGACGAACAACGGAGATTCATCGGAGCCACACAGTCTTTCCTGGACATCTATGGATTTGACTCGCTGGACGAGATTCTTGGCAAGACGGACGAGGACTTGGAATGGCATCCGAACAATACCATTTACAGACAAAAGGAAGAAGAGGTGATCAGGAAGGGTGTCATGCTTGAGGCAATACCGGGGCAATGCATCATCCGTGGGATTACTCATGATATCTATGCCACAAAATGGCCTATCTATAAGGATGGCCGCATTTGCGGTTTGATGGGTTTCTTCGTTGCCGACCACATGATTCCAAGCACCTTGGGAAAAGACATGAACCAAATCTTCAAGAGCAACCAGGAGGCCGCACAGGGCGAAGTGAGTGATATGCGACATTTCTTCGAAGATTATATTCGTTTTGCATCGGAATATCGCCTTCTGAAACGCTCCTTCGGTATTATCTTTGTCTCTGTTCCCAGGCTGAAGTCTTTGGCTGACAGCTACGGAATGGCTTTTTACCAAGATGCGCTGCGGCTGTGCGGCAGGATTATCATGGAGGTGGTTGGAAGCAGTGGGTCTACCTCGCATCTGGGTGCAACGGACTTTGCGGTCATTACCGCCTATAGGAGCAAGGAAGAGCTGCAAAAGAAGTCGGACCGTATCAAGCAACAGCTGGAGGAGATCCGTGAAATAGACTCCAAGCCATGTACCCTATATGTCAATGTATGGGAGATGTATGCCGAAAACATGACGGACCTGCGGCAGAACGTGTTTAATACCCTCGTAACAAGGCATCAGCTTACAAAGACAGACAATCGCACGAAGAGCATACTGCCCGATGAGTTCAAGAGTCTGGTGACTTTATTGGATGCTATGCCTATGGCCGGATACATCCAACGGACGGACCGCACCTTCCTCTATTGGAACAAGCATGCCGAAAATCTGATGGGTTATTCGTCTCAGGAGATGTTGGGGAAGACTTGTGCCAACCAGCCTTTGGGATGCAAACATCTCGATGGCAACCCCATGATCTTCGGCCAGTGCTTGGGAGCGGATGCTCTCTTTCACGATCGTTCCAAGACGGAAAAAGTAATCTTGCGGCATAAGAATGGGACGGAGATATGCGTGATGAAGAGTGTTGTTCCCTTGAAGGACCTTAAAGGAAAGACCGTGGCAATGATCTCTTTCTTTTATCCTGTGGACGAGTTGGCATCCCAGGCCAAAATCATGGGAAAGGAAATCCAACGGCTGCAATTGGATGTGGAGAGCCAGGAGAGGCGCAATGCCGAACTGGTGAAAAAGATTCAAATCCTGACCGCAGAGAAGACTGCAGTGGCTTACGAAGTGAGGCGCGACGCTCTGACAGGTCTGCACAACCGCGTTGGTTTGAACGAGGAAATGACCGCGCGATTAGAGAAATTCCCGGACAGCTATGCCGCTATGGTTGCCATTGATATTGATGATTTCAAAGGCGTAAACGACACTTATGGCCACATGGCCGGTGATGAGGTGCTGAGAAATCTGGCACGCGACATCCTCCGTGTCTTTGCCAAGGATGCTGTAGCGTCGCGGTGCGGAGGTGATGAGTACCAGATTTTCTTGACGGGAAATCCCCAACAGACGCGTGAATGTGTAGATAAACTGTGTAACCTCAACCATCAGGCAACCTACGATGGGAAGACAATTCCTTATACCATTTCTATCGGTTATGCTGAGTATCCCGCTCATACCACCTCTGTGCGCAAACTCTTCTCTTTTGCTGACTTTGCTCTCTATGACGCCAAGCGTAACGGCAAGAATACCTGGGTGTTATATGATGTTCAGATGGGGGGGGGGGGTAGACGCTAAAAGAAAGTAGCAGAAGCGGATACAAGCCTCTTTCGCATCCGTAGAAGCATGGCCAGGGCCACCAGAAAACTGAACAGATCGCTCGTGGGAATGGACCACCAAATGCCGTCGAAGCCAATCCAACAGGGAAGGATAAAGAGGGCAGGAATAAAGAAGATCAGCTGACGTGTGAGGGTCAGGAAAAGACTGGTGGCGGCATGGCCTATGCTTCGGAAGAAATTGGCGATTACCATCTGTGCCCCCACGATGGGGAACATGGCCACGTTGATACGAAATCCGTGGGCTGCAAGAGCTGTTACCTCCGGAGCATTCTGGACGAAAATATGCACTACCTGATTTGGAAAACATTCACCGACCAAGAAGCCTATGCTTGTAACGCATGAGGCCGCAAGGATGGTCAACTTTAACGCTTTTCTTACGCGTTCCTTTTGTCCAATGCCCCAGTTGTATCCAACAATGGGCTGCATGCCTTGGTTCAGTCCGATGGCTATCATCACAAAGAGATGGACCACACGGTTGTCGATGCCATAGGCAGCGATTGCGGCATCGCCGCCGTGTTCTATGGGCAGTGTGTCTCCCCATCGCCGCATACTTTGGTTAATGATGAGCACCAGCAGACAGGAGCATGCGGTGGTCAGGAATGGACTGGCACCGATGCTCAGAATCTGACGCACGACCGGAAGGCGCAGGCGGTAGGTGCCACGGGTGAAGTGGAGGACCTCAAATCCATGAGCAAGCGTACGCAGTTGCCACACCAAGGCCACAAACTGGCTGAGCACGGTGGCCCAGGCGGCACCACGGATGCCCCAGCCGAATTGGACAACAAAGAGGGGAGTGAGCAGAAAGTTCAACCCAACGGCAAGCAGGGTGCATTGCATAGCCCTGCGGGGATGGCCGCCAGCGCGCAATACGTTGTTCAGCCCATGAAAGCTATGGCTAAAGACATTGCCAAAGAGCAGCACCTGCATGTATTCCTTGGCGTAAGGGGCTGTGTTGGGGCTGGCACCGAACCAATGGAGGAAACTATCCATCCACACCAGTCCGACAAGGCTCACTAAAAGGCCGATGATGAGGCTGAGTGTTGCGGCATTGCCCAAAACATGATTGGCCGTCTGGACATTTCTCTGGCCAAGCCGGATGCTGATGACGCTGCCTGCACCAACGCCTATCATAACACCGAAGGCTGCGGCCAGGTTCATGAAAGGAAGGGTAACGGTCATGCCACTGAGGGCGTTCTTGCCCACGTAGTTGCCAATGAAATAACTGTCCGCCAGATTCATAACACTTGCGGCCACCATACCCACAATGGCAGGCATGGCGTATTTCAGCAGCAGGCGTCCTATGCGTTCCGTGCCCAGTTCTTTAACGCGACTTTCTTTCACTTATTGTTCCGGACCCGTTAGGATGACCTTTATTTTGATGATGCGGCGCTCGTCTATCTCCATAATCTCGAAGGTGAGGTCGCGATAGGTGATACGTTCGCCCGGTAGGGGAAACTCACCCTTGATTTCCAATAACAATCCGGCCAGGGTGTCGGCTTCGCCGGCTATCTCTTCAAAATAGTCATTGTCCAAATCTAACGTGCGCAGGAAATCCATCAACAGGCATTTGCCTTCGAAGAGATAGGTGTTGCGGTTCAGTCGCTGATAGTTCTTCTCTGCCTCGTCGGTCTCGTCGTTGATTTCGCCCACAATTTCCTCCAGAATATCCTCCATGGTTACAATACCACTGGTGCCGCCAAACTCGTCTACTACGATGGCAATGTGTACCTTGTTGGTCTGGAATGTCTTGAGCAGGTCGTCAATCATCTTGGTCTCCGGCACGAAGTAAGGCGGCCGGATCAAACTCTGCCAGCGGAAATTGGCAGGCTTGCCCAAGTGGGGCAACAGGTCTTTGATATACAATACGCCCTTGATGTTGTCCTCCGTCTCGCTGTAGACAGGGATGCGGCTGTAGTTGTTCTCCCGGATACATTTCAATACCTCGGGAAAGCGCATCTTGATGTCCAGGTCCACCATATCTACGCGAGGGGTCATTACGTCGCGCACGCTCTCGCCGCTAAAACGAATGATACCTTCCAGCATGGAACTTTCCTGGGCAATTTCCTCCTTATCCGTCAGTTCCAGCGCTTGTTCAAGGTCGTCGGTAGTCAGGGCTTCTACCTCGTGCTGCACGATACGGTTCGTAAGCCCCTTGCTGTGAATAAGGAAAGAGGAGAGCGGACGGAAGATACTGACGAGCACGCCGAAGACGGGGGCTGCTATGCGACAGAAAAGAAGTGGGTTTTGGGCAGAATAAATCTTTGGTACAATCTCGCCGAAGAGAAGCAACAGAAAGGTAACAACCACAGTTACCATCAGGAACTCGAGCCATGCGGCCGCACCAAAATCAATGGTTTGCTGCACAACAAAGTTGAGAAGGATGACGATAGAGACGTTTACCAAATTGTTGGAAATGAGAATAGTGGCCAAAAGCCGCTCGCTGTCGTTCTGCAGATGCTCGATGCGGGCATCCGTGCTGTTGTGTTCAGGGTCTAACTTGCTTTGTTCTTCAGGGCTGAGCGAGAAGAACGCAATCTCGCTCGCTGATACGAAACCGGAACAGAAAAGCAAGAAAATGGACAGGCCTAATGCCACTATGCTCCCTGCGGAGGGAGCATAAAGGGCTATCTGTGAAAAGGATTCTGTTAAAAAGTCCAAATGGTCAGAGTTTAGATTTTCATTTTAGAAGGGAGCCTCACCAGGATGCTCCTGTGCGGGTACTTCCTGAACGCCGGGTTGTACGGATGTCGAAGAGGGTTGGGGCTTGGGAGAAAGTAACTCCATGTTGTCGGCCCAAATCTCCGTTACGTAGCGTTTGATGCCGTCCTTTCCGTCGTAGGAACGTGTGCGCAGACTGCCCTCAATGTACAGTTTGTCGCCCTTGTGGACGTATTTTTCAACGATTTCCGCAAGCTTGCGCCAAAGCAGGATGTTGTGCCATTCCGTCTGATCGGGCACCTGAGTGCCGTTTTGCAGGGTGTAGCCGCGGCGTGTGGTGGCCAGGCGTACGGTGGCTACAGGTACCCCCTGGTCTACGTATTTCACTTCAGGCTCTACGCCTACATTGCCTATCAGCATTACTTTGTTCAGTGACATATTGGCTTTCTTGGTTTAGTGGTTGAACTTTAGACACAAAGATAGGAAAAAGAAACGAGTTTTGAATGCTGCGAGACGCATTTTTATGATTTCAAAGCCTCGAAGAGGGCGGCAATGGCCAAAGTGGGTTCCGTGTGCTGTTCCAAGAGTTGAACGAATTTGCTGCCGATGATGGTGCCGGAAGCGTTAGCCCGGGCACTTTCCAAGGTTTGTTTGTTGCTGATGCCGAAACCTATCATGCGGGGGTGCCGCAGGTTCATGTTCCTTATGTGGTTGAAATAGGCTTGCTTCGTTTCGTTGAATTCGCGTTGGGCTCCGGTTACGGAGGCACTGCTTACCATATAGATGAAACCGTCGGTGTGGATGTCGATCAGACGGATGCGTTCGTCGCTGGTTTCGGGAGTGATAAGCATGATGACACGCACGTCGTAGGCATCAGCCAAGGGCTTTACGCTATCCAGATAGTCCTGGAAGGGAAGGTCGGGAATGATAACGCCGTCGATGCCCAAATCCCTGCATTTTTTGAAGAAGGCCTCAAAGCCATAGTGGTAGATAGGATTGAGGTAGCCCATCAGCAGGAGTGGGATGCTGACCGTTAGACGGATGTCATGCAGCTGTTCAAAAAGTTTGTGAAGCGTCATGCCATTGCGTAGGGCTTTTGTGGCAGCATCCTGAATGACAGGGCCGTCGGCCATGGGATCGCTAAAGGGAATGCCGATTTCTATCATGTCTATGCCGGCTTGCTCCAGGGCCTGAATAGTGTTTGCGGTGCCATCCAGCGTGGGATGACCTGCGCAGAAATAAATGGATTGAATTTTATGGTCCGTGGTAGCAAAGAGTTGGTTGATTCTGTTCATGAGATCTTATTATTTATGGGATAATTGTTTGATGAATGATTCCAGAGCCTTGACGTCTTTCATTGCGGGCGCGGTCTCAAAGCGGCTGTTGAGGTCGACACCCAAGAGGAGTGGATGCCTTAGGGCAAGGATGTCTGCCGCGTCCTGCGGTGCAATGCCGCCGGCAAGGAGGAAGGGTTTGGTCCCTTGGTAGGCTTCAAGGATGCGCCAGTCGAATTTCCTGCCACTGCCGCCGCCCGTTCCGCATTTCGTGTCAAAGACGAAGGCGTGAAGGCACGTCAAGTACTGATACGGCAGGGCCAGTTGGAAATCTTCTTCATCGCGTATGGAAATGGCCTTGAGAATAGGCAGGCCGGTACGTTGGTGGATATAATCACAGAAAGCGGGAGTTTCTTCCCCGTGCAATTGAAGTATGTCTAATTTCAGCCGGCTCACCTTTTCTGTGATTTCTTGCTCCGTAGCATTGACGAAGACCCCAACACGCTGGACGCTGTCAGGAAGATACGCAGGGCACGTGGAGACAAAGCGCGGACTTTTGGCAGAGCAAACAAAGCCCATCCAATCGATTCCTACTTGTTCTACGGCGCGTATGTTCTCGGCATCGCGCATGCCACATACCTTTATGATCATAGGGCGGCGATGAATTGCTTTAGAGCCATGCCAGGGTCAGGCTCTTTCATGAAGTTCTCGCCCATAAGGAAGCCGCGGTAGCCAGCTTGTCGCAGGTGGTGCACGGTCTCGGGACCGGAGATGCCGCTTTCGCTCACGAGGACACGCTCCTGCGGCAGACGCGTTATCATTCGGAAGGAGTTTTGAATGTCCGTTACAAAGGTGCCTAAGTTACGATTGTTAACCCCCAGCATGTCGGCCTCCAAACCGGCATAGTCCAGTTCATGCTCGGCGTGCAGTTCCAACAAAACCTCCAGCCGCAGTTCGTGAGCCAGATCGATCAATGTGCGGCATGCGGCTAAGGGAAGCGCGGCGGCAATCAGAAGAACAGCATCGGCTCCCATGTGCTTGGCCTCGAAAAGTTGGTATTCATCCACGATAAATTCTTTGCGAAGGATAGGCGTTTGAACCAGAGGACGCACGTCGCGGATAAATTGAGCGGAGCCTCCGAAATAGTGTTCGTCCGTCAGGATGCTTAGCGCACTGGCTCCGTTTTGGGCGTAGGAGAGCACAATCTTTTGAGGGAGTGCGTCCTTGCGAATCCAGCCCTTGCTGGGGCTTTTGCGTTTAAATTCGGCAATGATTCCGCTGGAACTCTCTCGAAGAGCCTGGGACATGCTGTAAACGGGCGTATCCTGCAGCATCAGTTTCTCCACTTCGCCGTAAAGGAATCGGGGAGAGAGATTATTTTTGAGAGTGGCCAACTCCAATCGTTTGTGAGCCAGTATCTCTTCTAATACATCTTTCATGTTAGCTGTTGATTTCAATGAATTTCTTAAAAACATTCAAGGCACGTCCTGCCTCCAAAGATTCACGGGCCTCGGCTACGCAGGCTGGCAGATCATCGTTGTGGCTGATGATACTGATGGCGCAGGCCGCATTGGCCAGGACGACGTTGCGTTGCGCTTCGCTGCTGCGTCCTTCCAACACGCTGTCAAAGATTCGTGAGGCTTCTTGGATGGTGTTGCCACCAAAGAGTTCGCTTGGCAGAACTTCTTGCATGCCCAGTTGAGAAGGCGAAAAGACATCTTCGAATTGTCGTGTGTAAAAGCGGAAACTGCCTGTCAGGCTAACTTCGTCGTAACCGTCATAGCTGGTTACGACACCGAAGTTGTCGCCGAGTGCATGATGGACGCTTGTGTACAGACGGAGCTGGTCCAATGTGGCAGTGCCGTGGAGCGTGTTTTTGGGCTGACAAGGATTTATCATGGGACCCAAGAGGTTGAAGAAGGTCGGTATGCTTATGGCCTTGCGCGTGCCGCCAACATGTTTCATGCCGTGGGCGAATAAGGGAGCGTGGAAATAGGCGATACCGGTCTGGTCCAGCGAACGGCGTTGCAGATCGGGGTCTGAGGAAAAGCGTACACCATGGTGTTGCAGTAGATTGCTGGCTCCGCTCACGCTGGTGCTACCCCCATTGCCGTGCTTCGTTACCTTGTAGCCTGCACCGGCGATCACGAAGGCTGCGCAGGTGGAAATATTAAAGGTGTTCTTCCCGTCGCCGCCGGTTCCCACGATATCGATGGTGTTCTCATCATCGAAGTCTATGTGTGTGCCTGTCTCTAAGAGAGCGTCGCGGAAGCCTAAAAATTCGTCCACCCTGATGCCACGTTGCTGGATGCCCATCAAGAGGGCGGCTATCTGTGGTTCGGCATAACGTTGTTCTGTTATTCCTATGAGGATGTCATGCGCCTCTTGGCGTGTCAGTGTGCCGCCGGACATGATGTTCAATAGATATTGTTTCATGCTTCAATCCAGTTTTTGAGGATTTGTTTGCCAAGAGGTGTCAGAACGCTTTCCGGATGGAATTGCACACCTCTAATATCCAACTCACGGTGGCGCAGTGCCATGATCTGTCCTTCGGCGCTCAGGCTGGTTATTTCCAAACAAGGGGGGAAGTCTTTCGTATCAACAACCCAGGAATGGTAGCGTCCGACTTCTATCTTTGGAGGCAGACCTTGGAAGATATAGTCGTCAACAGTGATGGACACCTCCGAAGCGATGCCGTGGTAGACTTCGCTAAGGTTTGTCAGCCGACCGCCAAAGTGTTCGCCGATGGCTTGATGTCCCAGACAAACACCAAGGATGGGCTTGCGGCCTGCATAGTTGCTGATTACCTCCGGCAGCAGACCAGCCTCGCTGGGAATGCCCGGTCCCGGACTTAGGACAATCTTATCGTAGGGTTCCAGCGCCTGTATTGCAAACTGGTCGTTACGTACAACGCTTACTTCGGCACCCTGTTCGCGTAGGGCGTGCAGAAGATTGTATGTGAAGGAGTCGTAGTTGTCAATGATGATGATCTTTTTCATACTTGATGTCTTTTGTTCTAATCTGCTGAAGCGAAGCGTTTGCCTCACATCTTCTCAGCTCTTTCAATGGCTTTGCGCAGGGCGCCTAATTTGTTGTTTACCTCTTGTAATTCATATTCAACATCGCTTTTTGCCACGATGCCTCCGCCTGCCTGAAGCCAAAGCTCGCCATTACGGCTTACGAAGGTGCGGATGGTGATGGCCTGGTTCAGGTTGCCATTCATGCCGATAAAGCCAACGCAGCCTCCATAGGCGCCACGGTTGTGTGGTTCAAGTTGGCTGATGATCTGCATGGCACGCACCTTGGGCGCTCCGCTCAGGGTGCCTGCGGGGAAGGTGTCTATAAACGTTTTGATAGGATTGGTGTCTTCGTTTAGTTGGCCGCTTACACGGCTCACGAGATGGATTACATGACTGTAAAACTGTATCTCCTTGAAGAAATCCACGCTGACGTTGTGGCAGTTGCCGCTAAGGTCGTTCCGTGCCAGATCCACCAGCATCACGTGTTCAGCATTCTCTTTGGGGTCTTGACGCAGATAGTTTGCTTGTTGGCGGTCTTGTTCGGCGTTGCCCGTGCGTTTTGTGGTGCCTGCGATGGGGTCGATGTATGCGTGTCCGTCCTGTATGCGGCAATGGGTTTCGGGACTGCTGCCAAAAATACGGAAACCACCGAAGTCAAAGTAAAACAGGTAGGGACTGGGGTTGATGGTACGTAGGGCGCGGTACAACTTGAAATCGTCGCCTGTATAGCGTTGGATGAATCGGCGCGAAAGCACTATCTGGAAGACATCGCCGCGCAGACAATGGCGGATACCACGACGGATGTTCTCCCGGTGTTCGTCGTCTGTCAGCGTGCTGGTGCATGGACCGACAGCATGAAAGTCATAGGTGTGTGCGTTCTTTTGATTGATGTCGCGTTCAAGGATATCCAAGTCATCTTTTTCGCCTTCTTGCAGCATCTCGACAAGAGTCAGCTGGTTGCGATAGTGGTCAAAGACGATGATGTCCTTGTAAAGTATGTAATATAGGTCGGGTGCGTCGTTTCGGGCCAGCGTTTCGTCTTTGACGGGAATGTCTTCGAAGTATCGGACGGCATTGAAAGACGTGTAGCCGTAAAGTCCGCAGCAGTCCTTGTGCTCGCCTTCCACATGAAAGTGTTCAAGGAAATCATTTATAAGGTCGGCGGCGGCATATTGCTTTGTGATGGGATGTGCCTCAACAGTGCCATCCGGCAGCAGCATCTGCCCGATTCCATGACTGATACTTACGCTTGCGATGGGATGCAGGGCGATGTAGCTTTTGGCGTTCTCGCCACCATGGTAGTCTGAACTCTCCATCAGAACACTTTGGGGATAGGCATCACGTACCTTCAGGTAGATGCTTACGGGCGTTAGCAAATCGGCAAGGATGGTCTTGCCTTTGGCGGTAAATTCAAATACTTGCATAGTTGATATCGTTCTTGTGGTTTAGGTAGGTGTCCAGGTCTTTGTCTCCGCGTCCGCTTACGGTAAGCACAACCACGTCATCTGCCTTGAACTTCATTTTGGGCAGGATGGCCAGGGCGTGGCTGCTTTCCAAGGCGGGTATGATGCCTTCCAATCGTGTAAGTTCGAAGGCTGCTTGCAGGGCTTCGCTGTCATTGATGCTAAGCACCGTGGCACGTCCCTTGGCATGTAGGTTGCAATGTATCGGGCCGGTGCCGGGGTAGTCCAGACCGGCGGATATGGAATAAGGCTCGACAATCTGCCCGTCCTCTGTCTGCATGACGCGTATTTTGCTGCCGTGTAGGATGCCTGTGCTTCCCACTTGCATGGATGCAGCCGTTTGACTGCTATCTGTTCCGAGACCGCCGGCTTCGCCCAACACCAAGCGTACGCGTTCGTCATCCAGATAATGATAGATAGTGCCCGCAGCGTTAGAACCTCCACCGACACAGGCAATCAGATAGTCGGGATAATTGCGTCCTTCTTTATCCATAAGCTGTTCTTTGATCTCTGCGGAAATAACACTTTGGAGACGGGCAACGATGTCGGGGTAGGGATGAGGGCCAACCGTACTGCCGATTATATAGAAGGTGTCCGACGGATGGCAACACCAGTCGCGTATGGCTTCGTTGGTGGCATCCTTCAATGTCTTGTTTCCGCTTTGAACAGGATATACCTCAGCGCCCAACATACGCATGCGTTCTACGTTGACATGCTGTCGCTCCACGTCCAGCGCACCCATATAAACGCGGCAGGGCATGTTCATCAAGGCGCAAACCGTAGCCGTTGCTACGCCGTGCTGTCCGGCACCCGTTTCTGCGATGATACGTGTCTTGCCCATGCGCTTGGCCAAGAGTATCTGCCCGATCGCATTATTGATCTTGTGTGCTCCGGTATGGTTCAGGTCCTCACGTTTTAGATAGAGTTTGCAGCCATATTTTTCACTCAATCGACGAGCATGATAGAGAGGGCTTGGGCGACCCACATAGTCGCGCAACATACTGTGGTACTCTTGTTGGAAATGTTCGCTTTCGATAATCTTGCGGTATTGGCTTTTCAGATCTTCTACTGTTTTGTACAGGATTTCGGGGATATAGGAACCTCCGAATTCGCCGTAGTAGCCATTTTCGTCAATGTGGTAAGTCATCTGTTATCTTTGTTAGGTTGATTCTTGGATACGCAAAAACGGTCCTTCGTGAGTTACGAAGGACCGTTTGGACAGTTCTATTTTCAAAAGAACCTTGCTATTTGGCAATGACGCATCCACTCACGAATATGTAGTATTCTGAGCGCTGCCACCAATATGCACGGTTCATTGAAATAATCATCTTCTTTTATTTTTTGCAAAATTAAGGATATTTCCAGTACATGCAAACTTTTTTGCCACTTTTTTTGCTCAACAAATAAATTATCGTTTATTTTGTAGACTATAATTAAAGGGAGAAAAACCGAAGTAGCATTATGACCGTAGCCATCGTTGTCCTTATCCTGCTATCGTATGGCCTTATCGCCAGCGAGCATTTCACGAAGATAAACAAAACAACAGTTGCCATTCTGGTTGGTGTTGTGGTATGGATTCTCTATCTTTGCATGGGAGGAGATTTTGTCTACCGCATGCATGCGGGGGAATTTACGGATTTCCTTGCGGGTCGTGCCTATTCCGCCGCTCTGGCAAAGAAATTCATTGCTGACAATATTTTTGTTGTTTATGCGGAGTATATCAGCAGTATCGTACTCTATCTTCTGACAACGATGAGTATTGTGGATGTGCTGAACAACAACGGTTGCTTTAATTTCATTACGGATATTGTCAGAGCGCGCAGCACGAACCGGATTCTCTGGGGCTTCGTTGCCATAACCTTCTTGCTTTCCGCTAATTTTTATAACTTGGCGGTCGTTGTGCTGATGTTGGGCGTGATGCGTAATTTGTTGCAGAACGATATGCAGCGACGCTATGTGGGTGTTGCTGTGGTTATTGCCTCCTGCATGGGCGGATGCCTTACGGTTATAGGTGATGTTACTAGTCTGATACTATGGACGCGTAATGCCGTAACACCTACCAATTTCTCTGCGGCGATGGCGTTGCCGGCCTTGGTGGGCACGGTTGTTCCCGTGCTGCTTATCCGTAATTCTCTGCCTGCTCATTTGGATCTGGTACGCACGCGCTATGGCGTTTACCGGGCAGAGGAAAGCGATATGCCCCTGTGGCAGCGCATCACCCTGTTTGTCATTGGTGTGGGCGGTTTGTGGTTTGTACCCTCGTTTCATCGTATTACGCTCTTGCCTCCTTTCTTGGGTGCCTTGTGTGTCTTGGCTGTGCTGTGGCTTTTGAATGGAATTTTCAACCACCGCAAGATTCAGTCCGAGGCACCCATGATGCTGCCGGGAACGAATCGTCGCCTGCGTAGCGAGGTTTTCCAAGTGATTATGTATTTCATTGGCGTAACCTTGGCCGTCAGTGTGTTGCGCGAAATCGGTGCGATGCAGGTCGTAGGGCAATGGATTGACCGGCATATCCACGACGTATATGTGTTCTCGATATTCGTGGGTCTTGTTTCCGCAGTGATGGACAATATCTGTCTGGTTTTCTCTGCGGTTAACATCTACGATATTCTGCCCTATAGTGCTAATGCGTCGGCCTATCAGCAGCTATTTATGCAGAATGGCCAGTATTGGCATTTGATTATGCTTTCCGGCTGTTTGGGTGGTTGTTTGTTGCCCATCGGTAATGTTACGGGCTACGCTCTCATGAAGGCCGAGGATGTCAACCTGTCCTGGTATATGCGCCATATTACTTTTAAGGTGGCGTTAGGGTGGATGGCTGCCTTGATTACCTATTTCTTGGTGGATTTCCTGTTGCGATAGTCGTATTTACAGCTATTTCATTGCATCCAAAATGCCCTGAGCCATGGTATCGCCCAGTTCAACTGCCTTTTTCAGTTGCTCGCGTGCTTGGACGATTTCTCCCTTGTCGCGCAGGCAGATACCCCAGATGCGATAGGCATCTGCAAATTGTGCATCCAGTTGAACAGTTCTCTTGCACGAGGCAATGGCTTGGTCCGTTTGGTTGGTGCGATATAGCAAGGCCGCTTGCTGCGCATGAAAAAGGGGCGCATCGGGTTTCAGCTCAATAGCCTTGTTGATGTCTTCCAAGGCCTGGGCAAACATTCGGCCCGCAAATTCGGCTTGAAAGCGCTGGTAATAGAATTCGTCGCTGAGTCGGCCTCGCATCAGGTGTTCGTAATCATTCATATCGCGAACGGCATCACGGTATTTCCCCATTTGTCTGAGACGTACGCTGCGCAGCCAAAGAGCATTGGCGGCCTCGGCGGTGTAGGGACGTGTGAAGCATGCTACGGCACTATCGTTTAGGGATAGGATAAGACTGTCGGCTTGTCCTTCTCGTTCCATACACTGTGCGGCAAAGAGAAAGAGGTTGGGTTCGCGCATGTTTGTCTCTGTCAGCCGGATGAAATTGTTACGCGCCGAGGCATAGTCCTGCTGGCTGAATTGAATGCGGGCCAACAGGTGGGTATAGAGGGGTAGGGGATTGATTGCTATCGCCTGTTCAATATCTTGCCGGGCATGCTGAAGATTCCAGTCTTTTTGAAGTGTATCGCCGGTTAATACATAGTTATAAATGGCTTCAGCACGGGAAAAGTAAATCTCGTCATTTGGGCTTGCTTTGCTTTTCAGAGCCTCATTAAAGGTTTGTGTTGCCTTTGTGTAATCCTTTTGGGCAATACTAGTCTTGGCTGACTGGATATATCCTGTGGGAGAAGTGGGAAACTGTCTGATGAAATCCTCGGCATAGGCGGCGAGGATCTCAGCGGGCGCATGGGCTAAATAGAGGAAGGAGCGGGCTTGGCTCTCGTCCGTGGGCAGTTGTTTCAGGAGGTGGCAGTTACGCAAACAGCTGGCGTTGGCATCTATGGCTGTTATTTTCAGGCTTTGGGGTAACTGCACATCAAGGGCAAAGAAAGGCGCTCCATGAGCTTGGATAGGTGTTTGCAGGATACCTGCCACTTGTCCTTCTGCGGACATCAAGGGATAACCGGCCAAAGCGGCATCTGCCGTCCGCGAGAGGGTGTAATAAGCATATTCGTTGGCCTTCTCCTGCTCAACAATTTTATCCTCCATTCCTTTGGGGGCAAGATAAACCGTTTCTCCTTTTGTCAACTTCTGGGTTGCGAGTGGCAGGAAACTGGTCTTCCCCTTGCCTGAAGTGCTGACACGTGCTATGTTGTAAGTGGCATCGAAGCCTTGGATACGAGAGACAAGACGTGTTTTGCCGTCATTGCCCTGAATCCATGCTTGGCGAGCGTTTTGCAAGGGATGCAAGGCACAGAAGGCCGTGCCTTGTTCGTCGATATAGAAGGTTGGTGCAGAGATTGTATCTCCCTGTTGCTGGATAGCGTGGAGAGTGGCCATCGCCTTTTCTGTCTTTTTGGCCCATTTGGGTTGTGCGACAACAGTTAGACAGAGGGACAGCACACCGCTGAGGAGGAATATCTTTTTCATAGGCATAAGTCTTTATCGCTTGCCATTGGCAAGCAGTTCACGGGCGTTGTTCATGGCAGCCTCGGTCAGATTGGTACCGGAAAGCATGTGAGCGATGGCCTCTTCGCGCTCCGCTTCGTTGAGTGGCGCAATGTGGCTGAGGGTGGTGTCGCCCGCATCTTCCTTGTAGACGCGGAAATGATGGTTGCCCAAGGCGGCAATCTGTGGCAGATGGGTAATGCTGATTACCTGTCTGTTCTCGGCTGCCGTCATCTGACGCATCATTTGAGCCATGCGCTCGGCTATGCTGCCGCTGACACCTGTATCAATTTCGTCAAAGATAATGGTGGGCATCTCGGTTTTCTGTGCCAAGATAGCTTTGATGGTAAGCATGACACGGGCAATCTCACCGCCGCTGGCAATTTGGGCGATGTTCTGCAAGGGCGTACCCTGGTTGGCGCTGAAAAGGAACTGCACCTTGTCCATGCCATGTGCCTCGCAAGCGGTTGTGGGTTGGATGTCCACGGCAAATCGCACCTTGGGCATGCCCAAGGCCTGCAGATGCTCCTTCATTTGACGTTCAAGGGTCTGCGCGCTTTCCGTGCGCTTCTGGCGGAGTTGCTCACCTAATGCCGTCAGTTTCTTGTGTGCGTCGTCCACGGCCTGTCTGAGTTGGCGCAGGGTTTCGTCGCGGTTCTCGATGGCATCCAACTTACGCCCCATCTCCCTTTGCAACCGGAGCAGTTCGGCAACAGTTTCCACATGATGCTTTTGTTGCAGAGCGTAAATTTCGCTCAGTCGGTCGTTCACCCATTCCAAACGTCCCGGTTGGATGTCAATGTCGCTCAAAGCGTCTTCAATGCTTTCACCCAGGTCCTTGAGTTCCAGATAGCAGCTCTCCAGTCTTTCTGAAAATTCTTGTGCCGGGGGGAAAACGCCGGTAATGTTATTTATCTGTCGTGCGGCCTGCCGCACCAATAGAATGGCTCCACGGTCATCATCGTTCAGCGTTGTCGCGCTTTGATAGAGGGTATTCCGTATGTCCTCTGCATGTTCCAAGGTGCGCTGTTCTTGTTCCAATTCCTCTTGTTCTCCCTCGCGCAGTTTGGCTTCCTGAAGTTTGGCGAATTGGAACTGAAGATAATCCTGGTCGTCTTGTTGGCGTGCCAGTTCCTCTTGTTCGCGCCTGAGTTCCTGTGTGGCGGCTTTCCATACATGAAACTGCGTCTGGTACTGTGCCAATAGCATGCTGTTGTCAGCAACAACGTCCAGCACGCTGAGCTGGAAATCCTCGCGGTTGAGCAAGAGGTTTTGATGTTGCGAATGGATGTCGATGAGGTAATTGCCCAGTTCGCTTAGGAATGTCAGGGGAACAGGCGTGTCATTGACGAAGGCACGCGACTTGCCACTGGCGGTCAGTTCGCGACGCACCAGTATGTTTGATCCGTCGAAGTCCAGTTCGGCCTCGTCGAAGAGTTGTTGGAGGCGTGGGTTGCGGATGTGGAAATCCGCCTCCAGAATACACTTTTGTGCCCCGGCTTTCAGGCTGCGGCTATCGGCGCGTTTGCCTAAGAGCAGTCCAAGTGCTCCCAGGAGGATAGATTTGCCGGCACCCGTTTCGCCCGTTATTACTGAGAAACCCTCAGCGAGGTCAAGGTCGAGATGCTCGATGAGGGCGTAGTTTTCGATATGAAGGTGTGTAATCATTCAATTCTTGATTTTGTCCCAATGCTCGCTCATGCTTGGGTTTATACCAAAGAGTATGTCGTAAATTCGGTTACGCACTTCGCGTGTGTCCTTGCCTTGGTAGATATTTATCAGTTCGTCGCGTTTGGTTTCACAGAAGAGGATAGGCAGTTGGCTCATGGCCCTTGCGTGCCTTACCTGGTCCAATAGTTCTAACGCTTGGCTGATGGCTTGCCGTCCGCTCTCCACATTGGTACTCATTTGGTCAAGGCCCTTGCGGTGATATTGATAGATGAGTTGGCGGTAGCCTTCCATCGATCCGTCCATGTAATCGTTCAACAGCCCAAAACGGTTCTTGGGGTCGTTGAACGACTGCCATCCCGTGAATCCCAGATTCTGGGCTTTGGTTACGATGTCTTCGGCTTGTTGCAGATAGGCTGTGCCGCCCATGGGCGACATGCTGTCCATGTCGTAACCAAGGATTATGTAGGCATAATATGCCAGAAGGGCTGTCAGGTTGTTATCGATGTTGTCCGGATTCCATGTCAGCTGGTCGGTGGTCTGGAAGTTGAAGTTGAAATCCGCGTCATTTACATTATATAATGTAGTGCTGTACGAGGAACCATAGACGGGACGGCTGCTGGATAACATCATGGTGCATTCCATCAGGTTCTGGCCTTCGTCCCATTTGTTCACCGTCAGGTTCATGTTCATCGAGATGCGCTCCACCTCTTTCACTTCCAGTTGCGTCCACCGCCGTTCGTTGAGAAAAGCCTCCATCTTCTCCTTCAGTGCGTCGAAGACCTCCTTTTTCGTGTTCGAAATCTTCGCGGTATTCACCACTACCTTTGCGTTCAGCTCTTGCGCATGCAGGGCTGAAAGCGAAAGCAAAGAGATGAAGAGCAGAAGGATGCGTTTCATTGCAGTTTGTTTACCAGTTCGTTAATAATGTCGGTGGCTACTTCCGTCTTGGCTTTGAGTTCGTAATCCTTTTTACCCTCGGCGGAGATGATGCTGATTTTGTTCGTATCCGTTTGAAAGCCCGCACCCTCGTCGCGCAGTGAGTTCAGGACGATGAAGTCAAGGTTCTTGCGTTGTAGTTTGCCTTGGGCATTTTGCACCTCGTCGTTGGTCTCAAGAGCGAAACCAACAAGCAGTTGGTCCGCTTTCTTCGCCTTGCCCAGGGTGGCGGCAATGTCTGTCGTGGGCTTCAACTGAATCACGAGGTCGTCTTTCTCCCGTTTGATTTTCTGGCCGGCCACCTGTGATGGCGTGAAATCAGCCACGGCGGCACACAGGATAGCGGCATCGCTACTGGGGAACAGTGTCTGTGCTTCCTGGGCCATTTGTGCAGCGCTCTGTACGTCCGTGCGGCGGATGCGTTGGTGGTCGGTCTTAAGCGGTGTGGGACCGCATATAAGTTCCACTTGCGCGCCGCGACGCGCACACTCTAAGGCCAAGGCAACGCCCATCTTCCCACTGCTGTAGTTGCCGATGAAGCGCACGGGGTCAATGCGTTCGTAAGTGGGGCCGGCGGTAATCATGAGTCGCTTGCCCAAAAGGTCTTTGGGCGTGAAGAAATCTTCCAGTTCGCATACGATTGCCTCGGGTTCCTCCATGCGGCCTTTGCCTTCGAGATGACTCGCCAAAAAGCCTGTACCCGGTTCGATGACGTGCACGCCACGCTGGCGCAAGGTGTTTAAGTTCTCCTGCGTGCTGGCATGGGCATACATGTCCAAATCCATGGCAGGCGCAACAAACACGGGAGCCTTCATGCTCAGATAGGTGGTGATGAGCATGTTGTCGGCAATGCCGTGGGCCATCTTGCCGATGGTGCTGGCCGTGGCAGGCGCGACAATCATTGCGTCGGCCCACAGGCCCAGGGCTACGTGGCTATGCCAGGTGCCGTCGCGCTGGGCAAAGAAGTCACTGATAACGGGTTTGCTGCTCAGTGCGCTCAAGGTGATGGGCGTGATGAACTCCTTGCCGGCAGGGGTGATAACCACCTGCACCTCTGCCCCTTGCTTTATCAGCAGGCGGATAATCTGACAGGCCTTGTAGGCGGCAATGCTGCCCGTGATGCCCAGGACAATTTTTTTACCTTTGAGTGCCATAACGCATTCTGAGGGTCTGGAACCATTGTTTGGTGTCGCGGGTAAAGTCGCCCTGTAGCACCCAGCTGACGTAGCCCGGATCGTAGGGCAATACGTCCTTGGCCAAGCGACCCTTGTATTTGCCAAAGTTGATTACTTCCTCGCCGTTGTCGTTGTACACCAGCCGTCCCGCGAAATCCACGTTACGTGCCGTGAGGCTGACTGCCGCCAACGCGTCCATATTGTTCTCCAGTTGTCTGTCCGGCTCTTCCTGCTTTCCCGGGGCATACATATCCAGCTGACCCTTCAGCACGGCCCAAGTGGCCTCTGTGTCTTGGTCGGCCAGATGGGCCTGGAAGTCTTCCTCCATCTTGCGTCCGCAATAGAACTTATAGGCGGCGGCAAGGTTGCGCTTCTCCATCTGTTTGAAGATGGTGCAGGCATCTATCAGGCGCGCCGAGCGGAAATCAAAGTCGATGCCCGTACGCAGGAATTCCTCGCGTAAAAGGGGAATGTCGAAGTAATTGCTGTTGTAGCCCACAAAGTCGCAACCTTGGAACACCTCCACCAAGCCTGGAGCCAGGTCCTGAAAGGTAGGTGCGTCTTTTACCATGTCGTCGGTGATGTGGGTCAGCTCAACCACTTCCTGAGGAATACTCATCTGAGGGTTGATGAAATGGTTGCCGCGGGTTTCTGTGCCGTCGGGCAATACTTTGATGTATGAAAGCTGAATGATACGTGCGTAGACGAGGTTCAACCCGGTGGTTTCCAGGTCGAAGATAATCAGCGGTCGGTCGAGGTTCGGGAACACGGTTCTTCGGGGTTATTGAATTAGTCGTTAAGCATCATGGGCATGAGCAGCATGAGGAGCTCTTCGTTTTCCTTCTGCTCTGCGGGTACGATTACACCGGGACGGCTGGGGTCGCCCAGTTGGATGGTTACGCGCTCGCAGTCCATTACGCTTACGATGTCAATCATCAGATGACAGCTGAAGCCAATGCTTGTGGGCATCTCGTTGTACTCGCAGATCAGGTTCTCCTGAACGCTGGTAACGTAGTCGTTGTCCTGACCTGAAAGGGTCATGTTGTTGTTTTCCAAGTGCAGTTTCATCAGACCGCTGCTTTGGTTGCAGAATACGCTTACGCGCTTCAGGGCACTCAGCAGCGTGGCGCGGTCAACGGTTGCCTGGAAGGGGTTGTTTGCAGGAATCACACTGTTGTAATTGGGGTATCTGCCTTCAATCAAGCGGAAGGAGAACTCGAACGCGGCGGTTTGGATCAGCGCGCGCTCTGCGTCGAAGCGTACCTTGAGCTCGTCATCCTTCTGCAACACGTTACGCAGAATCATGCTTACTTTCTTGGGCAGGATGACGCCGGTGGCCTGCCCGGTCTGCACGTCGCGGTTGATGTAGCGCACCAGCTTGCGGCCGTCGGTACCGGCAAAGACCACGTGGTCGGGCTGCACGTCCATGAACACACCGGTCATCACCATGCGCACCTCCTCGTTGGCAGTGGCAAAAAGGCAGTCGTTGATACCGTTCAGCATCGTCTCGCCCTTGAGGTTCAACTCTGTGGTTTCGTTTGAGAGGGGTTGCTGGACGGGGTAGGTGGCGGCATCGTAGGCGATGACATGAAATTCACCGCTCTGGTGCTGTACGCGCACGTCGTAGTTCTCGGGGTTGTACTCCAGGGTTACAGGCTGTTCTGCCAACTCCTTCATACTGTCCATCAGTTGCTTGGCATTGATGCAAAGTTTGGCGTTGTTGTCGCTGTCCACCAAGGGGATGCGAGTAATGAAATATTTTTCGCCGTCGCTTGCCGTGATTTCCACGTTGCCGTTCTTGATGTCCAGCAGGAAACATTCCAGGATTGGCATAGAATTTTTGGCGGCAAGCACTTTGCTGGCGGCTGTCAGTTTGGCGTAGAGCGCCGTACTCGAAATTGTAAACTTCATATTGGTAGATTTTATTCGTTCGTTTTCTGACTTTGAGACTAATTTAACAACAAAAATAAGTAAATCTTACCGAACGGACAAAAAAAAAAAATGAAAGTTGGGATTTCCACAAAGTTTAGTTGTATCTTTGCTTGGAATTTGATAAAGTTTAAGATTTACGACATGGAAATTACAGGTAAGATTATCAGTGTGCTTGAAGAGCGTAGTGGCACATCATCCCGCACGGGCAACGAATGGAGAGTTGCCTCCTATGTCTTGGAGACCGTAGAGCAATATCCCAAGAAAATGGTTTTTGAGGTGTTCGGCACAGACCGCATTCAGACGATGAATATCCAGGCCGGCGAGATGCTGACAGTGAAGTTTGACATTGACGCCCACGAATACAACGGACGCTGGTTCAACAGTATCCGTGCCTTTGCCGTTGACCGCAACGTAGGTGCCGTTCCTCCTGCCGGTGTTCCGGTTCCTCCTGTTCAGGCTCCTTTTAATGCCGCGCCTTTTGCCGGTGCTCCTCAGCAGGCGCCTGCATCTCCGGCCGCCTTCCCTCCCGCTTCTCAGGACGATAACGGCGACCTGCCTTTCTAACTGTTCGCCCTTGACATTTTAGGCATTACAACAAATCGGCGCGCAAAACACGGAATTGTGTTTTGCGCGCCGATTTGTTTATCGGTTCATTTACAAGCCTGTGGATACCCTCCAAAAAACATATAGAAGAAACGGTCAGATCAACGGCTTGTTTTTTATTTTTTATATATATGTTTTTCCAAAACTATCCGCTTGTTTTTTTGTGGCTCCGTTTCGTTGTCTTACTCCGTTCCGCCTCCTAAAGCCTGATAGAGACTGATGGTCGCCTGAATGGCGCTCATGCGGTTGCTGATGTAATCCATCTGAGCCGAGAGTAGGGAGTTCTGTGCAGTGATCACATTCAGGTAGTTGGCGCTGGAATGGGCGTAGAGCAGCTTTGTGGCATCAAGAGCGGTTTGAAGGCTCTCCACCTGTTTGCCGATCAGCTCACGTTTGGTCTCTGCATTCTTGAGTTCCAGCATGGCTGTGTTGACCTCGTTGCCGGCCGCAATCACCGCCTGCTGGAAATTGTTTGCGTCGATTTCCAGCTGCGCTTTGCTGATTTTGTACTGGGCGCGAATACGTCCGTTAGCAAAGATGGGCTGTGTCAGGCCGGCGATGGCCGAACCTATCATCATGCCGGGATTGATAATGGCAGAGCCAAGGGAGTTGGTGAATTGTCCGTTGGCGCTCAGGTTCAGCGAGGGCCAGAATGCGGCTTTGGCCTTGTTCATGTCATAGAAGGAATTGGCCAAGGTCAGCTCCGCCTGACGAACATCAGGACGGCGTTTGAGGATGGTTATGGGCAATCCCGTCTCTATCAGGCCGGGAGCCTGAAAGGTGGCAAGCGAAGAGCGTCCGTAGGTCTGTGCGCTTTCACCCATCAGGGTGCTCAGGCTGTTCTGCATGATGCGGATGTTGTTCTCAAGCGTAACCACGCTGGAGCTGATGCTGTGGTAGGTAGCCTCGATGCTGGCCACTGCTGCTTTGTTGGACTGTCCCGCATCCATCAGTTTACGTTGCATGTCAAGATAGGTGCCCCAGTTCTCTTGTGTGGCCTGCATGATGGCCAGCTGTTCATCCAGCATACACAGGTTATAGTAGAGTTGGGCCACGCTGGCCACAAGTTTTGCTTGGATGGCCTGTTTGGCATTGTGCATCTGCTCGAGGTTGACTTCGGCACTCTTCTTGGCGTTGCGCAGTTGCAGGAAGTTGACGTTCTGCCAGCCCAGGCTGACAGGCAGGCTGTAGCTTTTGTTATTGCCGTCGGTCAGGGCATTGTACTGGCTGCGGTCATAGGGGTCGTACATCTTGGAGATGCTTCCTTGGGGGCTGAAATAAATACTGGGAACGAAGGCCAGCTTGGATGCTTTCAGCGCATATTCCACCTGCTGTAGCTGGAGGTCGGCGTTAACCATATTCGTGTTCTGGGCCAGTGCTTTTTCGATCAGCCCTTGTAACTGAGGGTCGGTGAAAATGGTACGCCAGGGCAGATCGCCCAGACCCAATGAGTCGCCACTCTGAGCGTCGCCATAAATGCCTGCTGTTTGAATGTCGGTGGGACGCTCGTAGTTTTTCAGCACGCCGCAGCTACTCGTCATGAGTGCTGCAGCGGCCAAGGCTATGATATTCTTTGTCATTTTCGTAAGTCTTTCTTTTAATTCTCTGTATGAGTATGCTCTGCCTTTTGCTTTTGGCTTCTCTCGCGTTCTTTGAGGAATTGCAGGTCGGCTTCTTCCACCATGGCCGGGCGGATACGCTCTTGCAAGTACTCGAAGATGATGAAGAACAAGGGCACGGTAACGAGGATGGCCAATGTGCCTACGACCATTCCTCCGATTACGCTAATGCCGATGGTACGGTTGCCGTTGGCACCGGCGCCGCTGGCGAACACAAGGGGAATCATACCGAAGATCATGGTCAGTACCGTCATCAGGATAGGACGGAAACGTGCCTCGGCGGCAGCGTAGGCTGCCTCTACGATTCCCATGCCCTTGCGACGGCGTTCCAATGCGAATTCTGTAATCAGAATGGCGGTCTTGGCCAGCAGTCCGATGAGCATGATGACGGCTGTCTGGAGATAGATGTTATTCTCGATTTGAGCCTTGAATATGAAAGGAAGCACGCTGTAGCCCTGGTTCCATAGCCATGCGAAACCGAATGAACCCATCAGACCGGCGGGCACGCTGAAGATTACGGCCCAGGGAACGAGGAAGCTCTCGTACAGACAGCTCAGGATAAGGAACACCAGCAGGGTGCTGACGGCGTAGATGAGGTAGGTGTCCATAGAGCCGATGGTGGCCGCCTCCTCGCGCGACATGCCGCCGTACTCATAGCTGTAACCTTCGGGGAACACCTGCTCTTTCACCTCCGCGATGGCCTGCATTACCTCTGTGTTGGAAACACCAGCGGCAGCGACCACGTTCACGGCAATGGAACTGAAGAGGTTGAAGCGGCTGTCGGTCTCGGGACCCTCGGTGCGGGTCAGTTTCACAAACTGGCTCAAGGGAGCCATCTCTGTGCCGTTACGGACGAACATATTGCTCAGGTCGTCCTCGCTCATACGATAGTTGGGAGCAGCCTGCAACATCACGCGGTACACCTTGGAGAACTCGTTGAAATTGCTTACGTAGGCACCACCGCAGTAGCTGCCCAATGCGCTCAATACGTCGGCGGGGCTGATGCCTGCACGTTTGCATTGCGCAGCGTCTACCTTGACGTCAAACTGGGGGAAGTTGCGGGCGTAGGTGGTCATGGCGCGTGCAACCTCCTCGCGTTCGTTCAGTTTCTGAATGAACTGCATCGTATAATTGTAGAAGGTTTCTTTGTCAGCGGAACCTGTCTTGTCCTGCAACTGCAATTCGATGGAACCCATTCCGTAACCGGGAATCATACCAGGCTCGAAAACAAAGCATTGGGCTTCGGGAATCTCCGGCATCAGGCGAGCGTTCAATTTCGCGTTGGCAATCATGGTGCTGCTTGAAAGGAAGTTGTCAATGGGATTCCAACTGTTCAGGCGTTCGCCCCAGGGCTTCAATTTCAGAATCATCATGCCGTAGCTGGTTCCCTGACCCGACATAAAACCGTAGCCTGCAACCGCACTGTAGGTCTCTACCTCTGGAATTTCCTCCACGATGGCCTCTGCCTTGTCCAGAATTGCCTTCGTGCTGCTAAGGTTGTTGCCGGGAACGCCGCTGATGTTCATCATTGCTACGCCCTGGTCTTCCTGGGGAACCAAGCCGCCAGGCAGGTTGTTGGCAAAGAACAACAGACCCAGCACGGCAAGGGCCAGTGCGCCGAAGCTTACCGCATAGCGTTTTTTGCGGCCAACGAAGCGGCGTAGCATGTTGATGTATTTTCCCAGCATGGCAGTGTATGTGGCCTGATAGGCAATCTTGGTGTAGTGGTTCAGATTGCCGAAGAAGCCCCTACGACGATCACCACTGGCGGGGCGCATCATCATGGCGCACAGTGCGGGACAAACCACAAGGGCGCTGACTGCGGATAGTCCTACCGAGGTAGCCAGCGTGATGCCGAACTGGGTGTAGAACACACCGCTGGTACCGCCCATGAAACTGACAGGGATAAACACGGCCATGAAGACAAGTGTTGTGGATATTACGGCCATCGTTACATCGCTCATCGCATCCCGTGTGGCTTCGTAAGGGCTTTTGTAGCCGGCATCGAACTTGGCTTGTACGGCCTCAACCACCACGATGGCATCGTCAACCACCGTACCGATGGCCAGCACTAAGGCAAAGAGCGTCAGCAGGTTCAGCGAGAAGCCTGCCAGGCTCAGGCAGGCAAAGGTGCCCACCAAGGAAATGATGATGGAGATAGAGGGAATGATGGTTGCCTTGAAGTCCTGCAAGAAGAAATAGACAACGAGCACCACCAACAGGATGGCTACAATCAGCGTTTCCTCAACGTTGGCGATAGAGGCCAGCAGGAAGTCGTTAGAACTCATCATGTTCACAAACTCCAAGCCTTCGGGCAGGTCTTTCTCCAGTTCCTTCAACTTGGCCGTAACGCGGTCGTTGGTCTCCTTCGCGTTGGCGCCGGCCAGCTGGAAGCACATGAAAGTCGTGGCCGGTTTACCGTTCATCTTGCCGTCAAAGGCATAGCTTACGGCTCCCAGGTCAACATCTGCCACGTCTTTCAGGCGTAGCGTGGTGCCATCGGCATTGGCGCGGATTACGATATTCTCGAAATCCTCAACCTTCTTCAAACGCCCCGTATATTTCAGGGTGTATTGGAATACATTGTCTACGTCTTCCCCAAGGCCGTCACGCAGTGGTTTCTCGCCCAACTGGCCGGCAGGCGCTTCCAGGTTCTGCTCTGACAGGGCATAGGTGATGTCGCTGGGGACGATACGGTATTGGGCCATCACGTCCGGCTTCATCCAGATGCGCAAGCTGTATGTGCCGCCAAGAACCATTACATCGCCAACACCTTCCACGCGCTTGAGCTGAGGCATGATGTTGATGTCTACGTAGTTCGAGATGAAGTCCTGGTCGTACTCTTCCTTGTTGCTTGCCAGGGCGTTAATCTGCAGGAAAGAGGTCTGTCGCTTCGTGGTTGTTACGCCGATGCGTGTTACCTCTTGTGGCAACAGGCCTTGGGCTTGGCTTACACGGTTCTGTACGTTTACCGCAGCCATGTCGGGGTCTGTGCCCTGACGGAAATAAATGCTGATGGTACCCGATCCGGAGTTAGTGGCACTGGAAGTCATGTAGATCATGTTCTCCACACCGTTGATGCTTTCCTCCAGCGGTTGGATGACGGATTTCATCACGGCATCAGCACTGGCACCCGTATAGTAGGCACTCACCGTAACCGTTGGTGGCGCGATGTCTGGATAGGATTCAACGGGCAGGCTGAAATAGCTGATCAGACCTACCAGCATTACGGCGATGGCCACGGACATGGCCATCACGGGACGCTTGATAAATATATTTCCTTTCATAAAAATGTCTTCTTACCTTGTTCTTTGTTGCTTACGCAAGGTTTATTTTACCTTTTGTCCGCTTTTTACCATACCGGCACCCTCGCTCACAATCTCCTCGCCCACCTTCAGTCCGCTGGTAACGATGCTTTGCTTGCCGTTGCTCTGAGGATTGAGGGTAACAATGCGTTCTTCGGCGATGCCTTCCTTGTTGACTACATATACGCGGTACTTGTCCTGCAACTGTACGGTGGCAGCGGTGGGCACCACGATCTGATTCTTGTAGTTCGTGGGAACGATAACGTTGCCTGTACTGCCACTGTGCAGCAGACCCTTGGCGTTGTCGAAGACGGCGCGCAACTGAACGCTGCCTGTACGTGTGTCTACCACTCCGCTGGCACTCTCTACCTTGCCCGCACTCTCGTATTGACTGCCGTCGACAAGAATCAGCTGAACGGCGGGAATAGCCTCGATGGCTGCCTTCGTGGAACCGTTGTTGCGTGTCAGCTGCAAGAGCTGGCCTTCGCTGATGCTGAAATAAACGTACATCTGGCTGTTGTCGCTCACAGTGGTCAAGGGTTGGGGAATGGTGGGGCCCACGAGTGCGCCCTGACGGAAAGGCAGGGTGCCGACAACACCGTTGGCGGGGCTTTTGACGATGGTATAGCTTAGGCTGTTCTGCGCATTCACCACTTGGGCGGTAGCCTGTGCCACCTGAGCCTTGGCCGTGAGGAATGCGTTCTGAGCGGTCTGTAAGTCAAAATCGCTGATTACTTTCTGCTCGAAAAGGCTTTTGCGACTTTCATAGTTCAGTTTGGCCGTTGCCTCTTGTGCCTTGGCGGCTTCCAGACTGGCCTTGGCGGTGTTTAGCGCAGCCTTGTAGGGTACTTGGTCAATGACAAATAGCGTCTGGCCCTTGCTTACGTGTTGTCCCTCGGTAACGCACAGTTGCTGTAGTGTGCCACTCACTTGGGGATAAACCTCAATGTCCTGGCGTCCGCGAATGGTTGCGGAGTACTTGTTGCTGAGCGTAACGTCTTGGGTCTCTACCTTAATGGTCTTGAATGTGGCGGTAGGCATGGTACGTTGCTGCTTTTTCCCACAGGAGGCCAAGAGCGTACTGCTTACCAGTGTTGCCAACACTAAGAATTTGGTGTTCTTTGTCATATACTTTTTACCTTAAAAATTGTTGTAATGTTTTGAACTGCAAAGTTACAAAGAAAATGGACACCAAAGTAAGGCAAAAATCTTAATTTTTTTTGGGTAAATTCGGAAAAAATGTTCAAAATATCGCAAGGAGAAAGTGTTCTTATATAGCTTTTCTCTATCTTCGTGGAAAATTGCTCACAGGTTTTATGGGAAACACATCCAGGGTTTTGCCTTTCAATCACGTTGATTTTCTTCGCATGGCGATGATAGTTATTGTCGTACTGTGTCATATCGTCCGCTTTACGGAACATTATCCTTGGGCCAAGGAAGGACTGCTCACACTGGTGATGCCCTGCTTTTTGTTTGTTACGGCAGCTCTTGTCAATGTGGACAAGCAATCCAAGGATTTCGCCCGCTACCTCCTGCGTATTCTTTTGCCCTATATTACGATGGTCCTGGGGTTTGCCTTGCTGTCCTTGTATCTGCCAGTGAGAGGAGGTCTGCATGAACTCAGTGTGAGCGAACTGACGCGCGTCGTGTTTATTGACAGTATCGGCCCTTATTGGTTCCTGCATACCTTGGTGGTGTGTGGAGCAGTCTATTATTTAGTATATAGAGGTCTGTCCGCTTGTGCTCCGCTTCCCCGCTTTCTGGTTTTCTTTTCTTTGCTTCTGGCTTTGGCCATGCTTACTCCCATTCTTTCTCTTCGTCATGCCGTTTATTATGGTATGGGCGTAGCATTGCGGCAGAGTGGGGTGCGTCTGTCATCCTTGGGCTTTGGCAGTGTATGGGCCATGCTGCCGATGCTTCTGTTGATGATTGATCCTGCGCATTGGGAGTGGTTGGATCTTCGCTTGGCACTTGCCTCCGTATGTTTCTTCCTCTTTTTCAACGGGCTTTACGCCAAGCAAAACAAAGACAATGTATTGTTCCGCCATCTCTGCTTTTTGGGGCGCAATACATTGCCTATATATTTGTTCCATCCGATTTTTACGATGGTGGGGAAATACCTGTCTCCGCTGTTCGCATTTGACACGACCAGCCTCTTACATGCGGCCGCCGTAACGCTGCTGAGTGTGTACGGCAGTTTGTGTCTCGCGTGGATACTCGACCGCTTCTCTCTCAGTCGCTTATGGCTTAGTCCGGGAATACTTCGCTAAAAAACATTGAAGGAATCCATGTTGTCTTGGATCTTATTCCGTTTCTGCCATCTTTCCAGTTGCTTGTTGTCTACGACATATCCCTCGCGTTCCTGGGCGTTGCCGTTCACGGCCTCGTTGATGACATGTCCCGTCATCTCTTGCTCACGCATACGTTGCAGGTAGAACTCCTCGTAGTCGGGTGTGTTCAAAGAGGGAGGAACCACATTCACCTCAAATTCCAGAGGTAGCATGCCATTGGGCTTGATATTGCCATAGATGCGTATGGTATGGCGTACATGACCGAGGTTGCGCCCGCTATAGAATCCAAAATGGAACTGTTTCTTCTTGCCGGGAAAGATGACGTGTCGCTTGTCCTCGCCATCCTCCACGACACATCCGCACGAGGGTTGTATCTCCGTAATCACCAAGGGTTCTTTCCCCACGTTCTCCAATTCGTAGTGAAGCATGAGCACGTCGCCCAAGGCTACGGGATAGTAATGACGCACAGGGTCTATTACAGATACCTCCGTAGGGCCTACTTTGCGTTTGTTGCACGCGGACAAGGCTATTATAGCTACGAACAGCAGCGAAGTTTTTGTAAGCATCTTTTTCATTCGGCAATCCTCCATTCTATCTCGTCAATGGCCTTCTTGTTTTCTCCTGTTATGCGTAATTGGGTAGGCAAGTCAGGACGCAGTTTGCTTGTATTCATTTGGAAAATGGTTCTTTCCGACCCGCTGGGCGAGATGTTCTCATAGGTTTCGTTAATCAGACGTCCATCCTGCCACAGCTCGATAGAGTCGGGCAGGCCGAGCCTCCATTTGCTTTTGTTCAGGAAAGAGATCAGCAGTTTTCCGCCCACATGGTTCGTGGCGGGCAGTTGGATAATCATTTTGGGTTCATTGGTGATTGCCCATGCCTCATGCCAATCCATGGGGAGGCCATAGCGGCCGTCCGTCAGACGTGGCCAGAACTCCTGAGGGATGGCATTAGAAGTCAGATTCTTGTTTATGAGCAGGTTGGTAGGCTCTTCGTCAGCGACAAGACTATTGTTCTTAAGATAGTTGGCATAATCGCGCACCTTGTCGCCCACCTCGTTGTAGGCTTCCATGCCGGGGATTTCCGCTCCTTCTGACAGATTGAGAAGCATTTGATGTCGCTCCTCTGGGTCCAGCTTCATTTTTCCGGAGCGTTCCAGTTCCAGTTGTGTAAAGCTAAGTGCCACCAAGATTCGGTTGACGCGTTTGCGTTCCTCGCCCTCAGTTTCCTTGTTGGCCCGTTCTAATTCCTTGAAAGTGCTGTGCAATTCCTTGACGTCCAGTCCGACGAGGCTCATGTTGTCTATGCCTCCATAGATTTCCAGGGGGGTGTTTTGGCTCATGACAAGCGTTTCAACGCTGATGGTCCAGGGTAACAGGATATGGGCCGTCTTGGGATAGAACTTCCTGTAGTAATCTTCCTTGATTTTCAATAGTTCGGTGCGTTCGTCAATGCTTGGGTCGTACAGCAAGGTAGCCAGGGTACTGGTTTGGATGTCATCCAATAGTGTATGCGTTTCGCCGCTTCCGTTCAGGATGATGCCCTTGACACCCTGGCTGGCATATAGTTGGATGCGGTTTTGCATGACGGAAACGACAGGGAAGGGCAGCATGTAGTTGTCAAAGTTGCACATGTAGTCCCAAACATAGATGCGAGGGGTAATGTTTTGGCTTTCTCTGATCTTGCTGATAAACTCCTCTGTTTGTCGTTTTCCCTCCGGTTTGGGGAAGAGGGGAAAGTCAATGGCACTGAGTATGATACCGCTGTTTCCCGGTAATTTGATATCTGTGGGGTAGTCCGTTGTACGATAGTGGCTGGTGAAGAACTGGAAGTTCGGGAAACGCTTGCATAGCTTGTTCACCAGACTACATACGGCCGGACTGGCATTTTTCTCTGTGTTGCCCAAAGAGCGGCATTCGGGGCACTGGCAAACGATATCGTTGTCGTTGGGCATGATGCAGAAACGTACCATAGCGTCCTGTTTGAGTTCATGACCATAGTTGTCCTGAATCCATTGCGAAACGGTATTGAACGTGGTGTTTGATCCGAAACAAAATTGTTCGGCGTCGCGTTTGCCGTTAACCAGGGCGTAGATATGCTCGTCCTTTTTATGGGACACCATTGTCTTGAAGTTATGTCCCCACACAGCCCAGTCCGTGTTGATATTGTCAAGGCCCAACGGTCCTGTGAGGTCCGGGTTGATGCCCATGGGGCTATAAATGGCGCGGTATTCAAAGGCCATGTTTCCTTCTGCGCTTTCCTGTGCCGGGAAACGGGAGGGAGGGAGGTCCTCGCTGTTGATGTCTGTGTTGGATTGCGACAGCATTTCGATGGTTTGATAGATAAGCCACATCAGTGTCTTGCTGTCTTTGGCTTTGAGCGAAAGGAAACTTTTGTTGATTTTCAGGCTGTAGTCATCTTTCGAGGACGGGTCCAAATCCACAATGACGGGGAGGGCACTTCCGGTTTGAGCCACCTCTTTGTCGTTGTTGAATACGCCTCCGTTTGGCATGCGGCTTTCCATGTGATTGAACATGTACTTGGCCCATGTAATATCCTCTTGGTCGTTATCCTGAGCCGGCTGGATATTGTAGGCATTGGCGATGGGTGTCGCTTTGCACGAGCAAAGGCTTGTGGCCCCCAGCATCAGGGCAAAGATGACGTATGTATTGATACACTTAAAAGCGAAGGCTGATTGTGCCATGGATGTTGAACAGATTTTTATATTTTACGTTTGTTGTGCGTTCCAGGTTGTCCGTGTTTCCGACGCTCATGTTCGTTTGGTTATAGAACGTGTACCAGCTGCCTTGCAGACTGACCGTGAGACGTGGGGTAAGCAGGCGGGCTCCCCCAATGCTCACCATGCTGTTGATATGGCTCAGGCTGCCGGGCATACCTGTGTTCAGAATGATACTCTCGGGAGCCGTACCTACGCTGAAGCCGACATTGATGTTGGTTATCTTCTCGTTGAGAGGGAAGTATTTGGCGTTGAAGGCTGTGTTGAAGTAGAGGCTCTGGTTCATCCACAGACCGTCAGCCTTTCCGCCTAACGCAAATTCACCCAGGTCCTTGGTAGCGCCGGCACCCACGCTGACAAGGTGTCTGTATTGGGTGTTCCAATGACTGAAGACCTGTGCCGTTTCGCCATTGTCCATTACCTCCTCTTTGTAAACGGCCTCGTTGGCGCTCACGTTGCGATAGTTGGCATGAACGTCCATGGTCCAATCCCGTTTCAGGTCAAAATCCAAACGGCCCAGGAAGAGGAAGCGGGGAAAGTATTTGTTGCTGACACCTGCGCCCAGCGTCCATGACCATCGTTTGCGTGTCTGATGAGTCCATTGTGCAACACCTTGCAGTCCGATACCGCCACCCTGCTCGTTGTCGCGGTCCGTATTGCCTTGTAGCCCGTCTCGTCCCGCATAATTGAGGGTCGTACTCAGTGTGTTGCGCTTCCATGTGCGGCTATAACCAATGGTGGCAAGGCCCTGACGGGTATAGGTGTCCCCGAAGCGCGTGTGAAGATATTCTACGTTGATTGTATTACGGAAACTTTTGTTTTTCAGACTATTCAAGCGACTTATGAAATCGCGTCGCTCGTCCATGGAGGGTTGGTAATAGCGCAGATAATAGTGGGCGCTGTCCCATTGGTGCAACTGCTCGTAGGCCAGGCCTTTGTCGTAGAGCAGCGTGCGATTCATCAGGTCGTAGTTGAGTGCCGTGTCCAGGAGGGCGATGGCTTCTTGCGCCTTACGCTCCTTGATGAGGTTCAGTGCCACGATATCCGTAGTGCTTGAATGTAGTTTTACCAGCGTACTGTCTCCGGGCAAGTCTCTGAGTTCGCGGCGCAGAGAGGCCAGGGTGGCGTCATATTCCCCATCTTCAGTTCTCAGACGGAGGAATTCTTTCAGGACATCCACGTCCTGGGGATAGAGGTTGAAGGCCTGCATGACCGTATTGCGGTATTCCTTCTTCTTGCCTGCCACACGTTGCTGTTGGATGGCGCGCAAAAGGGCTTCTTTTGATGTGGGGCGCAGCCGGAGCAATTCTGTGGCAATTTGGTAAGCATGGGGATAGGCTCCGCGTTCATTCAGATCTTTGATGTGCGGCAGGGAGATCTCCTCGAAGCTGTTTGCCAGCTTCAAGTAGTTTTCTTCGCCCGGGGTCAGTGGGAGCAGGGCGCCCGTAAGCAGGCCCAGCGCACTCTCTACCATGCCGCGGCGTGCAAGTAGTTCGGCCTTCAGGATGATTTGATGAACGTTTCCGGGATTCGTCTGCATCATGCTGTCCAGCATGTTGAAAGCCGCTTCGTCGCGACTGAGCGCAATCAGGCAGTCGACCTTTTTCTTGGTGGCCGTTGCCGTAACTTCTTCGTCGCGACTGTAATGAAGAATAAAATCCAGGTTGACGAGGGCGTCCTCGAAGTTATTTGCAGCCATGGCCGTGCGCACCTCTTCCTGATAATAGTCCACCAGCTCCTCCACGGCATCCGTGTTTTGCGGCTGGACGCTTACCAAGCGTGCCAGCACACCCATGGCTCTGCGCTTCTCGCCCATACGCTTGTAAACGTTGTATTCTTTGTGCAGAATGTCGGGGTTGTTGCTACCCATGGCCTTCTTGGCTTCGGCAATGTAGTATGCGGCATCATCGTAGTATCCGCGGACAACACTGGTATTGAGCAGGTAGATGAGTGCGTCGTTCGATTTGGTCTTCCCGTAGAGCTTGCTGAATTGTATGTATGGGTCATAGCTCAGCGCATCGTAGGCCATGTTCTCCTCGATGTCGTTGAGCAAGGTTGTCAGGCCGGCACTGTTGTTTTTTTTCTGGGCGGCCAACACGATGTCGCGCGCCTCCAGCAGACGGTGTTGCTCGGTCAGGATACCCACGGCCTTGCGTACGAGGCTGATGTCCCACCGGCATTGCTCCATGCCGCGGCGGATGTCTACCATGGCTTCTTCGGTGCGTCCGTCCTCGTAGAGCAGGTTTGAACGCATGATGTAGTATTCCGGCGAATTGGGGTAGGCCTTGATCATCGCGCCCAGGCTCTCGATGGCGCTGCTCTTGTCCCCAGCCTTGCGCGCACGTGCATATTGCTCTTCAGCGCGTCCGGCCACCATGCGGCGCACGTCTTCATCCTCGGGGAAGATCTGTACCATGCGGAATACCAGCCGGTCTGCCTCGATCCGGTCCTTGAGCCGTTCGTAGAGCTTTATCTTTCTAATCCACAACGTCTTGAGATATGGCGTTACTTCCAGCATCTCGTTGATGTAGCAGATAGCGGAACTGTAGTTCTGTGTAATGGTCTCCACCTCGCTCAGATGTTGGCGTGCGTCATAGTTCGAGCCGTCGCAACGCAGGGCTATCTTCAGAAAGTAACGGGCCTTCTCCCAATCCTTCTTTTGTTTGTAATAGACACCCATCAGTTCGTTCAGTTCTGTGGTCTCGGGCCAGTCGCGCAGACCTTTCTTCAACAGGTTGTGGGCGCCCTCCCAATCGTTGTTGCGAATCTTGTTTTTGGCTTCCGTTTCGTACCATAGGGCCGTATGGTTCTCGGCGTGTGCCGGCAGCGTGCAGCACAGGCATAGAAGAATCGCCACGGCAAGATGGAAGACGCCTTGCCAATGATTGTTCACGCGGGACTGGGGATGATATGTTTCTTTTGTCATGATTCGTTACGCTTCTGAGGAGGGTTGTGTCGTTTGTGTTTGTTCCTGAGTTTGTTCCGCTTGTTCGCCTTTCTCTCCGGATGCCGTTTCGCCGTCCGTCGCCTGGGCGCCCTGGTGGCGTCGGCGGGTCATTTCGCCCCACTTCAGTTCCTTGCCCATGAGCATGAAGAGATAGCCTCGGATGCTGCAATATACAATGATGGGGTGATAGACGATAGGCTCCAGGATGGCCGCAACAACACACTTGATGTATTCGCGTTTGCGGTCAAAGGTGCTGCCGCAAATCCAGTCAATAACCATCACCACCATGTTCACGCTGAAGCTGAACAGATAGATACTGGCAAAGATGACGATGGCCGTCTGCCAGTTTACGGCACCAATGAAGGCCAGGTAAATGGTGAACAGGAAACCGGAAAACTCGATGATAGGAGCCAAAAGCTCGAAGAGAACCATATAGGGGAGGGTAATCATGCCGGTCAATCCATAGCGCGGCTTGCCAATCAGGTCGCTGTGCTGGCGCAGGCACTGCACCAGACCGCTCGCCCAGCGCTTTCGCTGGCGGTAGAGAATCTTCAGCGTCGAGGGTCCCTCCGTCCAGCAAGCCGTATAGGGAATCTGGATGACGCGGTAGGGCTTGTCGTTGTCGTGGGTATAGCGCAGCAGGCTGAGCAGCATCTCCATGTCCTCGGCAAAGCTGCTGCCGTCGTAGCCTCCCGCCTCGATTACCGCTTTGGTGTTCAGGAAGCCGAAACCACCCGACACGTTGGGCAGGGCGTTGATGGTGCTCCAGGCCATCTTTCCAAGAAAGAAGGAACGCATATACTCCAGCGTCTGGAACATGGGCAGAGGACTCCAGGAGCAGCGGCGGTGTTGAATCTGTCCGTCCTTTACCGTACAGCCGTTACTCATGGTCATGGCTGCTGAAATCGCCGTAACGTTGCGGTGGCGCAGTACGACGTTGATGCAGCGGTAGATGGCGTTGACAGGCAGGATACAGTCTACGTCCGTATTCACGAACCAGGGATAGCGTGCCACGTTGATGCCTGCGTTGATGGCATCGGCCTTGGTGCCGCCGTTCACCTTGTCGACAACCGTCAGGCGGTGATATTTGGGGTTCGTGGAGCGGAACAGACGCTTGAAGGGTGCGGCATGAATCAGTTCGTTGTAGCGATAGGGAACCTCCATCAGTTGGAAATTCTCTATCAGCTTCTCCAGGGTTTGGTCCTTCGAGCCGTCGTTCACGATGATTACCTCGAACTTGGGATAGTTCTGCATGAGGAAGGAGTTCACGTTATCCACGATGTTCAGCTCCTCGTTATAGGCCGGCGAGACAATACTCACGCCCGGTGTGAAGGGGCTGCTGTTCAAGGCCTCCAGGTCGTGCTTTTCGATGTAGATGGTGCGGTTGTACGTCGTGCTTACAAAGCTGGCGATGGACATGATGATGTAGCACAGCACCAATGCCGCCGTGTAGAAAATCACCGCGTTTCCGAAGAAATAGAATATAATGTCTTTCATTGCCTTACAATGGGATGTCTTGCAGGTTATCGTTCTCTTCCATGTCAATGCCTCGGTCGGGGAAGTCTTCCTTTTGCTCCGATGCAAGCTTCAGTTTCTCGTATATCTGACGACTTTCTTCGTTATAGCCGTACAGGGCACTTAGCGCCAGCGTGCGTAATTGGTTGTCGTCAGCGTGTTGGTAGCAATGCAGGAAGAAATTCTGGGCACGTCCGGAACCCAACTTGAAGATGGCCAGCATGATGGTGATGCGTATGCTTTTCGTTTCTTTGTCAAAGCGGTCTATCAGGAGCTTTTCCGCTGAATTCTGACGCCTGAAGGCCAGGGCTTCCACCACTTGCAGACGAACCTCTTCCTCCATGCTGTCCAGATAAGGCCATATTTGTTTCAGTTCGCTCTCCTCACACCAATAGCCGTGCATATATACCAGCGCGGCCTGTGCCCAAGGGCTAAGCTTGTCGCTGATGATACTCAGGAAATTGGGCATGGGGTTGCCTTCGTCGTGTCGCTGCTGGTAAATCTCGAAAATCTTGATGGCGTCAATTTTGTTGAAACTCTCCCGAAAGATTGGCTCCAGGTAGTTCAGGCTGTCGTTGCTGCTGTTGCGGGCCGTGAAGATGCGCGCACGCTTGTTCAGACCGAAATCCTGTGCGTTCAATTCGCGTGCCAGTACGCCAAACTGGCCGAAGATACCCAGGAAGGTGAAACTCTCGATGGCGATTTTCTTCTCAACCAGCGTTCCCGTGCGCATGGTACGCACCAAGTAGAGCGACAGGTTCAGCGCGTCGCCCAGCGCGTTGATGTTCTTTGTCGTTGTCTCCGTAACTTGCTCCAAGGGCAGGCTGGCCCTTACGTTAACCATCATACGCACCCATACGTCCTGTTGTTTCGTGGTCATCTTGGCATCCTCCAATTCCAAATCGCGAAGGATGGTTATGGGGCTGATGAGTTCGGGAGAGGTGATGATGTCATAGACCTTCTGCCTGTATTTTTCTTTCAGGTTTTCGTATTCCCTCTGTTTCTTGTGGTTCTTGTAAGCACGTTGCGCTGCAAAGAAAAGTATTGAAAACGTAACTATGAACGAAAAAATAATTATATAATACGCAATCATGACAACCAGGGCCGCATCGCGAAACTGGTTTTGCAATAGATACATGAAATATTGCAGATAATCAAACAGGTAGAGATTCCGGTCAACAATACCTGGTGTCAATATACCGTCCACCTGCAAAACATCCATCGCCGTACCCCGGAAGAACACGAGTACGGCAGCGATTATCAGCACGGACAATATTAACGTGATTGATAATACTCTCCTCAGTACTTTAACAAACATTTACCTTTTTCTTTCGTCTAAATATAATTTCCCTTTGAGGGGGGAACGGACTGCAAAGGTAAGCATTATTTTTTTTCCGACTTTAAGATTCGGGTTGTTTTTTGCATTTGGTTTTGTGCAAACGTTTATTTGTTGTATATCAAAAAGAAAGCAAGATGACGCATTGGCTGTCAAAACTGTTATTTTAATATTTGACGCTTTTTGAGGTGTTCTGGAAAAATCAAAGGCCGGATGAAACATGTTTGCCGGCAGATTATACGTGTTTTTTTGTTTTTCGTTTTGATTTTTCAAAATAATTATATGTTTTTTCGGATTCAAATACGTGTTTTGGAGATTTTACTTATAAAAAATCTTACCCAAAATGCCCGATTAGCGACGCTCCTCCATAGCTTCATTTTTCCGATATAATGGGGGGGGGGTAAAATACTGATATACAGTATGATGCAAAGAATAGATTACTGGGCTTATTTTCGTGGGAGTTGTACTTTGTCCGGAAAAAAGCCCAGTAATTTGACTTTCGTGAAATCAAAATGTAAGTGAAAATCCTTATTTTTGTTTCAAAATAACATTTTTGTTTTTTTTGCCTTAAATTTCTTTTGCGGCGATTATTTTAATGTCTTCTTTGGGGCGGTCGCCGCGTTGTGTCGCTGCGTTTTGGATTCTCTCCACCACATCCAGCCCGTTTTCCACCTCGCCAAAAACGGTGTACTGGTTGTCCAGGTGCGGCGTTCCGCCCACGGTGGTGTATGCCTCGCGCTGCGCTTCACTCAGACTTCCCTGTTGTTTGGCTTCGGCTTCCGCCTTGGCTGCCAGTTCGTCTTGCAGGGTTTGCAGGCCAGCCTGGTCGCGGTTCTTGCGCATCTGCATGATTTCTGCGCGGCGTTCGTTGGCCATGCGCTGGAAAGCGGTTTGGGCAGCCTGCATTTCCAACTGGCGTTCCATTTGTTTCAGTTGGTTCGCGTTGTATTGCTGTCCCCAAACGATGTAGAACTGGCTTCCGCTGCTCTCGCGTCGGGGGTTCACCTCGTCGCTCTGGCGTGCTGCGGCCAGAGCACCGCGTTTGTGGAAGAGCGTAGGCTGTATTTCAGCGGCAATGGTATATCCCGGACCGCCCACGCCCAGTTGTTTGCCGGCGGGCGCGTCCACGCTGTCGGGGTCGCCGCCTTGAATCATGAAGTTGCGGATGACACGGTGGAAGAGCGTGTTGTCGTAGAAGCCCTCGCGCGCCAGTTTCAGGAAATTGTCGCGGTGCAGTGGTGTCTCGTCATAGAGGCGCACAACGATGTCGCCCATTGTTGTCGTAATCTTTACTTTTGCCATGTATTTTGTTTTATTGACGTTTTGAACAAGAATTCCCCGCCCGATTCTTGTCGGACGGGGAATACTTGTTTGCCTATTTGCTTAGAAACGATAGCCGAAGGCCAGGGTGAAAGCGAAGTTTCTGGGTTCGTAGCCGGGGAGATTGGCGTCGCGGTACTTGTCGCGGAACATGTCCGTGATACCCCAGTCAAAACCCAAGGTCAGGTTGTAGTGCTGGTTGTATTCGGCGCCCACCAGGAAGCCCATGCCAGCGTCCCAGCGTTGGTAAGAGGTCAGCGTGCTGCTGTTCTTGAATGAGTTATAGCGGAAGTCCTTCTCGACCTGAGAATAACCGTCGGCATCAATGTTGACGGACTGTCTGCCGGCGAAGCCGATGGCAAAGTAGGGGCCGAACTCTCCGTAGAAGCCGAACTGCTTGTCCATGTTGTAGCGGAAGCCAACGTGAATGGGAATCTCCAGGTAATGAAGATTGGTCTTGTATGTGGCGTCCATTGTGGTTGAGGTGCCGGGGATGGCGTAGGGGCGGTCCTTCTTTGCGCCCTTCATGCTCCATGCCAGGCCGGAGGACACGTAAGTGCCGTGGGCGTTGGGAAGGACATAGTCAAACCTCACACCGGCCTTTCCGCCCACTTTTGCGTCAAGGGCGGTGTTGTTGATGTTGCTGATGTTCATTCCCAGGAATGCGGTAGTGGTGATGCCGACTTCAGGCTCGTTGTCCAGTGCCATGGCGTTGGCGGAGAAAAGCAGCGCAACGGCGGCAAAGAAAATTTTCTTCATAATTGTAAGTGTTTAAAAATTTAATGTGCTTTCAAGGTACAAATGTAAAAACTTTTTTGTAATTTTGCATCGCAATATATAAAAGAATTGCATTTTAGGTATTAGAAATAAAAAAAGAGTTATTCAACTATTAAGTTATTCATTTAAAATTCTAAACAATGGCAACTAAAGTAGCTATTAATGGTTTCGGCCGTATCGGTCGTCTCGCTTTCCGTCAGATGTTCGAGGCTGAGGGTTATGAGGTAGTGGCAATCAATGACCTGACCAGCCCCGCAATGCTGGCTCACCTCTTGAAGTATGACACCGCTCAGGGTGGTTTCGCCGGCAAGTTCGGTGAGGGCAAGCACACTGTAGAGTCAACAGAGGATTCAATCATCGTTGACGGCAAGGAGATTAAGATCTCTGCCGAGAAGGACGCTGCTAACTGCCCCTGGGCTGCCAACAATGTAGACGTTGTTCTCGAGTGCACCGGTTTCTATACTTCAAAGGAGAAGGCTTCCGCCCACCTTGCAGCAGGCGCCAAGAAGGTTGTTATCTCTGCTCCCGCCGGTAACGACCTGCCCACCATCGTTTACAACGTTAACCACGAGACCCTGACCGCCGAGGATAAGGTTATCTCCGCTGCTTCCTGCACCACCAACTGCTTGGCTCCCATGGCAGCTGCGCTGAACGCTTACGCTCCCATTTCTTCAGGTATCATGTCTACCATCCACGCTTACACTGGCGACCAGATGATTCTGGACGGTCCTCAGCGCAAGGGCGACCTGCGTCGTAGCCGTGCCGGCGCTTGCAACATCGTTCCCAACTCAACGGGTGCCGCCAAGGCTATCGGCCTCGTAATTCCCGAGTTGAACGGCAAGCTGATCGGTTCTGCACAGCGTATCCCCACTCCCACCGGTTCTACCACTATCCTGGTTGCCGTTGTTAAGGGTAAGGACGTTACCGTTGCCGGTATCAACGCTGCCATGGAGGCTGCCGCTACCGAGAGCTTCGGTTACACCAACGAGGAGATCGTTTCAAGCGACATCATCGGCATGAAGTTCGGTTCTCTGTTCGACGCTACCCAGACCATGGTTAGCAAGATCGACGAGGATACCTATCAGGTTCAGGTTGTATCTTGGTACGACAACGAGAACTCTTACACCTCTCAGATGGTTCGCACCATCAAGTACTTCGCCGAGTTGGGCTAATCCCTTCGCGAAACCGCTTGAGGTTAAACAAAAAAGACTGCCAGGGCATTGCGCCTTGGCAGTCTTCTTTTTTCGTGCTTGGTGGGTGGGGTGGGTGGCTAATACCAATCTATATTGCTTCCGTAGCTGCTCTGTTTCTTCCATTTCAGCACGTCGCTCAACGTGGCCGCGTCGCAGGCGAATGTGAAGTTGTAGCTGCGATAGGGCGCAATAACCATCGAGCAAGACATGGAGAAACAGTGGAGGTCGCGCGAAAGCGAGGCCGTGGTCATGCTGAGCTTGTGGAAATTAAAGTCATAGCCGCTGCTGAAATTGATGTTCCATCCTTCACTGATGCGTATGTTGCCGCTGAAGTTCAGGGTATGGGACAGCTTATAGGGATAACGCATGCGCTTTTCGCGGAAGCGGCCGCTGGTGTTCTCCCGTATTGTAATGCCGTAGCTGACGCTGAAACTCCAGGGCATTTGGAATTTTACATATCCGTCCTCCGTGAGTCCGCCCTCGCCTTTTCTGGCACTGTTCTGGGAGCGCGCGCGGTCGGGGTCAACATTTTGGTTCTCGGGGTCCGTTTCTTCTTCTTCCTCCTCTTGTTTCTGATCGTTCTCTTCCCGGGTCTTCTTGCCGAAGAGTTTGCGGAAGGTGTCGTTGTTGAAGGTGTAGCTGATATTTTGGGACATGCCTTGGAAGCGTCCGAAGCGTCCGCGGCTCCATTCCGTATGTTCGCCCACATAGATGTTCCCCTTGTCGTCCTTCTCGTAGGCATAGGTGGCAAAGACGGCATTCATGCTGAAGGTGTAGCTTTTGGTCAGCTTTAGGCGCAGGCGCATACTTAGATTACTCCATTTGCGTGAGGGGGCGGCCATGTTATAGCTCAGGCTGCCGCCCAGTTCGTCAATGAGGCTGATTTTCTTGAAGGGAACGCTATCATTGTTTGTACGTACTTTCATTTCTATGTTGTTGGACACATCCATGCTGATGCTGCCCGTCTTGCCCTTGCTTACCGTGCCGTAGAGCGAACCGGCGTATGGCGAATAGCTGACGGTGGACACGTTGCCGTTGGCGTCTGTGCGAACATAGGTGTCCCAATAGCCATAGCGTGCCTGCCCGAAGTCCGGGGCATAGCTGAAGCTGACGGTGGGCGTGAAGACGTGGCGGATAGCCGCTATCTTCTTGCCGCCGAACCATGGCAGGGGAGTGTACATGCCGTAGAGTTTCGTGTTGGCCGATACGGCAAGGTTATAGTTATAAACGTTATTGAAGCCATAGATGGTGTCGCGCGCTACAACCTGTCGGTTGGTGTCCCAACTCTGCATGACTTTGTAGCTGTACATGCGGTCGGTAAAGTTGAAGGAAGGCGTTACGTTGATATAGTTCAACAGCGAAAAGGAAGCGCTGATGGGCACGTTGTGTCGCATGCCGTTGCGCCAGTCTTTGATGAGGTTGCTATGTAGCAGCTTGTCCTCCTTGGTATTGATGCTGTTCGACAGCGTACCCGTGTAGCTCATGGATATCTTCTCGTACCAGCGTTCCGCCCCTACCATCTTCTTGCGCTTGAAGGGATAGAAGCGGTTCAGGGAGATATTGATAGAGGGCAGGGTCATGGAGATGCTGCTGTCCCGCATGTTCTGGCTCAGGTTCCAGGTCGTGCTCAATGTAAGACCGATTTTCGAGAATGTCTTGCTGTAGGCCACAGAGCTGGTTCGCGTACTTTGCGTATAGCTCTCTGGGTTGTACATGGATGTCAGATTGTTGCGTTCGTAAGAACTTGTGGCGAAGTTTACGCTGGCGCTGAAGCTTTGCGTGGGATTGGCTTTCGCGTCCTGCCGATGGCTCCAGGTTACCTTGAAACTCTTGGAAACACTGTAATCGGGCATGTTCTTGTCGCCCGTTTTCGTGTTTTGGTAACTGGCATAGAAATTACCGCTGAAGCGGTAGCGTTTGTTGTAGACGGTGTTGGCGCTCAGTCCCCAAGAACCTTTCGTGTAGATTTCGCCCAGCAGTTTGAGATCCATTTTGTCGCTGATGGCGAAATAGTAGCCGCCGTCGCGCAGGTAGAAGCCGCGTGTGGTCTCGTCGCCATAGGTGGGCATGATAATGCCGCTGCTGTAGCTCTTGCTGAAGGGGAAGAATCCGTAGGGGATGGCTAAGGGGAGGGGTACGTCCTGCACAACAAGATAGGCGGGGCCAAAGACAACGCGCTGGCCCGGTTTCATTTTGGCCGTTGTCATCTTCAGATAGAAATGAGGATGCTCGTCGTCGCAGGTCGTGTACTTGCCGCCATGAAGGTAAACGGTGCCCGAACTGTCGCGCTTGCTTTGCTCACTGATAAGGAATCCTTCGCCTTGCTCGGTGTAGACATTGCTGATGAACGCTTTGCGGGTCTTGAAGTTGTAGCTGATGCGGTCGGGTTCGTAGCTGTCCTCTCCTTGTTTGAAGGTGGGCTTGCCTTGGACTACTCCGGCAGAGTCCGTACGGCCGTTGGCATGAACGATGCTGCTGTCCAGAGACATGGATATTTCATCCGCATCCAACTCCAGGCGTTCATAATTGATTTTTCCCTCGCCATAAAGATAGGCACGTGAACTGGCGTAGTCAAAGACGATAGAGTCTTTCGCACTATAGGAAACGGGCATGTCAAGGGCGCTCTTGCTGGTGGGGAGACTGTCCTTGGGCGCTTGCTTGATTTTTGTGCTGTCCGGCGCAACTTCCAGCACCTTGCCGCGCCGCAGCATGGCGGCAATGGAGTCGGCGCTCACACTGCGCAATACGCTGTCCACGGTCAACTGGCGGCGGATGGTGTCGGGCAATGTTTTTGGGGATTTGCTGCTGTCTGCTGCAATGCTGTCAGCAGTAACGCTGTCCGTGGTCATCGGGCTGCGCATGAAGGCGTAGCGGGCAGGAGATACGGCAAAGGCAAGCACGGCTATTGTGCTTGCTATCAAAGCGACTGCAAATTTGTGTGTGTTCACTTTCTTTCTTGCCTATCTTTAGGAGTTACAAAGATACAACAAAAAAACTTTCCTGCACGCTGCTTAAGGGATTTTATGACAAAAGCAAAGGCTGCACTCCAATCGGAATACAGCCTTGCGTGTAAGTTTCGTTATCTGTTGCGGTTAAGCCTCGGTCTGTACGCTAACGGTAGAACGGTCCAGACGACCTTTCTTGAAGACTACAACACCGTCCTTCAGGGCGTACAGTGTGTTGTCCTTACCCATTGCCACGTTCTCGCCGGGGTAGTGCTTGGTGCCGCGCTGGCGAACGATGATGTTGCCGGCAATGCACTTCTGACCACCAAAAATCTTAACACCTAATCTCTGAGCTGCTGACTCGCGGCCGTTCTTAGAACTACCAACACCTTTTTTATGTGCCATTTTCTTTTGTTCTTTCTAAATGATTAAGCAATAACTTCCTTGATTGACAACTCGGTGAACTGCTGGCGATGGCCGTTCAGTTTGCGGTAGCCCTTGCGACGCTTCTTGTGGAAAACGAGCACCTTGTCGCCCTTTACCAGGGGAGAAACTACCTCTGCGCTTACCTTGGCACCCTCAACGGTGGGAGCGCCTACGGTGATGGCACCATTGTTGTCTACCAACAACACTCTCTCGAACTCAACAGTCTGACCGGCTTCTGCACCCTCGATGTGGTGAACGAAGAGCTTCTTTCCAGCCTCGGCCTTGAACTGCTGACCGTTAATCTCTACGATTACGTACATTTTTATTATTGTTTTAACGGGTTTTACCGGGAGGCGAAACACGTCATGTGTTTACTTTATCAGGCCCCTTCGGCATAAATCGGTTGCAAAGTTAGAGAATATTTTCCACACCACCAAGCTTTTCACCGGCTTTTCTTTTTTCTTTCTTGTGCTTTGGTACTTCTATTATTGGCCTCGGCGTGTGCCCTATACCTGTTCCTTGTATAGGTATCGCTTGATGGACCCTTTGGATGTGCGTTCAAATTCCTTGTCATGCATTTTGATGTCGCTGACATGACAGTATTTGGGGAGCAAGGCATTCAGTTCCTTGAGATTGTTTCGCATGACTTCATCCAGGGTGTTTTGTACGCCCAGACTCTCGGCCTGTTCCATGTCGGGCACTACGAGGGCCACCAATTTCTGGCCTTTCTGCAATACGATACCTTCCTTTACCATGAGCAGCGAGCCAAGTTTGTCCTCGATTTCCTCGGGATAGATGTTCTGCCCGTTACTGCCAAGGAGCATGTTTTTGATGCGCCCCACAATGAATATGTGGCCTGAGGGAGCCATGCGAGCAAGGTCGCCCGTGTGCAGCCATCCTTCTGCATCAATGGCTTCGGCTGTTGCTTCGGGGTTTTTGTAATAGCCGGTGAGCAAGTTCGCTCCTCGTGTTACCAGCTCGCCGGGAATGTGCTCGGGATCGTCGCTTAGGATGCGCACCTCCATGTGTTTGGCCGGCAGGCCGCAAGTTTGAGGGACAAAGAGCGTGTGGTCGCAAAGGCTGATCATGGGGCCTGTCTCTGTCATGCCATAGCCCACGGTGAGCGGGAACTCCATCCAGCGCAGCAGGTTCTCCACCTCTGTGCTTAGGCTGGCACCTCCAATGATGACTTCATAGAACTGTCCTCCCAGCAATGCTTTCAGGCGTTGGCAAAGGCGTCGTTTGATGATGTTTCCGATGCGGGGCATACGCATGAGCAGCTGCGTTTGGCGTGTTTTCACGATGGGCATTATCTCCTGTCGTACGATTTTCTCCAGAACAAGGGGTACGCTGACAATCAAATGAGGCCTGAGTTGGGCAAAAGCTTCTTGGACGATGCTTGGGCTGGGCGGACGTTGTAGGAAATAAAGATGGTTGCCGAGGCAGACTTGCAGGAGGAAGTCGCACGTCAGTCCATACATGTGCGCCATAGGCAGGAATGCCACTATCACTGCATGAGAAGGCAGGTGAGACCCGATTTCTTCCATCAGGAAATCCATGTTGCTCCAAAGGGAACGATAGGGCAGCATAACGCCTTTGCTGAATCCTGTGGTGCCCGAGGTATAGTTGATAAGTGCGGTTTCTTCGGGTTCATCCACATGGAAGCGGACGTCCTCGGCACCGAAGGTTTTGGGATAACGCAGGCCGAAGAACTCGTTCAGACGCTGGCGCGCCTCTGTGAGCGCAGCACTGCGCGAGTCGGCAAGCTCCAGTTCGTCCAGCGTGCCTGTGCCCAACAACTGAGGCATATCGTCGAACTTCAGTTGCTTTAGGATGTTGCGGTCTGCCAGCAAGAGGCGTGCGTCGGAGTGATTCACGATATGTGTTATCTGTTCCGTCGTGAACACGTTCTGGATGGGGACAATGACGGCACCGTATGTGATGACGGAAAGGAATACGCACCCCCACAGCGCACCGTTTCGGCCGCACAGGGCAATCTTGTCGCCGGGACGTATGCCCGCCTGCTCATATATAATATGTAGCTTGACAATCTTGCGGGCTACGTCGCGATATTGTAATGTGCTGCCTTGGTAATCGCTCAGTGCCTTTTCGTTCCAGTTGGCCTTGATGCTCTTTTCCAGTAGCGCATTGAATTTCCCGATTTGGGCGGATGGTGTCGTCTGCATATTCGATTTTCCTGTTTTTGCGTGCAAAGATAATCCATTTTTGCACATAAGCAAAGAAAATGTGCAACAATATCAGTCCGGATGTCTTGCTGCGATGGACTTCGCAGCGACAAATCCCATCGTCCAGGCAGCTTGCAGATTGAAGCCGCCTGTAACGGCATCTACATCCAACACCTCGCCGGCCAGGTAAAGCCCGGGGTGCTTCTTGCTTTCCAGCGTCTTGGGATTGATTTCACCCAATGCCACGCCGCCGCAGGTTACGAATTCCTCTTTGAAGCGGTTCTTGCCTTCCACGGCATACGGGGTGGTTGTAAGCATCGTAACAAGGCGGTTGAGCGGTTTGCCGCTTAGTTCGCACCAGCGCAGGCTTTCGCCGATTCCTGCTTGCTGAAGAATCAAGCCCCATAGGCGGCTTTGCAGATGGTTGGGATGGATGCTGCCAACATATTTCTGTGGGTTCTGTTTTGCCAGGGTGTTCAAGGATTCACGCACCTCGTTCTCTGTGGCCCCCTGCATCCAGTTGATGCTAAGTGGGCAGCGATAGTCGCGTTCTGCCATCCAACGGGCAGCGTAGGAGGAGAGTTTGAGAATGGCCGGGCCGCTCAATCCCCAATGCGTGATAAGGAGTGCCCCTTGTGCTTTGAATTTTGTGCCTGGCAAACTGGCCACAGCGTTCCGCACAACAAGCCCGGTAAGGTTTGTCAGGGCTTCATTTTTAATGACAAAACTGAACAGCGAGGGCAGGGGGGCTTCCAATGCAAGCGGACACCCTTCCAACATTTCGCGTTGCCAGCCCGTTTGCACACCGCCCGTGGCAATCAGGACAACGTCGCTCTGCAATGTGCGTCCGTCCTTTAAGGTCAGCTCATAGCCTGGTTTCTCCTCGAATGGCCGAATGGCAGTTACGCGCGCTTGGGTAATCAGGTCAACCTCGTGCTGACGCATCAGTTCCAGCAACTTTTCCACAATCTCTCCGGCACGTTGGGAGCGGGGGAATACACACTCGTCAGCCTGTGTCAGCAATCTCACGCCCTCGTTTTCCCACCAATGGAAGGTGGCCTCGTTATCGAAGTCGTGGAAAAGATGCTTCATCAGCCTATGCCCGCGCGGATATACTTTCTCCAGGCTCTTAACGCCGAGAAAGCTGTTCGTTAGATTGCAGCGTCCTCCGCCTGTGATCATCACTTTGGCCAAGGGACGATTCCCGCCCTCCAACACCTTTACCTCAAGGTTTGGACGTAGTCTTTTTAGTTCAATGGCGGCGAAACATCCTGCCGCTCCGGCACCGATAATTGTTACAAGCATAGGACAAAGATATAAAATAATTCTGAGGAGAATAGCTTTTACTCAATCCTTTTACCTATTTTTGTAGATTGGACAAACAAAACAAACAGAAAAAATGAGAAGAATCAACTCTCTAATCGTGCTTCTTTGCATTGTAGTTTCGGCCGTTGCACAAGGGCCGAACAACACTGGAACCTATTATCGTGCCGCGAATGGTCTGAAGGGTCAGGCCCTGAAAACTGCACTCTTTAAAATCATTGGTAATCATACTGATGTAGGTTACGACGGCCTTTGGCGTGTTTATTTGAAAAGTGATCTGCGTCCCGACGGAACCTATTGGGATATGTACAGCAGCACCTCTAAGTTTAAGCCAGGCGCCCCCTCCAGTTACTCAAAAGAGGGCGATGGTCTGAACCGTGAGCACAGTGTACCCCAAAGCTGGTTCGGCAAGCGCAGTCCGATGAAAAGCGACGCTTTCCATGTCGTGCCCACAGACGGATATGTCAACAACCGTCGTGGCAGTTTTCCCTATGGCGAGGTCGGTAGGGTTACTTACAGCAGCAATGGCGGTTTCAGCAAGGTGGGAGATTGTGTAACCGCAGGCTATAGCGGCACGGTCTTCGAGCCCAACGATGAATACAAGGGCGATTTGGCCCGCGGCTATTTCTATATGGCAACGGCCTATGAGAATCAAGCGGGTTCTTGGGGCGGTGTCTTTGGTAACGGCACCTACTATTGCATCCAGAAATGGCAGATGGATCTGCTGCTGCGCTGGGCGAAGGAGGATCCCGTAAGCCAAAAAGAGATAGACAGGAATAATGCCATCTATGGTTTCCAGCACAACCGCAATCCCTTCATTGATTATCCTGGCTTGGAGCAATATGTATGGGGCAGCAAGACCTCCGATGCCTTTAGTTATGACAATTACGGTGGTGCCGTGAATCCCGGGGAGCCAAGCGACCCTACCGAGCCTACAGATCCCGTAGAACCCACTGATCCTACGGAGCCCGTAGATCCGAATCCCGTGGATCCTTCCACGGGCGATATGGTCTTCAACAAGGTTACTTCTGCCAGCCAGCTTGTTATAGGCCAGGGCTACCTGATTGTTTGTGAGGAAAGCAAGAAGGCGCTCTCTTCTTCCAACAGCAGCTACCGTTCGGGTGCCGACGTGGTGATAACCGGAAACAGCATCAGTACGCAGGTGAATCAGGACGGCATGCCTACCTTGATTACTCTCGGAGGAACTGCCGGTGCCTACACCCTCAAGGTGGACACCGACAAATACCTTGCCCTGACGGCTGATAAGAACCAACTGAACACCGTGGATGCGCTTGGCAGCAACACACAGTGGAGTATCTCTGTGAACAGCGATGAGTCCGCAATTTCCAGTACCGCAATCCCTGCCCGCAGCATCCGTTGGAACGATTCCGCTCCTCGCTTCAGTACCTACAGCCAGGGACAGATGAGCGTGCAGCTTTACGTCCTGGACAATGCCTTTACCTCTGTTAAGGGGCTGTCGCGGGAACAGAAGCCAACCGTAATCCATCATGTCGACGGCACACGGGCCACCCAGCCCTTGCGCCCCGGCCTTTATATCGTTAATGGCAGAAAAATAGTGGTAAAATAATCCCTTATATCTAAAATCTGATACGATGAATTTACAAAGAGTGAAACTGACTGTTGCGGGATTGCTGCTTGTGGCAATGCTACCTGTGCGGGCAATTACGCGCCAGCAGTTGTCGCAGTATGCGCAATCCCTCAACGGGCTGAACAAGAGCGAACTGAAAACGGCGGCCTTTAAACTGATGAACACCGGCAAAACGGTACTCAGCTACGGAAGTGGCAGTCAAAACACATGGTGGGGCTTCTATGCTACGGACCGCAATGCGGAAACCAACGAGTGTATCAACCGTTACAGCAACCTTAAATTCACTTTCGGCACGCGCGGGAAAAGCATTTCAGGCATGAATATCGAGCATAGCTTCCCGAAAAGCTGGTGGGGTGGTTCCCAAAACGATGCCTATAAGGATTTGTATAATCTCTATCCCTGCGACCGGACGGCGAACAGCAAGAAAAGCAACTATGTCATGGGTGTGGTGGACCGCACAATCGCCTACGACGCTACCGCAGGCGAAGGCTATGATTTGGTGGGCAAGGGCTATGCCGACGGCAAGCTTGTGAATATGTGGGAGCCGGGAGACCAATACAAAGGCGACTTCTGTCGTTCCTATATGTATATGGCTACCGCCTATCAGAATTTCTCTTGGGAAACGGAAGGTCTGAACCAACTTCAGACGGGAGCCTATCCCACACTGCGAAAGTGGTGCAGCGACCTATTTGTCCAATGGAGCAGACAGGATGTGGTGGATCCGCTGGAGGTTGCGCGTAACAACGCGGTGGCTGAAATCCAGCAGAACCGCAATCTCTTCGTCGACTTCCCCTATCTTTGTGAATACATCTGGGGCGACAGTGTCGATGTGCCTTTCAATCCCGCTTTGGCCATCTCCACGTCCAGCGACGACGTGCGATACACGGGCGAGTTGATACCTGATAACCCGGGCAATCCCACCGAACCCACCGAACCCGAAGAACTTGAGGGAGACGGCACTCAAGAGCATCCTTATAACGTAGCCTCAGCGCTGAAAGTCCTGAAGAAACTGGCGGTTGACGAACAGACCTCAGAACTGTATGTAACGGGCATTGTAACGAGGATTGAAGAGGTAAGTGCGCAGTATGGCAACGCAAACTATTACATTGCCGACGAAGAGGGTGGCGAAACACTCTGTATCTACCGAAGCAAGTACTACGGCAACCAGCCCTTCACCAGTGCGGACCAGCTGCAAGTTGGTCAGCGTGTAACCATTCGCGGACGCTTCACGAATTGGAAGGGACGTGTGCTTGAGTCCGTCGCCAACGCCTCTTGTTTGGTAGAGCCTGTGGTGAACGGTATCTATGGAATGGATATGCCGCAGGAGGCTGCCGAGGTTTACGACCTCTCGGGCAGACGTGTTACTGTCATTGCCCGCCCCGGCATTTATGTCATCGGCGGACGCAAGGTAGTCGTGAAATAGCCTTACGCTTTTAGAATGAAAGTCCCCGCAGTTCGTGATAACTGCGGGGACTTTCTAATACATATTCTTTCGTACGGAATGATTGCGGATTGCCATAAACGGCAAAGTTGAGCCGTTGGCAAGCCGGTACTTCAGGCGGAGTACTACGGTGTTTTATGTAAAGTACTTCAGTACTTCGCTGCAAGTACTGACAGTCTTACTACATCGCGTACAGCTTTCCAAACGGTTCGCACGGCTATTTGACTGGCTCGACGTGGAGGGTGATGTGCGTGTCTGCTCCAAAAGTGTCGCGGATCTTTTGTTCGATAAGGCGCGTCTGGTCGTGGGCCTCGCGCAAGGTAATGTTCCCGTTCATGCGCATGTGCGCCTC
>JAQYEW010000011.1 GCA_028723455.1 Prevotellaceae bacterium | reverse complement strand
CGCCCTGCCACAAGTGTCCGTCATTGGGCAGACTCAAAGGATTGTTGTTCATTGCCGTGTCTTTCATTTTCTGTTGTTTTTTGAAATTTATCACTGCAAAGATACCACACCCTAAAAACGTACTGTCCGTTTAGCGTACTTGCGCAGGTTTGTCATCGCTCTAACAGGGATTCACGTTTTAAAACGGCTTTACGTACAGTATTATACTATTTGGCAGAAAGGGCTTGCATATTATTAAAACAACAAATGAAAAGATAATAAGGGCGATAACAAAACGGGAAATTTCTGGTGGAAACAGGAAAAAACAACAGTCCCACACCATCCGAAAAGTGCGAGGTGTGGGACGGGAAGTTGTTACTCTTAAGCTAACGTGAGTTCGACGAATTCACGTTAATTAGAATTTATACGCAAAGATAGGCACTTCCTTTGATATGCCCAAATATTTTGCCTAAAGGAACTTTTTTACAGTAGTTTGCGGATTTCCGTCTCCATTTCCCCTAAGGTCTCCTGACGCCCTACGAGGCTGTTGCTGCGGTCGATGAGGAACCAGGTGGGTACGGTCTGTACATTATATATAGAGGTGATGTCGTTGGCCTCGCCGTTGGGGTTCCAGACGCAGATCCAAGGCAGTTGGGCGCACATGGTCTTCCAGAAGTGTTCGTCGGCATCCAGGGCCACCTGGTAGATTTCCAGCCCCTGCTCGTGATACAGGTTATAGAGGCGGCGCAGGGCGATGTTCCGCTGCTGGCTGTTTTTGAGGCCGTAGGCGGTGAAGTCCAGCACGACTACCTTGCCCTTTAGCTCGCTCAGGCGGCGGTCCATGCCCGTGATGTCGGGGAAGGTCATGTCGATGATGCCCGCCTCGCTCACTTTTTCGTTGTCCATGTCCAGTTCGATGACGCGTCGGCGCGTGTTCTTGCGTCCGCGCATGGCGATGCTGACAAGGTTCTGGGTCCGGGGTGCGTTGGGCCATCGTTCCATCCAGGCATTGGCCACGGCACTGACCCACGTTACGTCGCTGGCATCGCTCAGAGGGTCAAAGACCAGCATGCCGCCGGAGGTCTGGAAGAGGGCGTAGTAGCTGCTGGCACGGTCGTAGCGGTTTTGGATGAAGTCCATCTTGACACGGTCCTTGTAAGCCTTCACCTGTTGCCGTATCTGTTCTTGACGCTCCTGAAGCGTCAGGCTGCGGTCATCGGCGATGCGCTTGCAGCGTTGGTTCATCTGTGCCAGCATCCGGGACAGGAGGCGGATGGTGTCGCTGTTGCCGCTGCCCTGTACGCTGTACTGCGCTCCCATGTCGACCAGTTTGGCGTGGATGGTTATCTCCTCTGTGCTGTCCACGCTCAGGTTGATGGCCTGGCTGCCGATGCGCAGGCGGTAGAACTCCGGGTTTGTAGGCGCCGGTCCGCTCAGCGTGAAGTTGCCGTCTTTGTCCAATCGCACGGAGTCAATGGCCTTGGGCGCGCTGCCGAAGGCCAGGTGTTCCAGTACGAGGGTCGTGTCCGCGGCATCCTTGATCTGGCCGCTTACGGAAAACCGGTCGCTCTCGTTCATACATCCTCTGAGGGATGCCAGCAGCGCAAGGGCTGCGATTCCTATGCTTTTCATCATATCTAAGGTACGAAGTTAGTAAAAAAACCAAGCGAACGAATGCCGGAAGAATAAAAACAGAGGAAGAGTGTCAAAAAAACGCAGCAAAAAGGAAGTATCTCGTTTTTTTTGATGATATTTGCAGTATTTTATAATTTATAACGAGGAGGGAGATCTATTTTCTATGGAGGTGAAGATTTTATTGGAAGGGAGGACGTCGTTGGTGGCTCATGTCTCCGGACGTATTGACAACACGACGGTTAAGGACTTTGAACAGGAGATTCAAAAACTGTTTGACCATCCCGGTTTCAAGATAACGTTGGAGATGAGCGGAACAGAATATATCAACTCGTCCGGCTTGCGTGTCTTGCTCATCCTGCGCAAGTTAGTGGCCGCTAACGAAGGTCAGGTGATTGTACGCGGCCTGAGCGCAGACTTGCGGCATGTCTTTGAAATTACGGGCTTTGACAAAATCTTCGACCTTCGATAGTCTGTTGCCGGAGGACAAACTAATAATATGAAAAACTATCGTTCTAACATCCATGCCTAAAATATTTGCTTCTCTGCGCTCCAGGCTGACTTTCTACCTGCTATTCAGCGTCGGAGCTGTCGCGACGATAGTTATTGGAGTAACGTACCGCGGCATGTCTCTGGACTTGGAGGATAAGACGGGACGCTATGCCACCCTGTTGCTGACGAATATGCGAGGCAAGACGGAAGGGCGGTTGCGCCAGATAGAGTCCGCCGTCTACCAGTTCTTGCCGGAATGGCAGGAGTATATCGACCGGCCGGATAGTATGGAAATGCTCTTGGAGCGTATGTTGGCAAGGACTCCTCACGTGGTAGGGAGCGGTATCAGTTTCCGTCCCGGATACTACAGTGGCGACAAGGCTCGCTACATGGTTTATGTCTATCGTGGCCCGGAGGGTCTGTTGCGAAGCGTGGACTTGAGCAATGACATGGTTTATGATTATCCCAACCAATTCTGGTTCCGGAACGCCGTGAACTATGGGCGGGGCATGTGGAGCGAACCGTTCTTCGACAAGGGAGGGTGCAACTACGAGATTGTTACGTACAGCCTGCCCCTTTACGACGACCAGATGAAGCTGATTGCCGTGTGTACGGCCGATTTGCTCATCAATGCACTTCAGCAGCGTCCCGAGGACATGCGCCCCTATCCGGGCAGCTATTCCTTTATTCTTTCCGGCAAGGGAAACTTTGTGATTACCCCCGACACGGCGACCTCAAATCACCACCATGCCAAAATCTCAACGGGGGGGCACTATCGCAGCTATCTGGAGGCGCAGGGCAATCGCACGTTGATACCCATCTGCGAGAAAATGGTTAATGGGATGGCACAGTCTGAGGTTGTTAACTCCTTTGGGTCTAAAATGATAGCGACCTATGCGCCCGTGGAGCGCATGGGCTGGAGCGTGTGTACCCTGATTCCCTATGACTCCATCAGCGAGGACTTGGGACAGATGACCTTCAAACTGTTGATGTGGATTGTTTTCTCGCTGTTGGTATTGGGTACCCTGTCCTATTACATCGTTCAGCGCTCGCTGCGCCCGTTGGGCGTGTTGCAGGAGGCCGCCTTGAAGATTGCCCAGGGCGATTTTGATGTTGAACTGCCCAGACGCAAGAGACGCGACGAGATTTCCAGTCTGCGTGATTCTTTTGCTTCGATGCAGAGAAGCCTCAAGAGATACACCAAACGCCTGACAGAGGAGACGCGGAAGCAGCAGGCCGTAGAGAGTGAGCTGTGTCTGGCCAAGGAGATACAGAACAAGCAGTTGGTTACAAAATTCATTCTGCCTGAGAAGTACTCGGATGTGCAATTACAGGCCAAGTTGAAGACGGCTCAGGAGGTTGGAGGCGATTTCTATGATTACATGGTGCGGGACAAATACCTTATCTTTGCCGTGGGCGACGTGGCGGGAAAGGGAGTTCCCGCGGCGTTGTTGATGAGCGTTACGCTTACCCTCTTCCGTGTGGCGGCCGCCCGTTGCGACAGTCCCGAGGAGATCGTGTGCAAGATGAACAGCGACTTTTTCCTGAGCAACGAGACCGGGCTGTTCGTTACCATGCTCTGCGGTGTCCTGAATATGGATACGGGCGAATTGGCTATCTGTTCTGCAGGGCATAACCCTCCGATGAGGCTTTTGCCCGAGGGCGTTTGCATGATGCTGAATCTGGAGCCCAATTTCCCGTTGGCCGTGTTCGAGGACTACGACTATAAGTGCGACCGATTTAGCCTGGCACCCGGAACGCTCCTGCTGTTCTATACCGACGGTCTTACCGAAGCCATGAATGACCAACAGTGTCAGTTCGGCGAGGAACGCGCCCTGAAAATTCTGTCGGGTTGTGGCGGACTCTCCGCGGACGACCTGCTGTCAACGCTGGAAACAGAGGTGAGTGCCTTTACTGCGGGTGTTCCGCAGAGCGACGACCTGACGTTGCTGGCCATAAAATACAAGGAAGGTAGTGCGGAAGTCCGGAAACCTGTTGCCCGACCCGTCTTCACGCCGGTTCCCGAAGAACAACAAGTCATGACGGACTATCTGTGCATTACGAACGACCTGAACGACATCTCCCAGCTGCACGACTTCGTGGAAAAGATCTGCGTTCAGGCGAATGTCGACAGTTCCCGCACCTTCCAATTGAATATGGCCTTGGAGGAGGCTGTCGTAAACGTCATGAACTATGCCTACGCCGAGGCGCAGGGGCAGCCAATCCTTCTGGAGACACGCCGGGAGGGGGACATGCTTGTCTTCAATCTCATAGACCAGGGTGCCGCTTTCAATCCTTTGGCAGAGGCTCCCGAGGCCGATACGCATAGCGAGGCAGAGGATCGTCCTGTGGGCGGATTGGGCGTGTTGCTGGTGCGCCAGCTCATGGACGAGGTGAGTTATGAACGCCGGGAGGAGAAGAACATCCTGTGCATGAAGAAAAAGATATCAGATTAGCTTGGACAATTTTATATAGAAGGAAATGAAAATCATGGGAAAGAAAAAATATGTATCCTTGCGTGTTAAGCTGTTGGCTTATGTGTGCCTGCTTTTCATGCTTGTATTTACTGCCATCACGGTTTTGATGGTTCAACAGACAAAAATGAGGTCGGAGGAACGCGCGCGCTTGTTTGCCTCTGAACTCAAAGAGAATGTGAAGTTGCGTACGGAACGTCAGATGGACCAGATAGAAAACATCGTTTCCGGTATCCTGTACACTCTGCCCGGCAGGATGGACAAGCCCGGCGATATGATTGCTGTTTCCGAAACAGCCTTGCGCCTGGATACCTTCCTTCAGGGGGTGTCTGTGGTTGTGTACGCTGACGGTCAACCCAACCACGGAGCCTATGTCGTGAGCACCATGCGTACGGCCGACGGAACTTTGTCGCATAAGGTGCTTGCCGCGAATCTGGCAAAGACATTCATGAACCGCTCATGCTACAAGGAGGCCTTGGCTCAACCCGAAGGCTGTTGGAGCGAGCCTTTCATGGAGGAAGGGCTTGACCACGTTCCTATGGTGTGTTATTCCCATCAGCTGCAAGATGGCAATGGCAACTCGTTGGCCATGGTAATGGCTCATCTGCCCTTGTCCAAGCTGCGCTTTTCCTTGGGTATGCAAAAGGGCTACGAGGGCAACTTTTCCATTATCCTGTCGGATCAGGGCTATTTTATTGCGCACCCCGATACCACGCTCACTTCCCGGCCCACCACCTATCAGGAATTTGCCGAAAGAAAAGGTGGAGACACAGGTATTTTGGCTCAGGGCAATGCCATGATAGCAGGGCAAAGCGGTACGGACTTGAGAAAAATAGAGGATAAGGAATTTTTTGTTTCCTTTTCTCCTCTGGAAGGATCCTCCTGGAGCGTCGCATCACTGATTCCTTATTCTTCCGTCGTGCATAACGTTTGGAAATTCTTCCTTTTGATGTCGCTGGTGACATTCGCTTTTGTCTTCCTGTTCGGTATCTTGGCCTATATCTATCTCAGGAAGAAGCTTACACCCTTGCAGGGCGTTACCGATGCTTTCTATGAAATGGGGCAGGGCAACTTCGATGTGGAATCGCCCCGATACGACCGTAATGACGAGATAGGGCGGCTGAGCACGGCCTTTATCCACCTGAAGACAGAATTGAAACAACATGTGGCGGACCTCATGCATGAGACGCGTGAGAAGCAAAACATCGAGAGTGAGCTTAATCTGGCACGTCGCATTCAGACGCGCCATCTGCCCGCTCCCTTTAATCCGAAGAAATACAACAGCCCCTTGGAATTGGAGACCTTGTTCAAGTCTTCCAGCGAAATGGGTGGCGATTTCTATGATTATGTCGTACATAAGGGTATTCTGTATTTTGTCATGTGCGACATTTCTACCAAGGGTTTGGCCTCTTCGCTGATGCTTACCGTGCTGCACTCCCTCTTTCATATCGCCCTGCGCCATTCGAACAAGCCGTCAGAAATCATGTCCAGCCTGAACAACGGCGTGGTTATCAGCAGCGACGAAGAGATGTTCACGACGCTCATGGTGGGTAAGCTGAACCTTTCAAGTGGCGAGATGGAACTGTGCAGCGCAGGCCATACGCCTCCTGTGCTCCTGCAAGCCAACGGACAGGCCGACTTGTTCAAGATGGAGTCGAACCTGCCCTTGGGTGTGATTGATAATTACGAATTTCAAGACGCAAGTCTTCAGTTGCGTCCGGGTATGGGCGTTTTGTTCTATACCAGTGGGCTGGAGGAGAGCAACAATGCCGAGGGAATGGACTTCGGCCGCCAGCGGATCTTGAGTCTGCTGGGTGGAAGTCAGGCAATGTCGGCCAGAGAAATTCTGGATATGCTGGAACAGGAGGTAAGGCAATTTGTGGGGGAGAAACAGCAGACCTCTGACCTGACCATGATGTGCATGCGGTGGGATGCCGAGAACGCTCCTCATGCGATAGCGGCAAGGCAATCCGAAATTCGGGGTGGCGTTGTGGCCGACGTGCCAGCCGAGTACCTGCGTCTGACCACCGGAGACGATACCATACAGCGCGCTTCGGCCTTCGTCGATGCCTACTGCCAGCGTTCTCCGGCATTGGTCCCGCTTAACTTCAGTTTGAGTCTGGCATTGGAAGAAGCCTTGTCGAGCCTTATCCAGCATGCTTATCAGGGCCAGGAGGGTAAGCCCGTCTTCCTCACGATGGAGGTAAGCAACAGTAGGCTTGAGATTACGCTTTCCGATGAGGGGCAAAGTTTCAACCCCTTGCATGCGGAACCCGGCGAAGCTCCGGAGAAGACGGAGGAGTTAGGCATCTTGCTCCTGCGCCGCTTGATGGACAGCGTGAGCTATCAGCGTCAGGGCGACAAGGATGTGCTCACGATGGTAAAGAATCTGTGATATTCTTATTTTAGCGCACTTTTTTCTTGCTTTAATTGCAAGATATTGAGCGAAAATGCCTATCTTTGTGTGCTTTTAAAAGGAAAAACACTTTTTTATATACAATAGATGAACGTAATTACAAAGACAGTATCGTTGCCTGATGGAAGAACCATCAGCATCGAGACCGGGAAATTGGCCAAACAAGCCGATGGAGCCGTTATGTTGCGCATGAACAACACCATGCTCCTGGCCACCGTTTGCGCCGCCAAAGATGCCGTTCCCGGAACAGATTTCATGCCCTTGCAGGTAGAGTACAGAGAGAAGTACAGTGCAGCCGGCCGTTTCCCCGGTGGTTTCACGAAGCGTGAGGGCAGAGCCAATGATGATGAAATCCTGACCTGTCGCTTGGTAGACCGCGCCCTGCGCCCTCTTTTCCCCAGCGACTACCACGCCGAGGTGTACGTGAACGTTATCCTGTTCAGTGCCGACGGTGTTGATATGCCCGATGCCCTGGCCGGTTTTGCTGCCAGCGCTGCTTTGGCCGCCAGCGACATTCCTTTCGACGGCCCCATTTCCGAGGTGCGCGTGGTTCGCATCAACGGAGAGTACGTCATCAACCCCACCTTTGAACAGCTGAAGCAGGCCGATATGGACCTGATGGTAGGTGCAACGGAGGAGAATATCATGATGGTAGAGGGCGAGATGCAGGAAGTAAGCGAGCAGGACCTCCTGGGCGCTTTGAAGGCTGCCCACGATGCCATCAAGCCCATGTGCCGCCTCCAGAAAGAACTCATGAAGGAGCTTGGCACGGACGTGAAGCGCGAATATTGCCACGAGGTGAACGACGACGAACTGCGCGAGCAGGTGAAGCAGGAATGCTACCAGCCCGCCTACGACGTTACGAAGATGGGTCTTGAGAAACACAAGCGCAGCGATGCCTTCCTCCAGATCCGCGAGGACTTCAAGTTGCGTTATGCCGAGGCTCATGCTGATATGGATGCTGCCACGCTGGGCGAGAAGAACGCGCTTATCGACAAATACTATCATGATGTGGAGAAGGACGCCATGCGTCGTTGCATCTTAGACGAGGGAATCCGTCTGGACGGCCGTAAGACCACAGACATCCGTCCCATCTGGTGCGAGGTTTCCCCCCTGCCCATTCCCCATGGATCGGCCATCTTCACGCGTGGCGAGACACAGTCGCTCTCTACCACCACCTTGGGCACGAAACTGGACGAGAAGCTTATTGACGACGTTTTGGACAAGAGCTACCAGCGTTTCCTCTTGCACTATAACTTCCCCCCCTTCTCAACGGGCGAGGCCAAGGCACAGCGTGGCGTAGGCCGTCGTGAAATCGGCCACGGACATTTGGCATGGCGCGGCCTTAAGGGTCAGATACCTGCCGACTATCCCTACACCATCCGTGTCGTTTCTGATATTCTGGAGAGCAACGGTTCCAGTTCCATGGCTACCGTATGCGCAGGCTGCCTCAGCCTGATGGATGCCGGCGTGCCCTTGAAGAACCCCGTAAGCGGTATCGCTATGGGTCTGATCAAGAACCCCGGCGAGGACAAGTATGCCGTGTTGAGCGACATCCTGGGTGACGAGGATCACTTGGGTGATATGGACTTCAAGACAACGGGTACGCCCAACGGTCTTACCGCCACCCAGATGGACATCAAGTGCGACGGCCTCAGCTTCGAGATTCTGGAGAAGGCTCTCATGCAGGCCAAGGCCGGCCGTGAGCATATCCTGGGCGAGATGCTTAAGACCATCGACGCTCCTCGTGCAGAGCTGAAGCCCCACGTTCCCCGTATCGAGCAGATGATTATTCCCAAGGAGTTCATCGGTGCCGTGATCGGCCCCGGCGGTAAGATTATCCAGGGTATGCAGGAGGATACGGGTGCCACCATCACCATCGACGAAGAGGACGGCGTGGGCAAGATCCAGATCAGCGGTACCAGCAAGGACGTTATCGATGCCGCTATCAGCAAGATCAAAGCCATTGTGGCTGTGCCCGAGGTGGGTGAGGTTTATGAAGGCACCGTGCGCAGCATCATGCCCTACGGTTGCTTTGTAGAACTCATGCCTGGCAAGGACGGTCTGTTGCACATCAGCGAAATCGACTGGAAGCGTCTGGAAACCGTAGAGGAAGCCGGTATCAAGGAAGGCGACAAGTTGCAGGTGAAGCTTCTGGAGATTGATGCCAAGACAGGCAAGTTCAAGCTGAGCCGTCGTGTGTTGCTCGAGAAGCCCGAAGGCTACGTGGAGCGTGAGCGTCGTCCCCGTCCCGAACGCGGAGAGCGTCGCGAGCGTCGTCCCCGTGGCGAACAAGGCGCAGAGTAATCTGAACGCATAAGTAAAAGGAGTTGCCAACGTCTGTGTTGGCACTCCTGTCTACGGGAATAGCTCAGTCGGTAGAGCACTGGTCTCCAAAACCAGGTGTCGGGAGTTCGAGCCTCTCTTCCCGTGCAACACGATAGGTCGGCCAAGGGGCCTGCCTATCTTTTTTTGTTGATACCGTAATATTAATATGTCAAGGAAAAAGAAGAAAATGAAACTCATGGATGCCAAGGTGATTATGCTTGTTCTTGCCTTGGGTGTCCTGTTCCGTTATGGCTTCAATCGTTCCACGGCCACGGAGGCAACACCCCCCGCCCATACGGAGCGGAAAGCCGAAGAGGCACCTGTCCGTGGCCAGAGCGTGGAGATTCCCGCTTACCTGACGGACCGGCCCGAGGAAATCATCCGGCACGACGGCTTTACGCTGAGCTATAACAACCGTCATCTTCTGCCTAATTGGGTGGCTTGGGTGTTGACATCGGCGCGCCTGCAAGGCTCGGAGCGGCGCGCGGACAACTTCCAGCCCGACATGCTGGTGCAGAACGGCCCCGTGGCCGATACCTATGACTATCGCGGGTCGGGCTACGACCGCGGGCACATGTGTCCGGCGGCTGATTGCAAACATTCGCGCCAGAGCCAGAACGATTGTTTCCTGATGACCAATATCTGTCCGCAGACCCACCAGCTGAACGCAGGCGACTGGCAGACGCTGGAGGAACTCTGTCGGCGTTGGGCCAGGCGGCACGACAGTATCTATGTCGTTTGTGGTCCCGTTCTGAAAAAGGGAGCACGATATGACAAGATCGGACAGCATGGCGTGAGTGTTCCCCGACAGTTCTGGAAGGCGGTCCTGCGCATGGAAGGCGAAGAGGTCCACGCCATTGCCTTCGTCTTTGACAACGATGAATCGGAACAGCCGCTTTCCCGCCATGCCGTAACGGTGGACAGCGTGGAGGCTCTTACAGGCATCAACCTTTTCTCCAAGTTGCCAAAGCACGTGGAGCGGAAGGCGGAGGCAACGTTTGATCTCGGGCAATGGAGGGGAATACGATGAGACGGCTGATTCTTTTGCTTGCGCTCGTGCCCTCATTCCTGCTTTCAGGCTGCGTTGACGAGCAGGAACAGGACAACACGCCCGAGGGAAATTTCCACGCCCTTTGGACGCTTCTGGACCAGCGTTATTGTTTCTTCGACTATAAAGGAGTGGACTGGGCTGCCGTGCGTGCCAAGCATCAGGCGCGTGTCCGCCCCCAGATGACGAACGCACAGCTCTTTGAGGTGCTTACGGACATGCTCAGCGAATTGCAGGACGGCCACGTGAACCTGTACACCGCCGGCGACATCGCCCGCTATTGGCATTGGTACGAGGATTATCCGAAGAATTGGGACCAGGAACTGCGTGATGCCTATCTGGGACGCGACTATATGATTGCCTCCAGCCTCAAGTATCGCATCCTGAACGATAACATCGGCTATGTCGTCTGTGAGAGTTTCAACAGCGGCATGGGCGAGGGGAATATCGACCAGATGCTCTACAACCTGCGTGCCTGCGACGGCTTGATCATTGACGTGCGAGGCAACGGCGGAGGCCAGCTGACCAATGCGGAGCGGCTGGCCGGCCACTTTACCAACGAGAAACGCCTGGTGGGCTACACCATGCACAAGACGGGACCTGCGCACAACGCCTTCAGCGAGCCACGTGCCAGCTATCTTGCGCCCAGCGAGGGAGTACGATGGCAGAAAGCCTGTATCGTGCTTACGAACCGTGAATGCTACAGTGCCTGCAACATCTTCGTGCGTGATATGATGCAGTGTCCCGGCGTGTTGGTTTTGGGCGACCGTACGGGTGGGGGTAGCGGTATGCCTTTCAGCAGTGAGTTGCCCAACGGTTGGCAGGTGCGTTACAGTGCCGAACCCAGCCTGGACATCAACCGTCAGCACATAGAATTCGGCATCGACCCCGACGAGAAATGCTCCCTGGACAGTGTGGAGGCCCTGAACGGCTATGACACGCTTATAGAAACAGCACGCCGAATCATTCGTTCAGGAAAACGTTAGCCCTCTAACTCCGCCCCTCCCCCATAAAGCAATCGGGAATTGTCTCGAACGCATCTCGAAGGCATCTCGAAGGCGAGCGTAGACCTGAAAGAATGAAGTACCCCGAAAAGTTGGGCGTTAAATTAGACCTTACAAATTAAATTCTCTATAGTAGTGAGCCCGGTATTATGCCGGGCTCATTCTTTGACGACATCAAGTCCACAGAAGTACGCTAAACGGACAGTACGTTTTTAGGGTGTGGTATCTTTGCAGTGATAAATTTCAAAAAACAACAGAAAATGAAAGACACGGCAATGAACAACAATCCTTTGAGTCTGCCCAATGACGGACACTTGTGGCAGGGCG
>JAQYEW010000010.1 GCA_028723455.1 Prevotellaceae bacterium | reverse complement strand
TTCGTCATCACTTGAGCAGAGCACGATGATGTCGGCACCGGCCTCGAGGGCTGCGTCAACACCAGCCTCTACACTCTCGAATCCGAGGTTGTCGATCACTTCATAGCCCGCACAGGCAAGGAAGTTGCAGCTGAACTGGGCGCGAGCCTGGCGCATGGCCAGATTGCCGATGGTGAGCATGAAGGCAACGGGCACCTTGGCGGCTTTCTCCGTCTTTAGGCGCAGTTCCTCAAAATCACTTGACATACGTGTGGGGCGAATGGCGGGAATAGGACTTTCCGCACTGTCATCAGCACATCTGCCACAGCCTGCCGCCATGGGTTCCTTGCCTTCGCTCTTTTCCGTGAAGTTGGGGAATTGGTTCGTACCCAACAGGAACTCCTTGCGCTTGCCGGCGTTGGCATGACGTTCGGCGTTGGTATTGTTGATTACGGTCTGTACCTTACCCTCCAAGGCCGACTTCAGGAAGCCGCCCTCTTCTTCAACACCGAGGAAAAGTTTCCAAGCCTGTTCAGCCAAGGCGGAAGTCAGCTTCTCGATGAAATAGCTGCCGCCTGCCACATCCACGATGCGGTCGAAATGGCACTCGTCCTTCAACAGCAGTTGCTGGTTGCGCGCGATACGCTCCGCAAAGTCCGTGGCTTGCTCATAGGGGGCGTCAAAAGGCACGACGACCATACTGTCCACGCCGCCCAAGGCTGCGCTCATCGCTTCCGTCTGAGAGCGAAGCATATTCACGTAACTATCAAACAAAGTCTGGTTATAGGTTGTAGTATAGGCACATACGTGCATCTTTGCACTTTCCTTGCAATCGGTGTACTGAGCGACAATCTCCGCCCACAACATGCGTGCGGCACGCAGTTTGGCAATCTCCATGAAGAAGACTCCGTTGATGCCCAGATTAAACTTCAGGTTTTGGGCTGCCACATGAGGGGCGATACCCGCTTCCGTCATCAACTGGAGATATTCGTTACCCCACGCGAGGGCATAGCCAAGATCCTGATAGCTGTAAGCACCCGCGTCAGTAAGCTTGTAGGCATTCACGGCCACCGCACTGAAGTTGGGATAGTCGGCCAATGTCTCGACAATGGGCTTGAGGAACTGCAACACGGCACTCGTATCCTTGCCTTTGGACAGCACTTTCTCGATGGGGTCGAAGCAGATGGAACCACTTACCTTCTGTGCGTCCACGCCCTTCTTTTGGAAATAAGCCACCAGGATGCGCGCCAATTCCACACTCTTGCGTTGGCACGTCTGGAAATTCAACTCAACGATTTCCGTGTAAATGCCTTCCAAAAGGGTATCGATGTACTCTGCGCTCACCTTACTACTGGGGATGATGAAGCCTAAGCTGTCAACACCCCGGTTCAAAATATCCAAAGCCTTGGCATTCGCCTCCTTGGCATCATCGCAGTTGATGTTCTGACGCACGCGCCACTCGTTGCTGTCGGGCTTGTTGCCACGCACATAAGGGAACTCACCGGGCAGGGCGTTAATCGTAGAGAGCCCCTCCACGTCCTCCTTGCGATAGAAAGGCTCCATGAAGAAACCCTCATTGGTTCGCCAAACCATCTTCTTTTGATAGTCAGCACCCTTGAGGTCGACGATGATTTTGTCGCGCCATTCCTGGGCACTGGGGGCAGTAAAATCGGAGAAGAGATTTTCCTTTTCGTTTGCCATAATAGTATTTTATATAATGTATGAATGTTTTTTCTGAATGGGTGTTCAACACGCAAATTTAGGGAAACGAATTGGATAGGCAAAGAAAAAACCAAGAAAAATGCTTGCCGCTTTTGAAGTCGTGAAAACATATATTTAATTGAATCATTTCTTCTATATTGTTTTTTGAAAATTATATCGTAAAAATAAAAAAACAAAGCGTTAATTTTTTGCGGCAAAAACGGAGCGGAAGAAATCATGTAAAAAAATGTCTTCAAACAACTGTCAACAAAGAATTTTTCATAACTTCGCAGCCATGAGGAAAATTATAGCATTATCTATCATCACGGCCCTCCCGACCGTCTTGCAGGCTGACGAGAAATGGGTTTTCAAGGCCTTTAGTCCTACAGAGCAAGTGTGGCTGAACATCAATCTTTATGAGGAGAGCATTGAGGTTCCCGGCATGGAAATGTTCGGTCCAATGAACGGATATGTCAACGGTCAAGGAATCTACGGCACCTGGATGGTAACCTCCGTGAAGAAAACCACGGAGAAAGAAGCCCTTATCAACCTGAGCAACGACTTAGGCAGTGAAACGCAAGCCGTGCGCCTTTCGCTTCCGAACGACTCCACGTGCGTTTTTGAACAGCAGGAGGGTCATGTCATAAAAAAAGCCGTAGGACGCAAACTGGTGAAGATACCCCAAAAAATCGAACTTAAGATTATCAGAGAGAGGGCTTCGAAAAACCACAACGCCCCGCCTAACGCGTTGTGATGTGGAAACAGGGCTGCTTGCGCTCGTACTTGATATAGCAGCGCCCCTGATTGCGCAAGTCCCGCAGCACCTCGCTAAGCACATATTTCAAGGTGTCGTTTCTTACTTCACGACGCGTTTCTCCCGGCGGACAGACGGTCTCGTAACGGTTATAACTGATGTCAAACGTTGTTCCGAAGCGATGACAGCTCTGGTCGCTGGCATTGCCATTGATGCGCATCAGTTTGGCTACATCCTCCTCGGTGCGCAGCACGCTGGAAACAACGATTTTGTGCAAGGGTATCCCTTTGGAAGCCAGACTGTCAAGGTAGTTTCGGCCGATATCCTGAAGGAGCCTTGACGCACGAGGCACCAGATAAGGCACACTGCGTGACATGCGGCTGTCGATGCTGTAAAACGGGTGTGCGGCAATATACACCAGTTCTTCTTTGCGTTCCTCGGCCTCCTGTCTGTCGCGGACAGGGGATACGCCCCATTTCCTCGCAGCCTTTATCTGTACCTCCTGCAAATCAGGGAATTCCATGTCATAACTATACACGCCACGAATACGGTTCCTACCCCAGTTGGGCGATGCCATCGAAGCGGGTGTCGTCAGGTCAAGCATCTGCTTGTCTTCAATTTCTTCAGGCAGAGGCTCCGCGGTTTCCGATGAATCCGCCGAAAGCGCGGACGCTTGCAGGCTCCCGTCCATTACCGAAGGATTACAGCGACGAACAATGCCGAGCACAAGCAGCGTGCTGGCTCCCAACCCTATAAATATCTTTTTCTTCAGCCTTTTCATCGATTTACAAACATCTTCCTTCGGAAAGACGCACAAAAATACACAAAATATACATTATATAATGCTTAGCGATACCAAAACTTTGCGTAAATTTGCACTACATTTACCAATTCATGATAGAAAAACATATCATACTGGATAACGTTGACCCCGTAATGTTCTATGGGGCCAAGAATGCCAACATGCAGATCGTGAAGAGTTTGTTCCCAAAACTGCGCATCGTTGCCCGCGGTCAGATACTGAAGGTCATGGGCGATGAGGAGAGTGCGGAGGATTTCTCGCTTCAGATGGAGAAATTGCGCCACCATCTCCTGAAATACAATTCACTTACCGAAGAGGAAGTCTTGCAGTTGCTTCGCGGCGAACAAACTGCACGCATAAATGCGACAGACGTACTTGTGTATAGCGTTACGGGGCGTCCCATCCAGGCGCGCAGCAAAAACCAACAGAAACTTATCGATTCCTTCAACCGGCACGACATGCTATTCGCCGTGGGTCCTGCGGGCAGCGGCAAGACATACCTTAGCATTGCATTGGCCGTAAATGCCTTAAAGAACAAGCAGGTAAGAAAGATCATCCTCTCCCGACCCGCCGTGGAGGCTGGTGAAAAACTGGGCTTCCTTCCCGGCGATATGAAGGAGAAGATCGATCCCTACCTGCAACCCCTCTACGATGCCCTGGAGGACATGATTCCCTCTCAGAAACTACAGGAGATGATGGAGCAGAAAGTGATTCAGATTGCCCCACTGGCCTTTATGCGCGGCCGCACGCTGAACGATGCCATTGTCATCCTGGACGAAGCCCAAAACACCACCACGGCGCAAATAAAGATGTTCCTTACCCGCATGGGAGCCAATACCAAGATGATCATTACGGGCGACACGAGCCAGATTGACTTGCCGGCCCAAACGCGCTCGGGTCTGATCGATGCCATGGACATCCTGAACAATGTCAAAGGCATCGGGTTCGTACACATGGGCAAGGAGGACATCGTACGCCACAAACTGGTTACACGCATCGTTGAAGCCTATGACCACCGCGACAAGACCACTTTGAAAACCAATCTTAAAACCAACGAATAGATTATGAAAGCGCTAACAAGAACTGACCTTAGCCTGCCCGGACAGGTAAGTGTGTACCACGGCAAAGTACGTGATGTGTACAACATCCAAGACGACCTTATGGTGATGGTGGCTACGGACCGCATCTCTGCCTTTGATGTTGTCCTGCCCAAAGGCATCCCCTTCAAAGGACAGGTGCTGAATCAAATTGCCGCCAAGTTTTTGGACGCTACGGCCGACATCGTCCCCAACTGGAAACTGGCTACGCCCGACCCCATGGTTACGGTGGGACTGAAGGCGGAAGGCTTCCGCGTCGAGATGATTATCCGCGGTTATCTTACAGGTTCTGCCTGGCGTGAATACAAGAACGGCGTGCGCGAACTGTGCGGCGTTCGTCTGCCGGAAGGTATGCGCGAGAATGAGCGCTTCCCCGAACCCATCATTACCCCCACCACCAAGGCCGACGAGGGCCACGACGAGAACATTTCGAAAGAGGAAATCATCAGTCAGGGCATCGTATCGAAGGAGGATTACGAACAGATGGAACGCTACACCCGCCTGCTGTTCCAGCGTGGATCTGAAATGGCACTGGAGAAGGGACTCATTCTTGTTGACACAAAATACGAATTTGGCAAGCGCGACGGAAAGGTGATTTTGATTGACGAAATCCATACACCCGACAGTTCGCGCTATTTCTATTCCGAAGGCTATGAAGAGAAGTTCCAAGCCGGCGAGCCTCAGCGTCAGTTGAGCAAGGAGTTCGTGCGCCAATGGCTCATCGAGCACAACTTCATGAACCAGCCCGGCCAGGTGATGCCCGAAATTACGGAGGAATATGCCGAGAGCGTTTCCAAACGCTATATCGAGCTGTATGAGCATATCGTAGGCGAAAAGTTTGTTCCTTTGGCAGAAGAGGGCAATATAGAAGAGCGTATCAGCAAGAACGTTACGGAATGGCTTACGAACAGGAAAGCATAAAACCCTATAATCAGCAGGAAAGCAAGGGATCGCAGGTGGCGACAATGTTTAACCACATTGCCCCCGCCTACGATTTCTTTAACAGCCTCTCCAGTTTCGGCCTCGACCGCTACTGGAGGCGAAAGGGCATTGATGCCCTAAAGTCCTTTGCCCCACAGGACATCTTGGACGTAGCGACAGGCACAGGCGACCTTGCCCTTCTGGCAGCCAAACGCCTAAAGCCTCGCCGCGTCATCGGAGTGGACATCTCGGATGGCATGATGGAGGTGGGGCGTCAGAAGGTGATGCGTGCCGACCTGCAACAAACCATCAGTTTTCAGCACGAGGATTGCACGCGCCTAAGCTTTGAAGGCGAATGCTTCGATGCTGTAACGGCAAGTTTCGGCATCCGCAATTTCCAACAACTGGATACGGCGCTGGCTGAAATGCTGCGGGTGCTGCGTCCCGGCGGGCATCTAATGCTACTCGAACTCAGCCAACCTCAGAGTGCTCCGATGAAGCAGCTCTTTTGGCTATACAGCCATCTGGTGATGCCGCTGATGGGTGCGCTCATTAGTGGCGACCGCAAGGCATACAGCTACCTTACGGCAAGCATTGAAGCCTTCCCCCAAGGCGAGGTGATGGAACAGACGCTCAAACGCATCGGCTTTGGCCAAGTATGCTGGAAACGCCTTACCTTTGGGGTATGCACGCTATACATAGCCACCAAATAATTAAGGAGACACCTCATGGATATATACGGATTGATTGGCTTTCCGCTTGGCCATAGCTTCAGCCGCAAATTCTTTATGGAGAAATTTGCCAAGGAGCATATCGAGGCAGAATACCGCAACTTTGAAATCGCCGACGTGCGCCAACTCCCGGACATCGTGCGCAACACCCCTAATCTGCGGGGCTTGAACTGCACCATTCCACACAAACAAAGCATCCTCCCGCTATTAGACGAATTGGATGAAAGAGCACATAGAATTGGTGCCGTGAACGTTGTGAAAGTGATGAAAGACGGTCGACTGAAAGGCTATAATGCGGATGTCATCGGTTTTCGCGACAGTATCCGCCCCTTGATTCTACCCTACCACCGGCATGCCCTCCTTTTGGGTACGGGTGGTGCATCGCTGGCCGTGCGTGCCGGTCTTGAAGAATTGGGTCTGACATGTACCTATGTCAGCCGGACATCGCGCAAAGGCGCACTTACCTACGAGGAACTAACGCCCGAGGTGATGCGGAAACACCAAGTGATTGTCAACTGTTCGCCCGTAGGCATGTATCCTCACATCGACGAGGCTCCCGCACTGCCCTATGAACTGCTTACGCCCAACCATTTGCTTTACGACCTCGTATATAACCCTCTGCAAACGGCTTTCATGCAGCGTGGAGAAGCATACGGGGCCGTTACGAAGAACGGGCTGGAGATGCTTCACCTGCAGGCCCTTGCCAGTTGGGATATTTGGAACCAGGAATAAGCCAGCAAAAACAAATCACAGTATTTATATTGATTACATGAACTCATTCAAAGATCTCATACAACAACGCCGCTCGATGCGCAAATTCACGCAACAGCCTCTTGCCGCTGATGATGTGGCGATTATCATGCGCGCTGCCTTGATGTCCCCCTCCAGCAAGGGGAAGCGTTCCCCTGAATATGTCCTGGTTGATGACAAGGCCAAGTTGGAGCAACTGAGCAGGTGCAAGGCACATGGCGGCGAATTCCTAAGCGAATGTTCGTTGGCTGTGGTCATTGCCGCCAGCCCTGAAGTGAGCGATGCCTGGATCGAGGATTGCTCTGTGGCTGCCACACAAATCATGCTGCAAGCCGAGGACTTGAATATCGGTTCCTGTTGGGTGCAAACGCGCAATCGCATGGATGCCGAGGGGAGAGATACCGAACAAAACGTACGCGAACTGCTGGGGATACCTGCGGACCGACGCGTGCTGTGCATCATTGCCCTCGGACATAAGGGCATGGAGCGCAAACCTCAAAACGAGGAACGTTTGTTGTGGGAAAACGTACACACAGACCAATGGTAATCAGTGTTGTTGGTGCGGGCAACGTTGCTACACATCTGGCGCTAAGGCTTCACGAAAGCGGGCACGAGATTGCCGCTGTCTGGAGCCGTACGCAGGAAGCCGCCAGCCAACTGGCGCAACGCTTGGGTTGCCCTTGGACCACAGATCTGCAGCTCCTGCGCACGGATGTGGATATTGTCCTCCTGTGTGTCAAGGACAGCGTGCTGGAACAAGTGGCGGCATACATAAAAACATCCGCCCTTTGCCTACATACGGCAGGCAGTATGCCTATTGCCGCACTGCCACAGCAACATCGTGGCGTGCTCTACCCTATGCAGACCTTTTCAAAGGAAAGAAAGGCAGATTGGGAAAAAATCCCCGTTTTCTTGGAATGTGAACAGGATTCCGACCGTCCGCTGTTACAAACCCTGGCATCGGCCTTGAATGATAACCACAAGTTCGTGGACGCCACCCAACGCACCGCCCTTCATCTGGCAGCGGTATTCGCCTGTAACTTCACGAACAGATGCTACGACATGGCAAGCCAAGTATTAGAGGCGCACGGTTTGGAATTCAGTGCCATGCTGCCCTTGGTGGACGAAACGGCGCACAAGGTACACACGCTCACACCTAAAGAAGCACAAACAGGACCCGCCATACGATGGGACGAGAACGTTATGCAAAAGCACCTTGCACAGCTCAACGGAGACCTTAAGGCCACTTACGAAATATTAAGCCAAAGCATTCACAAAAGACATATAAATGATTAACTACGACCTAAATAAGATACGTGCAATATTCTTCGATGTGGATGGCGTACTTAGCCAAAGCACCATCACGATGGACGCAGATGGCACACCACTGCGCACCGTAAACATCAAAGACGGTTATGCCATTCAGTTAGCAGTAAAGCGTGGCTTACACATCGCCATCATTACGGGTGGCAATGTGGAGGCTGTGCGCAAACGCTACGAAGGCTTGGGCGTTACGGAAGTACACATGGGGGTATCCGTCAAAATAGAGACGTATGACCGATTGCTCAAGAAATACGCATTGAAAGATGAGGAGGTACTTTATATGGGCGATGACATTCCTGACTATGAAGTGCTCCGGCGTTGCGGTTGCCCCTGTTGCCCCACGGATGCCGCCCCCGAAATCAAGGAGGTTTGTTCTTATATCAGCCATATCCCAAGCGGCCAGGGTTGCGGGCGAGACGTTATCGAGCAAGTACTGCGCGCTCAAGGAAAATGGATGACAGATAAAACGGCATTCGGATGGTAGAGAATTATAAGATCATTCTTGCAAGCGGCAGTCCGCGTCGGCGCGAGTTGCTTAGCGGTCTGGGACTGGAGTTTGAAGTACGGCTGCTGCCCGATATTGACGAGAGCTACGCTCCCACCCTGCACGGCGAAGATATTGCCAAAGCCATCTCCCGTAAAAAAAGCGATGCCTACCGCGAGACCCTTGCAGACAACGAACTGGTGATTACCGCAGACACCATCGTCCTTCTGAACAATCAGGTGTTAGGCAAACCCGCTGACGAGGCCGAGGCAAAGATGATGTTGCGCCAACTGAGCGGACAAACCCATCAGGTAATTACGGGTGTAACGCTGCTTACAAAAACGTTCCAACATACTTTCGCCTGTACAACGCAGGTTACCTTCGCACTCCTTGCTGACGAGGAAATCGACTATTACGTTCAAAACTATCGTCCTTTGGACAAGGCGGGAAGCTATGGAGTCCAGGAATGGATAGGATATATCGGCGTAACAAACATTCAAGGCAGTTACTTTAATGTAATGGGACTTCCAATCCAACGATTATATACTGAATTAAAGAAACTTAAATAGAATCATGAAGAATTTACTTTACATTTTTACACTCCTTGCCTTTACTCTGGCAAGCTGTTCAGAAGACCGGAAACAAAGCTATCCCCCCACTTTTTCTGGATTTGAATATACACCTGTTCCTGCTCGCCCTGGCGATAGCGTAACCGTAAGCATCGTGCAGGCAAAGAAAGGAAAGTATTTGAACGCCGCCAGTTATAACCTGAACGTTCGTCTAAGTTATCAGCGCGACAATGGCGAACCGGGAGATACAACTCTCACGATTACATATCACACCAATTATGATGGTACGGACAACGGCAATCCCTCCTTTCGCTTCAAGTTGCCCGAAACAACCACAAGCGACAGAGCCAACTGTAGTTTCAGCGCACGGTGGTCCAACTCCACTGACGGCATAGGTGGCAGTTTCGGTCAGGGCTCCATTCGCAGCTACAGTTACGCCCTGTACAGCAACGCCAGCGGTTCATTTACCTTCCCCATCGCACAATAATTGTTCCTCACCCACGTTATATGATTGATGTATAAGCCAGGAAACAGACTGCTGCTCTTGTGTGTTTGCATGCTTTTTACAAGCGTGCAAAACGTGTGTGCCCAAGAGACACGGGACACGCTGCAGACCGACACTGCCAGCGTAGTGCTCCACGGAACAATCGTTGACGAGCACGAGGAATCTGTCCCCATGGCCATCGTTCGCATTGAAGGTCAAAACAAGGTGGCTGTTGCCGACCTGCAAGGCCGCTATAACATCCGCTTCAACACGGCCGATACGGTGGCAGTGCATTATTCCGCTCCCGGATACACCAATCGTCGTCGCGTCTTACGCAGACCTCAGGGAAAACTGACATTGAACATTGTGATGCCGACAAGCGACCGTATCTTGGAAGAGATTGTTGTGAGCGATACCCGCCGGCAAATGGGACAGACGGAGGCGCTGAACACAAAAGAACTGAAACGCATGACCAGTACCACGGGCAATGCCGTGGAGGATTTGGTGGCTACACAAGCAGGCGTAAGCAGCCACAACGAACTAAGCAGCCAGTACAACGTTCGCGGCGGTTCGTTCGACGAGAACTTCGTGTACATCAACGGCATTGAAGTCTATCGCCCCATGCTCATCAGCAGCGGTCAACAAGAAGGTCTGAGCGTCATCAACAGCGATATGGTTGAGAAGGTTGATTTCAGTGCCGGAGGCTTTGAAGCCAAATATGGCGACAAGATGTCGTCCGTCCTGGACATAACCTATCGCAAGCCCAAAGGATGGGAAGGAAGCGTAGCTGCATCGCTATTGGGTGGCAACCTATATGCCGGGTATGGAAAAAGGAAGTTCTCATTCACCAACGGCTTGCGTTACAAGACAAACCAATACCTGCTGGGCAGCCTCGAGACCAACGGAGAATACTCTCCCTCGTTCCTCGACTATCAGGCCTATCTCAGCTGGACACCCACACCCAAATGGAGCTTTGACGCCATCGGCTATATCTCGAATAATAAGTATAATTTCACGCCTACCGACCGGGAAACACGTTTCGGTACTTTGGAGGACGTGAAGAGTTTCCGCGTCTATTTCGATGGCAAGGAGGAAGACCTCTTCCGCACCTTTTTCGGTACAGCCAAACTGACGTACAACATCAACAAACAGAGTTTCCTGAGCCTTGCTTATAGTGCTTTCAACACCCGTGAACGTGAGACCTATGACATTCAGGGACAGTACTGGCTGAACGAAACCAACGGCGACCAACAGTTGGGCGTAGGCACCTATATGGAGCACGCGCGCAATATCCTGCGCAGTAATACCCAGACGCTGAAACTTGACTATAACCTACGCTTCGGAACGCACAGCGTCCTTACAGGCCTTGCGTTCAAACATGACAATATCGAAGAGAGTTCCCGCGAATGGGAAAGCCGCGACAGCAGTGGCTACAGCATTCCACACAACAATAATGACCTGAGGCTGATCTACAACCTCAAAAGCAAGAACGAAATCAGCAGCAGCCACTTCCAATTCTATGCCCAGGACACGTGGCGCAAGGAATCCAAGGCCGGTATCCTGAGCGTCAACTACGGTCTGCGCCTAAGCCATTGGTCTTGGAACAGTGAATGGCTGCTGAGCCCTCGGGCAAGCATCGGTTTTGTACCCAGCGGCAACGACAACCTCACCTTCCGCATGGCTACCGGTCTCTATTACCAGCGCCCGTTTTATAAAGAATTGCGAGACACAGTTACGACAAACGCCGGTACCGTCGTACAGTTGAACAAAGGCATCAAAAGCCAGCGTTCTTTCCAACTGCTGACAGCCATGGAGTATAAGTTCCGCATCAGCGGACGCCCCTTTAAATTCACGACCGAGGCCTATTATAAGGCGCAGAGCCGCATCAACCCCTATAATGTGGATAACGTGAAGGTTGTCTACTATGGAGAGAACATCGCCACGGGTTACGTTGCCGGCATTGATTTCAAGGTCTATGGCGAATTTGTTCCGGGCACAGACAGCTGGATCAGCTTTGGCATCATGAAAGCCAGCATGAAACTGCACGAGAAAACAATCCCCCAGCCCACCGACCAGCGCTATAACTTCAACTTCTTCTTTAGCGACTATTTTCCCGGTACCACACGCTGGAAGATGAACCTTAAAGCCAGTTTCGCTGACGGGCTGCCCTTTGGCCCTCCGCATACGGGACTTGAGCGCAGCGCCTTTCGTGCACCCGCCTACAAACGTGTGGACCTGGGCATGAACTATCGTGCCCTGAACAACGAGGACCGCCATCTGCGCAACAACCTTGTCAAGAACATTTGGTTAGGACTCGACTGCTTTAACATCTTCGGTTTCAACAATGTTAGCGGCTATTATTGGGTAACGGACGTAACGGGTCAACAGTATGCCGTGCCCAATTACCTTACCAACCGACAGATTAACGCACGCATACTGATTGAATTTTAACCGTTTGACAAATATTCATCTAATTACAAATTAAAATTACAAATCATGAAGATTTCAAGAATCGAACATCTGGGCATTGCCGTGCAAAGCATTGAAGACGTGCTGCCTTATTTCCGTGACGTATTGGGTCTGGAAGTGTACAAGGAAGAGGTTGTCGAAGACCAAAAGGTGAAGACTGCCTTTATGAAGGTGGGCGAGGTAAAACTGGAACTGTTGGAACCTACCTGCCCCGAAAGCACCGTTCAGAAATTCCTTGACAACGGCGGACGCGGTATTCACCACATTGCTTTCAAGATAGAGGACGGCGTTGGCCAAGCTTTGGCCATGTGCGACGAGAAGGGTATCCGACTCATTGACAAGGCTCCCCGCAAAGGTGCTGACGGCCTTAACATCGCCTTCCTGCACCCCAAGAGCACCTGTGGCATCCTCACAGAACTCTGCGAGGAATAGAACATGCCGGAAAAGCCAAGGGCGACAAAACCTAAACGCACAGGGATAAATCCTTGCCACCAGGTTTTGTCGCCCTTGGCTTTTTATCAGAAACTTAGTTCACACGATTATTCTCAGGAAAGACCACCGTCGGTTCAAAAGACTTCGCCTCCTCAAAATCCATCAGGGCATAGCTGATAATGATGCAGACATCGCCCACCTGCACCTTGCGTGCCGCAGCACCATTCAGGCAAATACAACCGGAGCCACGCTCCCCCTTGATAATATAGGTCTCGAAGCGTTCGCCATTGTTGTTATTAACAACCTGCACTTTCTCGCCGGCGATCAAGTTGGCAGCGTCCATCAAATCCTCATCGATCGTAATGCTGCCCATATAGTTCAGGTTGGCTTCCGTAACGGTAACGCAATGCAACTTGCTTTTCAGCACATGAATCATCATAATTGCTTCCTCCTTATTTTATTTGTATCGGATATGGTCAATGAGGCGGATGGGCTGGCTGCCACAGAACACGGTGATGCAGCCTACAATGTCTTCGCTCTGGCTCCAATCGTCAACATCCGCCAACGTCCTGCCGTCAACAATGCTGTAATACTCCACCCTCAAACCCTCTATCGCCTCGATGTGCTCAACGACATAGGCATGTGTTTGCTGAACCGTTGCCTTTCCTGCCATGAGTTTGCTTGCCTTCAATGTCTGATAGATATTGGCAGCAATCCGTCTTTCGTCTTCGCTGAGCAAAGTGTTACGGCTACTGAAAGCCAAACCGCTTTCTTCGCGAATAACGGGACAGGGAACAATTTCAATCTTGAACTTCAAATCCTCCACCATGCGGCGAATGACGGCAATCTGCTGGAAGTCCTTCTCGCCGAAATAGGCACGGTCAGGCTCTGCCATCATGAAGAGCTTGCTGACAACCTGGCACACGCCGTTGAAATGGCCAGGGCGAAAGGCCCCCTCCATTACGCTGTCCGTAGGAGGATAGCTGAAAGTGCGCGTATCAGGCTCCGGATAAACCTCCTGCACAGAAGGCGCAAAGCAAACCGTGGCCCCACATTCCTCCAGCAAACGACAGTCGGCCTCCAGAGTGCGGGGATACTTCTCCAAATCATTCGGATCGTTGAACTGTGTGGGGTTCAAGAAGACGCTCACCACCGTAATGTCATTCTCCGCAACGCTTCTATTTACCAGCGAGGCATGGCCAATGTGCAAGGCACCCATCGTAGGCACCAGCCCCACCGATTTACCCAGCCTGCGTTGGTCGGCCAGGAAATCACCCAATTCCTTTTTAGTATGAATCAGTATCATGCTTTCTTTCGTATAAAACCGTGCAAAATAACATAATAATATCGACATAGAGAAACAATCGTGCAGATTTATTCTAATTAACACCCCCGAAAAAGTGGTAAAAACAGGGATGATGGCTTATAATCCAATATTTTTCACTACCTTTGCACATAAGTTTCAAAAACATCAAAAAAGAAAGATGAACTCGCAGAAGATTTTATTCGTAACACAGGAAATAAACCCCTACGTGCCTGAGTCGCTGATGACCCAGATAGGACGTGCCGTACCCCTCAAGGCCATTGACGAGGGCTATGAAATACGCACCTTTATGCCTAAGTGGGGAAATATCAACGAGCGCCGCAACCAGTTGCACGAGGTGATACGTCTTTCCGGACTGAACATTACCGTCAACGATGTTGACCACCCCCTGATTATTAAGGTCGCCAGCGTTACGGGGACACGTATGCAGGTGTATTTCATTGACAATGAAGATTATTTCGCCAAGCGACTGGCGGAAGAGGATGCCAACGGCAAGGAGTATGCGGATAATGTGGAGCGCAGCGTCTTTTACGCACGTGGTGTTTTGGAAACGGTCAAGAAGCTCCGCTGGCAGCCTGACCTCATTCACTGTCAAGGATGGATTTCAAGCATGCTGCCCATCCTGCTGAAAACGGTTTATGCCGATGAGCCCTGCTTCCGCAACACAAAGGTTGTTTACGTTTGCAGCGACAACAAGCTGACCCTTTCTTCGCAAGACCCGCTCACCGATGTGCTGGATATGCGACAGACACCGGATGCCATTCCCGTTGGCTACGAAGGGTCTACCAGCCCCGAGCAGATGGAAGAGCTGGCATTGCGCTTCTGCGACGGTGTTTCCCTCTGCAATGAGTCCCCTTCCACTACCCTGCTTCATCTGGCCCAAGAGCGAGGCATCCCCATGCTTGAGGACAAGGAAATGTCCGTTGAAAAGCAACTTGACCTGATTGTCCGGACCTTTGGCGCAGGCAGTCAGGGAGAGGATTAGTTTCCTGCCATATTTTCAATGCTTAGATATATGAGAACTCTGATACAATCGTTGCTCGCGCTGACCATCGTCTTGGGCTTGCTGGGCTGTGATGATAACACGTCTTCCATGGGCATTGTCCCCGAGGCCGACAACATATCAAGTAATACGGGAAGCTTTCAGGTCAGTTCCCGTTCCGTGCTGATGGATGCCGTGCTGGCCAACAGCACCACATCCTACCTGGGCATCGTAACCGACCCCGAGACCAATACGGACATTTCGGCCGACTTCATCGCGCAATTCTTTTCTTTCGAGAATTTCTCCCTGCCCCAGCGCCAGCAGATGCTGGGCAAGGCCAACAGCACTGATACCCAGGACACACCGGGAACCATCCAATGCGACAGCATAGAGGTGCGCCTCTATTTCAACAGCTACTACGGCGAAGGCAATAATCCTATCAAGATACAGGCCTACGAACTGAGTTCTACAAACATCCCAAGCGAGGACGACACCTATCTTACCAACCAAGACCTGGGCTCGTTTGTACAAGACCTCAGCACCCCCGTTGCTTCCAAGGTAATAACGGCGAAAGACTATACGGCATCCTCCACCTCAGACAATATCCGCCTAAGACTGAGCAACGAATTGGGCACACGCATCCTAAAACACTACTATGCCCAGCCCGCACACTTCCAAAACAGCTACCAATTCATACATAACGTATTCCCCGGCCTTTTCTTTCAGGTTAGCAGCGGACGAGGCACGATGCTTAACGTCTTTGTTGGCGTTGTCAACCTTTTCTTCCACTACACCGACCAGGAAACCCAAAAGGTTACGCAGGGGATGGTACGCTTCTCAGCCACGCCCGAGGTCATCCAAAGCACACGCTTCAGAACCACCAATCTGGATAATCTGGTGAGCCAGACCGGATACACCTATCTAAAAACGCCCGCAGGCATCGCAACCGAACTCACCCTGCCAGTGGACGAGGTGTTTGGCGGACAACACGCCAACGACAGCATCAGCCTGGCCTCCTTGACACTGACACGATACAACAACCAGCAAAACAGCACTTCCCTGGGTACTCCCAGCAATTTGCTGATGGTGCGCAAGAAAGACTACGAAACATTCTTTGCCAAGAAGCAGGTGAGCGACAACAGAACCAGCTTTACCACCTCCTATAGCTCCAGCTACAACACCTACACATTTAACAATATAGGCCGGCTGCTGAGCTATTGCAAGAACGAGAAAAAAGCCGATGCCCAAAAGGCAGGGCTCAGCGAAGAGGCATGGGCGCAACAGAACCCCGACTGGAACAAGGTGCTGCTGATACCCGTTACAACCAGTTCGAATACAAGCGGCACGCAGGTAAGCGTCAGCCACGATCTGGGACTGAACAGCATCCGGCTTGTAGGAGGCACAACCCCCATCAATATGCAGGTGGTTTACAGCACGTTCAGAAAGTAATTTCTACCCATTAAAATAACAACACCGCCGTACGCGATTCAGATACGTACGGCGGTGTTTATTTTTATATAATAGTTTTTGAAAAACATATATTTAGTTTGGGCAAAACTATTATATGTTTTTTATGAACTAACGCTTTGATTTTCCGGAAGGCTCGGTGCGTCATTTTATCCGCTTGTCCAGCAAGCGCGAAAAGCACAGCATTTCCGCTTCCAAATCACAAGTTGGCACAGTCTGCTCAAGATACTCCCGAAAGGCTTCCTGGGCGGCTTTGCGTGCCATGGCCTTACCCATCTTCAAACCACTCTCCAACGGCGTGTGGGGCAGAAGCGCACGATTGAAATTGCCGTCGCTCATTAACGGCGTTTTTTACGTCTCCCGAAAAGGGCGACAAGAGAACTGACCACGGCACTACTCATGCGCACGCCCTCGTATGCGGCATAGCCCCACGAGGCGATGCGTGTAAGACGCTGCAAATTTGACGAGGCGGACGACGTAGGGCTGGAAAGGTCGCCGGCCAAATTACGCATCTGCGCACGGCTCTGTTGCAAAGCCTGTTCCAACTGCTCTCGCGTAGGATCTTCCGGAGAGTTACCCAATGTGCTGTCCACCAAGCGGTGCAAAGGCAGGCTGATCCATGCCCTACGCTTAAGGAAGACAACAAGCAGCAGCAGGCAAAAGGCAGCGCCCATGATAGCAAAGCCCCATGCAGTGTTGTTCAACAGATGACCAAACCAAAATGCCAGAGCGACACAAACGAACATCAGGATAATGCTCAGCAACAAAAGGATGACAAAGGACACAGCCAAAGCACTGAGCAAATGGCCCAAGCCTTGGCTAACGTCCTTTTTGACAGCCATCTTCTGAAGATCGGCATAACGCTTGCCTTCGTCCAGCAACGAACGCATCAGGCGTTGTGTGTCCTCAAAGAAAATCATGCTTCGGGAGTGTCCTGCTGTTTCTTTTCAAACTGCTCGGCAATCTCATCCACCAATTCGCTCATATCCACTTTGCTCAGGCGGATACCGCGCTTACGCAAAGCCTCGGCAATACGGGAACGCAAGTCCTCACCACTCTCAGGAGCCAACAACAAGCCTGCGGTAACTCCGGCAGCTGCGCCACCAAGAAATGCCAGGAAATAATTCAATGCTTTCATAATACTAATTTTTTAATGTTTAACAAAATCAGGTTTTCAACAATCTCTCTAAGGCAAAGATAAGATTTTTTTCTCATTAACGAAATTTATAAGCACATATTTTTTGAAGTTTTTCGCCTTTTCGTTATCTTTGCGGAAAATACTTATAATAATATCCAGAAACGGTATCTAAGATGAAAAAGAATTTTGCGATTGTAATGGCCCTGGTGGCTGGTTTTGCAGTTAGCTCATGTAAGAGCAGTGAGAGTGCATATAAAAAGGCATACGAGAAGGCGCAGGCAGCCCAGAACCAAGACAACCAGTACGCAAACACGCAGTACACCCAGCAGACCCAGCCCGTGCAGGTTACCAGTGTTCAGCCCGTGCAGCAGACCCAGCCCGTACAGCAGTCTGCACAGGACTACTACAACAACGTCAGCGTTCGCAACGAGGCCGTAACTTTGGTTGACGGTGCCGGCTTGCAGGACTATTGTGTTGTCGTTGGCAGTTTCGGCATGCTCGCTAATGCCAAGAGCCTTCAGCAGACCCTGAAGAACAAGGGCTTTGCGGCTCAGGTTGCACAGGCGAACGTGAACGGCAAGGCTTTCTACCGTGTGATTGCCACTACCCACACCACCAAGATGGACGCCGCCCAGAGCCGCGCCCGCCTCACCAACGACTATCCCGACGCCTGGCTGCTGTACAAGAAATAAGTCGTCAAACGCCTTGAGTCGCATTTTAGCAATAGACTATGGAGTCCGTCGCACAGGAATTGCTGTGACGGACTCCTTGCAAATTATAGCCAACGGGCTAACGACCGTTGAAACAAAGCAATTGCTGCCTTTTCTGCGTGATTACGTAGCACGTGAAAAGGTGGAACTGTTTGTTGTCGGCCTGCCCAAACAGACGAACGGGCGCGACAGCGACAACCTGCCACGCGTACGGAGTTTTGTCGGACAACTGAAAAAAGCCCTGCCGGACATTCCCGTTGAATGGTGGGACGAACGCTATACCAGCGTAATGGCCCACCAAACCATGCTGGAAAGCGGCATCGGGCGCAAGGCCCGCCAGAACAAGGCCCTCGTCGATGAAATATCCGCCTGCATCATCTTGCAAGGCTATATGGAAAGCCGCCGCTTCCGGAACGGATGAACAAAGCAACCAACAGCAAAAAGAACGAAACAATACCAACAACATGATATTACCAATATACACCTACGGCCAACCCATGCTTCGCAAGGAGTGTGAGGAGATTGACAAGACATACCCCGAACTGGAGAAAACCATCCAGGACATGTGGGACACATTGAAAAGCAGCGAGGGCATCGGCTTGGCCGCCCCACAGGTAGGACTGCCCATACGCCTGGTTGTCATCGATTTGGACCTGCTCAGCGAGGATATGCCTGAATACAAGGACTTCCGTAAGGTTTACATCAACCCCTATATCGAGGAATACGACGACTCCGAAACAGATGTCAGCGAGGAAGGATGTCTTTCCCTGCCCGGCCTGCACGAGGTGGTGCGCCGCCCCACACGTATCCGCGTGAGCTATCAGGACGAACAGTTCCAGGAGCACGAGGAATGGGTTACGGGCTATCTGGCACGTGTGATGCAGCACGAGTTCGACCACCTGGACGGGAAGGTGTTCACAGACCACCTCCAAGGGCTGCGACGCCAGCTGGTAAAGCGTAAGCTCAACGAATTGCAAAAAGGAAACTTCCGCTGCGCCTATAAAGTAAAGGTGAAACGTTAATTATCCGCCAAGCATTATGCTTCGAAAGTGCCTTCTGATTATCCCGCTTGTCATGAGCATCACCGCCCGGGCCCAGTTCAACACGGACCATGTGATGCTGATGGGGCGGAATGCGCTTTTTTATGAAGATTACGTGCTTTCCATCCAGCGTTTTAATCTCGTTATCAACGCCAAGCCCAACCTGGCGGAACCCTACTTCTACCGTGGCATGGCGAAATTCTATCTGGAGGACTACTTAGGGGCCGAACAGGACCTGTCGAAAGCCGTAGACCGCAATCCCTACATGGACCGGTATTACGAGCTGCGCGGCCTTTGCCGCGTAAACATGGAACGCTATGCCGAGGCCGAGCAGGATTATCGCAAGGTAACCAGCCAGAATCCCATGAACGTGGGCGCGTGGCATAACATGGCGCTGTGCCAGATAGAGCAAAAGGCCTACGAACGTGCCGACAGTTCGCTCCGCCAGATGATCCGCCAATGGCCCAAGCGAGAGGAAAATTACCTCCTACGCTCCCAAGTGGCCTTTGCGCAAAGCGACACCACCGAGGCCATGAAACAACTGGACATGGTAATGACGCTCAATCCATATAATGGACAGGCATGGACCATGCGTGCAGGTGTTTCTCTCAGCCGTGCCAACTACCGCCAGGCCGATGACGAACTGAGCAAAGCCATCTTGCAGTTGCCTCGCCAAGCCGGACTTTATATCAACCGTGCCTTGGCCAGAGTCCATCTGGACAATCTGCGGGGAGCCATGACGGATTATGACCAAGCGCTCGAACTGGAGCCGGGAAACTATTTGGGGCATTTCAACCGGGGCCTCTTGCGTGCCCAGGTAGCCGAGGACAATCGTGCCATTGAGGATTTCAACTTCGTGTTGGAACAAGAACCCACAAACACCATCGCCCTCTACAACCGCGCCCTTCTGCTCGACCGGACGGGCGATTACAAAGGAGCCTTGCGCGACATCTCAAGCGTATTGAAAGACTATCCAGAATTCTGGGTTGGCTATCAGACACGGGCCAGGATCCGACGCAAGGTGGGCGACATTTACGGAGCGGAACGGGACGAGTTTACCGTGATGAAAGCCAACATAGAAAAGCATACGGGCACCTACAAGCCCAAACACCGTGCCACACGCAAAAAAGAGGATGTGGACCCATCCAAATTCGACCGCCTGGTAGTGGAGGACACACCCACGGAAAACCAACAGAACTATGTCAGCGAGATACGTGGACGCGTGCAAGAACGTTCGGCAACGCTCATGCCCCGCGAAGCCTTCGTGCTCAGCTACTACATCAAAGGCTCGACGGTGGGCGCATACCAAACCTACACCAGCCTGCTGGACGACCTGAACCGCCATCTGCCCTCCGTGGCACGTCTCACGAACATGCCCGCAGGCGTAACTGCGGAGAACCTTGATATTCACTTCGGTAATATCCGGGTACTGACGACACGTATCCAGCGGCAACAAAACCTGACACAAAGCTACATGCAGCGTGCGATGGAGTACCACCACGTACGAGACTTCCAGGCTGCCATAGCCGACCTCGACAGTGCCCTCTATCATGCGTCCAAGGCAGTGGCCAAACCCACCTATATGCCAATGCTCTATTTCATGCGCGCCCAAAGCCAATGGGCGCAAGCGCAGGTAATGTCAGAAGGGACTAAGACAGAGTCCATTGCCATGCAGTACGCCCTCGTCAAGCGCGACTTGGAGCATGCGCTGGACTTGGCTCCCGATTTGGTCTGTGCTCACTACAACCTCGGCCTTGTCCTGCTATCCGAGGGCAACTATGCCCAAGGTGCCCTGGCCTTCACACGCGCATTGGAAATTGACGCCCGTTTCCCGGATGCCTACTATAACCGCGGGCTCTGCTACCTGAACATGGGGCAACGCGACCGTGGCATCGCCGATCTCTCGCAAGCAGGCGAGTTGGGCATTTACCAGGCCTACAGCCTTATCAAGCAATACAGCAAGGAGAAATAAAATCCTTGCCATTGCCCGGCCTAAAGAAATATTATGTAACTTTGTACGGAAAAAACAAAATAAAATAGTTTGAATGATTAAAATTACTTTTCCTGACGGTTCCGTCCGCGAATACGAGGCAGGCGTAACCGGTCTTCAGATTGCAGAGAGCATTTCCTCGCGACTGGCACAGGACGTATTGGCTGTTGGTGTTAACGGAATCACCGTGGAGCTGAACCGTCCCATCAACGAGGATGCAGAGGTGAAACTTTACAAGTGGGAGGATACCGAGGGAAAACATGCCTTCTGGCATACCAGCGCCCACTTGATGGCTGAAGCCTTGCAGGAGCTGTATCCCGGCATCCAGTTCGGTATTGGCCCCGCTATCGAGAACGGTTTCTATTATGACGTTATGCCCACCGAGGGAACCGTTATCCGTGAAGGTGATTTCGTAACCATCGAAAAGAAAATCATGGAACTGGTACAGCGTAAGGAAACGCTTGTACGCCAGGAAATCAGCAAGGCAGATGCGCTGAAGTTCTTTGGCGACCGTGGCCAGACCTATAAAAACGAGCTGATTGAAGACCTGGAGGATGGGCACATCACCACCTACACACAGGGTGCCTTCACGGATCTTTGCCGTGGCCCTCACTTGCTTTCAACCGCCCCCATCAAGGCCTGCAAAGTGCTTTCCGTCAGCTCAGCCTATTGGCGCGGCGACGAAAAACGCCCCATGATGACACGTCTCTACGCCATCACTTTTCCCAAGCAGAAACTATTGACAGAGTACCTCACCCTGCTGGAGGAAGCCAAGAAGCGCGACCACCGCAAGATTGGCAAGGAAATGGAACTTTTCATGTTCAGCGACCGCGTAGGAAAGGGACTGCCCATCTGGCTTCCCAAAGGCACCGCCTTGCGCCTGCGCCTTGAGGACTTCCTTAAAAAGATTCAGAAGAAATATGGTTACCAGCAGGTAATCACTCCACACATCGGCGGCAAGAATCTATACGTAACCAGCGGACACTATGCCCATTATGGCAAAGACAGCTTCCAACCCATCCATACCCCGGAAGAAGGCGAAGAGTATCTGTTGAAGCCCATGAACTGTCCTCATCACTGCGAAATTTACGCTTCCAAGCCACGCAGCTACAAGGACCTGCCTTTCCGCTGCGCCGAATTCGGTACCGTGTACCGATACGAGCAGAGTGGAGAGTTGCACGGACTTACCCGTGTACGTTCATTCACTCAGGACGATGCGCATATCTTCTGCCGCCCCGACCAGGTGAAACAGGAGTTCGAACGCGTAATGGACATTATCCAGATTATCTTCCATGCGCTCGACTTCAACAACTTCGAGGCTCAAATTTCCTTGCGCGACCCCAACAACAAAGAAAAATACATTGGTTCTGACGAGGTCTGGAACGAAGCCGAGCAGGCCATTATTGAAGCCTGTGCAGAGAAAGGCCTGAAGACGACCACCGAACTGGGCGAGGCTGCCTTCTATGGCCCCAAACTGGACTTCATGGTAAAGGATGCCTTGGGCCGTCGCTGGCAGTTGGGTACCATTCAGGTGGACTACAACCTGCCGGAACGTTTCGGACTGGAGTATGTGGGTGCGGACAATGCCAAGCACCGTCCCGTAATGGTCCATCGTGCCCCCTTCGGTTCCATGGAACGCTTCACGGCCGTGCTTATTGAGCACACTGCCGGTCATTTCCCCATTTGGTTGGCTCCCGAACAGGTTGCCATCCTGCCCGTAAGCGAGAAATACAACGACTATGCACAACAGTTGAAAGAATACTTTGACACGCAGGACGTACGTGCCTATGTCGACGACCGCAACGAAAAAATCGGCCGCAAGATTCGAGACAACGAAATGCAACGCGTACCCTACATGCTTGTGGTCGGCGAAAAAGAACAATCAGAGGGCACAGTAAGCTTCCGCAAACAAGGCGGCGGCGAGCAAGGCAGCATGAAATATGAGGATTTCGCCAAAAAAATCAATGATTTAGTACGTGAAATGACAGAAAAGTATTAACTTTGCAGCTGCATTTAACACTCTGAATGAAGAAAGACGACAAAAAACAGCAGTATCGCGTTAACGAGCAGATACGAGTGAGCGAAGTTCGCATCGCTGGCGAGGACGGTGAGTCCATGATTGTACCTACCCGTAAAGCCTTACAGATGGCTGAACAAAAGGGTGTGGATCTGGTGGAAATCAGTCCCAATGCCAATCCCCCTGTATGCCGCTTGATTGATTATAGCAAATTCCTCTACCAACAGAAGAAAAAGCAGAAAGAAATCAAAGCCAAGCAGGTGAAGGTGGATGTCAAGGAAATCCGTTTCGGACCGCAGACCGATGACCACGACTACAACTTCAAACTCAAGCACGCTCAGGGATTCCTAAGCGAGGGCGATAAGGTAAAGGCTTACGTCTTCTTCAAGGGTCGTAGCATTCTCTTCAAGGAACAGGGCGAAGTTCTTCTGCTCCGCTTTGCTGCGGACCTGGAGGAATATGGCAAGGTTGAAAGCATGCCCGTATTGGAAGGTAAGCGAATGACTATGTTCATCGCTCCCAAGAAAACGGCAGCCCCCAAGAAGCCCGTTGAAGAAACGACGCAAGCAGAAGTTAACACTCCCGCAGAGGGCCGTCGCGCTCCCCAACAAAAGGCTCGCAAAGAATACACAGGCCCAAAAGTTGAAGGCGAGGACTTCTAAGAACAAAGCAAAGAACGACTGTGCGTAACGCCTGGTATATGCGTTGCCACGTCTATTTAATAACAAACAAAACAAAACAAAAAAATGCCAAAAGTTAAGACTAACTCCGGTGCCAAGAAGAGATTCTTTCTGACCGGAACCGGTAAGGTAAAGCGTCATCACGCTTATCACAGCCACATCCTGACCAAGAAGACCAAGAAGCAGAAGCGCAACTTGGATCACAGTGCTCTTGTCGACGCTGACGACATGAAGCAGGTTCGCGACTTGCTGTGCTTGCGTTAAAGACATCTGAGAAGATCATTGACGCCGAGACAAAACATTTTACCACAAAAGTTATTAACCGAGTGATTAGCTCAAAAGATCAGTCTCACCGAGGCCGACGCTAACATTCAAAAAACAAAAAAATTATGCCAAGATCAGTAAATCACGTGGCTTCACGTGCTAAGAGAAAGAAAATATTAGGTCTGACCAGAGGTTACTTTGGTGCTCGCAAGAATGTGTGGACCGTTGCCAAGAACACTTGGGAGAAGGGTCTCACCTATGCTTTCCGCGATCGTCGTAACAAGAAGCGTACTTTCCGCGCTCTCTGGATTCAGCGTATCAACGCTGCCGCTCGCCTCGAAGGTCTGAGCTACAGCCAGTTGATGGGTCTGCTCCACAAGGCAGGTATCGAGATTAACCGCAAGGTGCTCGCCGACCTGGCTGTGAATCACCCCGAGGCTTTCAAGGCCATCGTGAACAAGGTGAAGTAAGCCCTTTCTTTCACACTGAAAAACATCAAGAGTATGCTTCACGGCATACTCTTTTTCTTTTTGACTTTTCAAGAGCGCACCTTTACAAAGATTTTCTTATCTTTGTTTCCACGAACAAATGCTTTTGACAACATGATTCCCTTGCAGAACAATGAAAAACGTGGCATCGTTATCATGACCCTAACCTTGGCCATAGTACTTTGCACCATCGTGTATCGAACGACACACCAAACCGCAGCAGGCAAAGACAGCGACAGTTTAAGCACGGCATTACCGATAAAACAACGAACAGCCGGGAAATTCGCCCCACGATATTATGCACAACCTGAAGTAAAGCGAGAGAGTTTCCCCTTTGACCCCAACACGGCGGACAGTAACCAGCTGCTGCGGTTAGGGCTTACGCCTTCCATGGTCCGCGGAATCTATAAGTTCCGCAGTATGGGGTACTGTTACAGTGCGCCGGAGGACTTCGCCCGTGTGCCCGGAATGACCCGTGGATTATGGAGCCACCTGAAACCGTTGATACGTATTGCTCCCGAGTTTCAACCCGTCGAACTTCCGAAACGCGAGTTCTCCGTTACCAGTTCAAGCCTTGAAAAAACCGTTTCAGATACCAGTACAGCAATCAACCATACACAACAAACGAAACTCAAGGAGGGTGAGAAGATAGATTTGAACACGGCAGACACTACCCTTTTCAAGCGCATTCCCGGTGTAGGGTCATATTATGCACGCCAATTAGTGTTCTATCGGGACAAACTGGGCGGCTTCGTTTCCTTAGACCAAATTGAGGAAATAGAAGGACTTACGCCACTGGCTACAAACTACCTCAAGATAGAGGCACAACAAATACGAAAAATCGCCATTAACAAGGCCAGCAAGAACCAACTCATCTACCATCCTTATCTGCGTTTGAAACGCGCACGTGCCGTTTGGGATTATCGCCATGCCCATGGCCCCATACAACACGCCGAGATATTGCTTACGCTTCCTGAGTTTACGGCAGAAGATGTGCAACGTCTGCTGCCATATCTTGATTTTTCGTACTGATTTCTTTGTTCTGCGTTTGCAAAACACTACCTTTGCAAAAGAAATGGAAAAAGACAATAAACCACAAAGAATATCACTGGGAAAAGGACTGACAGCCCTATCCCCCCTATTTGTTTTCCTTGGCCTCTTTGTTGTTCTCAGTATTATTGCGGGAGATTTCTACGGCGTACCCATCACGGTCGCATTCCTGGCGGCCAGCGTGTATGCCGTAGGCATTGTGAGAGGCGAAAGGTTGGAAGAACGGATGGAGGTTTTCTCCAAGGGTGCCGCACGTCCCGACCTTCTGTTTATGATTTGGATCTTCGTTCTGGCAGGAGCTTTTGCTGCCAGCGCCAAAGACATGGGAGCCGTGGAAGCCATTGTTGAGGTAAGCCTGAGAGTGCTTCCGCCACAATTAATTCTTACGGGCCTGTTCCTTGCCGCATGTTTTATTTCGATCAGCATAGGCACCAGCGTAGGGACCATTGTAGCATTGGTTCCCATCGCCCAGGGCATGGCACAGCAAACAGGCAACTCACTGCCTTTGATTATTGCCAGCGTTGTGGGCGGTGCTTTCTTTGGCGACAACCTGAGTTTTATTTCCGACACGACCATTGTAGCCACCCGCAGTCAGGGCTGTCGTATGAGCGAAAAGTTCCGGGCGAATCTGCGCATCGCACTTCCGGCCGCCTTGTTGACAATCATACTTTATATTATATTAGGCAGTCAGTTCCAGATGCAATATACAGCGCATGACATTCAGTGGGTACTGGTGATTCCATACCTGCTTGTATTGGGCACTGCCTTAGCGGGAGTAAACGTAATGGGAGTACTGCTATTGGGCATACTGAGCACAGGCGTGATCGGAATGCTTTCCGGTAGTTATAACCTTTTCCAATGGTTGAAAGCCATGGGCGATGGCATCATGGGTATGAGCGAACTCATAATCGTCACTCTTTTGGCTGCCGGTCTCGTAAATGTCATCCGGCACATGGGAGGGATTGATTTCCTGTTACAGCGACTATCCGCTCATATCAGCAGCCGACGCGGCGGTGAACTGTGCATTGCCGTACTTACCGTACTGACAGACCTGTGTACGGCCAATAACACTATCGCCATCCTTACCGTTGCACCTTTGGCTAAGGAAATCAGTATCCGCTACGGCATCGCTCCACAACGAACAGCCAGTATTCTGGATACCTTCTCTTGCTTTGCACAAGGTCTTATCCCCTATGGCGCACAGCTTTTGATGGCAAGTAGCATCGCCCTTATCAATCCGCTGGACATCATCCCTTATCTCTACTATCCATTCATCCTTGGGGCTTGTGCCTTAGGTTTTATCTTCGTTGGAAAAAAAGAATAAAAAAACGCCCAGACTATGGAACTAATAAAAAAATACTTCCCCAACCTTACTGCACATCAGTTGGAACAGTTTGCACAATTAGATACTTTGTATCGTGATTGGAACGCAAAAATCAACGTAATCTCACGCAAGGACATCGACAACCTTTATGAACATCACGTTCTGCACTCCTTGGGTATCGCAGAAGTTATTCGTTTCAAGCCGGGTACAGAAGTCATGGACTTGGGCACAGGTGGTGGCTTCCCAGGCATTCCCTTGGCCATCCTGTTTCCCGATACACATTTTCATCTTGTAGACAGCATTCGCAAAAAAATACTCGTGTGTACAGAAATATCCCAAGCCTTGGGGTTAGAGAACGTTACAACCCGATGGTGCCGCGCCGAAGAGGAAAAGGGGAAATACGATTACGTGGTATCGCGCGCTGTCATGCCGCTGGCTGATTTGGTAAAGATTATCCGCAAAAACATCAGCAGCAAACAGCGCAATGCCCTACCCAACGGCCTTATCTGCCTAAAAGGCGGCGAATTAGAGCACGAAACCTTACCCTTAAAATCGCACACGGACATCACGGCTTTGAGCGATTACTATGAGGAAGAGTTCTTTGAAACCAAGAAGGTTGTATATACGGCATTATAAAGGACGACCATGATAAGGAGATTCACCGTTAACCCGCTCGGCGAGAACTGCTATGTCTTAAGCGACAGCACCAAAGAGGGAGTCATCATTGACTGTGGCACTTTTGACGAACATGAATTCTGCATGATTCGTCAATACGTAGAGAATGAAGGTATCCGCCTCAAGCACTACCTCCTTACTCACGCTCACTTCGACCACATCTTCGGTTCAGACAACGTATATGAAGCCTTTGGATTAAGACCGGAATGTCATGAAACGGAACGCGAAATATGGCAGATGAACCCTACGCTTACGTATCGTATGATGCGCCATGCCCTTCCTTTGCCCAAGGTCGAGCCTCTGTTTACCTTAGAACATGGTACTTCCATTCAGTATGGAACAAGCACTTTGCGCGTTATCCACACACCAGGGCACACTCCGGGCGGACTTTGTTTTTATTTGGAAAACGAAGGACTCTTGCTAAGTGGCGATACCTTGTTCCGTTTCAGCCTGGGCCGTACGGACATACCCTTAGGCAGCATGGAGCAGGAAGTGCTAAGTGTACGCAATAGTCTGATGACCCTTCCGCCCAAAACCATTGTATATCCAGGACATGGCGATACAACCACCATCGCCGAGGAGCGCGATGGAAATCTGTTCCTCTAAGCGGTTGTGCGTCCTCTCTCCTATTTGATACCCCGCTGATTGAGCGCTCGCTGATAGCGACGTGCATTCAACAGATGCTCAGAATAAGTGGCAGCAAAATTATGTGTACCTGAGAAATCCTCCTTGGCACACATATATATATAATTGTGGCGAACATAGTTCAATACCGCATCAATGCCGGCAACGGAGGCAACGCGAATGGGACCGGGGGGCAATCCTTCATTTTTATACGTATTGTAAGGACTCTCCACCTCGAGATGTTCTTTGAGAATGCGGCGCAAAGAGAAATCGCCCACAGCAAACTTCACGGTCGGGTCTGCCTGCAAAGGCATGCCAATCTCCAGACGACGAATATACATACCCGCTACCATCGGTTTTTCCGCATCATTGGCTGTTTCCTCGTCAACGATACTGGCCAGCGTAGCAATTTCAATGGGGGTAAAGCCCATTCTTATTGCTTTAGCCTGACGCGCATGGGTCCAGAAAGAATCATTTTCGCGCTGCATGCGACGCATGAAATCCGATAAGGAAATATTCCAATACACCTCATAGGTATTGGGGACAAAAAGCGCGGGAACAGTTTCCGGCGTATAACCCCAGCGAGCCAGATAAGTGCTGTCGCCCAATGAATCGGCAACAGCCGCCGAATCCATCATCAAATGCTCGCTCAGGAAATTAGCCATATCGTCCATCGTGCGAACAGAGGGCATCACCAATCGTACGGGAGTCTGCTGTCCGTTTCGCAAGCGTCGGAAGATAGATATAATGCGGTCGCCCGGCTGCATATCGTAGCGCCCAGGACGCACGTGATACCCCAAAACAGCACGAAGCAAACCGAAGCCCTTGGTTCGCACATGCGCCTGCTCCTCCAGTTCCTTGATAACATCGTCTCCGGCACGCAGATAAACAGATTTTACCTCTTCACCGGAATAAGCAGGAGAAATAAACAGATAGGTGGCAGCAAACATGGCCACATGAAAAACAACCAGACCAGCAACAGCTACCCCGTAATACTTTTTGGGAATTCTAAGCATTATCTTGCGGCAGCTTGCTGAGTTACTTTAATCGTGGTAGATAGGCCACTGGTAGTAAGCACGAATGTGTCTGTACGCGCATCCTTGGTGGCATTAGGCTCAACGGAGAGCATAACTACATTTCTGCCGTTGCGTCCGCTACGGCTTGCAGGCGTAACAAATGCACCGTTTCCCTCCAACGTCCAGTTTTCGCGGACATCAAAGATAAGGCTGTCCTTCACTTCCAAGGCAGGAAGAACAAGTTCAAAAATAGCCTTACCGGGCTTTGCCTCATTATAGGTAATAAGGGCTGCGGGGCGTTGGATATTGGGCCATCCCATCTGTACAAAACCTGTTGTTATCTGTTGGTTCCAATCATTGCCATAAGTATAGATGTTGACATTGCCTATACGAGCGGCACCAGTCTTATTTACTTCAAAAGTAACAGGAACAGGGATTATATGCACTGTCTGATAAAGATTCCGCAGCGTCTTTGTGCCAATCTTTGGATCAATAGACATCCAAGACTCAGTGCTGGAACAACGATAACTGTCTGTCGTAACCAAAACAATGGAATCCAGCGTTTGGTCAGCGTAAACAACACCCATCGTTCCTCCCGCTGGATGCAAGATGTTGATGTGATGGGTCTCTGCGTCTTTTTTACAGGCAGCCAACAGCATGGCGGTAACCAAAGGAAACAAGATTTTTTTCATTTCAAATGCTCTTTTATTACTATCGACTTTCAAAGTTACAAATTCCCATACACATTTTCAAGATTTTCGTTTGTTATTTCTTGCATTATGTGTATTTTTGCGTTACAATGAAAAACGAATATTACCGCGATATTATTAGAATGCTACTTGAGCAGGGCAGCGAAGGAGCGTCCGTGCAGGAAATTGCACGCCATATCTACAACGAGAATTATGGCTTGTTCGAGGGTGATATCCGTTATAACAAGATACATCGATGGGTACGTTTATTCCTCTGGCATCATGTCCGGCACGCCTATTCTCCCTTCACACGCATCGGTTGGGCACGCTACGCCATCAAGCCCGATTTCGCCATTCAGCTGGATTTCCTGGACGAACTCCACGCCCCCCCTCTTCATCCTGAGAACGCCGTGGCAGAGGAGCCGGCGTCCTACAACGATGGAGCAAGACAATTACTTTTGTTCGATTTCTAAAACAAAGAGCCAACCCCGTTTTGAATGAGGTTGGCTCTTTGTTTAACGGCTGCCGGCCTATTGCTTGTCAAGCAAGGCACGCATCTCCTTGGCCTTAGCGGCCTCACCGGTATTCTTGTAAATATTCTCCAGCGGTCCGGCCCAATCACTGACTGCTTCGGGCTTAAGATCGCGATAGCGCTCGAAATGTTCCTTTGCCTCGCGGAAGTACTTCTTGACGTAAGTCTCCTCGGCTTTGTTCATCTCGGCTTGCGTCTTGTATTTCTTGCTGTCGATGTGTTTGTAGTAGTTCGTCAGTGCCAGACGATACTTGCTGGTGCCGCTCATGAAAATGGCATTGGCATACGTGGGGTCAATACTTACGGCCTTCTGAAAAGCCGCAAAAGCCTCTTCGTATTTCTCCTGAGAGAAGAGGCTGTAGCCCTTGCCGTAGTTCGTAACCTTGCTGTTGGGGTATGTAGCCAGCAACTCATCAGCGATCTTATCCAGCGCAGCATTTCCCTTATGGCTGTAGATGCTCAGCAGGTTCTGAATGGCATTTTCCGCAGCCTCGCTGTCTGGATCCATTTTAGGAACTTCCTTGAGCGCCTGTACCCAGCGTATCGTATCACCCATTTCCTTGTAGATCTGGGGACGGCTGTTCAATACAAAGTTACGGCTCTGCTCGTCAGGATATTGCACAGCCAGCTCATAGTACTTGTCGCAGGTGGCATAGTCCTTCGCATTGTATGCGGTAAGATAAATATTGAACGCAAACTGGCTGATGGGAGTCTGAGGATTCTTGACAGCCTCGTCATCAGCGACCAGAGGATACTTCTTTGCAAAACCGGCATACTTGTCCAGTGCCGCAGCGGCACTTGGCAGATTCTTACCCATAATGTAGAACTGGGTCAGATAGGCATAATAGGTCATCAGCTTAGGCATCTGAAGTTCGCTGTTGGCGATAACCACCTTTTGGAACTCATCTTTCTTATTGCCCTTAGTAATCACGCCATAAGAGCCATCGCACACACCGTCTACAGCCTTGGCAAAGGTAAGTGTGTCAAAAGGCTGGTTCTGGGCGGCAAGATTCAGTTCCGGATTCAGTAGTTGCTTCGAGACATCCTCCATCGCCTTGTAAAGTTCGTACTGCTTCTTCTCCTCGATGAGGTTGCTATCAGCCGCTTTGCGCAAGAGTTCCAGGGCCTCAAGGCTCTGTTTCTTGATTTCCGCCCCGTTCTTTGCAATCAATTCCTTGTTCGCTTTCTCGCCCTTGGCAATCTCCGCTTGGTTGGCGCCATACAGCGTTGAGACAGAAGTGCTCAGTTTCACGCCTTGGCTCATTTGGTTCTTGGCCTCTTTCTGGGCGGCTTTCAGAGCTGCCTTCTCTTCGGGGCTCATTTGTGCAAAGGCAACGCTGAAGAAGCCGAGGCCGAGCACTGTAAAAAGGAGTTTTTTCATTGTGTTGTGTTCTTTTTGTTACTACTCAGTATTTCTATCACTCCATTGGCGGCTCCTGAACGGACTCGTCATTTGTTGTTTCCGGTTCTTCCAATTCGGGTTCTTCGTCCTCGCGGGGAACCACGCACACGCTGCTGATAACATCGTTGCGCTTGGTAATGTCAATGAGTTTCACACCCTGGGCAACACGACCCGTCTGTCGGATCTCGTCCACATGAAGGCGTATTGCCACACCACTCTTGTTGATAATCATCAGGTCGTCCTCGTCTGTTACGGCACGAACGGTTACCAGCTTACCCGTCTTGTCTGTTACGTCCAACGTCTTCACACCCTTGGCACGGCGATTCGTGATGCGATAATCATCCACCAGGCTCTTCTTGCCATAGCCATTCTCGCTCACACAAAGGATGCAGTCCGTCTCGGGATTGCTCACCGTTACCATGCCTACTACCTCGTCATCGTCATCATCCAGCTGCATCGAACCAACGCCCGTTGCCGTACGTCCCATAGGACGAACCGCATCTTCGTTGAAACGGATGGCACGACCGTTCTTGTTTGCAATAACGATTTCGTCCTCGCCATTGGTGAGCATGACGCTTACCACGCGGTCTCCTTCATTGATGGAAATGGCATTTACACCATTCGTGCGGGGACGGCTGTACTCTGTGAGGCGTGTCTTTTTGATGATACCGTTCTTGGTACAGAACAGTACATAGTGGCTGGCGCAGAAGTCGGGATCCTGCAATTTGCGAATACACAGGCAGGCATTCACCTTGTCATCACCATCAATGCTCAGCAAGTTCTGAATGGCACGTCCCTTCTGGCTGCGGTTGCCTTCGGGAAGATCGTACACCTTCGTCCAATAGCAACGGCCGTTCTGTGTGAAGAACAACATGGTGTTGTGCATCGTGGCCGTATAGATGTATTCGATGAAGTCTCCATCGCGTGTGCTACCGCCCTTAGCGCCTACGCCGCCGCGGCTCTGTGCGCGGAACTCGGCCAAGGGAGTACGCTTGATATAACCCAGATGGCTGATGGTAATCACCACCTCGTCATTCGCGATCATATCCTCCATATTGAACTCACCTGCAGCGGGCAGGATTTCCGTGCGGCGCGCGTCGCCAAACTGTGCTTTTACTTCGGCCAGTTCGTCCTTGATTACCTTGTTCTGCAAGTTCACATCTTCCAGGATTTGTCTGTAATAGGCAATCTTCTGTTGCAGGTCGGCAAACTCGTTGCGCAAGTCATCCATACGCAGACCCGTCAGCTGGCTCAAGCGCATATCCACGATGGCCTTGCTTTGCAGCTCGTCCAGATCGAAACGCTTCTCCAAATTGCGCTGCGCCTCACTGGGTGTCTTGCTGCCGCGGATGATGTGTACAACCTCGTCGATGTTGTCGCAAGCTAAAATCAGGCCTTCCAAGATATGGCTGCGCTCCTCCGCCTTGCGCAAATCAAACTTCGTGCGGCGGATAACCACGTCGCGACGATGGTCGACGAACACCTTGATACAATCTTTCAGCGTCAACAATTTGGGGCGGCCTTTCACCAAGGCAATGGCGTTCACGCTGAAAGAAGTCTGCAGGGCTGTCATCTTGAACAGTTTGTTCTTCACCACCTGCGCATTGGCATCGCGTTTCAAATCGACAACGATACGCATACCGTTCTTGTCGCTCTCGTCGTTAACGTGGCTAATGCCCTCTATCTTCTTATCAATGGCCAGCTGTGCAATGCTCTTGATCAGCTCGGCCTTGTTAACGCCATAGGGAATCTCAGAAAACACCAGGCTATCGCGATCCTTTTCGCTTTCCACATCACCCTTGGCACGCATAATGATTCTGCCACGACCCGTTTCATAAGCTTCGCGGATACCCTGCAGACCCATGATATAGGCTCCCGTGGGAAAGTCAGGACCCTTCACCCACTGCATCAGTTCCGTGCTGGTAAGCTGGTTGTTATCCACAAAGGCAATGCTGGCATCCAACACCTCGCTCAAGTTGTGCGTAGGGATGTTGGTGGCCATACCCACAGCAATACCTGTAGCGCCATTCACCAGGAGGTTAGGGATTCGCGTTGGCAAAACGGTAGGCTCCATGAGCGTATCGTCGAAATTCAGCGCCATATCCACGGTCTCCTTCTCCAGATCCTGCATGGTAGCTTCGCCCATCAGGCTCAGACGTGCCTCGGTGTAACGCATGGCAGCAGGGCTGTCGCCGTCTATCGAGCCAAAGTTACCCTGACCGTCCACCAGCGTATAGCGCATATTCCAATCCTGCGCCATACGTACCAGCGCACCGTAAACGGAGCTGTCGCCATGAGGGTGGTATTTACCGAGCACATCACCCACAGTGCGGGCGCTCTTCTTTGTGGGACGGTTGTGGAAGTTGCCTAATTCGCGCATGCCGAAAAGAATACGACGATGCACGGGCTTAAAGCCGTCGCGCGCATCGGGCAAGGCACGGGCAACGATAACGGACATAGAGTAGTCGATGTAACTCTTGCGCATCTCCTGCTCAATGTCCACTTTGATAATTCTGTCTTCTGAATCTAACATTTCTGTTTAATATGTATATATGGTAATATTCCAACATACAAAATTACGCAAAAAACGCGTTCTGACAAAGTTTAAGGCTAAGGAAAATAAAATATTTTACCAGTCGAAAACAAACCCAGAATGGCTTAGAATGGAATTTAAGCCCCATTACACGGGTCTTTCATTTTTTTTCCTTAACTTTGGCAGAGGAAAAACCCTTAACATATCCATTACAACATGAAAAAGACATTTTTGGTGTGCCTGACATGGCTGTTCGCCTTCGCCGGCCAAGCACAAGTGAGTTACGACATCATCCCCCTGCCCCAGCATGTGGAAGTGGCGCCGAAGGGCGAGTTCACCCTCGTCAGTGGCAGCGTCATCGCCTATCCTGCCAGCCAAGCGGGCATGCAACGCAACGCCGAATTCCTCAGCGATTATGTGCGCACAGCCATTGGCATGCAGCTTACGCCCAAAGGCAATGCGGCCAAATCTGCTGCCATCACGCTCAAGCTTGGGCTCAAGAGCGAGAACCGCGAGGCTTACGAACTAAAGGTTACGAAGAAAGGCATTACCATCGAGGGAGCCAGTGAGGCCGGCGTATTCTATGGCATCCAAGCCCTCAGAAAAGTCTTCGGCACAGAAGCGGCAGACACGCTCCGTCTCCCCTACGCCACCCTGGCGGACGCCCCTCGCTTCCCTTACCGCGGCGTGCATATCGACTGCGCCCGCCATTTCTTTCCCGTTGATTTCCTCAAACGTTATATCGACATCCTCGCCCTGCATGGCTGCAACCAACTGCACTGGCACCTGACGGACGACCAGGGATGGCGTTTTGAAGTCAAAGCCCTGCCAGACCTCGCGAAGAAGGCCAGCATCCGCGAGGAAACCGTCGTGGGACGCAACTTAGGCATCTACGACGGTCAGGAGTACGGCCGCGGCCTCTACTACACGCAGGAACAATGCCGCGAAATCGTGCAATACGCTGCTGAACGCCATATCAACGTCATTCCCGAAATCGACCTGCCCGGCCATATGGTGGCTGCACTGAGCGTTATGCCCGAACTGGGATGCACAGGAGGTCCTTATAAGGTATGGACCATTTGGGGCGTTAGCGAGGACGTGCTCTGTGCAGGCACCCCGAAGGTGATGGATTTCCTGAAGACCGTCCTCAGCGAACTGGCCGACGTGTTCCCCTCCGAACTGATCCACATAGGTGGCGACGAGAGCCCACGCACCCGCTGGCAGCAATGCCCCAAATGCCAGTCCAAGATGAAAGCCCTGGGATTGAAGCATGAGAGCGAACTGCAGACCTATATCAATAAAGAACTGGAGGTGTTCATGGCTGCCAAGGGACGTCGTCTGGTCGGATGGGACGAGACCTTGGAAGGCGGACTGAGCGAGAACGCTTTGGTAATGAGCTGGCGAGGCATCCAAGGGGGCATTCAGGCCGCCCGTCTACATCATCAGGTAATCATGACCCCCACGGGGACCTGCTATTTCGACTACTATCAGCTGAAGAATCAAGATGCCCAGCCCCTTGGCATCGGAGGCTACGTACCCGTTAGCCGCGTCTATGAGCAGGAGCCTGTGCCTGCAGAACTGACGGACGAGGAGAAGAAATACATTCTTGGCGTACAGTGCAACCTATGGTCTGAATATATCGGCAGCCCCCAACACATGGAATTCATGCTCCTGCCCCGCTTGGCTGCGATGAGCGAAGTGCAATGGGCGCAACCCCAACGCAAGAACCTGGCGGATTTCATGAAACGCCTGCCACGCATGCAACAGCTCTACAAGAAACTGGGATACAAAGCGTGCGGAAAAGTAGAGTAAAAATTAAGCCACGGCCTTGCTTGGCCCGCAGAAAAAACGTAACTTTGTGGGCGCAAGTATTGCGAAACCACTAATCAATCTTATGCAACAAAAGGTCATTATCCTTGATTTTGGTAGCCAAACCACGCAGCTGATCGCACGTCGGTTGCGTGAGTTGGACACCTTCTGCGAGATTCTCCCCTACAACAAGTTTCCAAAAGACGACCCCAGCGTCATCGGCGTCATCCTGGCCGGCAGTCCACTTAGCGTCTATGACAAAGACGCCTTCCGTGTGGACCTGAACCAGTTCCGTGGCCGTATGCCGGTATTGGGCATCTGCTACGGAGCACAGTTCATCAGCCACGAATTGGGAGGCAATGTCGAGCCGGCCCCCAGCCGCGAGTACGGTCGTGCCAATCTGGAATCGGTTGACACCGGAAATCCCCTCTTCCAAGGCTTCACAAAGGGCAGCCAGGTGTGGATGAGCCACGGCGATACCATTACAGCCCTACCCCAAGGCTTTCACGCCATCGCCGGCACGGACCACGTGAAATACGCGGCCTTTGCCGCTGACAACGAACCTATCTGGGGCGTACAGTTCCATCCGGAAGTGTTTCACAGCGTGCAGGGCACCTTGTTGCTGAAGAACTTTGTTGTGGACATCTGTGGCGGGCGACAGGATTGGAGCGCTGCCAACTATATCGAGACAACGATCAGCGAGCTACGCGCTCAGATTGGCAGCGACCGTGTGATCCTTGGGCTCTCGGGTGGTGTTGACAGTTCCGTGGCTGCCGTCCTGCTGCACAAGGCCATCGGCAACCAGCTGACCTGTATCTTCGTGGACCACGGCATGCTGCGCAAGAACGAGTTCACGGATGTAATGCACGACTACGAGTGCCTGGGACTGAACGTCATCGGCGTAGACGCCAGCGAGAAATTCCTGGGCGATCTGGAGGGCATCACGGATCCCGAGCAGAAGCGCAAGATTATTGGCCGGGACTTTGTTGAGGTGTTCAACGCCGAAGCCAGGAAGATAACGGATGCCAAGTGGCTGGCACAGGGCACCATTTATCCCGACCGTATCGAAAGCCTGAACATCACGGGCAAGGTAATCAAAAGCCACCACAACGTGGGCGGCTTGCCCGAGGAAATGCACCTGAGTCTTTGCGAACCCCTGCAATGGCTCTTCAAGGACGAGGTGAGGCGTGTAGGCCGTGAACTGGGCATGCCCGAACACCTCATCACACGCCATCCCTTCCCCGGTCCCGGCCTGGCCGTGCGCATCCTGGGTGCCATCACGCGCGAAAAGGTCCGTGTGCTTCAGGAGGCTGACGATATCTACATCCGTGCCCTGCGCAATTACAAGGTAGAACTTTCAGGCGAAGAGGCCCGCCGCGTACTGGCTGCCGGCGTGCCGGCCCATTTGGAGAATGGCAAGGTTGAGGTAAGCCTTTACGACCAAGTGTGGCAGGCGGGCACAATCTTGCTCAGTGAGGTGCGCAGCGTAGGCGTTATGGGCGACGAACGCACCTATGACAACCCCGTAGCCCTGCGAGCCGTAACAAGCACCGATGCCATGACAGCCGATTGGGCCCACTTGCCCTACGATTTTCTTGCCAAGGTGTCGAACGACATTATCAATAAGGTAAAGGGCGTGAACCGCGTATGTTACGACATCTCCTCAAAACCACCCGCAACCATCGAGTGGGAATAAACGATTTTTCAAGGGGGCACAACGCTGCGGTGTTGTGCCCCTTTCTTGGGTTATGATGCTTTATAACATTTTTCTTGCGTAGTTAAAAGCACTTTTACCCTGTCCATAAAAAGAAGTCTAGGCAAAGCGGAAATGCCATAGGGCAATGTGCTGCGTTAAGAAAATTACGCACCTATTCCACGAAAGTCAGTACGACCTTACCCGTAGATCCTGCCTGCGCTACCTTGGCAAGCGCCTCATTCGTTTGGTCGAAAGTGAAAACCTTATCTATTGACGGACGGATGCTCTGCTGTTCCAGCAATTGCGCAATTTTGGCCAGTTGACTTCCATTACTCTCCACAAACAAAAATTCATACGTGGCTTTTCGCTTGTGCGCTTCCCTTTCCAATTGAAAGGCAACTAACGAAAACAGACATTGTTTCCACCAAGGCAAACCAAAACGCTTGGCAAAGCGTCCATTGGGCAGCCCTCTTAATGACACTATCATCCCGCCCTCTTTGAGGAGTCTCATCTGTCTATTTAGTTCTTTTCCGCCCAAACTGTCCAATACATAGTCCACAAGAGGCAGCGCCTCCAGATAATCCTCCTGCCGGTAATCCAAATACCGGTCTGCTCCGAGAGCCAGCACTCGCTCGCGACTCTCTTTGTTGCCGTTGGTAAAGACAGTAAGCCCATACGCCTTAGCAAGAGGTATAGCCATCGCCCCCAAGCCTCCGGAGCCTCCGGAGATAAAAACAGTTGCTCCCGGCTTAGGCTGCATCAACTCCAAAGCTTGATAAGCGGTGAGTGCTGTAAGTGGAATACATGCAGCCTCCAAAAAAGTAAGCCCCTGCGGCATTCGAGCGACGGCAGAAGCCGGAACCGCCACATACTCTGCAAAGGCTCCGATACGGTCAGTGGGAAGACGTGTGAACACTCTGTCGCCGACGGCAAAATCACGTACCTCCTCTCCTGTTTGTACAATAACACCCGAGCATTCATTCCCCATGGTCAAAGGGAAACGATAAGGTGTTACTATTTTTACGTTGCCTCGAATAATCATATTATCAAGAGGGTTAACCCCTGCCGCCCTTACCTCTATCAGCACCTCATCAGGTTTGACATCAGGACGCTCAACTTCTACTTTTTGCACTCTCCGGCCATCTTTGTTATAGCCGAATATTTGGAACGCTTTCATTTTCGCACTTATTTTACACTGTTCATTTGAATATCGTTTGCCTTATAGAAGGCTATGGCTTGCTGTGTGAACAATTCCGCTTCTTGAAAGATAGCTCCATGTCCGGCTCCCCTATAAATGGAAAGGCTTGCATTGGGTAGGCGATGAGCCAGCTCATGGCTGCCTGCGGTCGGTACCATACGATCATAATCACCATTGACAATCCAAACCCGATGCTTGACGTTTGAGAAATCCTGTGGTACCGCCTTAGCCCAAGAAACGACGGCGCAGAGTTGCCTGAGCAAAGCCTTCATGGTAGTTGGTTTGTCCTTGTTTTGACGCGGTTGCGTACGTGCAATAAATGCTTTGGCCTGATGCCGTGCCTCTGCTGTCTTGGGGAAGAACAGGAAGTAACGTGCATCATTACCCGTCAGGAATCCGCGTAACATGTCATAGAACGTTATTCTTGGTACAAAGGAAATGCCCTTGTCTCCAGCAGGACCCGTACCTGCCAATACAACACACCCTATCAAATCAGGAGCCATTCGCAACATCGCTTGTGCCACAAATCCACCCAAAGACAAGCCCAGCAAATGAACTTTGTCAAACCCCAAGGCTTGAACAAAAGCGATTGTCTCCTGAGCCATCTCTTCGACCGACAAGGATGGAGTGCCTCCAGACGAACCAATACCCTGATAATCAAAACAGATAATCGTGAAGTATTTGGCCAGGTTATCCATAATCAAAGGGTCGCAACCGTCCAAATTGGCAGCCAAATGATTAAGGTAAATTATGGGCGTTGTACCCTCCACGCCGATATGCCGGTAAGCAATGGGCACTCCTCCGACATCAATCGTCCGTATTGGAGCCAAAGAATAAGTTGTTTGCATCTATTTCGTATTATTTTGATTGCAAAGATCGTCTTTTCTTCCGACACTTGCCTGACAAATTTTTGTCAAACCAAGAGGAGACGCTTGCGGATTAGCGTCAGGTTCTGGCGGCTTATGCCAAGATAACCAGATAGGTCCGTTACTGAAATTCGAGACATCAGATGGCCAAAATGTTTCAAAAACAAACGATAGCGATCCTCCGCATTCCTGAGCAAGAGGGTCTCGGTATGTGCCATAAGACGATTATATTCATACTCCAGCAAGAGACGCAACAGTTGTTCTGTTTCATGTCTTCTCTTACTCATTTCATACACGTTCTCGTAGGAGAATGCCACCGCAGTTGTCGGCTCTAATGCTTGAAAAGCAAAATGAGAAGGACGCGGATGTTCCAAAGATGTATAGTGGGTGGCAAACTCCCCTTCGGCAACAAAGTTGATGGTTATATCCTCTTCTAACGTAGGATAGTAAGCCCGAACCAACCCTTGCACAATCATGAAAGCGTTTTCCTGAATACAATTTGCCTCAATAAGATGTTCCCTTTTGTCGAAAAAAACAACACGCCAGCCCAGAGATAGATCATCAATTAGACTTTCCGAGAGTGTCGGACACAAAAAACGCAATCGTTCTTTGCAGTATCGAAACTCATTTACCTCTACCATAATATTTACGTTGAATGTTGAATGAATCTTTTGTAATTAAAAATTCCCGGGCGAAAATTGACGTTCATTCGGCGTTGAATAAAAATAAAACCAGAAGATTTTGCTCACAAGAGAGTTTCTTGGAATAATAACGCAAAGATACTTGATTTATCGCAAATTGATTCCAAGAAAACAGCAATAATACAAACTTATTTTTTTTTTGGGGGGGGGCAATTAACTCATAACAGTACTTCCCAAAAGCGACACCAGAATTTATAAAGTTTGCCAGACTGCAAAATCTAGGAATAAAGATATACCATTTCTTATGTACCAAAACTCCAAGGTGTATCCATTGGCGTTGTGATCTTTTTTTGCTCTTTTTGCTTTCTTTTTGTCAAAACGCCAATGCGCCACACGGCGATATTTCCAGACGCATCACACCATCGTCAATTTGAGGGGCAGAAATCAGTATTTTGTAAACAACTGATTATTAAAACATTTGCTAAAAAAAACACAATCAAACGAAAAAACCATGGCGTAAGTCCCATAATTGAAACGGAAAACACGGTTTGTTTTGCATGAAAACATTGCGTTGTTTTCCTAAAAACATATAGGTGTCTTGAGCAAAACAACGCTTTCTTTTCTAAAAGGCTATCCAAAAGACTGTAGAAATGCCTCCGACGCATGCCTTTTCACGCTAGAAGGCTTCGTTTGGATACCAATAAATGAAATTCAAAAAGAAAGGAAAACAAAGAATATGGTTACAGTTTATTATTTTCAAAACAACTGTTGAAGGCTTGTTTCGACGGTGAGACAAACTCCATCTACAATAAAGCATACATTACCTCAATACCCTGTCTATGAGGAAAACATAGCAAACGTTATCCCCGCAAACGTTTTAATGATTTTGTAAATTTCAGATAATCAGTTTAATAACAATGAATAAAGAAGAAAAGGGTTACGAGATGGAAACGAGCGAGTTTCTTTTCCTTTCTTTATTCTGCAATGCTTCAAAGAGCCTTGTGTTGCAAAGTTAGCTGTTTTCTGATGAAAAATGACAGCTGTATTAGTTTTTTGTTAGTACAAAGGAAGAGCTTCAGATGGGGATTTATGAACACAAACACTCTTGGTACCTATTCTGCGGTACGAGCCTTGACCTATGTTCAGCTACCCAAAGAAACTATGTTCATCAACCATCTAAGTTAACTTTATGACCTCGCCCTATGCAATCCACGGCAAGAAAATGAATACAGCGAAATTTGTCCTCATTCTTTTGCGCTTTACGAATTAATGCATTACATTTGCAATCAAAGACTTACATATCGCCTTATGAATGCTATTGTTTCCCCGTACCACGGTGAGTACAACGACGACTATGTGGACGGTCAGTTTTGTCCAAAGGACATTGTCGGCTGCACTCGGGAATTTGCGAACGAGTTCGCATTCCTCTCGTTGGCACGACAATTCTGCTGCAATGACGGCTCTATGGAAGCGGCAATGGCACAGGCTCAGAAAACCAAGGCACGCGCAGTTGCCAAGTCATTCAAAGATCCGGATAACTACGAGAACCTGCAGTTCTTCTACCATCCCGACCACCTTGGAAGTTCCAGCTTCATCACCAACCTTGAAGGCGAGGTAGTGCAGCACATCGAGTATGTGGCGTTCGGAGAGGTGTTCATTGAGGAACGCAACAATGTATGGAACACGCCTTACCTCTTCAATGCCAAGGAATTTGATGAGGAAACGGGATTGTACTACTATGGTGCAAGATACTACGAGCCGAGATTGAGTCTGTGGATGTCAACGGATAGATTCAAAGAGAATTATCCAAATATGTCAAGTTATTCATACTGCTCAAATAATCCAATAAAGAACATCGATGTTAATGGAGATACTATTAAAGTCATAACAGGCAATGAAAAGTTTTTGTTTTCTTTAAACGACCATAAAAAGAATACCACTACATTAACAGCAAAAGAACTGTATGATCGTGGAATTCAATGGTTCGCCCCAACTGCAGACAATTATATGGAACTCATATACATGAATAAGTATATTTCTGTAATGGATGAACTTAAACATTTTACATGGGATGAAGTCGTTAAGTTTGGAGAAGTAGATAGATCGATGATTGCTTATAGGACTAAAGGACCAGGAGATTGGAAAGCCAATGGTAAACCTGGAGATGGATATTTAATGGTAACTATGAATGGGTATCCTTATTGGACGGATGCTATAGGGCAAGTTCCATTTACATTAAACCAGTATAGAAATTCCTTGAAATTTTTTGGTTCCCATGAATTGGCTGCTAAAGAAACTTTAAGAATTGGTATGAAATTTGGTGATGGTTTTATCCTTAGTGGATTATTCGGAAAATCTGACACATCAAATAGCTACGATAATGAAATGATAAAAAGAGCTATAAATTGGGCCTCAAATCGCTATAAGATCATAGGTACAGACAAATGGAATCGAAATAGTATCATTTCTAAAACCAATCATAGTCCTTCCATTTTATCAAAGCCATTGAAATGAGAACCACCATCGCAGTCATTTTGAATGTAATAATTAGTATAATCTATTTGTTAGGCATATGCCTAACAAATAGATTAGTTCCTATAGCCCATCCTAATGTTGCTTATGGATTGACTATGATAGCTTGGACAAGCATACTATTTGTTATCCAACTACTATTATTATTGCTATTGTTATTTTTTGGCAAAAACAAATTTAATCTTTTAATTCCGCTTATTGTTCCATGCTTATATGAACTAAGTATATTAGATGTATACCCCAAGCGTTCCTTTGTTTGGCTATTCATGCTACTAATACTGTATATTTGTTACTATTTTTTGATAAAATATATTTTAATATACAAGAAACGCCCTCAATTATAAAAAAATCATTTATAAATACCAGACGCATGATGAACGATGGACATAATGAGGCTAGAAAAAGAGAGAGCAAGCTCATCTGGGACGAGGAGAACCGCTTGCTGGCTGCCGATGAGAATGGTTTTGTGAGCAACTATTGGTACGATGCTGATGGCGAGCGCACAGTGAAGACCAGTGGCGAGAACGAAGCCATATACGTAAACTCCGAGTTCTCGGGTGGCAACACCGGTACGGCTCGCTTCTCACTCTATGTCAGCCCGTACTTGGTAGCCGGACAGGGTGGCAAGTACACCAAGCATATCTACATCGGTTCACAGCGTATTGTTAGCAAATTAGGTGACCTTGCCAGCTACGGTGCAGACCCAAGACGCATACCATACGCAGGCAATGAGGCTGATGGCTTGACTATCAACTACAAGGATAAGTATGCACAGCAACTCCAATCCATCAAGGATAATTACAAAACCTTTGATATTCCATACAACGGTAAGGACAATGATGACTACGTGAACGGTCAGGGCTTCTGTTGCAACGACGGTACGCCCGAAGCAGCACAAGCCCGTGCTATGGCACGAACAAGGGCTGCCAATGGTAACTTCAAGCCGAATGAAGAGTACGAGAAGATGCAGTTCTACTACCATCCCGACCATTTGGGAAGCTCAAGCTACATCACCAACTTGGACGGTGAGGTGGCTCAGCATATCGAGTATGTGCCGTTCGGCGAAGTATTCATCGAAGAGCGCAATAATGCATGGAATACGCCTTATCTCTTCAATGCGAAGGAGTTTGACGAGGAGACAGGTATGTACTACTATGGGGCGAGGTACTATGAGCCGAGGCTGAGTCTATGGATGTCAACCGACCCAATGGAAGAAAAGTATCCGGATTATTCAACATATATTTATGCGGCACAAAATCCTATTGCATATTCAGATCCTACCGGTATGGAGATTAGGGGTGTAACTAAAAGTGACGCTGAAGAATTCAAAAGCGATGTTCATTTAATTTTAGGAGATTCGAAGTTTGATAATTTACGTTCTTTGATTTCATTGAAAGGTAAAAAGTTCCAACAAATTCCTGACGCAGCACTGGCAGACGCTCTTGATGGTGTAACTTGCTCAGAAGATGAAATGGCATATATTAGCTTACTCGTCAATACCATTAATTCTAAAGAAGTTCATTCAATAGAATATTTGAAGGATGGAGAAGAAGTTTCATCAAGCGGGTACTCAGATATTAATAAGTATCTGAACAGTATTGACCCTGATAGTAAAATTGGAGATGCATTCAGAAAACGAGAAGAACGTTCTGATGGGTCTACACGCTACTATTACGATGATGCCACCATTCAAACTCTTGGAGGGGAAGGATTCAATGTCCCAACATCTAAAGGATCGCATTCTTTTATTAGGGGTGTCCAAGATAAGCTTAAGGCCGTAACATCTGCACATGAATTATTGGGTCATGGACTACCATCTGCAAGAAAAGAAAGTCCTGTACATAATAATACAAACGCAATTAGAACGGACAATCTTGTAAGGAGATTGCTCAGACTCCCCCAAAGAGATGGATCAGACCATGCCGGAGGAAAAGATATTGTAAGTCCTTATAGTTTGCCTTATACTAAATAACAACAAGCATTCGCTAAACTTGGTATATGTAGAACCATATACCAAGTTTAGCAATACTATATATTAAAGCAATAGGAATATGAGAGAAATTTTGTTTTTTTATATTATGTTCATCGTGGTCGGAAACAGCAAGGTTTTTGCTGAGCCTAATACGGTACAGGGAAACAGAGAATTAGTATCTGCTATTCTCAATAAAATGCCAGAATCTACAACTAACGAGTCGAAAATTGTTTTTGGTATTAAAGAACAATTTTATTTGATAGTTGTCAACGATACCATAGGTACTGAATATTTTGTGACGATTGATACACAAAATAAGAATTTTGAACTGATTCCCGTCAAGTTTAATGATAATGGCAACAGTAGAGGGTCGGTTGCTAAATACTTTGCCAATATTCAATATTTGGACGAACCAAATCAGGGAAAAATTGGAAGCAAATTTCAAGCTGGGTATCCCGCATATTTTGCTTTTATAAACGGGAATTGTATTATTAAGGATATGATATTTGACTCAATATCTATACCAAGTCCCTTACCGATTGATTTGTTGGTGTTTCTTAATGAAGAAATTATACGAGAAATTAGATTATGGTATCGACAACTATAATGACTAAATTATAAAATAAAGTAAAATCTAAAATGATGAGCAATCAGGTGTATGTCAACGGAGTATTCTCCGGCGGCTTCACCAACACGGCGAAGTTCTCGCTCTATGTCAGTCCGTATCTTGTGGCTAATCAGGGCGGTCGTTACACCAAGCATATCTACGCAGGCAGTCAGCGCATCGTGTCAAAGGTTGGTGATTTAGCCTCCTACGGTTCTGACCCGCACCGCATAGAATATGCCGGAGCCAAAACTGGTGGTCTTTCGGTAAACTATAAGGCTAAGTATGCAGCACAGCAGCAGGTAATCAAGGAAACTACAAGACCTTTGATGTACCTTATAACGGAACCGACAACGACAACTATGCCGACGGTGAAGGATTCTGCTGCAATGACGGCTATATGGAGGCGGCAATGGCACGGGCTCGGAAGGCTCAGGCACGCGCAGTTGCCAAGTCGTTCAAAGACCCTGATAACTACGAGAACCTGCAGTTCTTCTACCATCCCGACCATCTTGGCAGCTCCAGCTATATCACCAATCTTGACGGCGAGGTGGTACAGCACATCGAGTATGTGCCGTTCGGAGAAGTGTTCATCGAGGAACGCAACAGTGTATGGAACACGCCGTATCTCTTCAATGCAAAGGAATTTGACGAAGAGACAGGTATGTACTACTATGGTGCGAGGTACTATGA
>JAQYEW010000009.1 GCA_028723455.1 Prevotellaceae bacterium | reverse complement strand
TTTTCCCGGCCCCCCCGCCCCCCCAAAAAAAAAAATTTTTTTTTTTGTCAAATTTTTGTTTTTTTTTTAAAAAAACAAACATTTATTTGCCCCAAAACTATACTATAAAAAATCCGACCGTTTAAGCGTCGATATTCGCGAAGGTAGCGTTCTTCTCGATGAACTCGCGACGTGGCCCCACATCCTCGCCCATAAGCATGGAGAAGACATAGTCGGCACCTGCCGCATCCTCGATGGTTACCTGCTTCAAAAGACGCGTGTCGGGGTTCATGGTTGTCTCCCACAGTTGCTCGGCCTGCATCTCGCCCAAACCTTTATAGCGCTGGGTACGGATGCCTTCCTCCCTGCCGTTGTTGTACTTCTGCTGGAAACGCAGACGGTCCGCCTCGGTATAGCAATATTCTTCCACCTTGCCAATGCTGCATCGGTAGAGGGGAGGCGTGGCGATGTAGAGGTGGCCACGCTGAATCAAGCCGGGCATGTAACGGAAGAAGAGGGTCATCAGGAGGGTGTCGATATGAGATCCGTCGACATCGGCATCCGTCATGATGATCACCTTGTGGTAACGCAGCTTGTCGTAGTTGGCCTCCTTCGAGTCTTCGCCCAAACCGAAGCGCACGCCCAGGGCGTTGATGATATTGTTTACCTCCTCGTGCTCAAAGGCCTTGTGCCACATCACACGCTCTACGTTGAATATCTTACCGCGAATGGGCAGGATGGCCTGGAACTTATTCATACGGCCCTGTTTGGCACTGCCGCCTGCGGAATCACCCTCGACGATGAACAGCTCGCTGTTCAAGGGGTCGCGGCTTGAGCAGTCCGCCAGTTTGCCGGGCAGTCCGGCACCTCCCATGGGGTTCTTGCGCTGCACGCTCTCGCGCGCCTTGCGGGCTGCCACACGTGCCGTGGCTGCCAAAATCACCTTATCCACAATCACCTTGGCCTGAGCGGGATGCTCCTCCAGGTAATTGCCCAGGGCTTCGCCCACGGCTTGCTGGACGTAGCCGGCCACCTCGCTGTTGCCCAACTTGGTCTTTGTCTGACCCTCGAACTGAGGTTCAGCTACCTTCACGCTGATAACAGCCGTCAGGCCCTCGCGGAAGTCCTCGCCGCTGATTTCCACCTTCGCCTTCGCCAGCTTCTCCATCTCCTTTTGGCATTGCTGCTCGGCATAGCTCTTGAGCGTACGCGTAAGCGCGGTGCGGAAGCCCGCCACGTGGGTACCGCCCTCAATGGTATTGATGTTGTTGACGTAGCTGTGCAGGTTCTCGCTATATCCCGTATTGTAGAGAATGGCTATCTCGATGGGGGTGTTGCCCTTTTCGGTATTCAGATAGATGACATCCTCGATCAGGGGCGTGCGCGTTGAATCAATATAACGCACGAAATCGCGCAGGCCGCCCTCGCTGAAGAAGGTTTCCTGACGAACGCCCTCGATGCCCGCATTGGCGTTCACCTCGAGGCGCAGGTCGGTAAGCGTAATCTTGATGCCGGCGTTCAGGTAAGCCAGCTCGCGCATACGATTGGCCAGCGTGTCCCACTTATAGACGGTGTGGGTGAAAATGGTGCTGTCGGGCCAGAACTGCTGACGCGTTCCGCGCAGGTCGGTCTCGCCGATAACGTCAACGGACGTCATGGGCTTGCCCTTGCTGTATTCCTGGCGATAGATCTTTCCATCACGGAACACCTGGGAGACCATCTTGGTTGAAAGAGCATTCACGCAGCTTACACCAACGCCGTGCAAGCCGCCGCTTACCTTGTAGCTGCCCTTGTCGAACTTGCCACCGGCATGCAGAACGGTCATCACGACCTCCAGGGCGCTCTTGTGCTCCTTGGGGTGCATGTCCACGGGGATACCGCGGCCATTGTCCTGAACGGTAATGGAGTTGTCCTCGTTGATGGTAACCTCAATCTCGTTACAGTAGCCGGCCAGGGCTTCGTCGATACTGTTGTCCACAGTCTCGTACACCAAATGGTGAAGTCCCTTCTCGCTGATGTCGCCAATGTACATGGCAGGACGCTTGCGCACAGCCTCCAGGCCTTCAAGTACCTGAATGTTCGAGGCGGAGTACATTTCCTGCTCTTGCTTCTCTATGTCTTCCATTTTGAAATGATTGTTTCAATACATGTTATTAACCTTACAAAGTTAGTGATTTTTTTTGAGATAGGACTTATAAAAACGCAAAAAAGCGACATCGCTCCTTGGGGAGACTGATGTCGCTCTATGCTTTTAAGGCAAACTCTTCTTAGGCGAGCTTCTGGATATAGAGGCTCAGCTTAGACTTGAGGTTAGCGGCCTTGTTCTTGTGAATGATGTTAACCTTAGCCAACTTGTCCAATGCCTTCTGCACGCTGGGATACAACTCTATCGCAGCAGCCTTATCAGTGGTTGCACGCAACTTGCGGACTGCGTTACGCATCGTCTTAGCATAGTAGCGGTTGTGAAGCTTTCTCTTCTGCTCCTGGCGGATACGCTTCAGAGATGATTTGTGATTTGCCATCTTTATTTCTTCGTTTTATTTATTTCTTGTAGTCCCTAGGAGAGTCGAACTCCTCTTTAGAGAATGAAAATCTCTCGTCCTAACCGATAGACGAAGGGACCGCCTTGATATCGGGTGGCTGCGCCATCTTGCAAACGCCCCTCACCCGGCGAAAACTTATGCAGTCTTCGATTTGTGGGTGCAAAGTTAGATGAAAATATTTAAGTAGCAAAGATTTTCTGCGGAAAAGTTTCATCACGACGTGCTTTTCTTGCCTTTTTGAAAGATTTTCCAGTCATTTTCGCTACCTTAGCGTCCATTATGCTGGAAAAGACACGCGCCATCGTGCTGCACACGATAAGATACAACGACAAGAGTCTGATTGCCGAGGTGTTCACCGAATCCCACGGGGCGGTCAGCTTTATGGTGCGCATTCCCAACGCACGCAAGTCCGTGATGAAGAACGTGTTGCTAAGTCCGCTCACGCTCTTGGAAATTGACTATGACCATCGCGACAACCTGCGTCTGCAACGTTTGATTGACGTAAGGGTGTGGGAGCCATACAGCAGCCTGCCCTATCATCCGCTGAAGCAGACCATCGCACTTTTTCTGGGCGAATTCCTGTTCTACGCCCTGCGCAACGAGGGTCCGTCGGCCGCGATGTTCCGGTTTCTGGTCAGTTCGCTGCAATGGCTGGACACGAAACCTGCGGGATTTGCGAACTATCCCATTACCTTTCTAATCCGCCTAAGCCGATTCCTGGGCATCTGGCCCACAGAGGAAGAGGCACAAAGGATGTTGCCCGCAGACGAACAATCCCTTGTGCCCCTTATCCTGAGGATGGACTTTGCCACCATGCACTTGTTTCAGTTCACGACCTTGCAGCGCCAGCGCCTGCTCGTGGTGCTGAACGATTACTATCAGCATCACATAACGGGATTCCCCTCGATGAAATCGATGGCCATCCTGCGCGAGGTCTTGTCCTAAGCGTTAAAGCACACCGCCCATTTCCAGGCCACTGCCCTCGAAACGCTGCGCGTCATCGCTCTCGGGCTGGACGATCTGCTGGGCGGCCTTGCGCGATTCCATGTCCAGCATATCGCGCTCGTCCTTGGTACGTCGCTTGGTATTGCTGGCCTCCAGGCGCGAGATAAGGTCGTCGTTGTCCATATCTTCGGGACGCAGCACGTACACCTTGGGACGCGGACGCGAGGAAACGCCCTCGGTACCTTCATAAACATTGTCGCGGCGTTCCTTCTTGTCGCGCTCCGCCTGGTCGTCATGGGCTTTTTCTTCCTTGAGCGCGTCCCTGCGGTCTTTTTCCTCGGAATAGCCGGGCACCGTGCTCAATCCGAAGCCCGTCGCCAGGATGGTTATCTTCACCTTGCTGCCCAATTCGTCGTCGATGCCCAGACCGAACTTGAACTCTTCGGGGTCGGTCTTGAACCGGCTCATAAAGGAGTGTACCTCGCCCATCTCCGCCATGCTGAGTTCGTTCTCTCCCGCATTCTTGCTGATATAGATATTCAGCAAAACGCGGCGGCTGTTGTAGATGTCCGTCTTGCCCAACAGGGGAGAGCGCAGCGCCTCCTCAATGGCTTTGGTAACACGGTTCTCGCCCTCGGCATAACCTGTGCTCATCACTGCCACGCCTCCGTCCTTCAGCACCGTCGTTACATCCCGGAAGTCCATATTGATAATGCCGTGCATGTTGATGATGTCCGCAATGGAGCGTGCGGCAATGGTAAGCGTGTCGTCGGCCTTGGCAAAGGCCGTAAGCACCGTCAGTTCGGGATAGATGGTACGCAGGCGCTCATTGTTGATGACGAGCAACGCGTCCACGTATTTACTCAGTTCCTCCACACCGTCCAGGGCTTTGTCGATCTTGCGGTTGCCCTCGAAACGGAAGGGAATGGTAACGATGCCCACGGTCAGTATGCCCAATTCACGCGCACACTGGGCAATCACGGGCGAAGCGCCCGTTCCCGTACCGCCACCCATACCGGCTGTGATGAACACCATCTTGGTGCCGTCGTTCAGCATGCGCTTGATTTCCTCGCGGCTCTCCTCGGCCATGCGACGGGCCACATCGGGCTTGTTGCCGGCTCCCAAGCCTTCACCCAACTGCAATTTATTGGGAACGGGACTGTCATCAAGGGCTTTTTTGTCGGTATTCACCACGACGTAGGTAACATCATGTATGCCCTCGTTGTACATGTGATTCACGGCATTATCGCCGCCACCTCCCACACCGATTACCTTGATAATCGTGGGGGCTGAGGTGGGCATTCCCAGGAAATTGATGCCTTCCGTATTGTTATTCTGATCCTCTGGTCTCATATGCTATTCGTTTTTTATTACTCGATGTGGAGCAGGGTTAAACGTCTGTATCCTCTTCCATCATATCCTTCAAGGCCTTACCCAAGCGTTTGTACCAGGGTGTCTTGGGGATCTTGGGTTCTGCCGGACTGTTCTCTTCAGTTTCCGCAGCCGAAGGCTGTGCCTGTTCCGTACTTGGGATGTCAGCAGGCGTTGGATCGGTATCTTGTCCCGCAGCGGGAAGTTCGGGTGCCGCATTCTCCTGTCCCATGTCGCGCGTGCAGGCCACACGGCCCTGCATCAGGATGGCAATGGCACCGTCAAAATTCTTGTTCACAGGGTTGTTCACTCCGGGGGCTACGTCCACCGTAGTAAGGAGTGATTTGGCATTCTTCACCGAACGCTCGCTCTGGATAAAGTGCTGGATGGCGATAACCATGTCCTGCATCTTGGAAGCACCACCCGTACATACGATGCCGCTAAGCAGTATCTTGCCATAATCCTTGAGTTGGTGTTTTACGTTCTCGATAATCTCCTCCTGACGCGCACCGATGGTGTCCTGAAGTTCATTCTCATCCACGGCACGCCCGTCGCCATACGCCAACTGCTTGGGCTTTTCCGTAGGCGTGGCCACATACGCCTGTCCGTGCTTCCGCTTCAGTCGCTCTGCATCCTCGCTCTCCATCAGGTACTCGCTCATGATGTCGCCCGTAATGCTGTTGCCGCCCAAAGGCAGCACCACCAAATGACGCAAGATATTGTCCTTATAGATCTGGACGGTTGTGGTTCCCGCACCAAAGTCCACCAACGCGCATCCCGAGCGTTTTTCGTTGCCGGTAAGCAAGGCGTCGGCCAGGGCAAGGGGAGCAATCACGGGTTCGCCCACAATAGCCACGTCCGCCGCACGCATACATTTCTCGATGTTCTCGCGCAGCGTGGTACGTGCCACGATATTCAGGAAATGAGCCTCAATGTGGTCGCTCATCACGCCCAGGGGAGTCAGCGTAGGACCTTTGCCCACAATATATTCCTGGGCAATCACCTCCAGGATTTCGGCACCAGGATAAGATGTCAGGCGATTATTGTCCTTGAGGTTATCCACCAGCTCAGGGGTGATCTTAACCGTAGTGGCCAGATTGCGCTTTACGGTATTCGCTTCCGTATGCAGGCTCTGACCCGAAATGCCCACGTATGCCTGATAGATTTGTGCACCAAGCTGCTCGCTCAGTCTGCCTATAATGCTCTTGATGGCCTGCGTGGTCTTGTCAATGTTGTAGATGACACCCTTGAGGATACTTTCCTGCGTATCTTCGTATTCAATACCCAAGATCTGCAAGTTGCCATCCGCCTTCTTACAACCGGCAACACCACGAATCGAGGATGTTCCGAATTCCAAGGCTACGATAATGTCGTTCTTTGGTTCCATATATGCTACTTTTTATGTTTTTCCGTTATTTCGTCTGCTGACGCTTCACACACACCAACTGTCCGTCGAAGCTGGCATCAACACGCTCATAGGTGTTCCATCCGGCCTTGGGCAGTCCTTTGACGAAAAAGAGGCGCAGACGCTCCAGCTTGTCTTCCAGATTAGACGCATCACCCAATAGTAATTCTTTCTCGCCCAGACGTGTGGTGAGCCAAAGGCGGCCCTGTGAGTCCACATGAATCTGCTGCACCTGCAAGCGCCAGAAACCGCTTTCCAGGATAAGGTTAGCCAAGGGTGTCAGTTGGCGGGCGGCAAAAGCGTGCGTGATGGCACCCGTCGCCACACAAAGTTCGGGATTGTGCCCCGTAAGCGGCAATATGCGCCCATCCTGTCCCAAATAGAACTCCTCTCCACCGTCCGTGAAGACATGCAACACGGGCTTCACCACCTTGGCGCACACCACCAGTTCAGCTGCACTGTTGCGATAACAATAGGCTGTGTCCCAATGCGGACTTTTGTCCAGAAGCCTGTTGATTTCTTCCTTATCAATGTCTTTGAAGGACCGACCTTTGGGGCTAATCTTATGCTGACCAAGCAAATTCAGGACATAAGCCTCATCCACCAGCGACAGCACACTGTCGCGCTCCAGCTCCACCTTTACGCCCGTACACACCAAGTCTTCCGCAGGTCGCACAAAGCGTACCAAGGCAAAGCCCAGGTAAGCCACGACCAGCAGAAAGAGCAGGTACTTGAAGATGAGCAAAAGCGTTGTTCCCAGTTTCATCTCTCTTATTCCTTTTTACTTAACAGGTCCGTAATCTGACCGGCAAAATCGTCAATATCGCCTGCACCCAAGGTTACCAGGACATCGAAATCCTTGCGGCCAACGACATCCGGAATCTGTGCCTTCGTAATCATCTCGCGGCGTATGCCGGGACGCAGACAATCGTAAATGAGCCGGCTGGATACGCCTGCGATGGGTTCTTCGCGTGCAGGATAAATATCCACGATGCTAACGTCATCCACCAGACTAAGCGCGTCGGCAAATTCACGATAGAAATCACGTGTACGCGTATAAAGATGAGGTTGGAAGATAACCTTCACGCGACGTCCTTCGTAAAGCTGCTTTACGCTCAGGATGCTTTGACGCAGTTCTTCGGGATGATGTGCGTAGTCGCTCAGATAAACCATGTCCGACGTACGCACATGGAAGTCAAAACGACGATCCACACCGCTGAAGGAAGCCATCGCCTTGCGGATGTCCGCAGCATCCACGCCAGCAATCTGAGCCAGCGCCATGGCTGCAACGCCGTTTTCTATGTTCACCGCCACAGGCACGCCCAGGTTGATGCCCTCAATGTTACCCAGCGGAGAAACGAAATCAAAGGTAATCTCCCCATTGCCTATCCGTATGTTGCCGGCATGGAAGTCGCCCGCCTCTCTACTGTACGTATAGGTGGTTACGCCCTTTTGCGGACGGGCCGTCATCTTGAGGTCAGTATGCAGAATCAGGTAGCCGCCCGGCTGAATCAGCTCCGTGTAATGGGCAAAGCTCTCCAAGTAGGCTTCCTCCGTGCCATAGATATCCAGGTGGTCGGCATCCGTAGAAGTAATGACCGTAGCGAAGGGACGCAGCCAATGGAAAGAACGGTCGAACTCGTCCGCCTCAATCACTACGTAGGGGCTTTCCTTGCTCAGAATATAATTCGTGCCATAGTTCTTGGTGATACCTCCCAAGAAGGCGTTGCAGCCCACAGGACTTTCGTGCAGCAGATGCGCAGCCATACTGCTTGTCGTCGTCTTGCCATGCGTGCCCGCCACACAGAGCCCCTTGAGGCTTTGCGTGAGCGTACCCAATACCTGAGCGCGCTTCACCACCTCGAAGCCTTGCTGTTGAAAGAACAAAAGTTCGGAGTGGGTGGCGGGTATGGCCGGCGTAAAGACCACGAGCGTAGAGGCTGGCTGACGGCAAGCCTCGGGAATAAGGTTGATATTGTCCTCGTAATGTATCCGGGCACCTTCCTGCTCCAGCTGACGGGTAAGATTGCTGGGCGTGCGGTCATAACCTGCGACAACCATGCCCTGATGCAGAAAGTAACGGGCGATGGCACTCATGCCTATGCCGCCAATACCTACAAAATATACCGCCTTGATATCTTCTATTTTCATGCCTGATCCTGATTTGCTAATTTAATTACTTCCTGGGCGATTACCTTGGCGCTATCCCTGAACGCCATGCCTTGCGCATTGCTTCCCAAGCGTTTCAGCTGAGCGACGTCAGTTGCCGTACGCAGTGCCAGGGGAATAAGTTTCTCCTTTGCCTCCGCATCGCGGACGATCAGGGCAGCCTGCTTTCTTACCAAAGCCATGGCATTGTGCGTCTGGTGGTCTTCGCTCACATTCGGCGACGGCACTAAAATGCTGGGCTTGCCAAGCAAACAGAGTTCGCTGATGCTGCTGGCACCTGCCCGAGAGACAACAAGGTCTGCCGCCTTATAGGCATGATCCATGCTTGAAAGAAAATCCGTAACGAACAGGTTGTGCGGTTTGCCTGCGCGCTCCAGTTCCTCTAAAATCTGCTGATAGTAATAACCGCCCGTTTGCCAGATGACCTGTACCGGCGCATTGGCGATGGCCTTCAAAGAACCCAGGACACTCTCGTTCAGCGTGCGCGCTCCCAAGCTGCCGCCAACGACCAACAGCGTCGGGATTTCGGGATCGAAACCAAAGATGGCCGCGCTCTCCGTCTTCGTCAGATTGGGATTCAAGAGGTTCTGACGGACGGGATTACCCGTCAACAGGATATTTTTCTTGGGAAAGAAACGCTCCATCCCTTCGTATGCCACACAAATCTTTTGGGCTTTCTTGGCCAAAGAACGGTTCGTAATGCCCGCAAAACTATTCTGCTCTTGAATCAGACAGGGGATATGCATATCGCTGGCAGCATTCAAGGTGGCCGCACTGGCATAACCGCCCACGCCCACCGCCACCTGGGGACGAAACTGCCTCAATGTGTCCTTGGCCATGCGCTTGCTACGAAAGAAATCGCGCAGCACACCCAAATTCCCCAGCCGCCACAAAGGACGCAGCAAGCCGCGAATAGGCAAGCCTACAATTTCATAGCCTGCCTGGGGCACACGCTGCATTTCCATGCGTCCCTCTGCACCTACGAACAATATCTTTGCTTCGGGTTCTATCTCACGAATGGCATTGGCAATACTGATGGCAGGAAAAATATGGCCTCCCGTACCGCCGCCACTTATTATCACTCTCAAATTACTCATTTCTCTATGGCATTCGTTTGTTCCAACTCTTGTTTTTCCTTTCTATTCTTTATGCTTCGGCTTACACCCAGAATAACGCCTATGTAAACGCCCGTTACCACCATGCTTGACCCGCCCTTGCTCATCAATGGCAGGGGTTGGCCCGTTACGGGCATGGCACCCGTGGCAACCGCCATATTCACCATCGCCTGCGTGGTAATCATCAGGCCTAAGCCCATGACAAGGAAACGTGCATAGCGTGTCTTGCAGTCGTCTGCAATTTGAATACAGCTATATAATAATATAAGGTATAGTATCATGACCAAGAAGGCGGGCAGCAGACCCAACTCCTCGATGACGATGGCGTAAATGAAATCACTGTACGCCTGAGGCAGAAAATCGCGTTCTACGCTATGTCCCAAACCTCTTCCCAAGACTCCACTGGTGGCAATGGCAATGCGTGAATGTGTCTTTTGCAGATTGTCATAAACAGGGAACTCGTAAGGATTGGCAGGCAGCGTATCCACTTCCTGCAAACGGTTGACCCATGTGGATGTACGATGCAGTCCCATCTCGTCAATCTTATTCACCAGGCTGTGCGGCATATTCTTCATGCCTGCATAGCCTCCCAGCACAAACACCAGGAGGAAAAGGCACAAACCCCAGTAATGCCTGCGCGGAGGCTTGGCAATACTTGTAAGCAATAGAACGACCAACACGATGATTACTGCCGTCGAAAGGTTTTCCTTGAGAATCAGCAGTACAGGAATCAAGGTAGTAACTACGGCCGCATAATACCAACCGACGTTGATGCTGCCCTTCTTCTTTTCAAACCCTGCGGAGAAAAGGAAGGAGATTGCGCCCAAAAGCGTCAGTTTCACGATCTCGGAGGGTTGGAAACTGAATCCTCCGAATTCCAGCCATCGTCCCGCACCATTGATCTGCGGGCCATGAAGCATGGCCAGCAGCAAAAGGAGTATGGAGGGAATATAGAAGGCCACCAAAAGTATCTTGACGATGGACGTTGGCAAGCGATGCACCAAATAAGCCACGACAATGCTCAGCACGACATAAATGGAGTGCATCGTCATGGGACGCCAGAACTGTCCGCTGGCGTAGGACATATTGCTGCTGGCGCTATACACCTCCAATATGCTTAGCAAACTGAGCGTGAAGAACACGAACCACACCTTGCGTGATCCCTGCATGTTCACTTTCTTGGAATTGAAATTCAGATCCATTGTCTTTTTCTGCTCTGTCTCTTACTGTATCGCACGTACCAATGCCTTGAATTGCTCTCCCCGGTCTGCCATGCCCTTGAAAAGGTCGAAGCTGGCACAACAAGGACTCAACAACACGGCATCACCCTCCCGGGCCATCCTGTTGCAAGCCTCCACACAGTCTTTCATGTCATGCGTGTCGGCCATGGGTAGGCCCAAAGGCTCGAAGGCGGCCTTGGGAACGGTATTGTCGGCACCCAAAAGGACGATACCTCTGCAACGCTCCTTGACAATCGGAAACAAAGTTGAATAATCATTGCCTTTGTCCAAGCCACCCACGATGAGTACAGTAGGACGCTCCATCGCCTGCAAGGCGACATAGCAAGCGTCTACGTTCGTGGCCTTGCTGTCGTTAATGTACAGGACCCCGTGCTTCTCCTCCACACGCTCCAGACGATGTTCCACACCGGGGAATGTCTCCAAGCATTGGCGGATCAGCTGCTCGTCAACGCCCGCCAAGCGCGTAGCATGATAAGCCGCAAGTGCATTGCGCTTGTTATGCTGGCCCAGCTGACTGAAACGAAGACCAAACTTTCCGAAATCATCATCCCAAAAGGGGCAAAGCGTTGGATCGCCCTTGCGTGCAGGCTGACTGCTTGGCGTGGGTTGTGGCGCATATCCATGTGCGTGCTTCTCCAATTCTTCGGGAATCAGCAAGTCCTGCGCCCAATAGACGAAATAGTCCTCGGGGCGCTGGTTTTGGATGATACGCATCTTGCTGTCCGTGTAGTTCTGCATCCGGAAAGCATAGCGATCCAAGTGGTCGGGCGTGATATTCATCAGCACACCGATGTCGGCACGAAACCGGAACATATTGTCCAGCTGAAAACTGCTTACCTCCAGGACATACCAATCATGATCCTCCAATGCCACCTGCAAAGCATACGACCGACCTATGTTGCCGGCCAAGCCCACGTCCAAGCCGCTGCGCTGCATGATATAATAGATCAGGCTCGTAGTGGTTGTCTTGCCGTTGCTGCCCGTAATGCAGATGGTGCGTCCCTTGCTGAAGGGACGTGCAAATTCCAGCTCACTCAAAACGGGTGTCCCTTGCTGAATGAGTTTTTGCACCACAGGTGCCGTATCGGGAATACCGGGACTCTTCACCACGGCATCCGCACCAAGGATGCGCTCCTCCGTGTGTCCTCCCTGTTCCCAAGGAATATTATATGTATCCAGCACCTCCTGGTATTTGGCTTTGATGGTCCCTTGGTCGCTGAGCCATACCTCCATGCCCTGCTTCTGAGCCAGAATGGCAGTTCCCACTCCGCTCTCTCCACCGCCTAATATCGCCAGTTTCTTCATATTATTATGTATTTATCTTATCTTCAGCGTGATGATGGCCAATGCCGACATCAAAATGGTAATAATCCAGAATCGCGTCGTTATCTTGCTCTCCAGCCAGCAATGCTTGGGCCAGTTGAAGAAGATACGGAAATCAGCAGGCAGCTGTCCGGGTTTTATGCGAAAGGCGTCATGGATAGGCGCACGCTTGAACATACGCCACTTCTGTCCCCTTTTGTTGCCCATCTTCGCCACACGCGTTTGTAGCATCACGCTCACGCTTTCTATGAAAAACACGAAACAGATCAGGGGCAGCAGCAGTTCCTTGTGGATGATGACTGCCGTAACGCCGATGATGCCACCGATGGATAGCGAGCCCGTATCGCCCATAAACACCTGGGCCGGATAAGCATTGTACCACAGGAAGCCCACCAAGCCGCCCATGAACGCCATCAGAAAGACCACCAATTCCTCGCTGCCCGGAACGAACATGATATTCAGGTAGCGCGCGAATTCATAATGACTGCTCACATAGGCCAGGATGGCCAAGGCGAAGGCCATGATGGCGGAATTGCCCGCACACATGCCATCCATGCCGTCGTTCAGGTTCGAACCATTGCTTACGGCCATTACCACAAAGGTTACCACGCCCACGAACAAGATCCAACCTGCCAGGCGTTTGTATTCTCCCAGAGAACTGAAAACCTCGGCATAGGAAAGGTTGTTGTTCTTGACGAAAGGGATGGTGGTGATGGTGCTCTTCTCGGGTTGCTCCTTGAAGGTTACCTGTTGCCCCACCTCGCTTTGGTTCTCGTAAACAACCGCATCAGGGCTTTGCCACAGCGTAACGCCGATAAAAAGTCCCAACACCGCTTGTCCGGCAAGTTTGAAGATAGGGCGCAGTCCGTCCTTGTTCACCTTCATCTTGATGTAGTCGTCCAAAAAGCCCAAGAGCCCCAGCCAGACCGTCGTGAAGAGGATAAGCAGGAGGTAGATGTTTCTCAGGCGTCCCAAAAGAAGGCAGGGAACAACCGTGGCGATGATGATGATCAGGCCGCCCATCGTAGGCACCCCTTTCTTCTCCACGCCATAGGGGTCGATGCTGACATCCCGCTGTGCCTCGCTGGCACCGCGTCGCTTCATGTACTTGATAAACCATTCGCCGAACCATATACTGATAAAGAGCGACAGCACCAGCGTAAGGATGGCACGGAACGATATGTAGCCCCAAACGTGGGCTCCCGGAACGCCGAACTCGCCTAAATAGCGGAACAGATAATAGAGCATTGGTTAGTGAGTAGTGAGTAGTGAATTAGTGAGTAGTGAGTAGTGAGTAGTAAGTGGTGAGTAGTGAGTAGTGAGTAGTGAGTGGTGAATTAGTGAGTGGTGAATTAGTGAGTGGTGAGGCCAAAGCACTCGCGGATGATCTCGTGGTCATCGAAATGGTGCTTCACGCCTTGGATGATCTGATAGTCCTCATGTCCTTTACCGGCCACCAGGATTACGTCGCCCTTCTGCGCCAGCATACATGCCGTGCGAATTGCCTCCCGACGGTCCACGATGGAGAGAACCTGCCGCCGCTGTTCGTCCGTCAGGCCTGCCAGCATGTCATTGATGATTTCCTGCGGGTCCTCGAAACGTGGGTTATCACTGGTAATGATCACACGGTCGCTGTTTCTGACAGCCTCCAAAGCCATCAGCGGGCGCTTGCCCTTGTCGCGGTTTCCGCCTGCTCCACATACCGTCCAGCATTGTCCACGCCCCTTGAGTACCTCGTTGATGGTTTGCAGGACATTCACCAGGGCATCGGGCGTGTGGGCATAGTCCACGATGGCGGTAACACCGTTGTTCGACCGGATGGTCTCAAAACGTCCGTTCACGGGTTTCATGGCGCTCAGCGCCACCAGCACCTCTTCCTTCTTACGTCCCAAAGCCATGGCGGCGGCATAGACAGCCAGCAGGTTGCTGGCATTGAAACGGCCTACGAACTGCACATACACCTCCTGTGCGTCCATCTCCAAGTGCATGCCCTCGAAGCTTTCCTCCAGAATCTTTGCCTTATAGTCCGCCTCCTGACGGAGACTGTAAGTAAGCACACGTGCCTCGGTGTTCTGAACCAGGAACATACCATTGCGGTCATCCGCATTGGTTACGGCAAAAGCCTGCTGGGGCAGCATATCGAAGAAACCCTTCTTCGCATCACGGTAAGCCTCGAAGGTACCATGATAATCCAGATGGTCGCGTGTCAGATTGGTGAACACGCCGCCCGTAAAGCGCAAGCCTCCGATACGTTTCTGAGCCACGCTGTGGCTGCTGACCTCCATAAAGGCATATTCGCAGCCGGCCTCTGCCATACGCTGAAGCAAACGGTTCAGGGTGATGGGGTCGGGCGTGGTAACTTCCGTCGTTACAGGCTCATCGTCGATGTAATTGCATACCGTGCTGCACAGGCCCACCCGATATCCCAGGCGGCGAAACACGTTGTAGAGCAGTGTGGCGATCGTAGTCTTGCCATTGGTGCCCGTAACGCCCACTAACTTCATGCGATGCGAAGGATTACCCATCAGGCGCGTGGCCAGCAGGCCCACGACATCGTTGGTGTTGGCATAGCGGATATAGGTTACCCCCTCCTGCATCTCCGCGGGCAGTTCCTCGCAGGCAATGGCGATGGCACCATTCTCCAATGCCTTGGGAATATAGTCATGGCCGTCGGTTTGCGTGCCGCGCAAGGCAACAAAGATATTGCCGGCCTGAATCCGGCGTGAATCGATTTCGATGCCCGTAAGGTCAATATCATCGGGGCCCACCACCTGCGTGGGATTCGTATGTTCAATGAGTAGTCTTAAATCCATTGTATAATTTGGTTTCTTTTAGGTATGTTTATCTCAGACTGATTGTTACCGTTTTCCCCGCCACCGCCTTGGCACCGGCAGGCACGCTTTGCTCATAGACACGGCCGCGGCCGCGCAGGCGCACTCTCTGCCTGCATCGCTGTAGGGCAGCGACGGCATCCTTGGCTCCCATGCCGCGCACGTCGGGGATAAGGTCCGTATTCAATTTCCGGGTGTGCATTCTCAGCGGCCGGCCGGGCAGGGTATCCTCCTCCACGAACCCCCAGTCGGCAGGAGCCTTGTCGGCCTCGTTCCACGAGAGGCCCATGTGCCGCATCAGGCGGCGCGTTTCGTTCATGTCGCCACTGCTCACGCTGGGATGGAACACGCTGGTGCTGTCGCTGGCCTCATCGGGCGTGCGTCCTTCGCCGTCGTTCATCACCAGTTGGCTGATACGGCGGAACACAGGACCGCACTGCCCGCCACCGGAAGGAATGGCCGTATGTGCATAGATGCAGACGATACAGCTGTACTTAGGCGCATCGGAGGGGAAATAGCCACAGAAGCTGACCATATAATTACGTCCTGCATAGCTGCCGTTCTCCGCCACCTGCGCCGTACCCGTCTTGCCGCTCACCTTGAATTTCCGGTTGCCTGCCTTTTTGCCCAGCCCCTCACTGACCACCTTCTCCAGAATCATCCGGATGTTGTTGAGGGTTTTCTGGCTACAGATACGCTCCTTGATCACATGCACGGGAAATTCGCGCACCACCCGGCCGTCCTCCAATTCCGCCTTTACGAAGCGCGGACGCACCATCCGCCCGTTGTTGGCAATGGCGTTGTAGAAGGTAAGCGTAGATATCGGGGGCAGCAGGGACTCGTATCCGATACTCATCCATGCCAATGCCGTATTGCTCCAGTTCAGGTACTGCTTGCCGTGCGTGTCCTTCTTGGGCATACGCACCCTGGGATCAGCGCCCATAGGCATACCCAAGGGGATGCCCACGCCCAGGTTGTAAAGCCCCTGTACGTATTTCTCGGGCTGGTTGTGATAGTATTGGTCAATGACCTTGCTCACGCCGATGTTCGAGCTTTGTCCCAGAATCTCCGTTACGGTGAGTTCGCCGTAGCCGCCCTTGTTCTTGTTGTGGTCCGTCATGCGGCGGCCGTACATCAGTTTCACACCATGTTCGCAATCCACACGCGTTTCGGGAGTAATGTATCCGTCCTCCATGGCCACCATCATGCTGCCCGTCTTGAACGTGGAGCCCGGCTCCCACAGCGCGTTGAGGGCGTGGTTCTGGTTCTCCACGAAGTCATAGCCGCGCGGATTGCCGCTGGCCGTGCGGCTCAGACTGGTGATGGCCTTCACATCCCCCGTTGCCACCTCCATCACAATGGCCACGCCAATCTTGGCGCCTTCGATTTCAAAGAGCTTGTCCTTGAGTGCCTTTTCCGCAATGTCCTGCATGCGGATGTCGATGGTCGTCAGCAGGTCGTGTCCGTTCTGAGGTTCCTGGTCGACGAAGCGGAGCCATTGGCTACGCACCTTTTCCGTGTGGTAGAATCCGTCATAGCCACGCAGGATGCTGTCATACACCAGTTCCAATCCGGCCTTGGCGGCATTGCTGTCGGCATAGACATCGCCGAGGGTACGGGCAGCCAAGGAGCCGAAGATCTTCTTGCGTTGGGCGTTGCTCTCGCAAATCAGTCCGCTGCGTCGCGTTCCTTCGCGGAAAAGCGGCAGTTCCTGCACGGCTTTCATCTGCAAATAAGTGGCGGCACGCGGATAGAGTCGCCAGGAATGGCTGCCCTTGCGCCTGCCCTCTTGGATACGCTGGCGGAACCATTCTTTCTTCATGTCGGGGAAGATATGCGCCAGGCCCGCTGCGATGCTGTCCAGCTTCGTGGTCCACATGCTGTCGCGGTAGGCCTGCCATTTCACGCGCTGGGCCGAGTCCTTGTCGATAATCACGAAGTCCGCCGCAATGCGGTACTCGGGCAGCGAGGCCACCATCACACGCCCGTCGCAGCTAAGGATATTGCCACGCGTGGCGGGCAGCGTGATGCTGTCCTTCTGGAAGCGCGACTTCACCACCTCCCAATACTCCCGTTGCGTAAAAGCGAGCATGGCTGCCGTGCGCTGGATATACAATCCGATACCCACGAAGATGAGGAAAATGATAAACATGCCAAAAGGCATATTCATCACACGGCGTCCTTTGCGTGGTTTTACTATGTTCTTATTCTCCTTCATCTTGTTTTCCATCTCTTTCAATCAAGAACGGGGCATCGGGCGTAGGAGTCAACGTGCTGTCGCCGTTGGCCTTCAGACGGTCCTCGATCAGGCTCTGACGTGTTTCGCGTGTCAGCTGGCTGCTACGCGTAAGCGAGCGGAAGGCATAATCCTCCACTTCGTTCTTCAGCGCATTGCGCTTCATCTGCAAGGTTTGGGTAATATAGCCATTGGTGATGCTGAGCATGGCAAAGACAAACATCAACGCCACCCATCGCATCTGCCTGCGCACCCACGCACCGTCAATGTGGCGCAGCAGGTCGCGCATGTTCTCGTCGGGATCTTCACTCTCGGCATCGCTCGATACGACGAACTGCAACTGGCGCGTGAGCCATCCGAAGCGTTTCCTTTTGGGGGATTCCTTTGTCTTTTTGCTTTCTATTTCCTTCATGCCTCCGCCTCCTTCTTTTCCGCAATGCGCAGTTTCGCGCTTCTGCTGCGGGGATTATCCAGTTGCTCACGCTCACCGGGCAGAATCACCTTGCCCAAAGGTCGCAAGGGACTTAGCACACGTCCAAACATATCCTGCTGCACGCGTCCCTCCAGGTTACCTGTTTTCATCATGTTCTTCACCAGACGGTCCTCCAGGCTGTGATAGGTGAGAACCACCAGACGCCCTCCGGGTTTCAGGACCCGCACAGCCGCCTCCAGCATTTCCCTGAGGACGTGCATCTCGTCGTTTACCTCTATGCGCAAGGCCTGAAACACCTTGGCCAGATCCTTCTTCTCACGCTCGCGCCCCAAAATGGGACGCACGGCATCGGCCAGCTCGCCCGTCGTGCGCAAGGGCGCTGCCTGACGTGCCTTCACGATGGCGGACGCCAAACGCCTGCCTTGCTTCAGTTCGCCATAGAGGTACAGGATGTCCGCCAGCGACTCCTCGGCATATTCGTTCACCACTGCGGCCGCGCTGCGGCCCGCCTTTTGGTTCATGCGCATATCCAAGGGGGCATCGAAGCGGAAACTGAAGCCCCGTTCGGCCTCGTCGAAGTGATGACTGCTGACACCCAAGTCCGCCAGCACGCCATCAACGCCTTCCTCCTGGCCGTAATACTGCATCCAATTTTCCAGAAAGCGGAAATTGCTGCGCACAAAGGTAAAGCGCCCGTCCCGAAAAGCACCCTTCATGGCATCCAGATCCTGGTCAAAACCATACAGATGTCCCGTCGGTCCCAAGCGTTTCAGGATTTCACGGCTGTGCCCTCCCCCACCAAAGGTGAGGTCGGCATACACACCGTCGGGGCGGATATTCAGTCCGTCCACTGTTTCGGAGAGCAAGACGGGGATGTGATAGGTTTCTTGGGACATAATTTCGTTATGACACATTTAGGCTTCAAAGGTACAAAAAAAAGAGCTTGCTTACCTTATTATGCAAATAAAAATTTCACTCCTTTTCACAAATGCGCCGGAAGACGCAAACAAAGTTTGTTACGCACGCCCCTGGCAGCGAAACACAGGAATAACAAAATGATTAGGACCACGGCATTTTGATAGCAATCTGCTACTCCGAAAACCTGCCCGCCCGACAACCATCCGGTAAGAAAACGCAGCCCATGAGGTGTTTTTTTAGATTCCCGGAGAAACTTTTTCAAATCATATACTTGTTTTGGACAAATCTTCTATATGGTTTCGGACAATTATCCGCTTGTTTTTTATCGGTTTTGCGTATTACACGACGGCTCCAAACCCCTATTAGCGCAGATAAACATCATCCCGACAACTTCCGGATTTTTTCAATTTATTGAAAAACAAACAAATAAAGAATCAAGAAAATCTCGGTCGGAAGAAGGTCTCTTCGCGGAAAGTACCCGAAAACTGCCTTTTGAAAAATACAAAATGTAAGAATACAGACCGTTTTGCTTGCACTTTGAAAATAAACCACTATCTTTGCACATATCATGAGCAAAAACATCCTTCTGATTCTGCTGCTCCTTGTTGGCATTGGCAGCATACACGCCAAACGGCGCGAGAAACGTGCCGTGGTACGCCTGGAAACAACGTCAGGCACAATCCGTATCGCCTTGCTGGACGAAACACCCATCCACCGCGACAATTTCCTCCGCCTGGCACGCGAGGGCGTCTTTGACGGCGTGCTTTTTCACCGCGTTATCCGTGACTTCATGATCCAAGGGGGCGACACCCTCTCACGCCATGCGCAACCAGGCCGGCCATTGGGCGACGGAGACATCGGATACACCCTCCCCGCAGAGATACAATTCCCTTATTACTATCATCTTAGGGGAATGGTCGGAGCTGCCCGAGAAGGCGATGAGGCGAATCCCCAATGGCGCAGCAGCGGCAGCCAATTCTACATCGTTTGGGGGCGGACATGGAGCCCAAAAACGCTTCGCGAACAACGCGACAGGCTGGCAGAAAAGGGTATAGAAATGACGGCCGAAATGATGAATCAATACGAACAGTACGGAGGCACGCCTCACCTGGACGGGCAATACACCCTCTTCGGCCAGGTAACCGAGGGAATGAACGTGGTCAAGGAGATTCAAGGCAAGCCCACGGACAGCAATGACCGTCCGCTCTCCGATATCCGTATCCTCAGGGCTATCGTTGAACAGGAGAGCAAGGCCATGGAGAAAAAAGATAAATTATAAGCACAAATAATGTAATTTTTGTCTCGCTGATTTGCTCTCTTCATTAAAAAAAACTAATTTTGTAGTTGTAATTACACCTATTATTAAAATAGACAATCATGATGCGCAAGAAGCAAACCATATTGATGGCTCTCGGCATGGCCTTTTTGGCAATGCCCCTTCTGGTGCATGCCGATGCCCAACAGCAGTCATCACGCCGCCAGCATGTTACTGACAGTGTGATTGTCAAGGATGTGGTTCCCACATGGAACGAGATAAAGATCCGAAACGGCGCCACAAGCCCCTATCCCATCCAACTTTCCGTAAAAGGGAACAGCCTGATGATCAGAAGCAAGAAAAAGCAGATCCTGCCTATCTTCACGGACAGAGGCGCGCTTTACCTGACCTGCCAGCTGCGTCCCGGCACCAATTGGGTAACAGGCCTGCCCCGGGGCAGATACCGCATCAACAACCGAAACATTCAGATCAATTAAGCACTGCACGATGCCTGCTAACCCTTCCCCCTACGAAATCGACATAGAAGACATTATTCTCAAACGTCTGGGTCGCTGGTCCTGGTGCGTTCCTCGTTTCCTGCTGCACCGGCTGCGTGATTTCATCCATCAGGATTTCATCAACACCTACCTGCGCCAGGGGCGTCAGGGCGTGGATTTCTGCACGGGGACCATGGAATATCTGGGCGTAAGCATCAGTGTCGAGGGACGCGAAAACCTGCCCCATGACGGCCGTTCCTATATTTTCGCAAGCAACCACCCGCTGGGAGCCATTGACGGCGTTGCCCTGGGAAGCGTGCTGGGGCAGGAATACGACGGAGAGATCGTCTATCTGGTCAACGACCTCCTGATGAACCTCCGTGGACTGGCACCCCTGTGTGTGCCCACCAACAAGATCGGACGTCAAAGCCGCGAAAGCTCACGCCTCATTGCTCAGGCCTTTCAAGGCAAGCGCCATGCCATCCTCTTCCCCGCCGGCCTTTGCAGCCGACTCCAAGACGACGGAAAGGTAAGCGACCCGCCATGGAAGAAGAGTTTTATCCACCTCAGCCGCCAGCACCGGCGCGACGTCGTGCCCATTCACTTCATCGCGCAGAACAGTCCCCGTTTCTACCGTGTGGCACGCTGGTGCAAACGGCTTCACCTGCCCAACCTGGCCATGGCGCTGCTGCCCGACGAAATGTACCGGGCACAGGGCAGCCATTTCACCCTACGCATAGGGAAACCCATCCCTTGGCAGACATTCGACAACAGCCAGACGCCACTCCAATGGGCCGAACGTGTCAAGGACACCGTTTACAAGCTATAAGACCATTATGAACGAGAAAATCATAGACCCCATACCCCTCGAACTGCTAAAGGCCGAGCTTACCGACGAAAAGCGCCTGCGCACCACAAACCGCAGCGGCAACATCGTGTATATCGTCTCCTGGCAGGACTCGCCCAATGTAGTGCGCGAAATCGGCCGCCTGCGCGAGATCGCCTTCCGCGCGGCCGGCGGCGGCACGGGAAAGAGCTGCGACCTGGACGAGTTCGACACGTGCGAGCACCCCTACAAGCAAATCGTCGTATGGGACCCCGAGAACGAAGTGATCATTGGCAGCTACCGCTACCGCCTGGGCAGCGAGGTGGAATTCGACCGGACGGGACAACCCATCCTGGCCACCAGCCACCTTTTTCATTTCTCGGAACGTTTCATCCGCGACTACCTCCCCCAGACCATCGAACTGGGACGCAGTTTCGTAACCCTGGAGTATCAAAGCACACGCATGGGCTCCAAAAGTATCTTTGCCCTGGACAATCTGTGGGACGGGCTGGGCGCACTGATGGTAATCATGCCCCAATGCAAGTATTTCTTCGGAAAATTCACCATGTACCCCAGCTATGACCGCTATGCGCGTGACCTGATTCTCTATTTCCTGAACAAGCATTTCCCCGACCCCGACCAACTCATCCTGCCCAGGCACCCACTCCGTCTGGAGCATCCCGAGGCGGAACTGGCCTCCATCTTCACGGAAACGGACTTCCGCAAGGACTATAAGATATTGAGCGCACGCGTACGCGAGCGCGGACTCAGCATCCCTCCCTTAGTGAATGCCTACATGAACCTGTCGCCCACCATGCGCCTCTTCGGCACAGCCATCAACGACGGCTTCGGCGATGTCGAGGAAACGGGTATGCTGATAGACTTCGACGAAGTGTTGGCCGAGAAGCGTCTGCGCCACATGGAGAGCTTCCTCAAGGAACATCCCGACCAAGGAGCCTTCCGTCTGGGCAAGGTGTTCTTTGCAGAGTAGAGGACGGAAAAACAAGAAAAAACACATTTCCTTTTGTAATCCGCCCGGCTTGCACTACCTTTGCATCTTGAAAGGTAAAAAACAAAAAAACATATCTATGGCAAAGAAAGCATTATTGATGATTTTGGACGGATGGGGCATTGGCAACAAAGGCAAGGGAGACACCATCTTCCAGACCCCCACGCCCTACATGGACTATCTCAACGAAAATTATCCCCATAGCCGGCTGGAGGCAAGCGGCGAGAACGTAGGTCTGCCCGACGGACAGATGGGCAACAGCGAAGTGGGCCACCTGAACATCGGCGCCGGACGCATCGTCTATCAGGACTTGGTGAAGATCAACCGCGCCTGCGCCGACGGTTCCATCCTCACAAACCCCGAAATCAAGAGCGCATACGAGTATGCCCAAGCCAACGGCAAGAACGTTCACCTGATGGGACTCACCTCGGACGGTGGCGTACACAGTTCTTTGGACCACCTCTTCAAACTCATTGAAATCGGCAAGGAATATGGCGTAAAGAACACCTTCGTACATTGCTTTATGGACGGCCGAGACACCGACCCCAAGAGCGGCAAGGGCTTCATCGAACAACTGCAGGCAACGTGCGACAAGGCGGGCAACGCCGCCATCGCAAGCATCATCGGCCGCTTCTACGCCATGGACCGCGACAAGCGCTGGGACCGTGTCAAGGAGGCATACGACCTGCTCGTTGAAGGCAAAGGCAAGCAATCCGCCAACATGGTACAGGCCATGGAGGAAAGCTATGCCGAGGGCGTAACGGACGAATTTGTGAAGCCTATCAGCAACAGCGCCGTAGAGGGTACTATCCAAGAGGGCGACACCGTCATCTTCTTCAATTACCGCAACGACCGCGCCAAGGAACTGACCATCGTACTCACCCAACAGGACATGGAGGATCAGGGAATGAAAATCATCCCCGGCCTGCAGTTCTATTGCATGACCCCCTATGACGCGAGCTTCAAGGGCGTACACGTCATCTTCCCCAAGGAGAACGTAACAAACACGCTGGGCGAATACCTGAGCGCAAACGGCAAGACACAGCTGCACACGGCGGAAACAGAGAAATACGCCCACGTAACCTTCTTCTTCAACGGAGGTCGCGAAACTCCCTACGAGGGAGAAGACCGTATCATGGTGGCCAGCCCCAAGGTACAGACCTACGACCTGAAGCCCGAGATGAGCGCTCCCGAGGTGAAAGACAAGCTGGTGGCTGCCATCCAAGAGAACAAGTACGATTTCATCGTCGTAAACTTCGCTAACGGCGACATGGTAGGCCATACGGGCGTTTACGCAAGCATCCAAAAAGCCGTGGAGGCCGTAGACCAATGCGTGCGCGAGGTGGTGGAGGCCGCCAAGGCACAGGACTACGAGACCATCATCATCGCCGACCACGGCAATGCCGACAACGCCATCAACCCCGACGGCAGCGTCAACACGGCCCACAGCCTGAACCCCGTGCCCTTCATCTACGTTACGCAGAACAAACAGGCGCAGGTGGAGAACGGCGTGCTGGCAGACGTGGCACCCAGCATCCTGCACATCATGGGACTGCAACAGCCCGCGGAGATGACAGGCAAGTGCCTCATCAAGGACTAAGCCTCAAAGCACAAATATCCGGCCCGCAGCATTCTTTGTTGCGGGCTTTTTTCGTAACTTTGCAATATCATGAATGTAAACATCGAGCCACATTGGAAGACAGCCCTGGAGCCTGAGTTTGCACAGGACTATTTCCGTGAACTCACGGATTTCGTGCGCAGCGAATACGCTACGTGCGCCTGCTTTCCGCCGGGGCCGCTTATCTTCAACGCCTTCTGGCAGACACCGCTGCCCGAGGTGCGCGTCGTAATCCTTGGTCAGGATCCCTATCACGACGTGGGACAAGCACACGGCCTGAGCTTTTCCGTGCAGGACGGCATACCACATCCACCCTCGTTGCGCAATATCTTACAGGAGGTACAGGCACAAACAGGGGCCGCCATTCCCGCCAGCGGCGACCTTACCCGTTGGGCACGACAGGGTGTGTTCCTGCTGAACACCTGTCTCAGCGTGCGTGCTCATCAGGCCTTCAGCCATAGCGGACACGGCTGGGAGACATTCACCGATGCCGTTATCCGCACCATTTCCGACCGCTGCCGGCATGTTGTCTTCCTGTTATGGGGTGCTCCCGCCGGCAGAAAAGCCGCATTGGTAGACAGCAGCAAGCATCTGGTACTGCGCAGTCCGCACCCCAGCCCTCTGAGCGCCTATCGCGGGTTCTTCGGCAACGGCCACTTCACCGCCTGCAACCAATATCTCCAAGCCCACGGTCTGCCGCCTATCAGGTGGTAGTCCGTCCACAGCACAATTAAGGACAATGCACACAATTCCCAGCGGCCCCATCATGGTGGGCGACGTTATCCTGCACAGCGACATTATCACGGAACACTTCTGCTGCGACATCCCGAAATGTCAGGGACGATGCTGCGAGGAGGGCGATGCCGGCGCACCAATCACCCTTGACGAAGTGGGGCAGATTGAGGACCAGTTGGATGCAATCTGGCCTCTGCTGTCGGCCGGCGCACAGAACGTGATTGACCGCCAAGGCGTGGCCTACAGCGACCCCGAGGGCGAACTTGTAACCAGTATTGTCAACAACCGCGACTGCGCTTTCCGTGGCTGCCGTGGTTGCCTGCTGAATCCCCGCCCGATCAGTTGCCATCTCTATCCCATCCGTGCCAAACAGCTGGGAGCGTTCACCGGGCTCAACTATCACCGTTGGGACATCTGTCGCGACGCCCGTGTATTAGGAAAGGAAAAGGGAATCCGTGTCTATGAATTTCTGCGCGAACCCCTCGTCCGCCTCTTCGGCAAGGAATGGTACGAAGAACTGGAGCAAGTGGCGAAAGAGGTGTTGTCAACCGACTGAGATGTCCTCTCGCGGAATCTTGTTCCAATCAAAAAGGGGAATCAGTTCCTCGGCGCTTAGCGCTTGCACCCTGTCCGTAAGCCCGGCCCAAAAAGCCAGACGTCCCAAGATTTCATTTGCCGTATATTGCCGGCGCAAAGCCTCCATGTGCGTACTCCTGTCGCGCTTCGACAAACGCTGACCCGCTTCGTTAAGCAACAGGGGAACGTGCGAAAACCTGGGTGCAACGAAGCCTAAGGTACGCGCCAAATAGATTTGCTGCGGACTGCTCAATAAGAGGTCGCGCCCACGCACCACCTCGTTCACGCCCATCAGGGCATCATCCACCACCACAGCCAGCTGATAAGCCCAGGCACCGTCCTTGCGTCGCACAATGAAATCGCCACACGCCTGTTCCAGATTCACTGTCTGACAGCCGTAATGCCCGTCCTCAAAACCAATCAGGGACTGCGCTCCCGTAGGCACCCTCATACGCAAGGCAGCGTCCGAAGGGAGCGCATCAAGGGTGGCGAAGGAATCTTTTGGCCTACAAGTACCTTTATAAACCACACGCCCATCGCTCTCGTGCGGAGCCTGCGTGGCAAGAATATCGGCGCGCGTACAGTAACAAGGATAAACGAGGCCTTGCCCCACGAGACGTTCCAAGTACGCTTCATAAAAAGCACTGCGCGCGCTTTGATAAAACGGACCATCGTCCCACGTCAGTCCCAGCCATTCCAGGTCCTGCATCAACAGGTCGGCCCACGCTTGCCGACTACGTTGCGGGTCGTTATCCTCAATACGCAGCAACCACGAACCGCCCTGGCTCCGCACAGAGAGCCAGGAGAGCAGGGCGGCCCACACATTGCCCAAGTGCATACGACCCGTAGGCGAGGGGGCAAAACGGCCTCTGACCATACGCTGCGCTTACAGTTTCACCTCTTCCACACGAATCAGACCATTTACAATGGCGTAAATGGTGAGCCCCGCGGCGGCATGGATACCCGTTTTGCGGTTGATGTTGCGGCGATGCGTCATCACGGTGTTCACACTGATGAACATCCTGTCGGCAATCTCCTTGTTCGACAATCCCATGGCCACCATACGTATCACCTCGCGCTCGCGCTCGCTCAGGCCGCTTAGGCTATCGCTTTGTTCTTCTTCGCACTCCTCAACTTCCACGGGTTCTCCGCCTCTCTCGCGCACCTCATTCTCCAGCGCCTGGACACACTCCGCCAGCAGGGTGTCCTCCAGCTGGCAGTGCGAGAGGAAGTCCTCCTCCGTCATGTACACCTCCATCAGCACGTCGTTCAGCAGATTGGCGTTCGCGTCATTGGGATAGTACTTGATAATGATGTCCTTCAGTTCCTGAATACTGCGCTCCAGACTCGAATGGTTTCCCTTATGGTTGCGTACAACGCTGTAAAAACTCTCCTGCGGCAGTTTGTTCTGCGAGAGCAGGTCAATGTGAGGATAGACGTATTCGTTCTCATACTGCATGTGCTGGCTTACCTCCATGGCACACTCGTCATAGAACTTCAGCACCAGCATGGCAATCTGGCTGTTGGTCGTCATGTCCAGCGCATTGAGCAGTTTGCGCCGCATCTCGGGCATGCGATAGTCCAGGAAGAAGGCGTGGCTGTTTCGCAGGTACTGTACCAAGGAAGGCAGCTTGATGTGCTGCGCCAATTCGCCCACATGTACGTGGGTGCCGGCCTTGATATAGTTCACAACGGCCAGAAAGGTCTCCGTGTCCACACCTGCCTTTTGGCACGTCTGCGCCACACTCTGGTCGCCGAAGCCCAACTTGATGCCAAAGCGGGAGATGAGCTGCAACATACGATAATCTTCACTGATGACGTCAATCATCGGGTCGTTGCCGTGGTATTTTTCAAGCATAATATTTGAATGTTATTTTTGGTCATAGGCATGTTTGGGGTAGTCCACGGTGTAGTGCAGACCGCGACTCTCCTTGCGCTCTATGGCCTGACGGGTTATCAGATAGGCCACATTGATCATATTGCGCAGCTCGCAAATGTCCGTCGTGGGCTTGACGCGTTTGAAGAGTTCTTCCGTCTCTTCGTATAACAGATCCAAGCGTGTCCAAGCACGACGCAGACGCAGGTCGCTGCGCACAATGCCTACGTAGTTCGACATGATTTCGCCCACCTCGCGCATATCTTGGGCGATGAGTATCTTCTCCTCGTTGGTCATCGTACCCTCGTCGTTCCATTCGGGCACCAGATCGTTGAAGTCGTATTCATCAATGCGCGCCACGCTATCCTGAGCCGCCTTTTGCGCATAGACCACGGCTTCTATCAGGCTGTTGCTGGCCAAACGGTTGCCACCGTGCAGCCCGGTACATGAACATTCGCCCACGGCATACAGACGGCTGATACTGCTGCGCGCGTTCAAGTCCACCTTGATGCCACCACACATATAATGGGCGCTGGGGCATACGGGTATCATCTGCCTGGTGATGTCAATACCTATGCTCAAACATTTGGCATAAATATTGGGGAAATGGTGCTTCGTTTCCTCGGCATCCTTGTGTGTAACGTCCAAATAGACATGCTTCAGGCCATGAATCTTCATCTCGCGGTCGATGGCGCGCGCCACGACATCACGGGGAGCCAGCGACAATCGCTTGTCGTACTTCTGCATAAACTCCTCGCCATTGGGCAAGCGCAGGATTCCCCCATAACCACGCATGGCCTCGGTAATCAGGAAGGCCGGATGCGTCTCGGCCGGATTATAGAGTACGGTAGGATGGAACTGGACGAATTCCATATCCTTCACCTCGCCCTTGGCACGATACACCATGGCGATGCCGTCGCCCGTAGCGATGTTGGGATTGCTGGTAGTAGCATAAACGGCCCCCGTACCGCCTGTGGCCATCAGCGTTATGCGCGACAGGAACGTATCCACCTTTTGCGTATCGGGGTCCAGGACATACGCACCATAGCAGGCAATATCGGGCGTGCGACGCGTTACCTCAACACCCAAATGGTGTTGCGTAATGATTTCCACAGCATAGTGGTGCTCCAAAACGGTAATGTTTGGATCGCGACGCACGGCTTCCATCAAACCACGCTGAATCTCGAAGCCCGTATCGTCGGCATGGTGCAGAATACGGAACTCGCAATGGCCGCCCTCGCGATGGAGGTCAAACTCGCCATCTTCCTTGCGGTCGAAGTTCACTCCCCAGTCCACAAGATCCCTGATACCCTCCGGCGCACAGCGTACCACTTGCTCCACTGCGGCAGGGTCGCTGATAAAGTCGCCCGCAATCATCGTATCCTGAACATGCTTCTCGAAGTTGTCCTGCAACAGATCCGTTACCGCCGCGATACCACCTTGTGCCTTGGACGTGTTGGAGTCCTCCAGCGCACTCTTGCATACCAAGGCCACCTTGCCCTTGCCTGAACGAGCCACCTTCAGGGCATAGCTCATACCAGCCACACCACCACCGATAACCAGGAAATCAAATTTACGTATCATTGAACCGCTTTTAATGTTTTGCTTTCTAAGGACAAAATTACAAATATTTTTCTTACTTTCGTAGTTTGAACACGAAAACATCCGGAATGAACAGACAAATTCTCGTCCTTCTTCTGCTCGTTGCCAGCGTTCTAAGCGGCCATGCCGATGATCGCCGGCGCAAGCACCACCAGCCTGTGCCTGACGTACCTCCCGTTGCCATTGCCATAGAGGACACAATCTGGCCAGAGTCTGAGGACAGCCTGCTGGCCGAGGGCGACAGCCTGCCGTGGGAAGAGCGTATAAGACACCGACTGAACAGACTGTGTAACGGTTCGCTAAGCAAGACGTCCCAAATCGGCCTCGTGGTGAGAGACCTGACAACGGATCTGGATATTATAGCCCACAACCCACGCCAGCGTATGCGCCCCGCCAGTTGCCAAAAACTGGTTACAGCGATTTCTGCCCTTCATTTCCTGGGTCCGGGCTATCCTGTACGCACAGAACTCCGCATCGACGGCAACATCACGACGGACAGCGTTCTCCAAGGTGATGTGTGTGTCGTAGGACGCATGGACCCCTTATTGGCTCAAGGCGATGTCTATCGCATGGCGCGCACCCTGCGTCAAGCCGGCATCAAGAACATCAACGGAAGCGTCGTGCTCGACATCTCCGCCCGCGATTCTGTTCCTTTCGGATGGGGCTGGTGTTGGGATGATAAATGGGGACCGCTCTCGGCACTTACCGTCAACACCAAGGACCGCTTTGCCCAGGAGTTCTTTAACGATCTGGACCAGGAAGGAATCGTTCTCGGACCGCAAGGTTTTGTCCAAGGACGCTGTCCCGCCAACAGTCGCTTGCTGATGACCGTGGAACACACCATCGCCCAGATACTGGTACGCACGATGAAGAACAGCGACAACATCCATGCAGAAAGCGTCTTCCAGCAATTGGCCATGATGAGCGGGCGCCCTTGGGCCGGACGCAAACAGGCCGTGGCGCAGATCAAACAGTTGATGCAACAACTAAACATTCCCGACGAGGATTATCAGATAGCCGACGGCAGCGGACTCTCGCTCTATAACTACCTAACGCCCCAACTGCTGGTGCGCCTGTTAGATTATGCCTGGAGTGAGACGCGTATCCGCCAAGCCCTCCTTCCCACCCTGCCTGTAGCCGGCAGCGACGGCACCTTGGAGAAGCGTATGCGTGGCACACCGGCTGCCGGGCGTGTGATGGCAAAAACAGGCACCGTCGAGGGTATCAGTTCCCTGGCGGGCTATGTTCTGGCACCCAACGGACACACGCTGGCCTTTTCCATCATCAACCAAGGCGTGCGCACCACCTCCCAAGGAAAAACCTTTCAAGACCATGTGTGTGAGATTCTAAGTGAAGAATAAACATTAAAACAATAAAAATGAGCACCGTCATCTATCCTTCCCCCATCTTCGGACCCGTCCACAGCCGTCGGTTGGGCGTCAGCTTGGGCATCAATCTGCTGCCCGCGGACGGCAAATGGTGCAGTTTTGATTGTATCTACTGCGAATGCGGACTGAACAAAGAACGTCGCGCACACCAACCTCTGCCCACCCGGGAAGAAGTTCGCAATGCACTGGAAGCGCGTCTCAAGCAAATGCAGCAAGAAGGGCCAAAACCCGACGTGCTTACCTTTGCCGGCAATGGCGAACCCACGTTGCACCCCGCCTTTCCGGAAATTATAGAGGACGTGCGCCACTTGCGCGACCAATATTTCCCGGAGGCACAAATCAGCGTTCTGAGCAACAGCACCCAGATTCTGCGTCCTCGCGTTTTGGAGGCACTGGTACAACACGCCGACAATCCCATCATGAAGCTGGATACGGTCAGCGAAGAATACATTCGCCAAGTGGACCAGCCCCAAGGACATTTTAATGTCGAGGACATCATTCAGGCCCTAAGTGCCGTAGGGCAACGCATCATCATACAAACCATGTTCATGAACGGCACTTACAACGGCAAAGACATAAGCAATGTTGGCGAGGAGTTCGTAAGCCCTTGGCTCAAGGCTTTGGAGCGAATCCGGCCGCGCCAAGTGATGATTTACACCATCGACCGCGAAACGCCAGTTTCCACCCTGAAAAAGGCGACTGCGGACGAATTGGATACCATTGCGGCACGTGTACAAAAAGAGTTGAACATACCTTGTAGTGTAAGTTACTAAAACAATGAAGAAAAGCATATTTGGCTTGTTGCTGGTAGCCGAGGGGCTGGTAATGCTGGTGGCCACACTGGTTGCCCTGTATTACCATTACACGCACGGCGAGGAAGACTGGAAGGCTTTGGCCATAGGAACCGCCCTTACCTTGGGCTGCGGACTGACTGCATGGCGTTGCTTTCATGGCAAACACCGCAACCGGCGTATGCTCTCACGTGGCGACAGTTTCATTATCGTAGCCCTCGCCTGGGTCATCTTTTCTTTCTTTGGCATGGTTCCCTATCTGCTCTATAACGTCGAGGGACTGAGCATTACGGACGCCTATTTCGAGACCATGAGTGGCTTTACAACCTTTGGCGGCAGTATGCTGAGCCGCCCCGAAGATTTGCCTCATGGCCTCTTGCTATGGCGCGCACTGACGCAAGGCCTGGGCGGATTGGGCATCATCGTCATCTCCATGGCTATTATTCCTGCCGGCGAGATGAAGAACACGAACATCTTCATGGCTGAGGCCAGCGTGGTGAGTATGGACCGCCTGAGACCTAAGATCGGAGCCACGGCGCGACGCCTGCTGGCTGTCTATCTCCTCTTTGTCATCACCTGCTTTGCGCTCTACTGGGCTGGACCCATGGGATGTTTCGATGCCATCTGCTATGCCATGGCTACCGTCAGTACGGGTGGTTTCGGCACGCACGCCGCAGGTTTGGGCTATTTCCAAAGTGCCTATTTAGAATGGGTGGCAATCATCTTCATGTTGTGTAGCAGTATCAATTTTGCTACTTTTTATTACCTAAGCGCGCGCAACTATCACCATGTCTTCAAGAACGAAGAACTGGTTACCTTCATACTGACCTACGTGGGCTTTGTAGCCCTTTTCTGCCTCATGTTTGCATTGGGAGCCAACAACGTGGAAATTAGCGCGGACCACGTGGGCGGGCAACCCGTGCGTGCCAGTCTTTTCCATGTGGCCAGCATACTGAGCACCTGTAGCCACACGGGGCAATTCCATAACTATGCGGCCTGGGGCACCAGCTTCTGGTTAGCCACGATAGCCATGAAATTCATTGGCGGATGTACGTACAGCACCTCGGGCGGACTGAAAATAGCACGCGTCATTGTCTTTGCCCGCATGCTCATTAACCAGTTCATCCAGCACCTGCATCCACGTGCCGTACTGGACATTCGTTTCAACGGCCACGTGCTCAGCAGAAACGTGGTACGTGCCGCCGTTACCTTCCTGTTTCTGCATCTGGGACTGATTGTTTTGGGTATTTTCCTCTTTTCGCTCATGAACATCAGTCTGACGGACAGCATCGACCTGACGGTCAGCAGCCTAAGCGACGTAGGGCCTAATATCAATTTCAAGGCTCTTCCCCTTTTGGCCAAGTGGATAACCATCTTTTATATGCTGGCCGGTCGTCTGGAATTCTTCACCCTGCTTTTCCTCTTTATGCCGCGCGCCTGGAAGCAATAGCACTATGCACGAAAGTAACGGTTTCCGGCCGCCATTTTGATTACGCCGGCCAGTTCCAATTCAAAAAGCAGTGCTGTCAGTTGTGATACGGGTTGCCGGACAAGCATCGTCAGTTCGTTCAGCGTCAAGCCGTCGGCATGTGTTTGCAGCTGTTCAACGACATGTCTTTGTTCGGCCGTCAGCTCCGGAAACAGTTCCAATTGCACGGCATTGGGCCGTTCCCCCTGCGTATGCCATCCCAGGCTGTCCACCAACTGACGCGCATTGAGCAAAAGTTCTGCCTTGCCGTCCGCAATCAATTGGTTGCAGCCCGCACTCAACGCATCGTCCGTCCTGCCCGGAACGGCAAAGACACGACGTCCTGCCTCACTGGCCAGACGGGTGGTGATAAGACTGCCTCCATGCGCCTTGCTCTCCACCACCAGCGTAGCGTCCGCCATAGCCGCCACAATGCGGTTACGAGCCACAAAGTTCGGCTTGTCTGCCGTGGCTCCACTTTGGTATTCCGTCAGCAGGCCGCCCTGCATCACCATCTCACGCGCTGTATCTTCGTGCATACGCGGATAAATCTGGTCCAGCCCGTGAGCCAGGACACCCAACGTTGGCAAGCCACAAGCGAGGGCCGCCCGATGGGCGGCGATATCAATGCCATAGGCCAGGCCGCTGACCACCAGCACGTCGGGACACAACTGTCGCAGTTCGCCCAAGAATTGCTGACAACATCTGCGGCCATATTCCGTACACTGGCGGCTGCCTACGATACTCAAGACACGAGGCGCATTCAAAGGGGCATTGCCCAAATAATACAGCAGCAAGGGGGCATCGGCTATTTCGCGCAAGCGGGCGGGATAAGCGTCATCCCCCCGCCAAAGTAATTGGATATGGTGCTTCTCAATAAAGTCCGCTTCCTGCCGGGCGCGTTCCAAATGGGCTTCCATACCGGCCACAGCCGTTGCCGTACGCGGGTGCAGCGAAGGCACCGCCTCGCGGATATGGCCGCGTTGGGCAAACACCTCGGAAGCCGAGCCCAAAGCCTCCACCAACAGGTTTTGCGCCATGGGATTCAAGGGCAAGGAACGTTGCAACGCAAGCAGATAAATGAGATCCTGATTCATTTCACAGACATATATTCATAACCGAAACGACAGCGCAGGCAATCACGGCGGTCGCAATATTCACTCTTAAGATGGATGAGCGCCTGGCTGTCAGCGGCCGTGCTTACACCGAGTCCACACTCCTGCCATAAACGCAGGATATGGTTGTCCTCGGCCGGCAACTGACGCAACAGTTCCTCCACTCGCTCGCCCAAGACAGCATCCTGGTGCGTAATGGCATAGGCATAGAGCACGGGCACCACCGTGTTGATGACAAGCAAATGGCGTGTGGCCTTGCTTAGCGTCAGAGCGCGCACGCGCTGCGTAGGCTTGCCGAACACCAGGTGGGTAGTCCAATAATCCGATGTCCGTGCCTCGAGCACACGCTCCAAGGCTTGCAAGGCATTGTCCTCGGCCACGGCATCGCGAAGCACGGAAAGGTTCAAGCGGCCGCGGCTGTACATCCATGCCAACTGACTCAAGCGGATATGGGGAAAGTTCTGAGGACGCAGACGCAAGTACTTCCACGTGTGCGCCTCCATCGCTTCGGGTAATTGGAAGAGACGTTGCTGATAGGCATACTCGCGTTTCAGCTGCTGACGATAGGCATCGTCCTTCGTTTCCGGATGCCATGCATCGCTCAGGAAGCCCGCCTGTCCCAGAAACACGGCTTCTATTTGAAACAGCTCGTCGCGGTGCTTGCCCAACTGGTGCTGCGGGATACGTCGCGTCCAGTCCTGAAAGGCATCGCCGTTGAGTCCGAAGCCGAAGTTGCGCGCCAATGTCTGGAAAAGGGTCTTTTCCCAATCCCCGTTCAAGGCTTGCAAGCGGTCGATAACACGCTGCGAGCGCTGGCGCAGGCGTTCCAGCAAAAGCGTGTCCATCCAGCTGTGCACAACGAAAGTGTCCAGTCCGCGGATAATGCTATGGCAGCGCGGATAGCGGTCGATGCTGAGCAGGTGCTCGCAATCTTGCTTCAAACGCTCGGGAATAGCCAGCTGCAGTTGTGTGGGGTGCAGTCCGTTGGCTGTAATGACATCACCGTCCACCTCGCAAGCCACATGCAGCACCACATTATTATATTGAGGGTCGTGGTCATGCCCATGACGCGCCCAATCGCTGGACCTCAGGTGCAGTTCCACATTCCCCACCCACACCGTATCGCCAATACGCACCTTGGCGTTGAAGAAATCCGGCCCTGCATGTACGTTGTGCAGGCCCGTGTCCAGTACCTCCAGGGGCAGGCCGTCGGTGCTCCGCAGGTCATGAAGCGGGAAAAGACGGTGTTTCCAGGCATAATGGAGCAGTTCTTCCATGATGATTTTCACAATTTAAGATAACAAAAATAAATAAATTCGGCATAATTACCTATCTTTGCGACATAAAATCACACTCTAAGCAATGAAAATAGCACTGATCGGATATGGGAAAATGGGCCACATGATTGAGCGGATCGCCCTGCAACGTGGCCACGAGATTGTAAGCATCATCGACAAAGACAACCTGGAGGACTTCGACAGCCCGGCTTTTGCGTCGGCTGACGTTGCCATCGAGTTCACCACCCCCTCCACCGCCTATGGCAATTTCCTGCGTGCCTGGGCAGCGGGCGTGAAGGTGGTGAGCGGCTCAACAGGATGGCTCAACGACCACGAGGCCGACGTGCGCAAGGCATGTCAGCAGGAGGGCAAAACGCTCTTCTGGGCTTCTAATTACAGCATCGGCGTGGCCATCTTCTCGGCCGTCAACAAATACCTGGCAAAGATCATGAACGACTTTCCGCAATACGACGTTGAGGAAACAGAGGTGCACCACATCCACAAACTGGACCATCCCTCGGGCACGGGTATCACATTGGCAGAACAGATCGTTGCCAACCTGGACCGCAAAACGGGATGGCAGATGGGTTCGCTGACACAGCCCGACGGCACCGTGGTGCCCGCCGCAGACACCCAAGCCGACAAGCTTACCATCCACAGTGTGCGCGAAGGCGAGGTGCCCGGCATCCACAGCATCCGTTGGAACAGCGAGGCCGACCAAATCACCATTACCCACGATGCCCACTCGCGTCAGGGCTTTGCCCTCGGTGCCGTGCTGGCCGCAGAATATACCGCCCGGCACAAGGGACTGCTGAGCATCGACGACATGTTCCATTTCTAAACCGGCCGACATGAAGAAACAACAGCAGACAACACGCAAGGACTGGGCCAAGGGCTTAGGTCTGGGGGCGCTCTTCGTAGCCTTCGTGGCTTGGACAGGCGGATGGTGGGGACTCCTCTTCCTGCCCCTCATTCTGGATGCCTATATCACAAAAAAAATTAACTGGGGATGGTGGCGTGAACTGGAGAACCCCATTACGCGCACCCTCATGAGCTGGCTGGATGCCATCGTGTTTGCCCTCGTGGCGGTGTATTTCGTCAATCTCTATTTCTTCCAGAACTACGTTATCCCCAGCTCCAGCCTGGAGAAGAGCCTCCTTGTGGGCGACTACCTCTTCGTCAGCAAAACCAGTTACGGACCACGCAAACCCATCACGCCGCTGTCCATGCCGCTGACACAACACACCATCCCCTTCTTCGGAGGCATCAAAAGCTACATCGAACATCCGCAATGGGACTACGAGCGTATATCGCCCAAGCGGGTGCCCCTGAACGACATCGTCGTGTTCAACTACCCTGCCGGCGACACCGTTGCGCTGAACTATCAGAACAACGACTATTACATGATGGCCTACCAAGTGGGCGCAGAAATGCTGGCACAGCAGGGCATCCTCCGCCCCGACAGCATGAGCCCCTTGCAGAAACGCGCCTATTTCGCCATGATGAAAGCGGCCGGCAAGCAAGTGATCGCCGACAACCCGGCTCAGTTTGGCAAGGTTGTTACCCGCCCCATCGACCGCCAGGAAAACTACGTCAAGCGTTGCGTAGGTACGCCCGGCCAGACATTGGAGATTCGCAACCGCATCATTTATCTCGACGGCAAGGCAAACCCCGAGCCCAAGGACGTGCAATATAACTACCGTGTCCGGCTTACGGGACGCACCCTTCCCCAAGACTTCGTAAGGGAAATCGGACTCAGCCGCGACGACGAGACCATGCTCTACGGACAAGGCATTGTTCCACTCACCAAGCACATGGCTCAGCAGCTGCGCCGCCGCACAGATCTGGTGCAAAGCCTGGCCTTAGAGCCACAATCAGACACCGACATGCTCTATCCCCAAAATGGCGATTATGGGTGGACTTGCGACAACTATGGCCCCATCTGGATTCCAGCCAAGGGAGAGAGCATCCGCCTGACACAGGACAACCTGCCCATCTATGAACGCGTCATCACGGCCTACGAGGGCCACAGCCTGCAACTGGACGCCAACGGCAATATACTGATTGACGGAAAACCCTGTCAGGACTACACCTTCCAACAGGACTATTATTGGATGATGGGCGACAACCGGCACAACAGTGCCGACTCGCGCTATTGGGGCTTCGTGCCTGAAACTCATATCGTAGGCAAGCCCATCATGATCTGGCTCAGTACGGACAAGGACTATGGCCTGCTGAACGGAGGCATCCGATGGAGCCGCCTGTTCCGCTGGGTGAAATAAGAGCTCTAACCCTATTAACAACCGAAACCGTGTTCCACCAAGAAATCACCTTCGACCGCTTCGTGCGTGGCCTGCTCTTCCTGCTGGGTGCCGTGGCCGTCATCTGGCTGCTACGCTATCTGAGCAACGTGCTGCTGCCCTTCTTCATCGCCTGGATAGCGGCCTACATGCTCTATCCCGTGGTGCGTTTCCTGCAATACCGCTGCCATCTGCGCTACCGCATTCCCTGCATTTTCATCAGCATGCTGCTGGTCCTGGCTGCCATTGCCGGTGTCTTCATGCTCGTGGTGCCGGGCATCGTGGCCGAGGGCGGACGCCTTGGCACGCTGGCCACCACGCTGGCACAGCATCACCTGGGCGGAGATACCATCATCGCACAGACCATCACGCAATTCGTGGAGCAATACCTGAACAAGAACGCCATCGTGGAACTCATCTCCAAGGACCAGGTGCAGACCGCCTTGCAAACGCTCATCCTGGAGGCCTGGAATGTGCTTTCGCAAACGGTGGGTATCCTCATGGGCGTGCTTACGGTTTTCGTTGTCCTGCTCTACACCTTTTTCCTGCTTTTGGACTATGAGAACATTGTCGAAGGGTGGGCCGACATGGTGCCCGCCCCGCAGCGTCCCTTTCTGCAACAGCTGGTGAGCGACGTTGCGGAAGGCATGAACAGCTATTTCCGCGGCCAGTCCCTTATCGCCCTCAGCGTGGGCATTCTCTTCGCCATCGGTTTCCAGATCGTAGGTCTGCCCATGGCCATCGGACTGGGGCTTTTTATCGGCGTGCTGAATCTGGTGCCCTATCTCCAACTGCTGGGCTTCCTGCCCGCCCTGCTGTGCGTTACCATGCGCTCGCTGGATACGGGACAAAACTTTTGGATTGTCCTGCTATGGACTCTGGTCGTGTTCGCCGTGGTCCAGGCCATCCAGGACCTTGTGCTCACGCCCCGCATCATGGGCAAGGCAATGGGTCTCAGCCCTACCGTCATCCTGCTCTCGCTCTCCGTATGGGGTGCCCTGCTGGGCTTCATCGGCCTTATCATCGCCCTCCCGCTGACCACTCTTTGCATCAGCTATTACAAGCGTTACCTATTGAAACAAGCACAATAGTACAAAAAACTTTGCTTTTTCTTTCGCCAAACCATTATTTTTACATACCTTTGCACTCGCTATCGCACGGCATCGCCGTGCCGTAGCTGAATATGGCTGACTCGCTAGCTCAGTAGGTAGAGCACATCACTTTTAATGATGGGGTCTCGGGTTCGAACCCCGAGCGGGTTACAAGGAGGATTTCAGCAATGAGATTCTCCTTTCCGTTTATAGTTCACACCACTCTTCCGTAAGGGTATGAATTCTTCAATGACTTCCTCTATCCGCGTTTGGTCAAGTATCTTCTCTATAATGATCTTTGGTATCATCCTCTAATGGTATAATTCATAAAATGCCTTGACTAACTGG
>JAQYEW010000008.1 GCA_028723455.1 Prevotellaceae bacterium | reverse complement strand
AGAAACCACTTCCGGAAATAGATTGCGGAGATGGATACATACCTTCTCAAGATAAAAGTTTTTCAGGCAGCGATAACCGGAGTCGTGAAAGAGAATCATTATCAGCATAACTTCTGCTTTGGACATAGTGGAGGAACGATGGTACTTTCTCTTGTGAACCAGCCTTACAGTATATTTTGCCATCATGGCATCAAAAAACTTGCAGAAATCGTCTGCAATACAAAATATTTCAAAAATTCCCTTGAGCTTGCGAAAAACTTTGTCTTCGGTAATCATAGCGATTTTTGTTTGTAAATCTTTGTATTTCAGTACCATGAAGTTATAACAAATTTCGCTAATCACCAAATTTATAAGCACTTACAATTCGTCGAACTCACGTTAATATAATTTCCTTGATCCTCAAAAATAAGCCATGAGACTACATCCGTTTCTTTTGCTTTGTATCCTATGCGGATGCTCGGAAAATTCAAAAACATCGAATTATACCACATTAGAATATTGTAATCAATGGGTGCAACATCCTATGCACCCATTTTTCAGCGTAAATACAGACAAAAAAGACTCTACCATTATCAGAATGTACACGCGAGGGAAACAAAAGGGTGTACTTGGGAAATCCTTTGAGAATGTTTTCGAGGATGAAACACCCGTGGATATTCACCTTAAATATCAAACTAAGGATTGCTTTTCTTCGCAGCTTGTAGCATACTTTTTTGACCAAGATTCCGAGTTAACAGGCAGCGATACTCTTTTGCTACCACAAACAGCAGAATGGGCAGAATTTAGCGGTAAAATACAAACGAAAAAATGCAATTTCCTTACGTTTACACTGGAAAGCCAAGGGATAAATAATGATCGCCCTGGCATTTTGACTATTAGGAATCTTTCTATCTCCACAAAGGGTATCGCATTGTCCACAGCAAAGAAAAGGGAGGTGTACCCTATCAAAACAGCTAACATTCAAACATGGGAAGAGTTCTTATCTTCTCGGTTGATGAGAAAAAAAATACTGGCACTTGGGGAAACAGTCCACGGAACAGAAACCTTAGGTAACATGGCGTTTTCTTTGATGAAAGAGCGTGTGACTTACCATAACAGCAAACTTCTATTGTTTGAACTACCCCTCGAATACACGTTGGTATTGAATAGATACATAAAAAATGACAAACAATTCGAGCAAACCTATGCAGACATCAAACATCGCCTAAGAGGCTCCTTGTTTTCAGACTCAATTCTATCCTTTTTTAATTGGGTAAAAGAATACAATTCCACGAACAACAACGAGATATCACTTTATGGTGTTGATTTTAACCCAACGCATTTGGATAGCGAGGTGGACTTAAGTAATTTCTTATATACGCTGAATCACAAACGCGACCCCAAGATAGACAGTCTCTGCAACTTACTACTCAACAAAGACTCCAAGGCAAATGAGATTACACAAAAAATAAAAGCAAACGAGTCTATTAAGCAGGAACTTACAGAGATGGAGTACAATATATTGTTGCATTGTATTTCTAATTGGGACTTAAGAAATAGTTTTTTGAGGTTTGGAATGCGAGATGATGTCATGGCTGCCACCACACGAAAGTTGGTAACACTTTTAAATCCTCCCAACACGACAACCACTATGTACCTACATTTTGGTCATGCAAGCTATCACTGGATTGGGTTAAGCGAGAATGCTTTTGTACATTTCCCAGATATTCATTCTATGGGACAACAACTAAAAACACACTTTACCGACGACTATGCATGTCTTGCATTAACATGCTACAAAGGGAATGCCACATTGCCTGAGCAGAACGTACTCAAGACACAAACCCTAAAAGCGGCTCCAGAAAGCAGTATTGAATTTCAAATGAACAGAAAGCGAAAAAACGTTTCTTTCTTGCCTGCTAATGCCATCCCTTCCGGCTGCACTTATTTCATAAGAAATATCACTACTGTCCCGTTAAAGTGGACTAATCTGTATTTGAAATAATTGATTTACAGTCTTTTACGAGCAATTTCGGGAGTCAACGGTTTTGAATTTGTATCTTTGCTGCTTAATTCAATAGGCTACAATGAATCAGGGTCAATACGTTTTCTCTCAACTGGTCAGTCATTTGGACAGAAACCACTTTAACTATCTTGCTCGCAAGTATGGTGGAAAC
>JAQYEW010000007.1 GCA_028723455.1 Prevotellaceae bacterium | reverse complement strand
CTTCAGCAATATCGTCAGCTTGACGCTGAAATCAAAGAAGACCATTCTGGCTTGCACGTTCTGCTCGATGTCGCGCTCGCAGTCCGAGAGGGCTTCCATGATGTCGATGACGTTGCGCTCATTGATGAAGGGGGCGAAGCGCTGGCTGAACCGGCTTTCGGCCGCCGTCATGTAGTTCAGCCGGGACTCGAGCCCGAAGTTCAGGATGAAGTTCTCGCGTATCATGCGCTGGCAGTATTGCAGGAAATGCTTCTGCCGTTCGCGGCCCAAGGCAGCCACGCGCTCCGTCCATGCGCGCATCTCCTTCACCTGACGCATATAGCTCAGGCGCATCAGGCTGATGAAGATGTCCAGGTACAGCGACTCTTCGCCCTCGCCCTCGTGTTGCTTCAGGGCGCGCGTCATGCTGCCCTGGGCCAGATGCGCCAGATGCCGGGCTTCGTCAGGCTCCGTGCCATGGCGTTGCACAAGGGCTTGCGCGATCTCCGTTTCACCTAAGGGGCCGATGTGCATGCGCTGCGTGCGGCTTTGTATGGTGCCTAATACGGCGTCGGGCCGGTCGCTGACGAGGACGAAATGGGTGTGTGAGGGCGGTTCCTCAATCAGTTTCAGCAGTTTGTTGGCCGTTGCCTCGGGCATCTTCTCGGGCAGCCACTGCACCACCACGCGCCGCCCGCCCTGGCTGCTTTTCAGGCTCAGCTTGCGTTGCAGGGCGTCGCTCTCGCCCACGAAGTGCTGCATCTGCTCGTTCTCTCCGCCCAAGCGGCGCAGCCAGTCGTCCTGAGAGAAATAAGGCGTTTGCAGCAATTGCTCGCGCCAGGCCTCCAGGAAGTCATCGCTGACGGGCTGGTCCGTGGCTTTTTTCTTGATGACGGGGAAGGAGAAATGCAGGTCGGGGTGTGTCCATGCCGCGGACATGCGGCAGCCGGGACACGCTTCGCAGGGCTCGCCATCTGCCGTGGGCGACTTGCATACGAGCAGGCGCGCCAATGCCAGCGCCAAGGCCATCTTGCCCGTGCCTTGCGGGCCGCTCAGCATGAGGGCATGCGGCAGACGGTCGGTCAAGACCTGTTGTCTGAGGCGTCGGATAGCGTCCTCATGACCTATGACATCTTTGAATTGCACGGTAAGTATGTAGTTTTCACAATTATCCACAAAGATAATTATTTTTTTCAAATATGCGACCTTTTTTCGCTATTTCGTGGGCGATTTTTTGGGAGTTCGCCGAAAAAGAAATAACTTTGCCACAGTATATACCGCAAAGTGATGATTTCGCGTCGCGACGGCGCAGTTTTATTTCGACATTTTACATCTATAATATAATTATATTCCCTATGAAAAAACTATTTACATTAGGAAGTTTGCTCCTTCTGGGTTTTATTCCTTGGACGGGGGCAATGGGCGAAAACCTGACGACGCTTAACGCTGAGGCTTCAGGCAAGGTGTTTACCATCAAGACAGAACGCGGCTATTGGTATGCCGACGGAACACAGAACAGAATCGCCGCCAGCAAGGGCGATTTTGCAACGGCTCCCTATGACAATATCGATTTCCCGAACTCTGACGTGATGTCCAAGTTCACCTTTGTCAAGGCAACGAACCAGGATGCGTATTTTCTATATAATATAGACAACAGCAAGTGGGTGAAAATGAACGGTACGCGTTTGGATTTGAGTGCTACTGTTGACGGTGCCAGCGAGGTTGCCCTGGCAGCCACCACAGGCGGTCGTGCGGAAACCTATCCCCATTGCATCTATTTCGGTGGCAACCAGGCCAACATGTACGGTGTTTCTCCTGGATGGACGCCCGACGTAACCAAGTGGAGCGATACCGGCGACCAGGGCAACAACAGCCTTTTCACCATCGTTGAGCCAAACGTCGAGGAAGCAACCTTGGCCAGTCTGACCTCTCAGGTGGATGCCGTCATGAATCGAATCTACAGCGTGAGCAGCCGTGTCGCAGGCAAGAAATTCACCATCGGTGGTGTCCGTGGTTATTGGAAGGCCGACCCCTCGAATTCCTATGTAACCTCGACCACCAACCAAGCTGAGGCCACGAATTTCGCCATCATCAATCATGGCGACCGCTATTTCCTTTTTGATGCCGACCACGGCAAATGGGTAACGCCCGTATCGGGAACGCCCGGCACCGGTACGGGCTTGGCCTTGAGCACTTCTCCCACTTTGGCCGAAGTGAGCTTAGTAAACTCAACAAACAGCGCCGCAGCCACTTACCCCAGCGTGGTTACCTTCTTCTATGGCAGCCGTCAGTACGGAATCTCGACAGGTTACACTCCCAGTGTGATCAGTTATAATGACCTGGCCGATGCGGGTAACGCAGCCGCACTCACTCTGACGGGCAGTACTGTGGATGAGGGAGAAATGAACTCTTTGCGCGATGCCATCAGCAAACATTATGTTACCCCCTTCGTCGTTTCTACGGGTACAGACCCCAACAAATGGGTGTGGTATCATGTTACCCTGCGTGGTAATAAGTACCTGCATGTTGTTGAAGGAAACAACAGACCTCAGGTAAGCACTGCTTTCGAGAACACGGACGCTTATAAGTGGGCTTTTGTGGCAGGAGACAACCGGGACTTCACCCCATTCAGTTTCCAGATGTTCAACAAGGCCCTGGGTGCTGAGAAGAACGTAAAGGGCGACGGACAGATGGGTAACGCCAGCGATGCCAATGACAACCTGATTATTTCTATGGGTGGACAGGACGGATCGGGCTTCAACCTCCGAACGGGTGTGGCCTCGTCGAACACAAATTACTTCAATGACGTAAACAGTACCCTGGGTAATTGGAATCATGGCAATGCCTCTACAGACAACGGATCCACCTTCCGTGTGCAGCTGGCCGAGGGTCTTGTAACTTTCCAAAACCTCCTTGCCATCGAGAATAACGCCTATGGATATATGGGGGCTACGGAAGCGGGACTTGTTGGCGGTGCCCAGAGCGTAGGCTTGCAGAACGTGGTTTATGTTAACGCTACTGAGGCAGGAAAGGTTAGTCTTCAGTTCGAGGGCAAGTATGCCCAGACCGTCTCAGAGAGTGCTCAAGTAGGCTTGGGCGAATCGCCCGTTGCCTTTACTGCAGGCCGTGCCACCTTCTTCCCCTACCAAATAACCTTGGGTACGGGCGGAAACCGTGCTTTCCTCCACGAAGATGGTAGCCACAAAGTGGTAGGTTGGGAAACCGGTGCACGCGCCACCAACTGGCAGGTGGCTCCGGCACAGGGCATTCAGATGACGGCCAACGCTGTTGGCGATAAGTTCTATGCCACCCTTCATGCCCCCTTCGCCCTGCAACTTACGGGTGCTACGGCCTACACCGCCAAGGTGAATCTCGCCAAGAACGCACTTGAACTGACCGCTGTCGAAGGTAACACGGTACCCGCCAACACGGGCGTGGTTGTTGTGGCCGATGCTGCCACCTACACCGTAACGCCTGTTCTGAGTTCCGCTCCTGCCTTGGAGAGCGACCTTACAGGCGTGAACTTCGCCACCACATGGGATGTGGAGAATCTCTCGCTGGGGCGTAGCGACAATGTGCCTGGTTTCTATAAGTGGCAGGGTACTTCTCTGGCTGCTAACAAGGCCTATCTGCCTGCAAGCAAGCTCGGTACATCGGGTGCCCGTGGGCTTGTACTCGATTTCGGCACTGCCACCGCTATTGATGACGTGAAAGCGCAGTCTGGAAAGACGGGCAAGGTGTTCAACCTCCAAGGCCAGCAGGTGGGCGACAACTATCGCGGCATTGTTATCGTGAACGGTAAGAAGGTCATTAAATAAGCAAACACACAAATCAGCATTATGAAAAAGACTTATATCACTCCCGTGCTCTGCGTGGCCGACGTGGAACTCTCAGGAAGTATTATGGAAATGCCAGCTTCTGTAACAGTCAAAGAGTCAGTAACCACACCCGTAGTCGATGGTGGTTTCGCTAACGAGTCCATTTGGGGCGATAGCGACAACTTCTGGAAAATCGATTAGTTCGCGTTCGCTGTTGCATACGGGCATCCCTTACTCCCAAAAATGGGGAGCGGGATGTCCGTTTTTTTGCGAAAAAAAACGTGCGGGGCATTAAACCTTTGCGCAGCGCAAGCGTCAAAAGATAAAAAGCAACTAAGGAATGAAGCATACAGACATCATCCGGCGGATTACCGAAGGGCACGCACATCCCGCCGGATTCCGCGTGCCAGACGGCTATTTCGACGGTTTTACGGAGCGCATGATGGCCCGCTTGCCGCAGCCCCGCCGCCGCACGCCGATCTGGCGCTATGCCGCTGCCGCCGCGCTCTGCGTCGCCTTGGGCGCAAGCGTCTATCTCTACCAGGGACACAAGCGTCAGGCCACGGCCGAGCTTTATGCCGACGATTATGTACGCGAGGCTTTGGACTATGCCATGCTCAGCAATAGCGAGATTGAATACTATCTGACAGAAGCCGAATAACCCTTTCTATGATATTGTTATGAATAAGAGAAACATCCTCCTGCTCCTTGCCTTCTGCCTCTCCTTGGGCGTGATGGCGCAGGAGCGTAACCGAAACCCGCACGGCGGACGCATTTTCAACCCCGAGCGCTTCGAGCAGCGCAAGCAGGGCTTCATCATCGAGCGGGCGGGATTGGACGCTGATGAGGCCCGGTATTTCCTTTCGGTCTACGACGAGATGAGGCAGGCGCAGCGCAAGGTGCATAAGGAAATGTTCCGCCTCAAGCGCAAGGGTGGGGAACTGGATGCCAAGGAGGCCGAAAAGGCGGTGCAGCGCCTCATAAAGCTGCAGCGCGAGGCCGACGACATCCAGGCCGATGCCTACAAGGAAATGCTGAAGAAGCTGCCGCCTGAAAAAGTCCTCCGCTGCATAACGGCCGAGGACGAATTCCACAGGAATATGGTACGTGATATTCCCAAACGGAAATTCAGGTAATATTTATCTGATATTATAGAAGCAAATTGATAATAAAATTTGCTGCTATATTTTTGTTTATTCTTTCTTTTTACTTAACTTTGTATCATCACGGTGCGGTTATACGTATCGTTTTCGCTTGCTTTTAGGGATATATTCCTGAATAGCAGTCGTTAATAAAATGAAGATTAGAAAAGATTGTTTAACCTATCAGATAATATTAGAAAAGTAATGAAAAGCTATGCGATTGTATCTGCTCCGGCACGTACGAAACGGGAGTTGGCCATCAGGTATTCGCCCGAGGTGGAACCCTCGTCGGCCCTGAAGAATCTGAATCGTTGGATCGACTATCATCCCACGCTGCGTGAGGAACTGCGGCAAATGGGTTTTGAAAACAGGCGGCGCTACCTGACGCCCGCCCAGGTGCAGCTCATCCTTCAGACCTTGGGAGAGCCCAGTTGAGTTTGCGGCGTTTGCGTTTTCTGCTTGTGAAGCGACTCACCCATGCTTTTGTCCAACCTTAAAATCAACAGACAATGATTCAGCATATCTCGAATTTGGATACGCTATTGCGGCAGGCGGCGCAGTTGGGAATGCGCCGTCCCACGCCCGCCCAGGCGCGCCGTCTGCGCCGTGTGATGGATGACCTGAACGAGGGCCTGTATGTTCCCTCGCCCCATTTGTTGCGTATCATCAGTGTGCCGCCGCGTTTGCGGGGCGACCTGCTTCTGGTCTATCGTGAATTCCTGCGCCTCTGCCGCCAGCAGTTTTTGACGGAGGAGCAGATCCTGTACATCCTTTTGCTCTGCAAGGTGTCCGTTAGCGTCCCTTGGGAGGGCGAAGTGCGCTACCTCAGTTAATGATTGCCATGAAAAACAACCCAAAGTGAAGTGCACCCCAAAAGTTTTTTGTCTGACTTTTGGGGTGCACTTCATTACGACACAGCCTCTTTTTTTTCATGCAATTCGTCCCGAAGGCATCTCGAAGGCATCCCGAACGAAAAGACTCAAGGAAAAACGCCGCCTAAAAGAGGCCGAAGAGCAGGCTGTCGATGCCGTTCGTGATGGTCTGGAAGTCCTCCGTGTTCTTCTCGAACTTGCAGGTGTCGCCGTCCACGATCAGCAGTTTGCCCTCGTAGGTCCTGATCCAGTTCTCGTACAGTTCGTTCAGGCCCTGGAGGTAATCGATGCGGATGCTCTTCTCGTAGCTACGTCCGCGCTTCTGGATCTGACTGACAAGGTTGGGGATGGAGGAGCGGATGTAGATCATCAGGTCGGGCAGCTTCACCAGGGAGATCATCAGGTCGAAGAGTTCGGTGTAATTAGCGAAATCACGGTCCGACATCATGCCCATCTGATGCAGGTTGGGCGCGAAGATGCGTGCGTCCTCGAAAATGGTGCGGTCCTGGATGATGGTCTTCTCCTGCTGGGAGATGTTCACGACATCCCGGAAGCGTTTGTTCAGGAAATACACCTGGAGGTTGAAGCTCCAACGCTGCATGTCAGCGTAGTAATCCTCCAGATAGGGGTTGTTGTCTACGGGCTCAAAATACGGCTCCCATCCATAACGTTTGGCGAGCATGGTTGTCAGCGTGGTCTTGCCGCTGCCTATGTTTCCGGCGATTGCGATGTGCATTTAGTGAGTAGTGAGTAGTGAGTAGTGAGTGGTGAATTGGTGAATTGGTGGATTGGTGGATTGGTGGAGTGGTGGATTAGTGAGTAGTGAGTAGTGAGTGGTGGATTGGTGGAGTGGTGGGTGTTATTTTTTGACGGTTCTGAAGAGGCCGAAGAGTTCGGTGTCGATGCGCTCGATGATGCTGCGCAGGTCGAGCGGGTTGTGCAGGTAGTCCATCCGGTTGACATCAACCGTGAGTACGCGCCCGGGGTACTTCGCGGCGACGAATTCCTCGTACAGTTCGTTCAGGCCCTGAAGGTATTCGATCTGGATGGTCTGCTCATAGTCGCGCCCGCGCTTCTGGATGTTCTCCACCAGGTGGCTGATGTCGCTGCGCAGATACACCATCAGGTCGGGCAGGCGCACCTGGTCCTGCATCTGGGCGAAAAGCTCCATGAAGGTCTCGTAGTCGCGACGCTCGATGAGCCCCTGGCGGTAGTCGTTCTCGGCGAAGACATGCACGCCCTCGTAAATGGTGCGGTCCTGAATGACGCCATGCCCCTGCCCGGCCGAGAGGCGGGCGATGTCCAGCGCGTCGCGGAAGCGTTCCTTGAGGAAGAACACCTCTAAGTTGAAGCTCCAGCGCTTCGTGTCGGCATAGAAATCCTGAAGGTAGGGATTCTCGCTCACACATTCAAAGCGTGCCTCCCAGCCGTAGTGCTGCGAGAGCATCGTGGTCAGCGTGGTCTTGCCGCTGCCTATGTTTCCTGCTATTGCGATATGCATACTGACACAAAGGTAGTGCAAATCGCAGAAAATACAAAATACATCCGCACATATTTATATTATATAATCATGTTCGTCGGGGGAGCGGTCCGGAGGAAAACAAAAAGTAAACTGAAAACCCAAGTCTGCTTTCATTTTGTAAGGTAAAATGTGTAAAAAAAGATACTGTCGTAGAAAACAAGCAAGACGCGAACTTTAACAGTTAAGACTTGTTAAAAACGTAAAACGGGTTAATGAAAGTTAAGTCCGTGAAAAAAACTTTTCTTACTTTTGTAAATGGTACATACAACCAAAAAGCAATAATAAATTAAGGAAAAATGAAAAAACGATTGACGATGTTGCTTTGCGCTTCCATTTTGGCCGTATTTTCGGCCTTAGCGCAGACAAAGGTCACCGGCACGATCATTCAGGCCGAGGACGGAGAACCGGTAATCGGAGCACACGTGGTAAGCCAGAGCGCCGGCTTGAGCACGGTATCCGACGCAAACGGACGTTTCGAGATTAACGTAAAGGTAGGTACGCCCCTGGAGATTTCCCACGTGGGCAACGAACGCGTAACCGTTAGAGCCAAGCAGAACATGCGCATCGAGATGCACAGCGTGAAGGAGCTGGACGAGGTGATGGTCGTTGCCTATGGTACGGCCAAGAAATCGGCTTTCACCGGTTCGGCCGCCGTGCTGAAGAACGAGGAGATCCAGAAGACCGCAAACTCCAACCCCGTTGACGCCCTCCGCGGCAAGGTAACGGGTGTGCAGGTGAACAGCAGAACGGGTCAGCCCGGCCAGGAGAGCTTCTCGATCCTGGTACGTGGTATCAGCTCCATCAACGCCGGCACAGCGCCCCTGATTATCCTGGACGGCGCGCCCTTCAGCGGCGACCTGAACACCATCGCCAACAGCGACATCGAGAGCATGACCGTCCTGAAGGACGCTGCCTCAGCAGCCCTGTATGGTGCGCGCGGTGCCAATGGTGTCATCATCATCACCACCAAGAACGCCACCCGTGGCAAGACCACGCTGACCGTGGACGCCAAGTGGGGCAGCAACAGCCGCGCCATTCCCGATTACAAGTACCTGAACAACCCCGGCAAGTACTACGAGATGTGGTACCAGTCCCTGCGTAACTATGCAGGCAACAAATTAGGCCAGAGCGAAACCGACGCGCACCGCTGGGCAAACGACAACCTTACCCAGAGTTCTTCCTATGGTTTGGGCTACAACGTATTCAGCGTGCCCACGGGTGAAAGCTTGATCGGCATGAACGGCAAACTGAACCCCAACGCCAAGTTGGGCAATGTGGTTACCGGTACCGACGGCAAGCAGTACCTGCTGACGCCCGACGATTGGACCGACGCCATCTATCAGAACGGCCTGCGCCAGGAATACACCCTGACGGCCGCTTCCGCCAACCAGAACGGCAGTTTCTACGCCAGCGCCAACTGGCTCAAGAACGAGGGCATCACCGCCAAGAGCGACTACGAGCGTTTCAGCGGCCGCCTGAAGGCTGACTACCAGATCAAGCCCTGGCTGAAAATCGCCGGTAACTTCAATTATGCCCATTACGACAGCAACTACCTGGGCAACGACGGCAACGCTGCCAGCTCAGGCAACGTGAACGCCATCCGCACCGTCGCTCCCATCTATCCCATCTATCTGCGCAACGCAGACGGCAGCTACATTATCAGCCCCCTGACATTAGACCGTACATACGACTATGGTGCAGGCGAAGAAACGGGAGCCGTACGCCCTGCCTTCACGAACGCCAACCCCTTGCAAGCCCTTATTCTGGACACCAGAAACGTAGAGGGCAATTCGCTGAACGCTACGGGTAGTGCCGAGATTCGCTTTCTCAAACACTTCAAGTTCACCAGCGTAAATACCGTTGTTTTGGACGAGTATCGCGAAACAACGGTTAATAACGGCTATTTCGGTCAGTTCAAGACAGACAACGGTAATGTAGCCAAGGGACACGCCCGCACGTGGAACTACAACTTCCATCAGCTTCTGAACTGGCAGCGTTTCTTCGGTCAGCACGACGTAGAGGTAATGCTCGGCCACGAATACTACCGCGCCCAGAGTTACGATCTGAGCGCCTCGCGCAAGAATATCTTCTCCTTAGATAATGGCGAGCTGGACGGTGCCATCATCGACGGCAGTATGGGTTCCAGCCGATCCATGTATAACGTGGAGGGATGGTTCGCACGCGCCCAGTACAATTACGCCACCAAGTACTTCGTATCCGGCAGCTTCCGCCGCGACGGCAGCTCACGCTTCTCTCCCGAGAAGCCCTGGGGTACATTCTACAGCGCAGGTGCGGGCTGGCTGATAAACAAGGAAAAATGGTTCAAGAAACTCAATGCCGAGTGGGTGGACGAACTGAAGATCAAAGCCAGCTATGGCGAGCAGGGCAACGACCGCATCCCCAACTACCTCTACACCGACCGCTTTAGCATCGAAAACAGCGATAACAAGATTTCTCTGATTGGTTCTAAGACAAAAGGTAACAGCAAGATAGCATGGGAGAAGAACGGCAACTTCAATGCCGGTCTGGAGTTCAGCCTATGGCACGGCCGCCTCAGAGGCTCAATAGACGGATTCTACCGCAAGACCTCTGACATGCTGGCATTCGTTTCGCTGCCCCCCTCTTACGGCTACAACGGCTACTGGGACAACATCGGCGACATGGTGAACAAGGGTGTTGAGATCGAGCTGAACGGCGACATCATCCGCTCCAGAGGTCTGGTATGGAGCGCCAATGCCAACTTCACTTACTACAAGAACAAGGTTACCTATTTGGCAGAGCCACGAAAAACCATGGAGGTTGATGGCTACAAAGGCTATCAAAGCGACGGTTATTTCTACGGTGAAGATCTGCCCCTCTACACCTGGTACATGCACCGCTATGCAGGCGTTGACCCCAACACGGGCGAAGCTTTGTACTACAAGCATGTGGTTGACTCTGACGGCAATCCCACGGGTGAAATGACCACCACCACCAACGCCAGCAATGCCAGCGATTTCCTCTGCGGCACCGCACTGCCCAAGGCTTACGGTGGCTTCGGCACCAGTCTGAGCTACAGAGGCTTTGACTTCGCCATCGACTTCACCTATCAGTTAGGCGGCAAGGTCTATGACAGCAGCTACGCAAGCGCCATGAACGGCAGCAACCGTGGCAACCAGATGCATGCCGACCTGCAGAATGCCTGGACGCCCGAAAACCGCAATACGGACATTCCCCGTATGCAGTACAACGACCAGTACACCACCGCCACCAGCGACCGCTTCCTGACCAGCGCTTCTTACCTGAGCCTCCAGAACATCAACCTGGGCTACAACTTGCCCAAGGCCCCCCTGAAGAAGCTGCACATCGAGGGCGTACGCGTCTATCTGAGCGCCGCCAACGTATGGCTGTGGAGCAAGCGTCAGGGTCTGGATCCCCGCCAGAGTATCACCGGCGCAACCACCAACGCTTACTACTCTCCCGTACGTACCATCAGCGGTGGTATCACGGTTAACTTGTAATGCAATACTTAAAAGTTAAAAACACAGATACAATGATAAAGTCAATGATATTCCGTGCAGCAGCCCTATTGACTGCCAGCACACTGACGCTGACCGGCTGTCTGGAAGAAGCGTTGCCGCATGGTGGCACCGTAACCATCGAGCAGGTGCAGAATGTTTCCACCGCTGCGGAGAACCAGCTCAGCGGCATCCCCGCCTATTTTAATAGCCGCACCTTTAGCAGCAGATACGATTTCGACTTCGGCATCGGTACAATGATACATATCCGCGATGTGATGACGCAGGATGTTGTCCGTACGGATCATGATTATGCGCAATGGAGCGTATATGCGACACCCAACTATTTTGAACGCGAGTATCTGCTTTGCCAGCTGCCCTGGAACTATCAGACCGGTGGCGTGAGTACCTGCAACACCGTGTTGAGAAGCATCAATCCCAACAGCGCCACCGACATCCAGAAAGGCTACTATGCCGCTGCCTGCGCTTTCCGCGCCATGTACTACATCGACATGATGGGTGAGTATGAGTGGATGCCCAGCGACATTACCCCCAATGGCGTCAGCCCCGAGGGCAAGGACATCAAGGGCCTGACCGTTCCCATCATCACCGACCAGAGCGACGAGAAACAAGCCCGAAACAACCCGCGCGCCACCCGCGAGCAGATGGCTGAGTTCATCCTGAGCGACCTGAAGAAGGCAGAGGAGTGGATTCCCTTCTTCAATGACAATGCCAAGAACATGCCTCATCTGGATGTCATCTACGGTCTCTATGCGCGTCTCTATCTCTGGCTTGAGGATTACCCCAATGCCGAGAAATACGCACGCATGGCCATCGACGCTCCCCACAACAACGTGGCCATCATGAACGAGACGGAAGCAACGAACATCACTACGGGCTTCAACAACGCCGCCGCCGGCCACTGGATGCTGGCTGCCATCCAAACCAAAGAATCTGTCCTCGGCAACATCCGAAGCTGGGCTGCTTTCTTGTGCAATGATGCCGAGTGGGGTTACACCCAATTCGATATGGTGATGATTGACGCCTCCATGTACAACCGCATGAGCGACACCGACTGGCGCAAGAAGATGTACAAGGCACCCGCAGGCCACGCTTTGGAAGGCCAGCAACTTTGGGTGAATCCCAAGGTGGGCGAGAAGATGCGTACCTACGCCTCCACCAAGTTCCGCCCCGGCAACGGCGTTGGCAATGATCATACCAGCGGCAACGTTGTGGATATCCCCCTGATGCGTATCGAGGAGATGTACTTCATCGAGGCAGAGGCTGCCGCCCACCAGGACAAGGCACGTGGCATCCAACTGGTCGAGAAGTTCATGAAGGAGAACCGCGACCCCAACTACTCGGCCGCGCAAGCCCTGAACATTGTGGACGAAATCGTCTTCCAGAAGCGCGTAGAGCTTTGGGGCGAGGGTCGTACCTTCTTCGATGTCAAGCGTCTGAACATGCCAGTAACGCGTGGCTACAAGGGTACCAACCAGCCCGCCGCCGACAGAATTAACACACAGGGGCGTCCCAACTGGATGAGCTGGCAGATTGTACGTAGCGAGGAGGACGCCAACGCCGGACTGCGCGGCTACAACAACCCCGAGTCCACCGCCGGCAAGTACACCCCCTGGACCGAGTAATTCACCTTTAGCAAAACGAAAAGAAAATGAAAAAGTTTTTTAGCAAATCATCTCTCCTGCTGATGGCCGTGGTGTCTCTGGGCCTCACAGCCTGCACGGACGAGTATGAATACGAAGGTCCCGGCCAGCCCGACGCTGCCGACCTGAATGCCGTTTATTTCGCCGACGGTGGCAGTATGTCCGACGTTATTGAGGTGGACCCCAAAGAAGAGAAGGCGATCAACGTAACCCTCAAACGTGCCAGCACCGCGGGCGAACTGACCCTGCCCCTGGAAGTGATGGTGAACGACAGCAACATCTTCCAGACAGAGCCCGTTGTCTTCGCCGACGGTGCCGCCGAGGCTACCCTGAAGGTCAGCTTCCCCGATGCGAAGGAAAGCATGGTGTACAAATACAAGGTACGCGTGCCCAGCCGGTATGTGCCTCAGTACACCAACTTCAATGGCAAGGCTGAATTCAACGCAGCCATAACCCTCGTAAAGTGGGACAAGGCCAGCGATACGGGTTATTTCCTGGACCCCTTCATGATCAGCGTCTTCAGCAAGTTAGAGCAGAAAACTATGGCTGTGGAGTACGAAATCAACGAGGGAACGGACAACATCCGCTACCGCTTCAACAGCCCCTACGCTTACACCGTTACGGGCCAGGACGACAAAGGCTATGGCTATATAGGCTACTTCTACAACGAGGCCGCTGATGTCGACGGACAGGAGCACAAGGTCATTATCCAAGTGAGCAAGGCCGACGGCAAAGCCACCATACAGCCCTTCGTTCTGGGTAACAACTGGGGCTACGGCTGGTTCGAGGGCGGTTCCGCTGAAGGCAAGTTCGGCCAGTTCGCCAATGACGTGATCACCTTCCCCGCAGGCAGCCTGTATTTCTTCCTGCCCGAATACAACGGCGGCTCTAAGTTTCCTTCAAAGGCCGGTGCGTTCTACCTGAACGCAGCAGCCCTGGAGGCCACCGCCGGCAAAAATAAGCCTATACATTGAATGAATTCCAAGGAGGATATGTCAGGACGCTCACAACGTTTCGGCATATCCTCCTTACGTTTCCCACAAAACAAAAGATGAATACTTCCCCTTCGACAAACACAGGACGCCTGCAGTCGCTCGACCTGATGCGCGGCCTGATCATGGTGCTGCTCGCCTTCGAGGCGGCCGAGCTATACACCCACTTGCTGAACATCACCACACCCGGCACATGGGGGCACAGCCTCATGCGGCAATTCTTCCACAACGACTGGGAAGGACTGCATTTCTGGGACCTGGTGCAACCCGCCTTCATGCTGATGGCCGGCGTGGCCATGGCCTATTCCCTTACGGCACAGACGCGCAAGGGTGTTCCCTGGAACTGCCGGCTCCGGAAAATCCTGCGCCGCTGCGCATGGCTGCTCTTCTGGGGCATCGTCAAACGGATCGCCTTTCCCGACTGGCTTCACCTGCAAAGCCTCGACGTTACGGACATCCTGACCCAATTAGCATTCACCACCCTCATCGCCTTTCTCCTCTTCCGCCTGTCCGCACGCCGCCTGCTCCTGGCCTGCGCAGCCATCCTCGCGCTGACGGAAACGCTCTACCGCAGCTTTCACATCCCCGGAGAGATCGAGGGCTACACGATGGGCATGAACGCCGGCAGCTATATCGACCATCTGCTCCTGGGGCAGACGGGCAACAAATATGTCTTCATCAACTGGCTGCCAACGGCGGTGCACACCCTCCTTGGAGTCGTCCTGGGGAAATGGCTCCTACAGGGCCGTCAGGTGCTTACGCGCATGACGCTCACCGCCGCCGTCTGCCTGACGACGGGCTACGCGCTGTCGCTGTCGGGGCTGACGCCCGTCATCAAGCCCATTGCCACCACCTCCTTCGTACTCCAGTCCGCGGGCTACGTCATCCTCCTGCTGGCGGCCCTACATTATATGATAGACCGCAGGGGCGTGAAGCGCGGGATCTTCTTCTTCCGGGTGGTGGGGATGAACAGCATCTTCATCTACCTCTTCTTCGATATCGTAGGGCGCGGATGGTTCAACGCCTATGTTTCGCAACTGCTTTCCCCGCTCCAATACCTCTTTCAAGGGACAGAATCCCTCTATCCGCCCGCTGCTTCGCTGGCGGTTTTCGCAGCGGAATGGGGCATCTGCTTCTTCCTTTATCGCAAGAACATCTTCTTCAAACTATAATCTATTCCGATTTTTTTCTGTAAATTTGCACTTATAAGTCATAATTTACGAAATAAATATCAAATAAGATGCTAAAGAAAATCGTTAGATGTGCCTTCCTGACGCTGAGTTTCGTACTTGGCGCAGAGCAGGCGCTTGCCATTCCCGCCCTGCCTGTGCGCAAGCGTATCCGCCTGGCCAACGGCACAGAGGTAATGGCCACGCTGCGTGGCGACGAGCGCGCCCATTATTACACCCTGGACGACGGACGTGTCGTTGCCGCACAGGCGGACGGCAAACTGCACATAAGCAGTATGCGTGAAGTGAAGCAGCGCTGGGAGCAGCAAATGAAGCAAACGGAAGAACTCAAAGCCGACCACGAGCGCAAACTGGCCGGACGGGGCGCACGCAAGGTGCGTCGCAAGGTGGGTGTGCCAAAGGACGCCAGCCTGTTCCGCGGCCAGCGCAAGGGACTCGTCATCCTTGTAAGCTTCAGCGATCTGGACTTCGCGGACAGCGACCCCAAAGCCATGTACGACGTGATGTTCAACAAGGAGAACTGCACCGACTATGAGCTTACGGGCAGCGTGCACGACTACTTCATGGACCAGAGTTACGGCCAGTTCGACCTCACCTTTGATATCGTAGGGCCCGTGAAACTGCCCAACTCCTACAAGTTCTACGGCGGAAACGTAACCAAGAGCAACGGCGACAAGGGCGACGACCAAAGCAAGATCCAGCAAATGATCATCTACGCCACCAACGCCGTGGACAAGGACGTGGACTACGCCAAATATGACTGGGACGACGACGGCCAGGTGGACCAGGTCTATTTCATCTACGCCGGCAAGAGCGAGGCTGACGGCGCGGGCGCCGACTACATCTGGCCCCATGCTTTCGCCGTCTATAACCGCGAACTGAAATACGACGGCAAGCGCATCTTCACCTACGCTTGCAGCAACGAGATGGGCACCGACAACAGACACAGCGGTATCGGCGTGGCCTGCCACGAATTCAGCCACTGCATGAACCTGCCCGACATGTACGACATCGACTACAGCGGCGAGGACAACCTCCAGCAGTACGACCTGATGTCAGCCGGCGGCCGCAACAACAACGGCCGTACTCCCGTGGGCTATAGCGCCTATGAGCGTTGGTTCAGCGGCTGGCTCACTCCCAAAGAAATCAGCAGCGAGACACGCATCACCAACATGCGGCCCCTGCATCAGCACCCCGAAGCCTATATCCTCTACAACGACGCCAACCGCGACGAGTACTACCTGCTGGAGAACCGCCAGACACAAAAGTGGTTCGCCATCCCACGCAACGGCGGCCTGCTACCTTTCCACATAGATTTTGACAAGAATGTCTGGGAAGCCAACGGCCCCAACGACGACCCCGACCACAACCGTATCAGCATCCTGCTGGCGAAGAAACCCCTCCAACTGTCGGGCCGTCCTTACCCCAACGGCACGCTGAACAGCATTACGGACACGACGACACCCGCCGCCACCCTGTTCAATACCAACCTGAACGGCACCAAGCTGCTGGGCAAGTCCATCACGGAAATCACACAAAACGCTGACGGCACCGTCTCCTTCCTGGCCTGCGCCGGCATCCGGAACATAAAGCCCCAGGCGAACCAGCCCACAAACATCACCACCACGGGCTTCACGGCCAGCTGGCAACCCGTGCCCGACGCCACCAGCTACGAGGTGTCCGTGCAAAGCACCAAGATAGCTCCCACGAACATCGACGATGCCGTAATGCTGGAAGTAGACTTTGAGGACCACGCCACCAACACCCTAAGCAACAACGATGTCAGCGGAACCTTAGGCACCCTGATTGGCCAGGGATGGAGCGGAAGGACCGTGTACACCAACAAGGCGGGCTTGCAGTTGGGCAAGGGTTCCGTAGCGGGCAAACTGACCACCCCCTACATCAACGCCCCCATCTCCGGCAAACTGAGCATCGTCTACGGCTACGGACCCGCAGACGGCGAAACATCGGGCAAGGGCGCGCTCTGGATCGTCAACGAGGATAACAGCAAATTCGGTCTGAACCTGGACAGCAACAACAATACGCTTGGACTCGTAAGCGTTAAAGAGGGAGACATCAGCGGCAACCGCTTCCATGTCGAATTTGAAGGCAAGCCCACCCTAACGGCCACCTTCCTGCTCATCTTCGACGGCCAATTCTCATTGGATGAAATCAACGCCTATCTCCAGCGCAAGTACGGAAACGGAGGATCACCCGCACCCCGCAATATCCAGGTCAGCACGGTGAGTGCCGGAGCGACAGACAACACACTGGAAGCGGATACGCAAAGCCAGGCGGCACCCCTCCGCATCCCTGCGGCCTACAGCAACTACACCACCCAGGCCACGAGCTACAACCTTGCCAACCTGGACGCAAGCCAAGCCTACAGCGTGCGTGTGCGTGCCGTAACACCCAACGGACTCACGCTATGGAGCGACCCCATCAAGGTTGTCAACGCCACCAATGCCGTCCAAGGCCTGCAAGCCACCACGCCCGAACGGCAAACGCCCTGGTACAACCTGCAAGGGCAGCGCATCCAACAGCCTGCCCGGCCCGGTATCTATATCAAGAACGGCCGCAAGGTGATCGTAAACTAAAAACGGATGTCTTCCCCTCCCCGGTCCTGTGAAACCGGAGAGGGGAAGATTTTTCATGCAAAAAACTTTGCCTGCTCGATGCTTTTCCCTACCTTTGCTCTCGCTGAAAGCAAAAAGAGACTGGGGTCGACATGGATTTGACAGCAGGACGATGGATTGCGTAAGCACGCAGAGAGTTGCCGGCCGCTCTCTATAATCAATGACTTGCAAAGATTAATTGGCGAAAACAATTACGCTCTCGCTGCCTAATCGAAGCACAGTAGATTAAGGCTTAATCTCGGCCCCAGGGGCTGAGACGGGATGTCTCTCCAAGCACTCTTGCTCCGAAGCGCTTGGAATCAGAGGCACAGGAAAATCGGGGATAGTCTGCGGCGGCCTCGCGCCAAGGATGAAATCTTAGAGGATAAGGCGGCTGGGTTGGTGGTCCGGGTCCTGCCCCCGCTCGAAAATCAAGTCCGGAATAAGCGTGTAGAAAGCTCAGTGTATCCCTGTTTGGACGAGGGTTCAATCCCCTCCGGCTCCACACCTACGAAAGTTCTGACCCTTCAGAAATGAAAGGTTAGAACTTTTTTTGTAACTTTGTGGACGTTCACAGACACCCGGACACCCAAACACAACCCCCTCAAAGAAGAAAAATGCCAAAACCGACAAATGAATTCTCGTTATTTGATTTCTGTAAAAAGCAAGCCGGCAGAATAGAAATTTATGGTAAAGAGACGCTTGATGAAGAGGGCAATGCCGTTCCCTTCACAGAACAGGCGGCCCTCATCACCCACTACCTCCAATTAGACGGCAAGGATGTCGATTTACCCTACCGCCGGCAGGCAAAAGAAATGCTTAACCTTTGGTATGAATTCATTCGCGGGGAAAAGAACGGCAAACAGTTCTGTGAAGATGCAGTGTCAGAATCCAACGACGCCTTGCAACGCTATCTCTTTTCAGATGTTTTAAATGTGCCATTCCCCGGCCCCAGGCAAGCGAAATTCAAGTTCATCGACCTGTTTGCCGGCATTGGGGGGTTCAGGATGGCATTCCAGAACTTGGGTGGCGAGTGCATATTCTCTTCTGAATGGGACGAACAGGCCAAGCGTACATACTATGCGAATTACGGTGATGTTCCTTTTGGCGACATTACCAAAGAAAGCACAAAGAACAAGATACCCAAGGACTTCGACATCCTGTGCGCAGGATTCCCCTGTCAGGCATTCTCCCTTGCCGGCAAGAGAAGAGGGTTTGCTGAAACAAGGGGTACTTTGTTCTTTGATGTTGCAGAGATTCTCCGCCGCCATCAGCCCAAAGCTTTCTTCCTGGAGAATGTAAAGGGCTTGGCCATTCATGACAAGGGACGGACACTCGAAACCATCCTCAACACATTGGACGAGGTCGGCTACATTGTACCAGACCCACAGATACTTAATGCCATGTATTTCGGAGTGCCACAGCATCGCGAACGTATTTACATTGTCGGCTTCCGTAAAGACCTTGGCATCAAAAAGGAGGATTTCGCATACCCGCAACGTCAAAAAGACATACCCTGCTGGCTGGATGTTCGCGAGGAGAATGCTGTTCCGGCGAAATATTATTTGTCAGAAACATACGTCGAGACTCTCAGGAGGCACAGGGCGCGTCATGAAGCAGCCGGTCACGGATTCGGCTATAAAATCATTGATGACAATGCCGTTGCGAATGCCATCGTGTGTGGCGGCATGGGCCGCGAAGGCAACCTCGTACTTGACTTCCGTCAGACGAACCTCACGCCCACCACGAACATAAAGGGGGAAATAAACAAAGAGGGTATCAGAAAGATGACGCCGCGCGAATGGGCACGCCTCCAGGGCTTTCCTGACAACTTCAAGATTGTGGTTGCCGACGCATCGGCCTACAAGCAATTTGGCAACAGCGTTGCAGTGCCAGCCATTCAGGCAACTGCGGAACAATTACTGAAAACATTGGACAAGCATGGCGTTATCAGGCAATAAAGGCGAATGGAGTGAGGTCTATACGCTCTTCAAACTATTGGGTGAGGGGAAGGTGCATGCCGGCGATGCGGATTTGAATAAGCTTGCGCTGTTTTATCCTATTCTTAACATCATCAGGGAAGAGCGCAAACGCTACGAGTACCGCCCCATCGCAGACCAGCACCTTGTGGTCATTTCCGAGGACGGACAGGAGTATGCACGTTTCCCTATGAGTCGTTTTGTTGAGGAATCCCGGTATTTGTTGCAAGAGATCAGAAATGGTGGCGACCGTTCATTTGAGATACCTGCGTCCGAAACTTTTTTGAAAGAGATAGGAGGTTTGCAACTCAAAGCCCCTACAAAAGACAAGGCTGATATTCATATTGTTATTCACGACCTGCGTACAAACATGACGCCGAAGCTTGGGTTTAGCGTCAAGTCCCAGTTGGGCAGTGCATCCACGTTGCTGAATGCAGGTCTGCCAACCAACATCCTTTACAAGATTGAAGGGGCAGACTTCACAGACGAGGATGTTGACCAGATCAACGCCATTGAAGACCACTTACCACGCATACAGGAGATAACAGACAGGGGTGGGTGCCTAAAGTATCATGATATTGAACATCAAATCTTTAAGAACAACCTTTTATTTCTGGACACCTGTATGCCCGAATTCATTGCCGCTTGCCTGCTTGTGGACAGTATGCCGCTGGGAACGTCTACGATAAAGGAAGCCGTAGGGAAAGTTGCGCAGATGAATCCTTTTGGCTTCACTGGTACCGACACGCTTGCTTTCTATGAGCATAAGATGAAGGTCTTGCTGCTTGACGCCGCACTTGGCATGACACCCTCGAAAGAATGGAAGGGCAGGTACGATGCTAACGGAGGTTATTTGGTTGTCAGAAAGGATGGCGAGATTGTATGTTATCATTTCTATCAGCGCAACGATGTGGAGGATTACCTTTATAATAACACACGCTTTGAGCGAGGCAGCCGTACAAGGCACAAGTTTGGCCGGGTCTTCAGGGGGCAGGATGGAAATGCGTATATAAGACTTAACTTACAGATCAGATTTAAGAGGTAATACTAAATAATTGAACCGGGCGATACACATTCGTATCGCCCGGTTCAAAGTATTGTGTGGTCTTGTAAAGATGCTTTACTGGTAGAACTTATAGCGGTTGTCCGTTACCTTGGCTTTTTGCAGGAGGACACCGATGAGCTGGTTCATGCCACGCATGTAGGCACCCTGCAGCTGGTTCTTCTCGAAGTCAGCGTCGTACTTGGCCTGACCCTTCTCCTGCTTCAGCACCTGGAAAGCGTAAACGCCGTTGTAGCCGCGCACGCCGCTGACGAACTGGCCTTGCTTGGCGGCAGCCACGGCACCGCTGAGGGCGGGTTCGCTGCTGGCCAGCTTCTGAACGAATACGGGGCTGGAGAAGGTGATGTGCCGGATGGTGTCCTGTACGGCGCCCTTCTGCTTGCCGGCGTCCTGAATGTTCTTCAGATTCTTGGCGTCGGCCAGGAGTTTCTCGGCCTTCTTGTCCTTCAGCACTTCCTGTTCCAGGATGGTGCGCAGGTTGGGGTCGTTGAAGTCGCGGTCGCCCTTCTTGTGGATATTGGTGAGCATGACCACCAGAAGGCGGTCGTTGCCCTCGCCACACTCGTACAGTTCGCTGACATCGCCCTGCTCGGCCTTGTCGAAGGTCCATCGGATGGCGTCCGTGGTGCCCTTGATGTTGGCGATGCGGTGGATGTTGGCGTTCATGTATTCGCTGGTCTGCACGGTGTATCCCTCCTTGGCGGCGTTGGCCTCGATGTCCTCGATGGTGCTGTTGGCTGCCAGGAAGCTGGAGAATTTGTTGTAGGCGGCGGTGGCCGTCTCCTGGCTGAAGTTGATCTCGCGCTTCACGACGGCCACGTTGTACTTGTCGATGACATTGCGGCGGTCGGACACCTTAATGATAATGGTGCCGCTGTTGGTCTGGATTTTCTGGTACTGGCCGGGGGCGCTGTTGAAGATGGTCTGGATGAAGTTGCGGTTCTCCTCGTTCAGCTGTGCGTTGTCCACCTGTGCGCTGGTGAGCCACATGGGCTGTGCGGCCTGGTTGTAACGCTTGGCGATGGTGTCCATGGGTGCGCCGGCCTGCAGGGCGTTGAAGATGCTGTCCGCCGACTGCTTTGCCTTGGCGTCGGTGCCTACCACGTCGATGCGTGCGAACTCAACGCTGTCGGGCTGCTGCGTGCGTCCGATGTATTTCACTACGTTCAGGGTGTTCTCCGCCAGGTTCTTGTAAGGGCCTTTCTGGCTGCCTACGCTCAGGCTGTCCAGCGATGCGGCAATGTCGGCGGGCAGGCTCTTGCGGCTTACGTAGAGTCCGTTGTAGCTTACCAGTGAGCGGCTCTCGCGCACGATGTTCTGGAGGTTGGCACCCTCGGCCTGCATGCTTTGGGCATATTCGCCTAACTCGGTGCTGAGGGCTTGCTCGTCGGCCTGGGTGGCGGTGATGGGCACGGCGATGTACTTCACGGTGCGCAGCTCCTGCTGGCTCGAGAACATCTCGGGGTACTGTGTCTTCATCTCGTCGTACTTGGCCTTCAGGTCGGCCTCCGTAGCGGCCAGTCCCTCGTTGGGCACGCTGGTGTAGGGCACGGCAGCCATCAGGATGGTGCTCTGGTTCATGCGGTCGTTGAAGCTGGCCTGGGCGCTCACCTTATTGGCGGTGAAGCAGGCGGCCAGCAGGCTCTGGTACTTCTGTCCTAAGGCCTGGTTGCGGATTTGCTGCTCCATGAAGGTCCAGTAGTCCTTGAGCTGGCGCATCTGCTGCTTGGCTTCCTCGGGATAATCGGGGTTGGCGATTACCTCGTCGTACTGCGCCAGGAACTGTTTCAGCTGTGCCGCGTCGAACATACCCGTCTGGGGGTTGGTGAAGGGCGTCTGGGAGAGCAGGGGGCTTTGGCCTGTGCTGATGATGCGCTGCAGCTCGGCGTCGCTTACGCTGATGCCCAGTTCGGCCGCCTCATGCTCGATGAGCTTCTGGGTCAGCATCTCCTGCCACACCTGGTCGCGCAGCTGTACCTGCTGGTCGTCGGTCAGCGACTGACCGCCGTTGCTCATCTTCACCGTGTTCTCGTACTGCTCGTAGAGCTTGTTGAACTCCTCGTAGTTGACGTTCTCGCCGTAGATCTCGCCTACAATCTGGCGGTCCATGTTTCGGCTTGTGCTCAGGGCGCGTACAAACTCTTCGGCAATGAACGCGAAGAGAGCGATGCCCACAAAGGCAATGAGCACTACGCCATAGCTTCTAATCTTTTGGATTGCTGCCATTTTTTGTTTTTTTATTTTTATTTTTATTTGTTTCCTTTCGTTTTCCGGGCTTTTTAGGGCCGATTTCACCCCCGTAAGGGCGCAATATGGGGGCAAAGATAAGTAAAATTTTAGTTCACAAGGCCTTTTGCAGCTGGTTTTTTGCGTGTGCCCCGGCGCAAAGGCGTAATGCGCTATCGAAGTATCTTCAGTCTGACGAGTTCTATCTTCGTGGTGGTCATCTTGAGGATTTTGAACTCGAAGTGGCCGAACATCACTTTTTCATTCAGTTTTGGGAAGGATTGGTATTCGTGCAGAATCAGTCCGCCCACGGTTTTGTAGTCCTCGCTTTCGGGCAGGTCGAGGTTCAGGCGCTCGTTGGCCTGCTCGATTTCCAGGCGGCCGCTCAGGAGGTATTCTCCGGGGGCCACCTCGCTGCATACGTATTCCTCCTTGTCGTGCTCGTCCCGTATCTCGCCGAAGATCTCCTCTACCAGGTCCTCTAAGGTTACGATGCCGCTGGTGCCGCCGAACTCGTCCACGACGACCGCCAAGGAACGCTTGTGTTGCAGGAAGTCCTGCATGAGCTTTTGCGCCGACATGGTTTCGGGCACAAAGGTTAGCGTGCGCACGCGTTCCTGCCATGCGTCCCGGGGATCCAGGTGAAAGATGTCGGAGGAATGGACATAGCCCGCAACGTCGTCGATGTCGCTGTCATAGACCAGTATCTTGCTGTGCCCCGATTCCACGAAGAGGTTCAGCAGCTGATCCAAGGGCGATGTGAGGGGCAGGGCGTCCACTTCGGTGCGCGGCACCATGCAGTCGCGGATGCGCACGCTGCTGAACTCCAGGGCGTTCTGGAAGATCTTGATGTCCTCGCTGATTTCGCCCTCGGCGCCGGTTTCGTCGATGTTGGATTGGATCAGGTGGTCCAGGTCGGCTTTCTTGAAGCTTTGCTGCTTGTTGTTGCTGACCTTGATGCCCGCCAGGCGCAGCAAGCCTTTGCTCAGCGTGCTGGTGAACTTGCTGATGGGGTAGAGCAGGATGTAGACCAGCATCGTAGGCAGGGCGAAGGCGCGCAGCGTGGCGTTGGGGCTGATACGGAAAAGGGCCTTGGGCAGAAATTCGCCGAAGACGAGTACGATGAGGGTGGAGATCACCGTTTCCAGGGTAAGGGCCAGTGCGTGGCTGTGGATGAAGGGATCGATGAGCAGGGTGTCGATGATGCGCGCCATCAGGATGCCATAGATGACCAGGGCAATGTTGTTGCCCACCAGCAGGGTGGAGATGAAATGATTGGGATGGGCGTAAAAGACGCCCAAGAGGCGGCTGGTCCAGTCGCCTTCGGCACGGTCCATCTCCGCGCGCAGCTTGCTGCTGGACACGAAGGCGATCTCCATGCCCGAGAAGAAGGCGGAGAAGAGCAGGACGATGAGTGTGGCGATGAGGGTACTCAATGTAGGGGTATTGTTAGGGTTAATGCCTTATTGGCGGCGTTCGCGCTGCTGGACGGTGGTGTCGGGTGCGCTCTCGGTGTCCTCGGCGGGGAAGGCGCCGGCACTGTTGGTGATCAGGTAGTCTGTCATCTGTTCGTTGCTGCGGAAGGTGGTGCCTTGCAGTTCGCGCGTGGGTGTGGTGATGCGCATGAAGCGGTTGCTCCATATCTCGTGGCGCTGCATATCCCAGAACAGTTCCTCGGTGCGGAAGCGCGTGCCTTGTATATTCTTGATATGTACGCGCCCGCGAAGCTCCCACAGGTATTGCTGGTGGAGGTAGGCCGTATCGGCCTGGACGTAGAGGTCCACGTGGCGGCGTTCGTCGAAGCGCGTAAGCAGCATGCCGTTCATGAATTTCCATGTGGCCGGTTGCGTGTTGTCATGGATGTCCCACGTTTCCGCCACGATCTTGTAGCGCAGTACGCCGCTGTCCGAAATCAGCGTATTCACGCCACGGCTCTGCATGAAGGCCAGGGAATCCTCGGGGCGCACGCTGGGCGCATTGGCGCGTTCGTTGCCGCCGCATGCGGCCAGGGCCAGCAGGGTCAGCAGCGCGCCGGCGAGGCAGGCGCGCCTTATTCGATTCTCCATTTCATGAACCATCGTTCGTTGAAGGTGATGCCCACGTGCAGCATCAGGTAGTTCTCCGTAATCTGCGCACTGAGGGCGGGCTGGCGGCGCATCCATTCCACGCCCAGGTTCAGCATGCTGCGCCCGCTGTTCGTAAGGGGCAGGGCGACACCTGCCGTCAGGCTGTACTGCGTGGGGCCGTCGGTGCCCGCCAGGCGGACATAGGGCGTATGGTAGTTCGCGCCCAGGCGGTAGCGGATGCGGTCGCGGAATTTGTTTGTGGGGTTGGGGTTCCGCTGATACTCCAAGCCAAGGCGGACGCTGTGGCGCGTCAAGTATTGGTCGGTTCGCACCTCCAGGCTGTAGCCCGCATCGCTGCTGGTGGCAAGGGGGCTCTTCAGTCCCTCCCAACGCTGCATTTCGTAGTCGGCGGCCACGGTCCAGCGCTGCCGGTGTTGCCAGCTGGCACCCGCGGCGATGGTATAGGGAAGCTCAAAGGCGTTGTGCGTGCTTAGGCGCAGGGTATCGGCGTTGGGCGTGAAACGCGTCATCTCCACCCTGCTGCCTATGCCGTGGCCCAGGCCTACGGTGGCGCCCACGGTCAGGAGGTCTTGCTTGCCCAGGCGGATGGGGTATTGCACGCCGAGGTCGATTTCGTAGGTGCGTATGCTGCTCTTCCACGCCATGTTCTGGCCGCTGTAGCTGCTGTTGGTCGTGGAGCCTTCGCTGAAGGACTGCGTGCGCGTGTGGTTGTACTGGCCCCATACGTAGCTGGCGTTGACGCCAATGCTGAGGTCGGCAAAGGGATTCCATCCCCAACCCACGTAGAGGCGGTGCAGGCCGCCGTCGCCGTTGTAGGTGTTCGTGGTGGTGATGTCCTTTTGGCTGTCGGCGTTCGTGCCTACGTTCGTGGTGTGGCTGAAGTTATAGCCGATGGCGGTGAAGGGGACATAGCCGATGCTCATGCCCATGCCGCGGCGCAGGCGAAAGGCCGTGTTGACGTATTCCAGCGTGGCATTGCGCACGTTCAGCGTGTTGCCTCCCTGCTTGTAGCGGCCGAAGCTCATGCCCAAGCTGGCGTCCATGAGGAAGGTCAGGCTGTCGATACGGCTGTAGCTGGCGGGGTTCTGCATGTTCACGATGCTGCCCCCTGCCAGGCCTTGTGCCACGCCGCCCATGCCGCGGTTAAAGCCTTGCGATTGGTCCTGGAGCAAGCCCAGACCGTAGCGTGAATAGCTGGAGTTGGTGCCGTTGCTCTGTGCCTTGGCGCCGGCGCTCAGGCCCAGGAGGAAAAAGAGGCAGAGAAGGTGTCTGTTAGTGCTTTTCATAGACGTTGTACTGTAAGATGCGGTTCAGGCCGCGTGCTACAAGGTGGGGGTCGCTGAGGATGATGCTGCGCGTGGCGGTATCCAGCGTCAGGCTGTCGCCGCCAGTAAGATAGACCAATAACGAGGGACGCGCCAGGCGCAGCTGGCCGACGATGCCCATGATTTCGTGTTGGATGCCCGTGATGACGCCGCTGCGGATGGCCGTCTCGGTGTTGTAGCCCAAGGGAGGAATCGTGCCTTCCAGTTCCACCAGCGGCAAGCGTGCCGTATGTTCGTGCAAGGCCGTGAGGCGCATGTGGACGCCCGGCGAGATGTTGCCGCCTAAGTAGCGTCCGTCGTGGTCCAGCAGGTCGTAGGTGATGCAGGTGCCCGCGTCGATTACCAGCACGTCGCGGTTGGGTTGCAGCAGGCGCGCCCCGAGGACAGCCGCCAGGCGGTCGGCGCCCAAGGTGTGTGGGGTGCGGTAGGTGTTCTCGATCAGGGGGACGGGTGTCTTGGGGCTGAACCACAACACGGGCGTGTCCAGTGCAAGGATGCGCTGTTCGGCTTCCGGAGTGATGTTCACGACGCTCCCCACGATGACGTGGTCCAGGGGGCGTCGTGTGGCGAACCGGGGCAGCGCCTCCAAGGAGGTGTTGTCCGTGCTTTCTGTCTCCACAGGCAGCTCGTCCTCGAAGAGGGTTAGCTTGGCGCGTGTGTTGCCGATGTCGATGATCAAATTCGCCATTTGGGGAACAAAGGTAAGGGTTTTTCTTGAATTACTCAGTTTTTTGTGCTACATTTGTCGCAATTTATTCCTATAGAAGCCGATTTTGAAACTCATTCTTAACTACCTGAGGCTGCTGGCGGCCGCACTGGTGATGCTGGTGCCGGCGCAGGGAAACGCGCAGGACGAGGCGCCCGTTTGGAGCGTGCTTACGTGCTCCCCGGGCACGGCATCGTACAGCCTGTACGGGCATACCGCCCTGCGTATGCGCCAGGCACAGACGGATATCGTCTTTAACTACGGCGTGTTCGACTTCAAGGCCCCTCATTTCCTGTGGCGATTCGTGCTGGGACATACGGACTATATCGTGATCGCGGTGGAGACGGACATCTTCATGGAGGAGTATGTCCGCGACGGACGCGAGGTAAGCGAGCAGGTGCTGAACCTCCGGCTCGAGGAGAGCCTCCGCCTGATGGAGTACATGCTGTGGAAAATCCGCCCCGAGAACCGTACCTACCGCTATAACTTCCTGACGGACAACTGCGCCACACGTGTGCTGGATGCCGTTAAGATGGCCGTCAACCGCCCGGGGACGGAGGTTGTGGAACGCTTCACGCCGGGTCCTTTGCCTACCTATCGGCAGCTGTTGCATCGCTACACGCAAGCCTATGAATGGAACCGGGAGGGCAACGACCTGCTCTTAGGCGCCGCCTGCGACACGCTGCTTACGCGCCGCGCCGCCGCATTCCTGCCCCACGAGATGTCGCTGTATTTGGACAGTCTGGCGGTGTGGACGCTGCGTGAGGACCTGCGCCCTTTGGTGCTTTCAAAAAGCGTTCTGGTTCCTTTGCGCGCCGCTGCGCCCCGGGCATTGCCTTTCTGGCAACGCCCCCGGACCCTTGCCTGGGCTTTCGTCGCGCTTGCCCTGCTGTCTTTTGTCTTTGAACGCCGCACGGGCCGCAGGCTTTGGATGTTGGACGCGGCGGTGATGGCGGTACAGGGCGTGGCGGGCTTGCTGGTTGTTTTCATGTTGTTGGCGAGCGAGCATCCCACGGTGGACAGCAATTACCAGGCCCTCATCCTTAACCCCCTGCCTTTGTTGTGCCTGCCTTGGGTGGTGAAACGCGCCCGCCAGGGGCGTTTTTGCCTCTATCACCCCCTGAATCTGATATATTTGCTGGTCTTTTTGCTTCTTTCTGCCTGGATACAGCAGGATTTTGCGGAAATTATCGTACCTTTGGCCTTTGGATTGGCCGTGCGCGAGGCCGGTTATGTATTCAATAAGGAGAAAATAACGAAAAAGTGACAACGAGAACACAGCGATTGCTGAGCAGCCTCATTGCCCTGATGGCAGTGATGGAGATGAATGGCCAGGTGGCGCCCGAAGTGCCCCGCTTGGTCGTCAGCATTGTCGTGGACCAGTTGCGCACGGATTATATGCAGGCCTTCTTGCCCCTTTACGGTCAGGAAGGCTTTGCGCGTCTCATGCGCGAAGGCCGTGCCTTTACGCGTGCGCAATATCCTTTCGCCTCGCCCGACCGCGCCAGCGCCATCGCCAGCCTGATGACGGGCACCTCGCCCTACGACCATGGCATCGTGGGCGAACGCTGGCTCAGCCGCGAGAATCTGCAACCCGTCCATTGCGTTGACGACCGCCAATACGCCGGCCACGGCACAGCGGAGCGCGTGGCTCCCACGCATCTGCTGGTAAGCACGCTGTCGGACGAACTGAAGGTGGCCACACAGGGCCGTGCCTTGGTGTATAGCGTGGCGCCGACGAGCGACGCCGCCGTGCTGGGCGCAGGGCATGCCGCCGACGGGGCTTTCTGGATCAGCGACCAGACGGGCGGCTGGTGCACCACCAGCTACTACGGCAGCGCACCGGCCTGGCTGGGTTATTACAACAACAGCCGCAACCTGCAACAGCAGATTGCACAGCTGACGTGGCAGCCCGTCAACGAACTGACGGGCAGCTACAACTATTTTCTGGCGGGCGGCCAGATGAACAAGGGCGGCAAGGCCTTCAGACACACGTTCAAGGGCGAGCGTCGTTTCCGCCAGTTCAAGGCCAGCGGCCTGGTGAACGAGGAGGTAACGAACATGGCGCAGCACGTGCTCAGGAACACCCTGGTGGGCATTGATGCCGTTCCCGACCTGCTCAGCCTTACTTATTACGCCGGCACCTACGACCAGCAGTCGCTGGGCGCGAGTGCCATGGAACTGCAAGACACCTATGTGCGCCTGGATGCGCAGCTGGCTTTGCTCATGCAGCGCGTGGAGGAAAAGGTGGGCAAGGGACGCGCCCTCTTCGTGCTTACGGGCACCGGCTCTGCGATGGCGCGGCAGGACGAGGAAGACCTGCGCCGCTACCGCATCCCTTCGGGAGAGTTCAATATCAGCCGTGCCCACATGCTGCTCAACATGTACCTCTCGGCCGTCTATGGCCAGGCACAATGGATTGAAGCCAGCTACGGAAATCATATCTATGTCAACCAGAAACTCATAGAGAACAGGGGCGTCAGCCTGTCCGAACTCCTGGACCGCAGCCAGGCCTTCCTGTTGCAGTTGAGCGGTGTGCGCGATGTCTTCACCAGCCAGCGCCTCTTGATGGGCGCGGGACAGACGGGTGTCGACCGCCTGCGCAACGCCTATAACCCCCGTTGCTCGGGCGATATTCTGGTGCAGGTGGCTCCCGGATGGCAGCTGGTGCACGACACGCACAACCAGCGCTCGCTGACGCGCGACGGCTATCTGCCCTTCCCCCTCTTCTTCCTGGGGACCAACATTGAACACGAGATCGTCAACACTCCCGTAACCGTGGACCGCGTCGCGCCTACCATCTCGGCGCATCTGCGCATACGGGCGCCGAACGCCAGCATGCAAATGCCCCTGCAATAATACATACCGACTAACGGCATCGCGCCTGATGCCCATTCCAATAACGAAATAACAAACATAATAATGAGTTTCATATCATTCCTAAGTTCTATTTTTGGCAACAAAGCCAGCCGCGACCTGAAGGCCATCCAGCCCCTCGTTGAAGAGGTTACGGCGATCTATCCCCAGATACAGGCACTCAGCAACGACGAATTGCGTGCCCTGAGCGCGCAGATCCGGGAGCAGGTGCAGAACGCGCCTGCCGACCTGCGCAAGCAGATTGCCGACATCAAAGAAAAGATCGAGGCAACGGAAATCCAGGACCGTGCGCCTCTCTTCACCCAGATTGACAAGCTGGAGAAGGAAGTCCTGGAGGTCCTGGAGACCGCCCTGAACGAAGTGCGCGCCCAGGCCTTCGCCATCGTGAAGAGCACTGCAGAGCGTTTGACGCAGCAGGGCGACGTAGTGGTAACGGCGAACGACTTTGACCGCGAACTGGCCGCCAAACACGACTTCGTGGACATCGACGGCGACAAGGCTATCTACCACAATCATTGGGTGGCAGGCGGCAACGAGCTTGCATGGAACATGGTGCATTACGATGTACAGCTGTTCGGCGGCACCGTTCTGCATCAGGGCAAGATTGCCGAGATGGCCACGGGTGAGGGTAAGACCCTCGTGGCAACGCTGCCCGTCTTCCTGAATGCGCTTACGGGCAACGGCGTGCATGTCGTTACGGTGAACGACTACCTGGCCAAGCGCGACTCCGAATGGATGGGCCCGCTTTATATGTTCCACGGCCTGAGCGTGGACTGCATCGACAAGCACCAGCCCAACAGCGACGCCCGTCGCAAGGCTTATATGGCGGACATCACCTTCGGAACGAACAACGAGTTCGGCTTCGACTATCTGCGTGATAACATGGCCACCGACCCCCGCGACCTCGTGCAGCGCATCCACAATTATGCCATCGTGGACGAGGTGGATAGCGTGCTCGTGGATGACGCGCGTACGCCCCTGATCATCTCAGGCCCTGTGCCCCAGGGCGAGGAGCAGCTCTTCGAGGAGTATCAGCCCCTGGTGGAGAAGCTGGTGAACGTACAGCGTCAGCTGGCCACGCAGTATCTGGCCGAGGCGAAGCAGCTCATCAGCAACGGCACGCAGAGCAACGACCAGGCGATGATCGAGCAGGGCTTCCTGGCACTCTACCGCAGCCACAAGGCCCTGCCCAAGAACAAGCCCCTCATCAAGTACCTCAGCGAACCCGGCATCAAGGCGGGCATGCTGAAGACCGAGGAAATCTATATGGAGAACAACAACAAGCGCATGCCCGAGGCTGTAGAGCCCCTGTACTTCGTTGTTGAAGAGAAGCAAAACAGTGCCGACCTGACCGACAAGGGTAACGAGTGGCTGGCACAGCAGGTGAACGATTCCGACCTCTTCGTGCTGCCCGACATCACCACCCTTATGAGCCAGCTCGAGGGCGACACCACCATCAGCGACGAGGAACGCCTGGAGAAGAAAGATAAGCTGTACACGGAATACGCCATCAAGAGCGAGCGCGTACACACCATCCAGCAGCTGCTCAAGGCCTACGCCATGTTCAACCTCAACGAGGAATACGTGATCATGAACGGCGAGGTGAAGATCGTGGACGAGCAGACAGGACGTATCATGGAAGGACGCCGCTGGAGCGACGGACTGCACCAGGCCGTGGAGGCCAAGGAGCACGTCAAGGTGCAGGCCGCCACACAGACCTTCGCCACCATCACCCTTCAGAATTATTTCCGTATGTACCACAAACTGGCGGGCATGACGGGTACGGCCATCACGGAGGCCGGCGAGTTCTGGGACATCTACAAGCTGGATGTGGTGGAGATTCCCACCAACCGCCCCATCGCGCGCAACGACATGAACGACCGCGTCTACAAGACGCAGCGCGAGAAATACAACGCCGTCATCAAGGAAGTGGAGCTGATGCGCAACAGCGGACGCCCCGTGCTGGTGGGCACCACAAGCGTGGAAATCAGCGAACTGCTGTCCAAGATGCTGCAAATGCGTAAGGTGCCCCATCAGGTGCTGAACGCCAAGCTCCACCAGAAGGAGGCCGACATCGTGGCCCTGGCGGGACAAAGCACCCCAGGCACCTACTATGTTACGGACGAGAATGGCGAGCGCGTCGAGCGTCAGGGCATGCTGGGCGCCGTAACCATTGCCACGAACATGGCAGGCCGTGGTACGGACATCAAACTGAGCGATGCCGTGAAGGAGGCCGGCGGTTTGGCCATCATCGGCACCGAGCGGCATGAAAGCCGCCGTGTGGACCGCCAGCTGCGCGGCCGTGCCGGTCGTCAGGGCGACCCCGGCAGCAGCGTGTTCTTCGTTTCTTTGGAGGACAAGCTCATGCGCCTCTTCGCCAGCGAGCGCATTGCCAAGGTGATGGACCGCCTCGGTTTCGAGGAAGGCGAGATGATCGAACACCCCATGATTTCCAGCAGCATCGAGCGCGCCCAGAAGAAGGTGGAGGAAAACCATTTCGGTGTGCGTAAGCGCCTCCTGGAATATGACGACGTGATGAACAAGCAGCGTACCGTCATCTACGAGAAACGCCGCCACGCCCTCATGGGCGAACGCATCGGCATGGACATCGCCGACATGATCTGGGACCGCGTCGTGAACATTCTGGAAAACAGCGACTACAAGGGATGCAAGGAAAGCTTTCTGGAGATTTTCGCCATGGAAGTGCCCTTCACCGAGGCTGACATGGAGAATACCAAGCTCAACGACCTGGCGGAGAAGGCCTACGAGGCCGTGATGGACCGCTTCAAGATGAAGACGGGCGTGATGGCCGGCAATGCCCATCAGGTGATCAAGCAGATCGTCGAGGATCCCAACGCCCCCGCTTTCGAGATGATCCGCGTGCCCATCGTGGATGGCCGCCACCTGTATCAGATCGCCGTGGACATCAAGCGCGCCTATGAAACCAACGGCCACGAGGTTGTCAAGGCCTTCGAGAAGACCATCCTGCTGCACACCATCGACGAGGCATGGAAGGAAAACCTCCGCCTCTTGGACGAACTGCGCCACAGCGTGCAGAATGCCAGCTACGAACAGAAGGACCCCCTCCTGATCTTCAAGCTGGAGAGCGTGAAACTCTTCGACAACATGGTGAACAAAATCAACGACCGCACCGTGAGCATCCTCATGCGTGGCATGATTCCCGAACTGCAACAGCCCCAGCAGGCACCCGCCGAGGAACGCCGCCGCAAGGAGCCTGAATACACCGAAAGCCGCGAAGACCTGACCGACCCCGAACAGCGAAGCGCGCAGCAACAGGATACCCGTCAGGCCGTTCCCCAACAGCCCGTTCAGGCACGTCAGCTGCCCGGACGCAACGACCCCTGTCCCTGCGGCAGCGGCAAGAAGTTCAAGAACTGCCACGGAGCGAACCTTTAATCCTACATAGCCATGAATAGCAATCAGCAAATCCAGCGTGCTATCCGCAAGATAGCCGACAAGTTCCCTGCTTCGGCAGCGGCAGTGCTCACCGACATCCACCTCCAGGTGAAACCCCAGTCGGGCGAACTGCTGGCCTTCAACGACGACGACGTGGAACTGACGCGCGTCGTGATAGAACAGTGGATAGGCAAGGACGATGACTTCTATGACACCGCCGCCGAGGAAATCCGTGAAGCGCTCTCCGAGTTGCGCCACGACGTGGTGAATCACATGAACATCATGCATCCCTTCTACTTTGTCCTGGTGGACGAGGACCATGAGACGTTGCGCGACATCTATCTGGTCGACGACGATTCCCTCATCCTCTCGGGCAGCCTGCTCGAGGGTCTGGACAAGGACCTCAACAGCTTCCTGGACCAGCTGATGAAATCCTAAGGGGAGGATGCTTCCCATACTGCCAGGCGCCCGCTTTTGCCAAGTCGTAAAAGCGGGCGCTTGGCTTTCATTTTTTTGCGAAGGTTCCTCTCCCCGTCGACATACACAATCATTGATTACCATTATTGTAGAAAGGAATCCGTCCGAGAAATCGATATTTTTGGGTATTGTTTGCTAATCCAAATGCAGATAACTTTGTAAATGTAAAATAACTTAAAAGGATGTATCTGCTATTTCGATGGATTTAAGGATTTTCCCTGTTATATTTGCCTGTTTGTTCCCAACGCTGTGCCTCTGCCAAAATTATGTAAAGGTAAGAGGTGTCGTGTTGGATGGCGCGGACAAGACACCGCTTGCCTCGGCCTCTGTTTATTTTCAGGGCAAGCATCCGAGGGCTACCCTTGCGGGAAGCGACGGCCGTTTTGTCATCGATGTGGCGGAGAGGGAAGACTATGTCGTGAAGATAAGCTATGTGGGATATGAGGTTTTTTTGCAGAAAATGCTTCTCACAAAGGACACGACATTGCGCGTCAGTCTTAAGGCCAACCTGAGATTAAGCGAAGTCGCGGTAACGGCAAAAGAGGCGCGGGGACTTGTTACCAAGTCGGTTATCGGTCGCGATGCCATGAACCAGCTCCAGCCCAACAGTCTTTCCGACCTTATGGAACTGTTGCCCGGAGGGTATTCCAAGGACCCGAACATGGGTGTGGCCAATACGATTGCCTTGCGTGAGACGGGCACCATGACCGCCAGCGGAGTGCTGCATCATAACAACAACTTTGCCATTTCGTCGCTCGGCACACTGTTTGTCGTGGACGGCACGCCTATCAACACCGACGCCAACCTGCAATTCTCACCGCTGTCCGACACTCAGCACATCACTTCGGGCAGCGGCGCGGAGAACATTCGTAACATTACCAATAAGGGTGTGGATATGCGCATGATTGGCACAGACGATATCGAGAGGGTGGAGGTGGTGAGAGGAATCCCCTCGGCAGAGTACGGCAATCTTACGAGCGGTGTTTTGGAAATCAAGAAGATACGTCGCGAAATACCCCTGTCCTCCCGCTTTAAGGCCGACGGCTACAGCAAGCTCTTCTCTCTGGGCAAGGGAATCGCTTTGGGTAGCGGCGATTCGCATGTGGTGAATATGGATCTCGGGTATCTGGATTCGAAAACAGACCCGACCGACAATCTCGAAAACTACAAACGGCTGAGTGCCTCGTTGCGCTATACTACCAGGAAAACCACCGAAACCAAGACGCAGTGGAAGTGGGAGTCGGCCTTGGACTATTCGGGGTCCTTCGACAACAGCAAGGCCGACCCCGACCTCAATTACGGGCGCATCGACGAATACAGGTCCAATTTCAACAGGATGGTGTTTGCCAACAGCCTGTCGTGGAAGAGACGGAACGGGCTGTTGCGCGAGCTGGAGGTCAACTCCTCGGTGTCGCAGCAGTTTGACCGTCTGCGCCAAAAACGTCTGGTGGCTCCGCAGCGTTATGGCATCGTGCCCACAGGCAATGACGAAGGAGAACATGAAGCCGCCGCCGTATATGCCGAGTATGTGGCCGACTATCTTTGCGACGGCAAGCCGTTCAATGCTTGGCTCAAAGCCAAGGGACTGTTGCGCTTCGACATCGGCAAGGTGGAAAACCGTATGAAGCTGGGAGCCAATTGGGATTTTACCAAGAACTTCGGTAAGGGGCAGGTGTACGACATGCGCCGTCCGCTCAGCGTGAACGGCTGGTCGGCAAGGCCGAGACGCTACAGGGACATTCCCGCTTTACGGAATCTGTCGGCCTTTGGGGAAGACAACTTCACGGCGAGGGTAGGGGGCAGCGTGCTGGAAGGCATGTTCGGCTTGCGGCTGAATGCCATGCCGGGTCTTGACAAGAGGTTTGCCATGAGCAGCAAGGTTTATGCCGACCCTCGTGCCAACCTGCATTGGCGTCTGCCTTACGTCGCGCTGACGGGCAGTCCGTTGCGCTTTGCAATATCCTCGGGCTGGGGAGTGACGACGAAAAATCCCACGCTCAACTATCTTTATCCTGACAGCTATTATAGCGACTTCCTGGAACTGGCCTATTACGACACCCAAAATCCGGAGCGGGACAGCCGCTTCGTGGTGACGACCTACAGGCAATCCCCCACCAACTATCAGATAACACCGGCACGCAACCGCAAATGGGAGGTAAGGCTGGACATCGATTGGAAGGAGAACTCGCTGAGCGTGGACTATTTTCATGAGCGGATGACATCAGGATTCAGGTATTCGAGCATCTATGACGACTACAATTACAAGAAGTACGATGCCGCACAGATGAAGGCGGGGACCGATTGGCGCACGCTGCCTTTCAGCAACATGCACGTACTCGACGGTTATCAGCAGGCGTCGAATGGCAGCAAGATGGTGAAGCAGGGCATCGAACTGCAGTTTACCTCGGCCCGCATCAGGGCCTTGCGCACCCGTATCAATGTTAGCGGAGCATGGTTCCACACAACCTACACTAACAGCCAGCCGATGTATGACCCCGTGAGCGCGGTGATAGACAACAAGCCGGTGAGCGAATACTATGTGGGGCTCTATGACTGGAATGACGGGAGGGTGAACGACCGCCTGAACACCAACTTCACCTTCGACACCCAAGTGCCTGAGTGGGGCTTTATATTCACCACATCGGTGCAGTGCATGTGGCTCGTCAGAACAAAGAGGCAGGCAAAGAACGGCTACCCCTTGGCCTATATTTCGGCGGCAGACGGAAAGGTGCGTCCATATACGGCGGAAAGCGAGCAGGATGTCTTGCTGAAACAGTTGGTACAGACCTATAAGGAAGACATGTTCCTTCCGTTCACCGTGCCCATGTCGATGATTGTCAACCTGAAGGCAACCAAACGCATCGGACGTTATATGAGGCTGTCTTTTTTTGCCAACAAAATACTCGACTATTTGCCTGACTACAAGTCCAACGGCAAGGTGATACGTCGCAATGCCTCTCCCTATTTCGGAGTGGAGGCCAATCTCACAATCTGACATTGATATGAACATGAACGGATCATACAAGAATATGAGAGCTTTTATATATGTCTTGGCGTGCGCTATGCTTGTTCTGCTGTCATCATGCGGCGACGACAAGATTCTCGCGGAGGTGTCCGCCAAACTAACGGTTCGCTATCCGGAAAATGTGAACAATCTGGAGATCGTTTCCGAGAAAGTGGTGTTTACCAATCTTACGTCGGGCGAGAAGACAAGCGTTGTCCGGCATGACGGTATCCGACTGTCTGAAGGGCTTTACGACTGTGTGTATTCTGCAGACGTTACTTATGACCACGGCGAGGGTAAGGAGGCGACCACGGTGAAAGGGCGTCTCACAGGCAAGGCCGAGAACATAGAGCTTACAGCGACATCGGAGCAACTCGAGATAGAGACGTTCCTGTCGGCGGCAAACGAGGATTTTATCTTCGAGGAAATCTTCTTTTCCGGCACGTTGCGTGCTTCGGGGTCGCAGTATTACGGCGACGGCTATATTAAGATATTCAACAATACCGATCACGTGCTCTATGCCGACGGACTGGCCTTTTGCGAGTCGAAATTCAAGTCGGTGCTTTACTTCGACTATTCACCCGACATTCGTAAAGACACTTTCACGGTGTGGTCTCTGTACGTGATTCCCGGCAATGGGACGGACCATCCTGTCATGCCGGGTGAGTCCTTGCTCATTTGCGATACGGGCATAGAGCATCGTGTGGCCAATCCCAACTCCTTCGACTTGAGCAAAGCCGACTTCGAGTGGTATGACGTGTCCACCTCTCCCACCCATTTGGATATTGACAGTCCTACAGTGCCCAATCTTGACAAGTGGTATTGCTACACGCAGAGTTTCTATGTCCTGCATAACAGGGGCTTCACGTCGTTCGCTCTTGTCCGCATACCCAAGAACATCACCAAGGAGCAATATCTTAAAACCTATCTGTATACCTATTACTATACGATGTATCTTCCGCAGGGCACATTCCCCATGCAACAGCAGGCCTATAAGATTCCCAATGCGTGGATTGTCGATGGAGTGAACTGCAGCGTGCAGAGCAGCAGGCTGTGGAGTATTCTTCCGCCCTCCGTGGATGCGGGATGGACGCATGTGGGATATATCGACAAAGACAAGACAAGATACTTTCGCAGTATTCGCCGCAAATTGCAATTTGTGGATAGCAAAGGTGTCCGGCACCTGCAGGACACCAATAATTCCACCGAAGATTTCAATACGGAGTGTATTCCCTCTGTGATAGAAGAACAGGGTTCGGCTATCGGGGCCGACGCCACGAAGGCGACAACCCTTACCTACGACGGTGTGGTTCCCCGCAAATAAGCCAAACAAACGAATGAACGTGGACAAGATAATACTTAGACTTCTGGCGGCTGTGTTTCTTGTCGGCTGTTGGAAAGCAGTGCCGGCGCAAGCCGCAGAGGAAATAAAGGAGAGGCAGATGGAGCACCTGAGCGACACACGGTCGTGGTTTCAGGGTGTTTATCTTAATCCTGCCATGCAATGGGACCGTTACCGATATTCGCTGAACAGATTGGGCATCACAGGTGAATACAGCCGTGCCACTACTCCTCAACAACCGGAGCATGGAGACAAGGCTACGGTAATGGGAGCCGACATAGATGCCTTCTTGCGTAAGAAGAGTGTTTCCCTGTGGGGAATGGCTCGCTACGGCAATGCCAGGATGAGTCATGTGGCCTATAGTGAGACCACCGATTTCGACTTGCTTTACCCCTATGTCATGGCCGATACCATAGGAGGCGGAACCTCACGAAAGGAAAGCTACGATTTCATGGGAGGCTTCGCCTGTCGGAAGAACCTTTATACTGTTGGCCTGCAAGGCCGTTATACGGCTCAGCTGGAATACAGGACCGTGGACCCTCGGCCGAAAAATCTTTCCGGATATCTGAGGCTGAATGTTGGAGCGGTCCGTTCCGGCTTTTTCAACAAGACCTATGAGGGGGGATTCTCGGTCGGCTTCAGACGCTACAAGCAGACGAATGAAATTGAGTTTTATAACGAGACATCACGCCCGGTTGTTTATCATCTTACCGGATTGGGCATGGACTATTATCGCTTTCGGGGGTCGTATTCATCTACCTATTATAAAGGACTGGGCTGGAATGCCACATTGGAGTTGCGTCCTGTTGCCTACCGCAACGGCATCTATGCCTCGTTGGGCTATGCCTGCCAGTCGACAGAAAAGATTATTTCCGATTTGAACGAACTGCCGCTTACCGAGCTGAATCTGCGACAGCAGGCTCTTGAAATCGGCTATCTGCACAGAAGCGGACGCAGCACCTGGGGTGTGAAGTTGTCTGAAACCTGCGATGACCGGCGTGGGACAGAGAATATCTTCGGATCCGCAAAGGACAACATATATCCTAAAATAGCCTCCGGCCGCCGCTATCGGGAACTCCGATACGACCTGTTGGCGGGAATCCTGTATCAATATCGCCCGGCTGGTACTGCCATATACGGCATTTCATTGGTGCAGCAATACCGCAACGTGCGCGAGACCTATGTGGTACCATGGCGGAAAATGTATTCCTCCGCACAGGTTTCAGCCCTCTCCCTGAAGGGCGTGTGGCAGAGGAAACGCTGGCTTTGGCAAACTTCCGCTCGCTTGAACTATGTATGGGGCTGTCAGTGCGACATGGTGCTGAATGGGAACATCAATGAGAGCATGATGGCACCCGTGTATCGTCGGTATGCCCTTTACGGGAACAAACGCTGCGACACACAGCTTCGTGCGGAAGTTGGGTATGCCGTAAATCGCAGCTATAGCCTCTTTGTCGCTGTTGATTGGCAATATGCGCATTACATGAAGACCCGGCATGCCAATCTTATACACCTCTCGTTGGGTATGGATTTTTGATTTGTGAACCATATAAATATTAACTTTTAAAACCAAGAAGCAATGATTAAAAAACTACTTGTATCGTTTGTGATGCTGATGGTCGTCTCTGTCTCCTATGCAGTAGACTTCAAGTACCAATGGTGCCATACCATCTATGGAAAGACCAAGGCGGGCAACATCCCGGTTGCCGTCATCAAGACGACAGATGGCAATTACGTGGCATTCAGCTCTTTCGGTTCCAACACCCGTACCGGAACCAAAGTTTATTTTGACGGCAGCGAATTAAAAGACGCTGATGGGCAGGACATAGAAGGCTGCCAGTATGCCGGAAACAACGACAATTCCGTGAACCACAATCTCTTGTTGCAGAAGTTTGATTCCGAGACAGGCGGAGTGATGTGGACGGTATATTCGGACAAAGGCGACCTATACAACAACCAGGCTGTATATCCCACGGCAGACGGCGGTTTGGTATTGGTTTCCGATGTGCGCAATTTAGCCGACAAGGCGGAGACCACGCTTTTCAGAATGGTCGGCGCAGACAATCAAAAGACCGAAGTTTCCTATACCCCCGCAGGCGACGATCACTCTTCTACCGAAGGAGTCATCGCCAAGATTGACAAAGACGGCAAGGTGGAGTGGGCAAAGCTGATAGCCACCACTACCCACCCCATGGTCAATGAGAAGACATTCGGCGGGTATGCCATCTATTATAAAGGTGTTGTGGTGGATAGCAAGGGCAATATTTATGTGTGCGGCAACTATATGTCGGAGGTGAAGTTCGTAAAACGCGATGGCACAGAAGAGACACATCAGGCCAAGAACACCGAGGCGTGGGACGGTTCCATCCAGACTTCGGCCGGCGACCCCTTTATTGCCAAGCTCGACCAGGATGGCTATCTGCTTAAATTCATGACGGAAGATGAGAGCAACATCTCGTTTGCATCATTCGACAAGATGACAATCAACGACGACGTAATCTATGTGTCCGGTCGTTTCAAGGGAGATGGAAGCGGTTCGATTAAGTTTGGCGATACCACTTTGCAGCCCAATGATTGCTGGAATCTTATCTATGCCTCTGTAAATGCCGAGGATTTGAGCCTCAACTACATGAAGATGCTCGTTGCAGGAAAGTTCGATGGCAAGAATTATGCCGTGCAGAACATGAATCTCCAATATTATAATGGAAGCCTTTACATGACGGGCCTGATTACCGGCAGTCTGGCAGATGACAATTCCTCCACACCCTTCATCTCTACCACGACCAAGATGCGTGAGGCCATGATTGTAAAGGTGAATGCCCAGGACGGCAAGCGTCTTGCGGCAGGTATCGACGGCAAGAGTATCACCGCTGCCTATGGCGTTGTCGAAACCAAGGACCCAAGCACCGTATGGGCTTACGGATATTCTTTGCTGAGTATGGCCAGGCTCAACAAATACACCCTTGAAGGCGACAAACTGGTGAAAGGCACGGAGCAGATTGCGCTCAACGAAGCCACAGTAGGCATGCTTGGAAAGCCTCTGATTGACGGTACAAACCTAATCGCCATGGGAAGAGCGCGTTATAATTCAGGAACAGTGCTTGGCACGACAGACAAAACGGACTTTTTAAATTGGGGAATCGTGTTCAGCAAGCATACGTGCGATGACATTCTGGATCCTGCCGGAACAGCCACCTCTGTCGAAGGTCTGACTGTACAGAAAGACAGCGTGCCCAACTATGATGTCTATTCCGTTGCAGGTATGCTTGTCAAGAGAGCCAAGAGCATGTCCGAAGCTACCGATGCCCTTCCTTCTGGCCTTTATGTCATTGGAGGCAGGAAAGTGGTTGTGAGATAATAACGCCAGGCGCTCAGCTTGCGAAATATAAATATGCCATAAATATGAACAAGATCTATTCAGGGCTGTTGCTTCTCCTGTTGTTCCCTGTCTCTCTCTTGGCGCAGACATTGGAGCAGGACCCTTCTTATCGAACAGGAAAACTGGACAACGGACTGACCTATTACATCCGGCGCAATGCGAAAGAAGCGGACATCGCCGACTTCTATATCGCCCAGCGCGTAGGTTCCATTCTCGAAGAACCCAGACAGCGTGGGCTTGCCCATTTTCTGGAGCACATGGCTTTCAACGGTACAGCGCATTTTCGGGGCGACGGCAAGTCTTTAGCCGTCATTCCGTGGTGTGAGAGCATCGGAGTGAAGTTCGGCACCAATCTTAATGCCTACACGAGTGTCGACGAAACGGTGTACCATCTTTCCTCCGTTCACGTAAGGAGCACCTCAATATTGGACTCGGTGCTGCTCGTGTTGCAAGACTGGAGCCACAATCTGCTGCTCACCGGCAAGGAAATCGACAAGGAGCGTGGAGTGATACGCGAGGAATGGCGCACACGCCGTGCCGGCAAGGCCACCCAGCGCATGCTGGAACGTGTGCTGCCCATTGTCTATAGTGGCACAAAATATGAGGACTGCCTGCCCATCGGATCCATGGAGATTGTCGACAACTTCCCCTATGAAGCCCTGCGCGATTATTACAAGAAGTGGTACCGCCCTGATTTGCAGGCCATCATTGTGGTGGGAGATGTGCAGCCGGATGAGGTTGAGGACAAAATCAGGCGCATGTTCGGCTCCATTCCCCGCAAGGAGCATGCCGCAGAACGCATCTATTACCCGGTATCTGACAACAGCAAGATGATTGTTGCCTGCGACAAAGATAGCGAACAGCCCATCATGCTTGCCAATCTGTATATGAAACACGATGCAGTGCCCGACGGGCAGAAAGGCAACATGGACTATTTGATGGACAACTACATCGAGTCGCTCATCACGTCCATGCTCAACGACCGGCTGCAGGAAGTCCAACAGCAGACCGTCCCTCCTTTCCTGTCGGCAGCGGCTCATACCGGGCGTTTCCTGGTATCGCGTACCAAAGATGCCTTTTCACTCTCTTTCGGTTGCAGGCAGGAGAATGTGAAAGGCTCGTTTGATGCCGTGATTGCCGAGAGCGAGCGCGCCCGCCGCTTCGGCTTCACCGAGAGCGAGCTGCAACGCGCACAATCCTCGAAGTTGAAGGTGGCCGAACGGCTGTATGCAGAACGCAACGACCGCCGCAACAACTATTTTGTGAACAAGGCGCTGCAACACTTCCTGTCTGCAGAGCCGATGCTCACGGAGGAGTTTCAGCTCGAGATGACCAGGCTGTTCAGCCGCACCGTTACATTGGAACAGGTGAACAGGGCTGTCAAAGAACTTATTTCCGACAAGAATCAGGTGCTGGTGGTCTATGCGCCCGACAAGCCGGAGTTTGACCTGCCCTCCAACGACATGCTCGAGAAATATGTGCTTGATGCCCAGTCCGCAGATTATGAGCCTTATGTGGAGAAGCCGCTTGCCGACAAACTTGTTTCCCTACTTCCCAAGCCCGGGAAGATTGTCAGCGAAAAATCCGGTGTGCATGGCACGAGAGTGTTCGAGTTGAGCAATGGGGTGAGTGTCTATGTCAAGCAGACTGATTTCAGCAAAGACCAGATAAGTATGCGGTTTTGGGCCGACGGCGGCACCTCGCTCTTTCCCGACAGCGACGTGCCCAACTTCCCGTTCGTGGCAAGTGCCATTGCCGATGCCGGAGTGGGAGACTTTGACAAGGCCACACTGCGGAAGATGCTTGCCTCAAAGATAGCCGGTGTTACACCTTCCGTTACTGACGACATGCAGGAACTCACCGGTAAATCATCGGTCAAGGACATGCAGACCATGTTCGAACTGGTTTTTCTCTATTTCACTCAGGCACGACACGACACCGTGGCTTTCAAAGGAGCCATCAACCGCATGCGCTCGTTTCTCACCAACAGGGAGGCCAACCCGCAAGTGAGCTACAACGACTCGCTCATCTCGATACTCTATGGCAACAGCCCGCGTGTGCAGCCCACCAAGCGGGAAACACTTGACATGGTATCCTACGACCGCATCTGGGACATCTATCAGGAGTGTTTTGCCGATGCCTCCAGGTTCAAGATGCTGCTCGTGGGCAATATCGACATCGAGACACTGCGTCCGCTGCTGTGCCAGTATGTTGCCACCCTTCCCTCAAGTGCCGACAACACTTTGCGGGTAAAAGCCATCAAGAGGGAAAAACATCCTCTGCCCGATGTGCGCAATGCCAACGAGACACATCTTTTCAGGAAAAAGATGAATACCCCCTCGGCATTGGTCAATATCTTCTACACCTTCGACGAGCCATATACCGCCAAGAGCGACCTTACGCTTGACGTGCTGCAACGTGTGCTGCAAACGGCCTATACAGACAGTGTTCGCGAGGAGAAAGGTGGTACCTACGGAGTGAGCGTAAGCTATAAGCTCGAACAAGACAGTAACCCCACAGCATTGGTAAGGATTACCTTCCGCACCGATCCTGCCAGATATGACGAGCTGATACCCGTAGTGTATAGGCAAATGGCACATATCGCAGAGCGGGGTCCCCAACCGGAAAGTATGGACAAGGCGAAGAAATATCTGTTGAAGAACTATGGACAGAATATTATCAACAACGGATACTGGAGCCACGTCATCTTCCATGAGCTTCATGAAGGCATCGATTTCCATACAGGCTATGAACAGTTGGTGAACGAACTCACGGGAGAAGACGTGAAAAGAGTGGCCGACAATCTCCTCAGGAGCAACCGGCGCATAGAGGTTACCATGCAGAGCGAATGACCGCACTATGGCCTTGGCCGATATCTTTCCGGCAGTCTGTTCAAGCGGCTGGATAAGTATCTCAATAGTTTTCAGAAAAAAACGGCCCGCGTGATTTTTTTCATGCGGGCCATTTTTCCTGAAAACCATTGACTAACGTGAGTTCGACGAATTCAGAATAACGCCAGTTGCGGATTTATGGTTTCACGCAATAACGTGGGAATTGCCATGCCGGTTCTTGTCGATGTCGCGTTTCCGTATTTCTGCGGGTGTATTTTTCCGTTACAGGAAAAATACTTGCATGAATCAATGACCCTAAAGAATTATTCCGTAAGCATAACAAAGACACAATCTCTCCGTTAATCAACAAATTTATAGGTGCTTATAATTCGCCGGACTCACGTTAAATTATTATACACATATATAATTCTTGCAATTGCTTATGCCGAAAATTTTCTGAGAATTAAAATGCTTATAGATAAATGAACACTTAGGTATAAAAAGCAAAAGTTCCACCTTATTACAACAATTTCCGACTGCTAAGGTACTGCTTTTTTATTCTTAGGCTACCCACGTTTTGCCACAAAATTTCTTGATCGGGACAAAAACGTTCAAATAAACTTAAAAATCGGGACAGATTGACCCGATTTTCGGAAAAAAAGCAGTATTTTTGTCCCGATTAAGGGTTCCCGATATGACAACTGAGATAGAAATATTGCAATATCTGCATTATCATCCGCTCTCCAAACGGGCGGATATTGGCAGCGAACTGACATCAGGAATCGGTGAGCGTACCTTGAAGCGCATAATTGCTGATTGCGTGGAGAAAGGATATGTCGAAGTAGTTGGCAAGGGTCCTGCCACCAGATACAGGCTCACTCCGCAGGCTCATTTGACAATGCCGCTCAATCTTGACACCTATTTCGATAAGGACATAGACGAGCGCACGGTTCGGGAAAGCTTTAACTTTGACCTTATACGCGGGATATTGCCTGCCGTACGCCTGTTCACAGATGACGAACTGGCGGTATTGCATGATGCTCAGTCAAAATTCCGTCAGCACCTGTCGGAAATGACAGACTTGGAATATCGCAAGGAAATGGAGAGACTGGGCATCGACCTTTCGTGGAAGTCATCGCAGATAGAAGGCAACACCTATTCATTGCTTGAGACAGAGCGCCTGTTAAAAGAAAAACAGACAGCCAGCGGCAAGACCAAAGAGGAAGCCGTCATGCTGCTTAACCACAAGGATGCCCTTGACTTTATCCTTGATGAGCCTGATTACCTGAAAGAAATATCGTTGGGCCGCATAGAGGAAATCCACGCCCTGCTCACCAAAGAACTTGGGGTAGAGCACAACATACGTCGCCGCAGGGTCGGCATCACTGGTACAAACTACCAACCGCTTGACAACGAGTTTCAGATCAGGGAAGCCCTTGAAGACAGCTGTCTGCTTATCAACGGCAAGAGCGAAGTGTTTGAAAAAGCGTTACTGGCACTTGTGCTCCTTTCATACATACAGGCTTTCACCGATGGGAACAAGCGCACGGCACGTATCATAAGCAACGGCATACTGATAGCATACGGCTACTGCCCCATATCATTCAGAAGTGTAGATTCAATAGATTACAAGAAGGCCATGCTGATGTTCTGTGAGCAGAACAATATCGCCGCGTTCAAGCAGATATTTATCGACCAGTTCCTGTTTGCGGTGAAAACCTACTTTTAGTTGTGGTAAAAAACAATCCTGCGTAGCCTACATTTGTGTACTACGCGCTTTTCACGTAGTCGTTCAGTTACGACAGGATATAATAAGCAAAAGTCTCGCCCTGATACGCATTGAGAAGAGGCGTGGCGGAAACTGTCAGTGCAAAGGTTCTGTTTTTTATTTCAAACCTGCAAGTTTTTGAAGAAATCAGCAAAAAGACATTTAGGAGGCAACACAGACCTGCAGATGAAGCCTGAAAATCCGAAAAGGAACGTCAAAGACCTCACTCGGACTGTTTCTCCCACGCCTCTTTCCAATGCCTTAATCCCAAACGAATGTCGTAACATCCCTAAACAGTTTCATCACTTTTGCCAGCGCAGTTTCAGAGATTGTATATATGAATAGCTAATTATCAGTTATTTGCGAATAATACGATAGAAAAGTACCGTGCATTTGATTGGGTTATCTAAAAAAGTGAAGATTTAACGATTTTAACTTTTGTTTTACCACAAAAACGGCAGATTGAATGAATTTTTGACATAGCCACAACGACCCAAGTTTATGGGTTCGGTTCAAACGCCCCATCATAAGATGAGTTATCAGTGTCGTAAAAAGGTGTAGGTTTACCCCCCCTTCATGAATACAACTAACAAATTAGTCTGAACTATATGTAAAAGGTACTCTTTTTTATGATTCAATTGTGGGAGTTTGTTGAAATTACCTTGTCACGCGAAACAGAGTACAACCTATCTCGGGGAAGGGGTAGTTTTAACGATTTCTTTTGTGGATAATAACACTTTGATTTATTCCCATAAAAGTGCTATGATAGATGAATAAATCATGAAAATCCGTATTATCAGAAGATAGAGTAAATAAATTAATTCCATGTGAAATTATGGGATAACACAAAAAAACACTAACTTTGTGGCAAAATTGCAATTATGGGAGCAAACAGTTCTTACAAGGCGATGTACGATATTGTGGAACATGCTAAGGAGGGGACAATATTTATCCCTGACGACTTCACAACATGTGGTACACCCGATGCAGTACGGTCGGGATTAAGCCGTTTGTGCCGCAATGGGAAATTGTGCCGCTTTGCAAAAGGCATTTACTATATACCTGCATATGACAAGTGGGATGGTACGCTACGAGAACCGTCCTTAGATGCCATTGCCTTAAAAATAGCGCAACGGGACAATGCGCGTGTCATTCCGACAGGAATTTATGCGCTTAACAAATTAGGGCTATCCACGCAGGTTCCAACTAATATCATTTACATAACAGATGGTTCTGCCCGGCAGATGAAGTTTGGAGAGGGAAAGAGTATCACATTCCGGCATAGTAACGACTTGGGGAATTTCGCTTATCAATCCCGACTGATGCAACTGGCTGTTCTCGCCATGCGTGAGATTGGCGAGAAAACCATAACAGAAAGCCAAAAGAAAATAATAAAAAAAATGATAACAGAACATGTTTCGGAACAGGATTTCAATCACGATATAGTGCTTGCCCCAACATGGATAAAAACAATATTACAGCGATGAAATTCATTGATTTGTCAAAGGAAGACCGTGTGGATATACTTGACCGTGTTTCCACAGAGCTGAATATAAGACAACGTGAGGTCATTGAAAAGGATTGGTGGGTGACGGCAGTCCTACGTGCCATGTTCAGTTTGCCGTATGCCAATCATCTGTCTTTCAAAGGCGGGACATCGCTGAGTAAGTGCTGGCATTTGATTGACCGCTTTTCAGAGGATATAGACATTGCCATCGACCGAGAATATCTTGGTTTCAGCGGGACATTATCCAAAACGCAAATCAGTGACAAGTTGCGCCGTGCAGCCTGTGCCTTTGTCCGTGAAACCATGCAACACGATTTGGCAGTGCGGTTATACCAAAACGGCATATCAAGAGAAAAGTTCAAGGTGAATGTGGATATAACTCCTGTCACCACCACCGACCCGGAAATCATAAACATCAATTATGATTCAGTATTGTCTTTCTCCATTGATGGTATGGACGGCAATCAATATGTCCTGCCAAAAGTAAAAGTGGAAGTCAGCGGAAGGTCAATGAATGAGCCTGTAAGTGAGATTGCGCTTGATTCAATGATAAACCAGATATATCCGAAAGCACCTTTTGCTGAACAGAAGTTCATGGTACGTGCCGTGCTTCCCGAACGCACTTTTCTTGAAAAGGTATTCCTGCTTCATGAAGAATTTGCCAAGCCAAAGGATTTAATCAGAGTAGAGCGAATGTCGCGGCACATGTACGACATCGGGCAGATGTTGAAAACTCCAATAGCAGAACGAGCCATCAACGATGCAGACCTTTACCGTCAGGTGGTAGAACACCGACGTACATTCATCGGTTTGCGTGGATTCGATTATGATACTCTTTATCCGGCAACACTCAATATCATTCCCCCTACTTCTGTCATTGAACAATGGAAAGCCGACTATGAGAATATGCGGTTGCACATGATTTATGGTGAGTCGGTATCATTTGAAGAGTTGATAAACACTCTCAAAGATCTGAATGATAAAGTTAGAGAAAATAAAATACTATGGAAATAGTAAAAGAAAGCAAAAAACCATATCTGAGAGGTATAAATGAAAAGCTGGCAAAAAAGTTCAAAGAATCATCTTTGTGTACTCTTGTTAAAGAAGACAAGGACTTGCTGGCATGTATTCGCAACAATGCCATCGGTATTTATCACCTTGCAGACAAAGTTGCAATGGTACACTGTAACAGAGAGGGAGAATTGGTGTGCGATGTTAATGATTTCTATGTGTCAGGAAAGCATACCGGTAAAGAACATCAGTATAAGGCAGGGGTATTATGTACGAAAATCAGAGATATAAAAGCAAACAGTTTAAGTCGTAGTACTCCGGAGAAGAATGCCCAGCATACCCTTGTATCCAATAATAATTCCAATCCTGATTCCGAATGGTTTTGTACAGATATCGAATATCGCCAATCAGAAAAGGTTCAGGAATTTACGTGCCAGAAATTTAAAGGCCGGTTTGATATTATTGCCGTATCAAAGAAAGCCCCACACCGAATAGCGGTAATAGAACTAAAGTATAACTCGTCTGCAATAGCGGGAACAGCAGGCATCGTGAAACATATTATGGATTTCAAGAGATTTTCCCAAAAAACGGAATGTTTGGAAAATCTCTGTTCGGAAATTGTATGCCAACTTCATAACCTGCATCAGATTGGTGTAAATGTTCCCGAAAGACTTTTAAAAACGTCTTATAATTTTTCCGGAAAGATAGAATTTTATGTAATAACGCTATGGGATAACAAGAGCACACATAATCCCAAAGAGACAATGGGACGGTATCTTTTCAATGACTTGCGCAAGAAGTGGGTTGAGGAAAACTCGACATGCGTATCTAAGAAAAATGCCATGAAAGAAACGGGGATTGATGTTGAAAACAATCCTCCATTTGATATTAAGTTCCTATTCAAGAAAGTGCAAAGTCCAACAGACTTTAATATTGACGACATTTTACAAGATACATTATACGACTGTGTCCTATGAAACTAATCATTCATCGCGGAACAAATCAGATTGGAGGCTCAGTCACTGAGTATGAGCATAACGGATGGCGACTGTTTGTTGATTTCGGTGAGCAGTTGCCGGGAAGTGTTGCATCCGAACCACTTGATATTAATGGTTTGACTAAAGGCAACCTGTCAAAGAGTGCTATGCTCATTACGCATTATCATGGCGACCATATCGGCAACATTCATCTGTTGCCAGATACTGTTCCCGTCTTTATGGGAAAATTAGGCCTTGATATTCAGAAAATAACATCGAATCACCTGAAAGGCGTTGATGAGATACAAGCACGTTTGTTTGAACGCCTTGAAAAAGTGACTCCATTTGAAGCAGGGGTGTCTTTTGCGTTTGGACCATTCAAGGTGATGCCGATAATCATTGACCATTCGGCTTTTGACGCTTGCGCATTCAAGATTGAAACAGAAGATGCGACCGTATTTCATACAGGTGACTTCCGTACACACGGATTTCGTAGCGGAAGATTGCGTGAAGTGATTGATAAATACATAAGAAAAGTGGATTACGTGATTTGCGAGGGCACAAATGTAAAGCGTCCCGATGCCACATCACAATCTGAGCATGATTTGCAAAAGCAGTTAGAAAAAGAATTTCAACGATATAAATACAACATTGTTTATCTCTCCTCCACCAACATAGACCGCTTATTCTCAATTTACCATGCTGCATTACGGATGGGCATTCCCTTTATTATTGACTCTCATCAAAAACGGATAATGGACGTTGTGGTCAACTCCTCCCATATTTGGGCAAAGTCAAGTCTTTATAAGTATGGGAAGTATGAACCTGTAGTCTTGATGTATAACAAGAAGAATCCAAAAGAGTTTCTTATTAGTGAAAGACTTATGTCTTTCCTTCAGGAAAAAGGATATATACTAATAGCCAGAAATAATCCGCGATTTTACCATTTCATAAACAAAATTCCGGGTGCTCCCAAACAATATTACCTCTCTATGTGGAACGGATATGTAAACGACCCAACATCACCCTCATACAACAAAGAACTTGCAACTGCACTTGGAAAAGAATACCTTTATCGCCATACCAGCGGACATTGTGACATGAAGAACTTGAGCACTCTCTTTACATGGCTTTCTCCCAAAGCGATAATCCCAATTCATACAGATGCGCCAGAAGAGTTTGCCAAATACTTTAATAACCAATGGAGAATAGACCTTTTACAAGATGGTGATTCATTTACGTTACACTCTTAAAAGATTTTTCTAATGAAAATACTCCATATATCAGATACTCATGGACGACATGAAGAACTGACAAATCTACCAAATGCAGACATTGTCGTTCATTCGGGTGATTTCTGTTTTTCGGGAGCTGAATCCGAAGTACTTGATTTCCTGAATTGGTTTATCGCATTGCCGTACAAGCATAAAATTTTCATTGCCGGCAACCATGACGATTGCTTGTGGGACGGTAATATTGAAGGACTTCCAGACAATTGCCATTTCCTGCGATATTCATCTATAACCATAAACGGAATAAAATTTCATGGCATTCCAATGTTTATGCACGATTGTATCACAGATATAAATATAAAGGGAATAGTGAAAATACCTGTTGACACAGATGTACTGATAACCCATAATCCTCCAATCAACATCTTGGATTTCGATGACAACATACACTATGGCTCTCCCGAATTATTGACTAAAGTCAATGAAATCAATCCTCAGTTTCACCTGTTTGGACATATTCATGCTTCAAACGGTGAAATAACTATTGGTGCAACAAAATTTGTTAATTCGGCTATCGTAAGCGAAGATTACTCGTCGTTACAAGATTATCATATACTTCAGATAAGCCAAACAGAAAAATATTTATAACTTATGGGCAAATTGGGAAGCAAACCGGCAGAAATACAATATATAGAAGTCAGACCTGACGATCATATCGTATGCCTAAATATATCAAAGACATATAAGAGTAAAGAACGAGCAGATATCTATGATTGCGTTAGACATTATTGGCGTTTGAATGTCGGACGAGCAGAGATGGCGAACCTTGTGTTTGCTATTGTGGATGGTATCATTGTAGGGGTATTTCAACCTATTCGTTGGTATAAATCCAATCACCCTCAATACACGAATAGATTTGAATTTGAGGGAGTTGAAAAAGAGTGCCCGTTCTATTTGGGTAGGAGTGTATTGAATGTACTGAATCCCAAAAGTCAAAATCCAGTATCATACATTAACCTTTAATTAATAGATACTATGAATTTGAGTTTTCTTAAAAATATACAAAGGGAACATTTTAATGAGATTGCAACAGAACTAATGAATCACTATTGCATTCTTAAGCATGATTCGAGAGATTACTGTGATGTTATTTATCGTTTTGCCGAAGTAGAGTTCTATCTATATGATGCTAATGAACAGGACATAGACATAAGTACATACTGTCGTGATTGTAAATGCGAGGAATGGTTTTTTCATGCCAGCGGTGTAGATATTGCTTTTGAAACAATTCAAGATGACAATGAATTGATACGGTTTGGAGGCATTCTTATTCGTGGTATAGAAATATACAAACAGGACGAACAGAAGCAATGGAAACAGATTGGTGTCGTCGGTGGCCCTAAGCTATCAATGTATGAGATATTCAATCATTGTTCTAGGATGCCTGATATAATTGCTATTCCTGACACATTCAATAAAAACAGACAAATTGGTAATGCCACAAAACGCATAGGCATAAAAGACAACTTGTACCAGCGATTTGTTTTTAATGACGTGAATTGGGATAAGCCTACCAAGAGAATAGTCGAGACCAAAGATAAAACAGGAAAGTATCACGTTATACTGGAAAGTACAACAAAAAAATATAATCCAAAGCCATAATTATGATAACAGATTTCCAGTGTAATAGGGTTTATTTCTCTTCTTTGCTGCAAAGAGTTTCTCCCAAGACATATGCATCCATGGTCTCTGCACTCGAAAAACACTGCGTTGAATATCGATTACTAGTCAATACGAACGATGTTTGGTGCAGAGACTATATGCCTATTCAAATTGCAACAGATACATTTTGTGGCTTTGATTATGACCCCGATTATTTGCAAGAAACGAAAGAACTGCTTGCAACACGGACAGATGGAAACCAAGTTTGCAATGATTTAGGGTTTGAAGTAAAACAGCCTATAATGCCTTTAAAAATAGATGGTGGTAATGTGATTCGTTGCGATAATAAAATCATTATGATAGAAAAGGTGTTCAAAGAAAACAGAACATCTTGGAAAGAACTGACCAAAGCAATAGAAGAACATTTTATGGCCGAATTGGTTGTTCTACCTTGGGATGAGTCTGAATTTTATGGTCATTCAGATGGCTTAGTCAGATATATAGGGAATGACCGCGTTTTGATAACCAATTACGACCGATTTGACAAAAATTTCACCTCTAAAGTTATTGAGATTCTGCGACAACACTTCAATGAGGTTTTCAAACTGGAGTATAACACCCAACGTCAACATAAACATAATTGGGCATACATCAATTGGCTTCAAACAGACAAAGTGTTACTCATTCCTTCATTCGGTTATCCGGAAGACAAACAAGCCTTTGAACAAATAACGTCGCTTATGCCAATCTATCAAGGACACGCTGAAATGATAAATGCAAAAGACTTGATTTGTCACGAAGGCTGTTTGAATTGTGCAAGTTGGACAATATATCAAAAATAAGTACAAGTGTTTAATTTTATCGTTTTATTCCACTACTCTTTTTCTTCTCACCCCACGGCATATCAGACTGTGAGCCACCGCCACCTGTACCGACATGAACCTGTACAGGGCCACCGCTTGCCAGAATGAAAGTCGCATCGAGTAGTTGGGCTTGCGCTTCGCTCACTTGTTCCTGTGGTTCAAAAACGGCATTGACAAATTCCTCGTCCGTCAGTTCTCCACGGAAATGTCTTTGGGCGGTATCGTATGGAATGTCATATTTCGTGTCATCAAAAAGGGCATCCCCGACTTTCGTCCAGATATGCAGGGATGGATTGCGATAGTTCGGCACGAAGATTCGGGTAAGTTCAGCTCCAGACGAAAGACGGTAGCGCTGTGGGTAAGCCAGCCTGTCAAGTTGTGCAATCTGTTTGGCCTTCTCTTCAATCATCTTATGCAGGTGGGTAATTTCAGACTGCTGTCTTTTGATGATGGCTTCAAGACTTGCCTGCCTTTCGGATGTCTGTTCTAACTGTGAGCGATGTTCCTGTCCCATCGCTTTCATCTTGTGAGCCATACCTGCCAAACGTTCTTTCAAGGCAGTGTTCTCTTTTTCCATATCTGCATATTTACCCTTGCCGAGTAATTTTGCCGCGCTGGAAAGAATGGCATTGCCGTTCTCCCGGTTTGCCTTGTCCTGCTTACGGGCAATTTCTTCATCCAGTTCCGCGCCGATTTTCTTGCGGACTTGGTTCTCGTGTTCAAGGTGTTTCTTTTTGTTGACAGCTTCTTCCATCTCCAGTTTTTGCTTGGCAATGATGAAGTCCGTGCGTTCCAGATGTTCCTTGCCTGTTTCCTGTTTTCGAGTGCCACGCTCCATTTCAAGACATTCCGCCACCATGTCCTGCATCAGGCTCATGTCAACTTTACCGAGCTTGCAGGATTTGCCTGTCTCATGATTCATCCAGTCCCATACGATATGGGCATGGCTGTTCGGTTTCCATGTGGAGTTGTCGCCCGGTATGCCGTAATGTCCTTCATCCTGATGGATGAAGATTTGCAGGGCTGTGATTCCCCATCGCTCATGGCAGCGGTCGCAATACTTCCTAAGCTGGTCTATGGTCGTGTCTTGTTTGCACACCACCACGCTCTCACGAAGCGGAGAACTGCCATTGACGACTTTTGTCTTGCCGGTCTTTTTGTCGGTGACTGTCCGCTCCTTTTTCTGCATGGCACGTCCCGTTTTCTCTTTTACCATCCGGGCGATTTCATTATAATAAGCGGTCAAGTCCTTTCCCTCCATCAGCGAGGACTCCCATGACGAGTTTTTCGGTGTAAGGTCGCTTCTGATATAGAGTCGATCCTTGTTGATACGTTTGAGATATTCCTGGGTGCGTCTGTTGTGTGCCTCGCTGCTGCCTATGTTGCAAGGCTTGATGTGGTCTGATGTCTGTGCCATTTTCCTGCTCTTAATTTTGAGTGAAACGAATTGATAAGGTTCTTAGGACAGTTTCCTGAGCGGAGTTTGCAAAGAGAGGGTCACTCTTTGCTCGGGGTTCTCAGGGGTGAACGCCCTGAGTGGGTTATTAGGGCAAAGCCATAATCCCCTCGGGAGAGCCCACAACTACGAAAGCGAAGCGTGTAGTTATAGTGGGCTATATGAGTGGCAAGCCTTACAACCGGCAAGCCGGGTTTACCCGTCATCCACGACCGGAACAAGGCCGAGAGTGTCTATCTGCATTTGCAAGGCGGGATTGCGTTCCGTCATTTCACGAATCATCCGCTGCGCCCTTGCAAGCGGAGTGTCTTCACGGTATTGCCGGAGGGACTGCCAGTCACGAAGAATCAAGTCCGCAATGTCTATCTTTTTCTTACGGTCGGCTTCCGTGGCGTTCTGCTCCAGCACATCCGAGACTTTGATACTGCGGCAGAATGAAAAGGCTTTTACACACTCTGTCCATTCCTGATAACCATCTACGTCGGGAAAGAAAATCACGGTACGGTTGGCAAGCACTTTCATCTTTTGGACGGCCAACTGGCTCTTTCCTCCAGTGGCGAGCCATACACAATCGGGATATTGGACCGAGCAGATAAGAGCGGTCTTTTCCGATTCCACCACAGCCACCACCTTGTCCCGATTTGCCGATGATGATAACAGGTGTTCGCCAAACAGACATTGGGTAAGTGTCCAGTCCTGATTGAACACTCCCTGCTTCTTCAACAGACTATGTACCCAGTTCACGCCTTTGCCCTTGATACGGTGTCCGTCTTCCTTGTTGTAGGCGATAATCTTTCCTCCACGCACATGGTTGTCCTTGTCAATCTGCCAAAAGATGGTTTCCCCGTTTCGGGTCGCTCCTATATGATAATCATCCAGCACACGTTTGAGGGCCGCCTCATTGTCCTTTTGCAGTGAAAAGAGAAAATGTATCAAGTGACTGTCGTCGCTACGGGAACGGGTGACATACTCCATCGGTATGGCATCAATGGATTTGCTTCTGTGGATTCCTTTGGCGATAATCCTATTTGGGGATAGCCGTGTCCCATTCACGTCCTTTTCGGGATGGTCTCTGAAATACTCCTTCGGTGGATAGTGATAACCACATCCGCTCTCATGATCACACCTCCCCACGCTCTCGTCAAGCGGTTGTCCGTTCTCGTCCACATAGTAAGTGAAGCATTTAGTCCGTCTGCATTTGGGGCATGTGTGACGGCTGCTCCGGTTCCTGTATTTCTCTAATTGGTATGCCATATCTCATACTTGTTTTATGTTCTCATCAAGATTCATTATCCCAAGTGTCCCACTTTTACATTCCATGCTGGATGGGACATCGGGACAGGTGGGACACCTTGGGACAAATTGAGGGTAACCTATAATTGGTGTTTGACAAATGTCCCATACGTTCCATATTGTCCCAAGTGTCCCTGACCGTCCCTTGTGTCCTATCGTTCCATAGGGGAAAAGGTGGGACATGGGACATTCCATACATATCATGCCTTACAGTACCTTTCGACTGTGCTTTTGGATATGCCGAGTTTCTCTCCGATTTCACGGTAGGACATCCCTTGCGAGTGAAGAGACCGGGCATCACTCTTCATTCTGTTCCGTTCCTCTTCCGTAATTTCCTTGAGGTGTGCGGATTCGGTCGCGTGACCGAGCGTGACAAACCGCAGAAAGTCATCCGCTTTCTCAATGGCGCATACAATCACGTGATTACCGCCATACTCAAAGTTCCCGTATCTCACTTTGAGTTGCTTGATGTATCGCAGGTTCTCATCCTTCGCACTCTTACCAATGGCAAATACACTGTCAAAGAAATTGTAGAGTTTCTTGCTTCCTGCAAGGTCGTTCTGTGTTATCGGCATATTCAGTTGCCGCTTGGGCGTATGTGCCAGTATAAGGATGGAAAGTTCATGCTTGCGCTTCAACTCCATCAGCCTTGACATCAACCGTCCGGCATCCTCGCCCTTTTCAGAAGTCATGCAGAGATAGGACAGGTTGTCTATGATGAGAATCTTACAACCCATATCCACGGACAACTTCTCAATCTCCATAATCAAAGTGTTCTCGAAATCGTCTTGTGGGCAGAGGCAGTCCCTTGAAATCTCCACCCGGTACAGGTCATCGGGGAAGCGGTGGCATTGTCCGGTGCTCTCATTGGTGTAGCGTAACTGAAACTGTTTGTCCGAAAGTTCGAAGTCAAAGTAGAGGACTTTCCGTGTCTCTGCTATCTCAGCCGCAATCTGCACGGCATAGATGGATTTTCCGAGGTTGCTATCCGCGAACAGGCAGCACACCTCCCCCTGATACCACAGCGTGAGCCACAACGGAACAGGATTCGGGCGGTTCGCCGCTTCCTGAATGGTGACGTTGGCGGTCTTGACGGAGAACATACCACTCCATACCGGTACGTTCTCCGCCTGTTGCCTTTGGCTATCCAGTTCCGCACCTATGGCGGCTATCGCATTGAAGGGCTGCCTGGCGGTTTCATTTCTTTCTTCCGTTTCCATGATTACCAATTTCTGTTTGATGGCTTGCGCTTGTTGGAAGCAAGGATAGCCGCGTTTTCTTCCTCCACCGTCAGCGGTACGGGATTCTTGCGGTTGCACTCCAGCCACTTGTCCAGTTCGTCCTGATAGAGGACATATCGCTTGCCCGGTTTGGTGGCTGGAATAGTCCCGTTCCCCAATTTCATATAAAGGGTGCGCAGTGGTATCTTCAAATACTCGGCGGCATCCTCCACCGACATGGGGCGGTGGGTGTTCTCCTTGCGTTCCGTGTTCTCCTTTTGCAGACAGGTGAGCATCTGTCTCATGCCGATAACCTCGTCACGAAGCTCGGCCACGACCTGTGGAAGGTCGTTGAATGTGAGTCCGTTTTCCATATTCATAAAATGTTTGATGCCGCAAAAGAACACTATGATGTACCAGTGATTCAATTTATTGACGGTAATCGCAGGATAATCGTAATGTCAAGGAGTAATCGGCAATATGGGGAAAGGGAAACCGCTTGCAGGAAGAGGGTTATAGTTACATTTACACGAAATGTCATACAACGGCAAAGGGAAGCCCAAGACGGACTTCCCAGTATGGAACGTAAAAGAGAATCGGATGCTTTAAGAATGAAAATCGGAATTGCCGGTTTGCTTGGGTCTGTCAAGTTTGATATGTCCTTTATCAGGGTCGCAGGTCAGGCTTCTGGCCAGCGATTCGGTTTCCACAGCCATAAGTTCAACCGGGAACAGGCTTTTGATAAATCCGGCTTGCACCATTACCGAATACCCGTTCTCGAATCCGAGCCGCACACCGATGTTCCACACCAGATGCTTGAAGTCCGATGTCTTCAACCTGTCTTTCGGGTTCGGCATACGTTTGAGGGTGATGGCTTTGGGAGTATATGCAGGATTGTCACACCACGCCTCAATCTCGCCACAGAGTAGCACCAGGTTTTCTTCAGTAGTGAACGGTGCCATCTTCCTTTTGACATAATCAAGGATGGACTTGACAAGTAGCAGCCTGTTGTCTTGCTGCTTTTGTTCAAAATCCGCACAATAAGTCCGGTATTCTTCCTTGGTTACAACAAGGGCAGATTCTGCGGTAGATGTGGCAGAAACTGTCACCTGTTCCGGCCGGTCCTCAATCAAAGGTACATCAGTATATTCCTCTACTACCAATGTCTCAACCGGTTCAGTGTTGTTCCCGTTCCTTACCTTCTTCACCATCAAGGTACAAAGTGTTACCAAATCGGCAAGCATGTATTGGCAGACCGCAAGATACAGCAGCCACAACAGACCGTTGCAGCCTAAAAAGGAAACCGCCTTTATGAAGTTGTCTCCGCCGAAATCGGAACTGATTCGGGTGGACGCCATTAATGAAAGGGCAAGTATGATTATGCCGGGCAAGCCATAAAAAAGGCAATTCTCTGTATTGACAATCGTGTTCTGATTCTTCATTCTTATACTGGTTATTGCGCCTTGTCAGCGGTTGTTTGTCACAAAATTACAATAGACCTTATCGTTATGCCAAAAGAAATTGCAGATATAAGCAATTATTTACAACTTATTAGTGTTTAGGACGCATTTCATACTTAAAATCATACTTTGAGCAACCAAAAGACTGCGATTTTTACTCTACCTTACGTTTCAGCGTGATGCGGTTTGCCGCCTCTTTCTTCCTGCTACTCACACTGTCGAGATAGCACTGGGTGGTGGCGAGGTTCTTGTGCCCGACAAGTTCCTGCACGGTTCTGGAATCCGTTCCTGCCTCCAGTTGCAGGGTACAATAGGTGTGCCTGCTTGAATGGTAGGTGATGTTCTTGGTGATTCCTGCCGCCTTTATCCATTGTTTGAGTGCTGTCTGTGTCATGCTGTCCTTGAAACCGGGGAACACAAGTCCCGTCCTTGAATCACTGTCTATCAATGCCAGTGCCTCCTCCCCGATGGGATTATGTACAATCTGCTTTGTTTTCTGCATACGGGTGGTGATATAGAGCGTACCGTCCGCTTCGGGCTGTATCATTTCCCATGAGAATGCCTTGACATCGCTCTTCCGCAGTCCCGTGAGGCAGGAGAAAAGGAAAGCGGTTTTCAGTACGGGCTCTTCACACGGAGTTTCTGCCAGTTGTATGAGTTCCTCCGCAGACAGCCCCACCTTGTCTGTCGGGATGCTTTCCGCGCGTTCCAGATAGGGACAAGGATTCTCCTTGATCTTCTTGTCTCGATGGGCGGCATGGAGCGTACCGAGGAACGCAGACCAATAACTGGCAATGGTATTGGGATGCAGTTTGCGCTTTTGATGGATGACCTGATGTGTGGTGCGCAGATATTCCAGGAACTTGTTGCACAGCTCTACGGTGATTTCGGCAAAGGTGCATTTGCCGCCTGTGAACAGGTTGAAGTGCAGGAACGCCTGCTCATAGCGAGAGTTTTTCTTTCCTGCGTACTTCTTGAAGTAATCAATGAAACTGCCGTTCAGCTTGTTCTTGTCAAAGAACTCGTAACGCTCGTTTACAATCTCCTCGTAGCGGCGGCATCGCAGAGCCTCTGCTTTCTCCGACAGCCGGGCATTGTAGTCCTTCTCACGCTGTGTCTTCGGATGTGCGTAGATGTAGATACCGAGCGATTCATGACGCAGCACTTTGTTGGTGGTCTCGTCACGGTAGCCGGGATAATAGTCGAGGAAGAAGGACAGCATTTTGCCGCCTTTGATTTTCCGTGTATAAAGGTTCACGGTCTTGCAAATGTTTGCCATAATCTTTCTTTGTTATTGATGGATATTACTCGGTGGAGACCTTCTCCACGCTGCAAAGGAATGGAATGATGTGGCGTTGGTGGCAGATAATGACGGTAATTGACCAATAATCGGTCAATAATCAACGGTCACAGCCCTTTGGCGGCTCTTTCAGCCATCACACGCTCCACATCCGCACGGAAAAGCAGGTTTCTCACACCGACTTTCCGTTTCCCGATACCGTGTACTTTGGCGATATGGTGAATGTTCGCTTTGGACAGTCCGTATTTTTCCGACACATATTCCACGGTACAGTAGCGTTCATCCTCCATCAAATCAGTCTGACGGAGCTCGTCAAGATGTGTCTTTGAATAATAGAGTATGCCGTATTCCTTTTTGGTTGGGATGCGGTGTCGGTAGGCATAGGCATGGATGGCGGTCGGTTTCATGCCGAACACCTCAAACACTTGTTCTGTGGTTAGCCACTCAGTGATGGAGGCTATGTCAGCGGTCAGCCCGAGACATTCCTCCACGTGGCTTTTGCTGTAATAGTTCTTGCCTGCAATCTTACAAATGGGGATTTGGTTGCGCTTGGCGGTAGTGTAAAGCCATGACTGCTTTACCTTATAAGTAGAGAGGACTTCCTCGCCGGAAATGTAAGAGAGGATTTCTTCAGAAGCCGGAATAATGGTCTTGTTCTCCTTACCGGATTTCTTTTGACTGATGGACCCGGCTCTCTTAGGGCGTGTGCCGGGTATCACCCTGTTATAAGGGTTGTCCTCCATCATCCTTTCTATATCTGCTCTGCGTATGAATGCCATGCGGCTGCTGATGCGTGAGGCCCGCAGTCTGCCTTGTGCCACGAGCTTATAAATGTACTGGCGTGAACATCCCATTAGGATGGCAGCCTTTGAAAAGGTGAGATACTCCTGACGCTGTATCTCTAAAACAGGTTCTACGGCATTGAGCAAATCCTGCTGTCGCTTCTTCTTCGCTTTCTTGGCTTCATCGGCGCAATGCACGGAACAATACTTCTGCATACCACTGTTGGCTATGAATGTCCTGCCACAGAATGCACATTTCTTGGTTGCTTTCATTCTTCCCTTTGTTTGATGTTGAACACTCTTTTCTGTGTATTCCATCGGGGAGTGAACGGAAGTCAATCATTGTCACCTGTTGTCAACCGGGTAAATATCTGTGGCAGTCTTCGTATTTCGTCCTGCCGCTTGTCACTCCTTGTGAACTGTTGTAAACCGATGTCAACGGACTGCGATTTTATGGCAACAAAAAAGTCCCGTAGATTCACCGCGATAGAAATACGTTACAAAAATATGCGGAAAATGACGGAACACCAAATACGAACTGCGAAGTGTTAAATTTAAAATGGTGTTGATATTCAATGATTTAATTACAGATAGTACTCGTTGCTTGCAGGTGGTTACACCTATCTAAATACAAAAGAGAAATGCTTCAGGCAGCGATGGCCGGAATCGTGAAAGAGAGTCATAATCAGCATGATTTCGGCCTTGGATGTTGTGGAATTACGATGATATGTTCTTTTATTATTCGCTTTTAGCGTGTATGTTGCCATCATTGCATCAAAATACTTGCAGAAGTCGTCTGCCAGACAAAATATTTCCGTATTTTTGTCTGCGGTAATCATAGCGTTTTTTATTTGTTTCTATTTGTATTTCAATACTATAAAGTTACAACAAATTTCGCCAATCGCCAAATTTACAGACACTTGTATTTCGTCGAACTCACGTTATTTTAAATATACTAAACAATAGTTCGATAAAAATAGCCAAGCCTAAGCGGCTCTGGCAGTAAATAAAATGAGTTCTTTGAAAAGTTTGTCAATAACTTGCGGGTCTGGGTTAATCTCGAACACGCAAATAAATCGTTCAAGCATATAAGCATTGTTTATGAATGACTTGCAGGAGGATATGGAATAGGCTATTCCGAGTCTCTTACATGCCTCTTTTGCCAAATTGACAGCAGCAAGCGATGCATTGAAGTGAAAATCCAACTTTCTGAAGTCGGTTGACTGACAGTTAGTGATTCCTGCATGTTGCTTACCGGTATCCGATGGACGGGAGGACAGACAAGTGGCAGCTTTACTTCTCTACAGACGATTCAATGGATGGACGCGAGGTGCTGGATTATTACAGAACCAGGTTCCAGTTGGAATTTTGCTTTATCTTTAGTCATAATTAACGTGAGTTCGACGAATTGTAAGTGCTTATAAATTTGGTGATTAGCGAAATTTGTTGTAACTTTATAGTACTAAAAAACAAAGGATTACAAACAAAAATCGCTATGATCACCGAAGACAAAGTTATTGAAATATTTTG
>JAQYEW010000006.1 GCA_028723455.1 Prevotellaceae bacterium | reverse complement strand
CTGCTCGTCATCGAGGACAACCGCGACATCGCAGCCTATATCGGTTCGCAGTTTGCCGACCGCTACGCCGTTAGCTATGCGGAGAACGGTAAGGCGGGACTGGAAAAGGCGCAGGAACTGGTGCCCGACCTCATCATCACCGACCTGATGATGCCCGGCATGGACGGTCTGGAGGTGTGCCGGCAGGTACGCGGCAACGAGATTACCAACCATATTCCCATCATCGTCGTCACGGCGAAGATTACGGAGGAGGAGCGCATACGCGGACTGGAAGCCGGGGCAGACGCCTATCTCGCCAAGCCGTTCAATGCCGAAGAACTGCGCACAAGGGTGGAAAAGCTGATCGAAGGACGACAGTTGCTGCGCAAGAAATACGCACAAATGATGACAGCACATCAGGATGACGAAGATGAAGAAGCCATACAAAGACGTGCAGCCGATCTACGCTTTCTTGCCAAAGTGTCGGATGTCATATACCTCCAGCTCAATCGCGGAAAGGATATAGAGGTGTCGCAGATTGCATCGGCCATGTGTATGAGCGACAGACAGTTCTACCGCAAGATAAACGCTCTTACGGGCAGCACCCCGAAGGTCTATATCCAGCGTGTGAAAATAAAGAAAGCCAAGAGTCTTCTTGACGGAGACTCACGGATGAGTTTCGGAGAAATAGCCGACAGATGCGGCTTTAACGACTATTCCAACTTTGTACGGACATTCAAGAATACCTACGGTGTCACACCTACAGAGTACAGACGGAGTAATGCCGGAAAAATGTAAAATCCGACATATACTCGCCATGACCTGAAAACACGGGGTCGTATCGACAAGAACGAGCGGAGTATGCCTTTGGTATGCTCCGCTCGTTTTGTTCTGTCCCGACATCCGGCCACTTCCGTCCATATCGACGCCACAAGTACGCAGTTATCCCAAACCTATAACGCACACTGTTTCTTTGGTTTATTTTTGTCCGTGCACCACTGTTGGTGCCATTAAATACATTGTAATATGGACGAAAAATATACAACATTGAAATGATAACGATGCTGTCGTTTCGCTTTGCCTCTCCACAGGCAAAGAGTTTCCGTATATGGATAATCGGAAGACTGACCGAGAAGAAGAGAACAGATCCTCCGCTACTCGTGTGCTATACTAAAGGCGAATGGTACAACTGAATATGAGAACAGGCAGTAAGAAACTCTTGTCTTGCTGCCTGTTTCTCTGTCAAGGCTTCTCAAACCGAGGGCGATAATTCTCCTGCAACAGTTTTTCCACATCTTCTTCCCGATAGAGTACCTTTCCGCCTAACTTGATAAAGGAGATTCTCCCCATATTGCGATAATCCTGCAACGTGCGCCGGTTGATATGCAACAGGCGGGACAGTTCATCGTCCCACAAATCGGGATGGATGTCGCATTTGCAACTGAACTGGGCAATGGTGCCGTCGATGGTGACACGGCACATCACGGGAACGGAACCGTTCTTCTTGGGAGCGTTCTTTTTGAGGTAGAACAGAACCTTAAACGTACTACGCATAACTCTGACTTTTACGGTTTACAAAACTATTTATCGTCAGGTTATTTGTTGCTACGCAAAACATTGTCGTTCAATGGTAAAGAAACTGGGTACGATTTATTTGCTTCTTTCCTGCCATCAAAGTATCTTTGTCGAAGATAATCCTATAGGTTCAGATCGGATTTTGCCCTGTTCGTTACCACTTTTCCTGATCCCTGTTTTCAGAAGGGGAGATAATGTTTTGGTAACGCTGCTCTGTCCGAAGTTGGCATAAACCTGTCTTTTCAAGGTTTTCCGCCAAATGGCTTAAAAATCAGAACCGACTGACTCACAACCCATTTGCAATGTTCTGCCATTTTTTGAACCTTTGGGATAGATTTTTTGGAAAAACATATATTTATTTTGTCCAAAACTATTATATGTTTTTTGAGGACTAAAGTACGGACAAAAAAAGCACCCTTGAAGGGTGCTTTTTTCAGATATGCTATTTCAAAATCAAGTCCTGTGCCTGAGGTTGCACAACGCCAAGGCGGTGCAAACCATCCACCTTGATACTCAATGGATTCGGAAAACGGACATGGCGCACATGCTCCGTTTCCTGAACGGCCGGCAACTGTTCCAACCATTGTTCCTGATAGACCCCGTCGCCCCGGAAAGCATTGATGGTGAAATAGCTTACGCCCAATGAAGTCAGGTTCTGAAAGAAATGGGTACCCTGACTGGGGTCCACCTGAAAATCCTCCAGTCCGGCCTCCACAATTACCTTCGCCCCGCTGATGTGCGGCCATTTGACGGGAACACCCAGCCAAGGGTCGCTGGAGCCCCAGCGACCGGGCCCTACAAGGACATAATTGATATTCTCTTGCAGGCAACGGCGGTTGATGCGCTCCACCTCTTCCGCAATCTGAGAATTGATAGAGGGGCGGTAGCCCTCGGTGCGTACATAGACGACATCCCGCACGTCATCCACGATTCCCTGCCCAATCGCCAGATTGCTCTTCAGGAGACAACCTTCCTCATGTATCAGGCTGATGTCCTCGTCCAGGCTCATGCGGTGGTCCACCATGGGACGTATCTGCAAGAGATAGAAGGATGCCGTGCGGTCGGCGTTCATGTTCATCGCAAACTCAATCTCGACGGAGCGGCGCATCTCCGCCTGCCCTTTCTCCAGCACCAGCTGCAGCACCTTGGGCAGTGGAATGACGTTATGCTGCAACACGCCGGCAAAGGAGATGATCTTACGGTTACGCCCCTCGTAGAACCCATCGTAGATACATTGGTCCACGGGGTCGTAGGTAGAACATATCCACTGCAATTCCCCGTCAGCCTCGGCCTGACGCACCGTGCAACGGCTCAGATTGAATCCGTCGTCGGTTTTGAAATCCAAAGTCTTGCAGGTGAGGTCCAGAGCCAGGAAATGGGTTTGCGTCTCGCGCAAGGCGATTTCCATTTCGCTCGTCTGCAAGATCTTGTCGGGATGATAGGGGCTGAGCCGCAGGCTTTGGCCGCCATCCACGATATACTTCCCCAAGCCCAAAGCCAGGCTGACAGTGCCCTCCTCGGGCTGTTCGTCGCCCAAAGGATAATAGTTCAGGCTGCGGGCCACACCGCTCATGGTGGGATAAAAGCGCGTACCGTGTTCCCTACCTACCACCTCTTGCAGGATGATGGCCATTTTCTCCTGGTCGATCACATTCGACGTGGCTGTCATGTAATCCTTCGAGGCACGGAAAAAGACACTGGCATACACCGCCTTGATGGCATTTGCAAGCAGTTCCAGACGTTCATAACTATCATTCACATAAGGTATCATGTACGTGTTATAGACACCTGCGAATGGCTGGTAATGGCTGTCTTCCAAAAGCGAACTGCTCCGAATGGCAATGGGCGATTTCACGACATCCAGAAAGGCCACCAAATCCGCCAACAGACGCTGGGGAAGGCGGCCATGAAGGAAATAGCGCAGTATGTCTTCATCGGCAAGGTCTGTCAACGCCACCTGATAAAGCTCGTTGGTGTCCATGAACTCGTCAAAGACATCCGTACACAGCACGACGGTCTTGGGAATCGTCAGTTCGACTCCCGGCTGCGAAGTCAGCTCGCGATGCCGTTTGATGATATTATCCAGGAAAGCCAGACCACGGCCCTTGCCGCCAAGCGAACCGTCGCCTATTCGCGCAAAGTTACTGTATTGGTCGAAACGCTCGCGTTGAAAGACGGCCACAACGCCCTGGTTCTTCATGCGACGGTAAGCGACGATGGCATCAAAGATAATCTGCCGATGGGCATCAATATCCTGGAGGTCGTCCAGCGTGATATGCTTCAGAAACTCGGAAATCGGGAACAGGGCACGCGAACACAACCAGCGCGATACATTGTTGTGCGAGACGTGGTACATAAGACTCTCTGCGGGCACGCTGAAGATGTGCTCCTGCAGATCCTTCAGGTTGCGGCAGCGGCACACCTCCTCCATGGTCCGCGGATCGCGGAAGATAAAATCCCCAAAGCCAAAATACTTGCTCAGGATAGTCCTGAGGTCTTGGTCTATCTTCTTGCTGTTCTTGTCGATGAAACTGGCCGTGCACGCCTCTGCCATACCGGCGGCCTCGCTTTCGCTGCTCTCCATCACCAAAGGAACGAAGGGGTCTATCTTGCGGATGCTTTTCAGTAGTTTGAAACCGGCCTGCTCGTCAATCACTCCGCCCTTCATGAAACGGCAGTCGCTGATAACGCCCAACGTATGGTCACTGAAACGCTCGTACAAATTCCACGCCTCCTCGTAACTACGCGCCAAGACAATCTTGGGGCGGCCACGCATGCGCAGCGTTTCCAGATGAGAGTTCAAGGCCTCGTTGGCAAAGGCCTGCGACTGCTGCAAGACGTACTTGTAGAGATAAGGAAGGATGGAACTGTAGAAGCGGATATTATCCTCTACGAGCATCAGCATATGAACGCCGCCCACCTCGATATCGTGTTCCAGGTTCATCTGATCCTCGATGAGCTTGATGATGGACAACAACAGATCCGTATTGCCCAACCAACAGAACACGTACTCAAAGATAGACAAATCCTCATCCTGCATACGACGCGTGATGCCGTAGCTAAAGGGCGTCAGCACCACGATGGGGATGGTGGGATGGGCTTCCTTGATATTCTTCGCGATGTCAAAGGCATCGCTGTTGTCAGTACCCGGCATACAGATAATCAGGTCGGGGGTTACCCCCTCCATTTCCTGCTCGGCCTCCTCCTGGCTTGCCACCTGGATAAAGCGTGGAGGAAAGCGCAAACCCAGCTGGGCATACTCCTGAAAGATCTTCTCGTCCACACGCCCGTCATCCTCCAACATGAAGGCATCGTAAGGATTCGCTACGATAAGCACATTAAAGATGCGGCGCACCATCAGTTCTACAAACGGCGTATCGCGCAACTGCATTTTTTCCCTTAATTTCCTGATCATAATCTTCTACGCTACAGGGTTCAACTTTTTCTCCGCCTTGCGAATCTGCCAGCTATTGATCAGATTCTGCCACAGAATGTAACAGCCGGGACCAAGGCAAGCAAGAGGATGAAGAAAAGAAGCGGACAGCCAAATGGCAAAGACCGTGTTCTTTTGTCCCAAACCTTGACCGCCCTCAATGCGATGTAAGGTAAGGGTTCCCAAACGTCTGCCAATGAAAAACTGAATGCCGCAAATCAGAAGGCCTACGGTGGCAACAGCGAAGAGAAGCCAGCCGGGCGTATCGTCCCACAAATCCACAACCCCCTTCACAGCGGTACCGCTGACCACCATCAGGCTCACCGCCCAAGCGTAAAAACTCAGGTTACGGAAATCCACGATGGCACGATGCAGACGGGGCAGCAAAACACGCGTAAGCCATGCGACCAGCATAGGCACTAACAAAACCATCACCACACGCCACAGCATACTTAGGGCAAGCGACATGGGTGTAATATCGTGTTCCGCGGCGGCACCCGGCAAATAAGGCAACAAAGAGGGGATAAGCATGGCGCAAAAAACGTTACTCAAAAGGGTGAATGTTATCATTTGCTCCAAGTCGCCACCAAGTTTGGCGGTTACCACGGCAGCCGCACTGGCCGAAGGGGCTACGACACATACAAGCGCAGCCTGAGAAAGAAGGGACAAGCCGGGGCTGTCCCGAAGCACAAACGCAATGCTCAGCACACAAACAGCCAAGAACAACTGTGCGACAATCACATGTGCGTGCCATCGCCTTGGGCGCATGCGCTGGAAGTTGATTTTACAGAACGTAAAATAGAGCACAATAAAATTCAGCATGCTCAAAACGGTATTGTTCCAAGGCACATAGGCCTTTGCTATGGGCTGCAAGACGGCAAACTCATGAAAAAGGGCAAAAACCAGACTGCCCACCACAATAGCCACCGGCAAAGTGTAACGACGTAAGAAAAGAAGCATTTTATTCCTTTATAAGATCAATGACAATGTATTCGCTCTGCGTCCCCAGGCGCACCTTGGCTCCCCAAATACCCATGCCGCTGGACACGTAATAATGCGTATTTCCTTTCCTCAGATAGCCATGGGCTTTCTCATAGATTCTCTCCGTTATCCAGGAACCGGGCCAGAACTGGCCATGATGCGTGTGCCCGCTCAGCTGAAGGGTAATGCCTGCTTGCTCGGCTTCCTCCAAATGATAGGGTTGGTGGTCCAAGAGGATGGTCGCAGCGCCCGGAGGCACCTGCAGCATCAAGGCTTTCAAGGATTGGCGACGGACATTCACCCTATCGTCCCTACCTATTATATATAGGCCCTTATCCTGCACCACACTGTCCCGCAGCAAGGTAATATTGCTTTCCCGCAAGATTCGCATCACGTCCGCCATGGGAGCAAAATATTCGTGGTTGCCCAAGGAGGCATAGACAGGAGCCTCTATGTTACGCAACTCGGACATGATGTCCTGCTGCAAGACAGCTCGTGAACTATGATCGACAAGGTCGCCTGCGATAACCACAATGTCAGGCTTCTCCGCATTCACCAATGCAACCCACCTACGGACTTCACCGGCACGGTTATGATAACCCAAATGGAGGTCGCTAAGCATGACAATGCGCCGATGTTCGCTCAAGCCCCTGACTGGCAGGCTAAGCGCGACACGACGCTTGTTCATGTAATTGCCGTAGCCGGCAAACATCAGCACACCCATGCTCACTATCGACACGACGAAAGTCAGCCAACAATGCTCCAGCCACAAATCGGCAACAACATCACGCACCAAGGGGATGAGGCGCAGCACACGCAGCGACAGAAAAAAGAATGCCATGTAAAGCGAGGCAACCAGAAGGGTATTGCCCACTTCGTACAGGGCAACGCTTAACGGCATGGGGAAGGCATCCAAAAGAGGCAACAGCGTAAGGACAAAAAGAGCTAACACCAAAAGGGAAAGCAAAGCAGTCCCTACAAACACGCCGCGCGATTCCAATGGCAGCAACCGCACTAAGCTCCATGCGGCAAAGACCACAATGGCGATAAGGACAAACAGAAAAGGAAGGAACCTAAGCATGTTGTTCTTCGTATTCGTTAATGACGCGCATCATTTCCGTATAGCCCACTTGCGCGATGGACTCTGCCTTGTCGTAATCAAAGCTTTCAAGACGATTGACAGGGATAGAGAGCAGCATATCCGGCGGACAAAGCTTCAGCATCAACGCCGTGTTGCTGGCAATCATCGCAGAAAAGGTCTGTGATAGCAGCGATACGTAGTTGAAGTCTGTTTCCTCGTACTCCTCCTTCACTCCCTGATTCACCAGCGAGGGGAAACGTTTGAGGACAAATTCCGGCAACCAACGGTTGGGACTTGGCTGAACAAGTTCTTTCTTCTCGTTCGTGTGGTCGCCCGGAGCACTGACATCCACCGCTACCAACAAGGAGCCGGGCGTACGTACAGCACGATTGAGAGGAAGGGGATTCGTCGCCCCACCATCAATAAGCAAGCGTTTCCCGCTACGAACAGGACGGAAGAGCGAAGGAATAGAGATACTGGCACGGATGGCACGGTACAGGCTACCGTGATCAAAGACCACTTCGCTGTACGTATTGATGTCCGTAGCCACAGCACGATAAGGGATAAGCAGCGACTCAATGGGACGGTCAGCCACCTGCTCGCGCATCGCACGAAACACACGCTCGCCCTTGACCAGATGCGTCATGCTAAGAGAAAGGTCGATGAGCGAAGCCACCTTCGGACGGTCCAGGTTGTAAAGCCACTCCTTGAACACATCCATCTCACCCGTCGCGTACATCCCGGCAATCATCGAACCGATGCTTGTACCTGCCACGGAGGTGATTTCATAACCACGCTCCAGCAAGGCGTCTATTGCGCCTATGTGGGCAAAACCACGTGCGTTGCCACTGCTTAACACCAATGTAACTTTCTTGTTACTCATCAGCCCAAGGGAGATTTAGTACATGGCACGTTCTATGATGGTCTTCATGCCCTTGATCTTCTGATTACGGATGCGTGCCAAGGTTTCAGAGACACGTGTACGGGTGATGGCTACAAAGGCATGATGGTCATGAAGCGTTATCTGCCCCACGTCCTGCTTCTCAAGGCCGGCCACTCTCATAAGGAAACCCGCAACATCGCCACGCGAAAGTTTGTCTCGTTTCCCACGGCCAATATAAAGCGTTTCCCAAACAGGCTGTTCCACCATCGGCAATTTCTCAGGAGCTTCCCAACGTGTCATCTCCTCCGTACCGTCCCATTGTTCCTCGGGACCAAGGATTAGATAGGAGGCTCCCTCTGCATCCCAGCGCGCCGTGCGGCCAATACGGTGGGTATAGGTTTCCGCATTCATGGGCAGATGGTAGTGAATGGCATTGTCCACTGCGGGAATATCCAGACCACGCGAAGCCAAGTCCGTGCTCACCAGGATATTGGCACTGCCAGAAACGAAGCGGAACAGGTTGCGCTCGCGTATCTTCTGTTCCATGCCGCCATGGAAACTGGTAACGCCAAAGCCCATGCGTGCCAGATAGTTCTCCACACGTTCCACACTCTCGCGGAAGCCCAGAAAGACGATGCTGCGCCGACTGCCCAAAGAACGGAGCAGAACACCCAAGGTTTCCAACTTATCCTTGACGGGACTTTGCACCACATATTCCCAGATGCGCTGCGATGCTTGCTGCTTATCACGGTAATCCAGGCGTTGGGCATTGCGCATATCACCAATAAAGCCGGGAAGGTCATCGCTATCAGTGGCCGAAAGCAGAATTCGCTGGCGCACATGGGTCAGGAAATCCGCAACGGCTTTCATTTCGTCATGGAAACCCAGTTCCAGACTTTTGTCAAACTCATCAATGACAAGCGTCATGACGGCATCCGCCACCACATTGCCCTTCGTCAGATGGTCCAACATTCTGCCCGGCGTGGCGATAACCACCTGAGGCTGCTTCGCCTTGATGTCGCGATGGTCCTCCATAGCGGAACGTCCACCATAGAGAGGCAAGGTACGGACTCCTCCGATTCGCGCCGCCACCTGATGTGTCTGAAGCGCCAACTCGCGTGAAGGCACCAGGATAACGGCCTGCACGCGAGCATCAGACGGATTGATTTTTTCGAGTACAGGCAGCAGATAGGCTAAAGTCTTTCCACTACCCGTGGGACTTAGGATAAGGGTATTACTCCCTGTCCGTATGGTTTTATGGGCTTGGAGCTGCATTTCATTCAACTGCTCGATACCCAGTTTGTTCAGTATTTCTTGTATCAATAACATAATAACATTTTAAAAAGGGGGATTAAGTCCGCAGAAGCAAATCTTTGAAAGCCTCAAAGTCTTTCTGACAAGCAATGCTCTGCTTCGTTCCCTGCATAAAGGCTTGCAGGCGTTCCGGAATAGGCACCTCATGGCCCGTGATGCGCTGTACGGTGTCGCGGAACTTGGCCGGATGAGCCGTTTCCAAGAAGAAGCCCACCTCGTCTCTCCGGAGGCTTTCCTTCAAGGCACGGTAGCCGCAGGCGCCATGAGGGTCAAGGATATACCCTGTCTGCTGCATACACTGGCACATGGTTTCTGAAATCTCCTCGTCGCTATAACGAAGGGCACTGATATTGGCGCGAATGGCATCCACATCTTTACCGTACAGCTCATAGATGCGGGCGAAATTAGAGGGATCGCCTACGTCCATGGCATTGGCGATGGTAGCCACGCTATGCTTAGGTTCATACACTCCGCTTTGGAGGTAGCGGAAGAAAGTATCGTTTTCGTTGTTGGCAGCGATAAAACGCTTCATGGGAAGTCCCATCTTGTGTCCAAAGAGGGCGGAGCAGAGATTGCCGAAATTACCACTGGGCACACAGCAAACCACCTCGTTGCCATCAAAGCCCAACTGTTGCAGCTGTGCAATGGCATGGAAATAATAGAAACTTTGGGGCAAAAAGCGAGCCACATTGATGCTATTGGCCGAAGTGAGCACCATGTGTTGATTCAGTTCTGCATCCATAAAGGCGGACTTCACAAGCGCCTGACAGTCGTCAAAGACACCGTCCACTTCGATAGCGGTAATATTCTTGCCCAAAGTAGTAAACTGGCACTCCTGAATAGGACTGACGCCTCCCTTGGGATAAAGCACAAAGACACGCACACCCTCTACACCCAAGAAACCGTTGGCCACCGCCGAACCCGTGTCTCCACTGGTAGCCACCAGAACGTTCACCGTACGTCCGTCGCCCTCGGCATGACGGAAATATTGCAGCATGCGTGCCATAAAGCGCGCGCCCACATCCTTGAAAGCCAGTGTAGGGCCATGGAAAAGTTCCAAGGCATAGATGTTCTTTTCCACCTCACGCAAGGGGATGGGAAAACAGAGTGTCTCGTCAACGATACGTCGAAGCGCGGTCTCTTCCACGTCTTCACCAAAGAAAGCCCTGGCGACCTGAAAACCAATCTCACTGAGCGAAAGATTCTTCATGGAGCCAAGGAACTGTGCGCTGAGCGAAGGCAAGCGCTGGGGCATATAAAGGCCACGGTCCTCGGCAAGACCTTTCTGCACGGCTTTCTTCAAAGTGGCCAAGGGAGCCTGGGCGTTGGTGCTGTAGTAAAACATATCTGTATGTAATATTAAAAGGAAACTTCTTTGCTTCTATTTCTCGAGAAAAAGCCGGATAAACTCATCACCCTGCAAGGTGCCATAGCGTCCCTTGGCCCCTTCGGCTTCACTGTAATGACTCGCGGCATCGGGAACAGTTTCAGGACGAAGGATCAGGAAAGGTACCGGCTCGGCCGTGTGGGTGCGATAAGCCACAGGCGTAGGATGGTCGGGCAAAACCGCGATGGCAACCGGCTCACCGTCAAAAGTAAGCGGGGCGTTCTCTGTGTCTGTGCCCACTTCACATCCCAAGGCCTTGAGCAAGGGAGCGATGAGACGTTGGTCCAGGTTCTCTACGGTTTGCAACTTTTGCGCAAGATCACCGTCATGACCCGCCTCGTCACTGGCCTCGACATGTACATAAACGAAGTCGTGCTCGCGTAGCGCCTCAAGGGCCGCTTGGGCTTTGCCCTCATAGTTGGTGTCCCAAAGACCCGTTGCTCCAGGTACGTGAATAACATCCAAGCCTGCATAGCGGCCGATGCCACGAATGAGGTCGACAGCCGTAATCACCGCCCCGCGTCTGATATGTGGAAAACGCTGGGGAATGGTCTGCATGGCAGGGCGGAATCCTCCGCCCCACGGCCATATACTGTTCGCCGGATCCTGACCATTCGACACGCGCATCTTGTTCAAGGGATGTGCTGCCAGCAAATGCCGGCTTGCACGCATCAGGTCGCATAACAAACGTGCAGTAGGTTCGGCCGCAGTTTCAAGCGCCTGGGGTAAATATTCCGCCCAAGGCTTGAGGGGGATGTCGTGTGGCGGTGTGCAGGCAATACGGCTGCTGCCTCCCTTTATCACCAACAAATGACGGTACTGGGTGCCCGTATAGAAGCGGACAGACTCAGAACTCAGATGTTCATTCAGATAACGTATCAGAATATCCGCATCCGCAGTTTCCAATCGCCCACAGGAATGATTCTTGAGAAGGTCTCCCTGAAGCGACACAAAGTTGCAGCGCATGGCAAGGTCGGTAGGGTCCAAATCAATGCCAATAGAAGCCGCCTCCAACGGGCCGCGGCCTTGGAAAACGACCTTCTGGTCATAGCCCAAGATACTGCTGTTGGCTACTTCACTCCCGGGATGAAAGCCCTCGGGCACGGTTTGCAGCAAACCCATAGCACCCCGACGGGCCAAGAGATCCATATTCGGTGTGTGGGCGGCTTCCAGGACAGTACGATTGGCAAGGGATTCTATCTTCCAATCCGCCATGCCATCGCCAAGGATAATGATATACTTCATACGCAAATACTATGCCAAAGAGAGAATGTCAGAAAACACACCTGCCGCCGTTACGTTAGCACCGGCACCATAGCCCTGAATGAGCATGGGGTACTTGTTATAACGGTCTGTGGTAAGCATAACGACATTGTTTGAGCCCTCCAGTTCATAGAAAGGATGTCCCAAAGGAATTTCCTTGAGTCCGGTGCTTGCCTTACCATTTTCCATGGTAGCAACATAGCGCCATTTCTTGCCCAAGGCCGCCAGGGGAGCACGCATCTCCTCGAATTTGGCATCCAGCGAGGGCAGCTTCTCCCAGAATTCCTCCTTCGTGCCTTTCATGACCTCCTGAGGCACAAAGAGGTGCTGTTCCACATCTTCCTGCTCAATTTTGTAGCCTGCCTCACGGCAAAGGATAACGAGTTTGCGCAACACGTCCTTGCCACTGAGGTCGATACGAGGGTCCGGCTCGCTGAAACCCATTTCCTGCGCCATACGCACGGTTTGACTGAAGGGCACCTCGGCCGAGAGCATGTTGAAGATATAATTCAGCGTGCCACTCAACACGGCCTCGATACGCAACACCTTATCGCCCGTATGCACAAGATCGTTGATTGTACGGATAATTGGCAGACCGGCACCCACGTTCGTCTCGAAAACGAACTTCACGCCACGCGCCTTGGCTGTTTCCTTCAATCGTTTGTAGGTCTCGTAAGGACCGCTGGCAGCAATTTTGTTGGCAGCAACCACATTGATATTGTGCGTAAGCATTTCTTCGTAGAGGTCGGGCAGATGAGGCGATGCCGTGCAGTCGACAAAGACACTATTAAAGATATTCATCCCGATAACCTCTTCGCGCAACCGCTCATTGTTGCTGGCGGGAGCCTGCTTCAAGTCCTGTTGCCAATGTTCCAGATTGAGTCCGCTACGGTTGAACATCGCATTGTGTCCGCTGGCGATACCAACGACACGAAGGTCCAATCTCAGTTCCTCCTTCAGTTTTGCTTGCTGTTGGGCGATCTGAGAGAGCAGACTGCTTCCCACTGTGCCCACACCACAAACGAAAAGGTTCAACACCTTGTATTCGCTCAGGAAGAAACTGTCATGGATTACGTTCAGTGCCTTGCGCAGGAACGTTTCCTGAATAACAAAGGAGATATTCGTTTCCGACGCACCCTGCGCACAGGCAATCACAGAGATGCCCGACCGACCCAGTGTGCCAAACAATTTGCCGGCAATGCCCGGCGTGTGTTTCATGTGTTCGCCCACAACGGCCACGGTAGCCAGTCCGCTCTCGGCTTGTGCCGGGAACATGCTGCCGTCGGCAATCTCCTTCTCAAACTCCTTGTCCAGCACTTGGCACGCCCGTTCGCGGTCCTCGTCCTTAACACCCAACGAGGTGCTGCTCTCCGAACTGGCCTGTGAGACCATAAACACAGATATGCCTTCTTGGGCCAGGCAACCGAAGATACGACGGTTGACACCGATGACACCCACCATTGACAGACCCGCAATGGTAATCAGCGTGGTGCCCTTGATGCTGCTGATACCCTTGATGGAACGTTCTGCATCCCGCGCCACGCTCTGTTTGATAACGGAACCCGGTGCCGAGGGATTAAACGTATTCTTGATAAGGATAGGGATGTTTTTGATGCAAACGGGATAGATCGTCGGCGGATAGATGACCTTGGCGCCGAAATTGCACAGTTCCATTGCCTCGACGTAACTCAGTTCAGGAATCACGTAGGCCGAGGAGATGACTCGTGGGTCGGCCGTCATAAAACCGTCCACGTCCGTCCATATCTCCAACTGGCGTGCATGCAAGGCCGCAGCAATGATGGCAGCCGTATAGTCGCTGCCGCCGCGTCCCAGATTGGTAACCTCGCCATTATCCGCATCCGTGCTGATGAAACCGCCAAGCACGCTGATACGCGGCGTATTCTCCTGACTCCAGGTCTGGCGTACAAGACTGTATGTAAGTTCCGTGGCCAGACGGTTCTTGCCGGCCTTGAACTCCGTCTTGATAAACTCCCGGCTATCATACCATTCCGCCCCCTCGATCAGCGTAGCCACGATATTGCTGCTGATACGCTCGCCATAGCTGACAATCGTAGATCGCGTGCGCTCGCTGAGGTCGCGGATGAGATAGACACCATGATAAATGCTGCGCAGTTCTTCCAGAAGCTGGCTGACCACCGCCCACAGGGCAAAACGTTCTTTGCCCCCGGGAATAATCTCCTGCACCATCTTTTCATGGCGTTCCAGAATGTCATCGAACTCCTTTCTATACTGAGAGTCGCCCTGAAAGGCTAAATCAGCCGTCTTAAGAAGCCTGTCCGTAATGCCTCCCAAAGCACTTACGACAACTATCACTTGCTCCTCTTGAGCGGCTTTCTCTACGATATTCTTAACGCTCAGCACACTGGCTGCTGAGCCAACGCTGGTACCTCCAAATTTCAGAACTCTCATCCTTTGTCTACTTCTTTTGTGTTATTACGACACCTGTGTTTTGCAAATGTAGGAAAAATATCCTTAACAACGCAATAAATGTAACCAAATTGCATTGTTTCCTTTGCATTTGTTACGACTTCTTGCGTACCGGCTCACAACTCAGCCCCACACCCAGACGTTTGAAAATCTTTCTGTCAACCTCGCTCAACATCACCGTGGAGTGTACCTGACAGCCACGCAGCTTAGGCAACTGCTCCAAGGCACGCGTACAATTCTCGTCCTGCTGGGAAAGCACGCTGAGGGCCACCAACACCTCGTCGGTATGCAAACGGGGGTTCTGACCACCCAGATACTTGGTCTTCGTTGTCTGAATAGGCTCTATCATGTTCTGCGGGATGAGGCGTGCCTCGTGATCTATATCACCCAGATGTTTGGTGGCGTTCAGGATAAGCGCGGCACTGGGGCCCAGCAAGGGCGAACTCTTAGAGGTTATCATCGTGCCGTCCTGCAATTCTATGGCAGCACAGGGAACACCCTCCTCGTCGCGACGACGCTTGGCGGCCACGGTAACGCGACGCATATCCGTGTTGATGCCCGCCTGACCCATCAGGCTTTTTATCTTGCGCACCTCCTGCTCGTTGTCGGCACCCAAGGCATAGCGGTTCGTGGCATCGTAATAGCGACGGATAATTTCGTCATGACTGGCACGACAGCACACCTCGTCGTCCGAAATGCAGAAGCCCACCATATTCACGCCCATGTCCGTGGGCGACTTGTAGGGGTTATGCCCATAGATACCGCGGAACAGGGCATCCAGAACGGGGAAGATTTCGATATCCCGGTTATAGTTGATGGCAATTTTGTTATAGGCTTCCAGATGGAAGGGGTCAATCATATTTATATCGTTCAGGTCGGCCGTGGCGGCCTCGTAGGCGATATTCACGGGATGCTTCAACTGTAGGTTCCAAACGGGGAATGTCTCGAACTTGGCATAACCGGCCTCCACACCATGGACATGTTCGTTGTACAGCTGGCTCAAGCACACGGCCATCTTGCCGCTACCCGGACCGGGAGCAGTAACGATCACCAGGGGACGGGTGGTTTCCACGTAATCATCCTTGCCAAAACCATCCGCACTGGCGATGAACTCCACGTTATGGGGATAGCCGTTGATCAGATAATGTACGTACGAGGGGATGCCCAAGCGTGTCAGACGTTGGCGGTAGGCATCGGCGGCACGCTGTCCGTCGTAATGCGTAATCACCACGCTCCCCACCATAAAGCCGCGGCTCTGGAATTCCTCGCGCAGACGCAACACGTCCTCGTCATAGGTGATTCCCAGATCCGCACGTATCTTGTTCTGCTCTATGTCCTCGGCACTGATGACAATCACGATTTCTATCTGGTCCTGCAACTGCGCCAACATTCGCAGTTTGCTGTCGGGCTGAAAGCCCGGCAACACCCGGCTGGCATGATGGTCGTCAAAGAGTTTTCCGCCTAATTCCAGGTACAGCTTGCCACGAAAATGAGCGATGCGTTCCTTGATGTGTTCGCTTTGAATACGGATGTACTTGTCGTTATCAAATCCTTGTTGCATAGTTTGTAATTTATATTATGAAAACAAAATGCGAAGCCGTTACAGGCTTCGCACGATGGTTTGCTCTCTGTCAGGGCCTACGCTGAGGATGGTGATGGGACAGCCCACCTGCCTCTCGATGTAGGCCACGTAGTCCTTGAACTTCTGGGGAAGTTCTTCCTCCGTCTTGCATTGTGTCAAATCTGCTTGCCAGCCCGGCAGCTCTTCGTAAACCGCCTGCCAGCCTTCGGTGTCGTAGGGCATGGTCTGCGTCCGCACCCCATCTTTTTCGTAAGCCACGCAGGCCTTGATGACGGGAAAACTGTCCAGGACATCGCTCTTCATCATGATGAGTTGCGTAACACCGTTAATGACAATGGTATGTCGGAGCGCCACCAAGTCCAACCAGCCACAGCGGCGGTTGCGACCCGTAACAGCACCATATTCACGACCAATGTCGCGAATCCTATCACCCGTTTCGTCGAACAGTTCGACGGGGAAGGGACCTGCGCCCACACGTGTGCTATAGGCCTTAAAGATGCCGAACACCTCGCCGATCGCACGGGGCGGAACGCCCAGTCCGGTGCATACGCCGCCACAGGTGGTAGAGCTGCTGCTCACAAAAGGATAGGTACCGTGGTCGATGTCCAGAAGCGTGCCTTGGGCGCCCTCGGCCAGGATGCGCTTGCCCTGGGCCAAGGCTTCGTTCAAGGCTGTTTCCGTGTCCGTCAGCACGAAGCCACGCATATACTCGACACCACGCAGCCACGTCTGTTCCTCCTCCGTAATATCGAAGTCGGTATAGCCCAGATTGGCAATCTGACGCAGATGGTTCTGCTTCAAGGCCTCGTATTTCTCCTGGAAACTGCCGGCAATGTCGCCCACACGCAGTCCTGTCCGCGCCGCCTTCTCGCTATACGTAGGGCCGATGCCCTTGCCCGTGGTGCCCACTTTGTTTTTACCTTTCGAGGCTTCCAAGGCACGATCCAGCACACGGTGCGTCGGCAGAATCAGATGAGCGCGGTTGCTGATATGCAGACGGTTCTTCAGGTCATAGCCGGCCTGCTCCAGTTCCTGCGCCTCAAGCATAAAAAGGTCGGGAGCGACAACGCAGCCATTCCCGATGATGTTCAGTTTCCCCTCGTCGAAAATACCGGAAGGGATACTGCGCAGTACGAATTTCTTACCATTGAAGATGATGGTGTGTCCGGCGTTGGGACCGCCTGCGAAACGAGCCACGATGTCATAGCGCGGGGTGAAGAAGTCAACGACTTTTCCCTTGCCCTCATCTCCGAAGACAATGCCCAAGAGGGCATCTACTTTGCCATTTGCCATAAGTCTGCAAAATTTTTGGTTCAATCCGTGCACAAAGATATATAAAAAAAATGAATCCCGCACAGATTACGCCTAAGGATTATTTATGCACCGCCTTCAACCACTGTTCGGCCAGCGCAGGCCAGACAAGGCCGGCCCCGCGTCGCATGCCGTAGCCATGGCCGGCTTGGTGGAGGTAGTGCATTTCGATGGGGGCGGAAGCCTCCTGCATCGCCTTCAGGATGGTCTTGCACGAGGGGCCGCTGTAACGCACATCGTCCTGGCTTCCGAAAACGAACATCGGAGGTGTGTCCTGATCCACATGCAGGTCAGGGCTTAGCGTACCGCCCTCTCCCTCGTCCAGATAGGCGGGATAGATGAGCATGGCAAAGTCGGGCCTACAGGAAAGCGTGTCGATAGCCTTGTCTATGGGTTCATAGACCGGCGTTTTCCAGTTCGTCGCGCCACGTGTCGCCAATGACGCGCCCGCCGAGAATCCGATCACGCCCACGCTCTTTGCGCCCTGATGGCGCAGGCAGCGGATGGCTCTTTGCAAATCCTCCAAAGCTCCCTTTCGGTCGTTGGGAATACGGTAAGCCAAGACATAGGCGTTATACCCCTGTTTGGCCAGCCATTGCGCCACCTCCTGTCCCTCTTTCTCATAGGCCAGCATCTGATAACCGCCTCCGGGGCACACGATTACAGCCCGTCCGTTGCTGGTACCCGCAACGGGAGTAAAAGGTTCCAGCGTAGCATGGCTGACACGGGAAAAGGCTGTGCCGTCATCGGGACGGCGGCTCCATTCGGGTGCCTGCTGCTCATTTTTGATGTCGCCGGGCATTTTCTTCAGCCATATACTTCCGGGAGTACTGGCATACTGCGCCTTGGCGGAAACCAAGGCTGTTAGCGTGAAGAGGGTAATAGAGATAAGGCGTTTCATTCTTTTGGTATCTTATATTATATGTTACAGGGATATTGTCTTGTTCCTCAGATAGCAGTCCAGCAACACCATCGCTGTCATTGCCTCCACGATGGGCACGGCACGGGGCAGCACACAGGCATCATGGCGTCCACGGGCACGCAGCGTAGTGGCATTGCCCGCCTTGTCCACGGTGGTCTGCTCCATCAGCAACGTTGCCACGGGTTTGAAGGCCACGCGGAAATAAATATCCCGGCCATTGCTGATGCCGCCCTGGATACCGCCACTGCGGTTGCTGCTTGTGGTGATGCCGCCCTGGCCGTCGGGGATGAAGCAATCGTTCTGCTGACTGCCACGTTCGTGCAAGCCCTGGAAGCCACGCCCGTATTCAAAGCCCTTGACGGCGTTGATGCTCAGCATGGCCGCACCCAAAAGGGCATGCAGCTTGCCAAACGAGGGGTCGCCCAAACCCACGGGGCAACCCTTCACGACACAGGCGATGACACCGCCAATGGTGTCTCCCTCGCCCTTCACCTGCCAGATGAGTTCACCCATCTGCTCCGCCACCTTGGCATCGGGGCAGCGCACAGGATTGAGTTCGCGTTGGGAAAGGTCATAGTCCGTGTAATCCCCGGGGAGGGCAATGTGCCCCACCTGTTGCGTATAGGCCTCGACGCTGATGCCCAACTGGCGCAGGCATAACATCGCCAACGCACCACCCACCACGCGGCAGATGGTTTCGCGTGCCGAGGAACGTCCGCCGCCACGATGGTCACGCACACCATATTTCTGACTGTAGGTGTAATCCGCATGCGAAGGACGGAACACATCGCGCATGTTCTCGTAGTCCTGGCTGTGCTGGTTCTCGTTACGCACGATGAATCCAATGGGATGCCCCGTCGTCTTGCCCTCGAAGATGCCCGAGAGGAATTCCACACGGTCAGCTTCCTTGCGCGCTGTGGTCAGCAGGCTTTGTCCGGGACGCCGGCGATCCAACTGGCGCTGGACAAATTCGGCGTCTATCGCTATGCCCGCAGGCATGCCGTCCACCACGCCGCCCACAGCCTCCCCATGACTCTCGCCAAAAGTGGTCAGCCGGAAAATCTTACCAAAGGTGTTCATGTGCCAACAATGTTCAGAAATAAATTATTTGCTGCAACAACCGCCACAGCCACCGCTCTCGCAACCGCCCTCGCTCTCGCAACCGCCGCCACAGCCGCCGCCGCAATCACCGCAACCGCCACCGCAGCCGCTCAACTGCTGGGCAGCCTGCTGCATTTCCTCAATCGTGGCTTCACGGCTCACCTCAACGCGGCCCGCGAAGTGAAGCGTGCGGCCGGCCAAGGGATGGTTCAGGTCCACGGTAATCTCCGTGGGCGTAATCTGAGAGATGGTGCCGTTGAAACGCTCGCCCTCGGCGTTCTGCAAAGGTACTACCGCACCCTCGTAGATATATGCCTCGTCGATTTTGCCGTCCATTTCAAAGACGCTGGCGGGCAAGGTCTGCACGGCCTCCTGGAAGTAAGGGCCGTAACCGTCCTCGGGTTGCAGGCTGAAACTGAACTCGTCGCCTTCGTTCAGGCTGCCGATCCGGGCCTCGAAAGCATCCAGGGCCAGACCCATGCCCGTGATGAACACAAAAGGATGCTCTGCAGTGGCCTCTTCGGTCAGCATACGCCCGGCACCCTCGCGCTCGGTTTCCAGACGGTAACTAACCGCAATGTATTTGTTGTCGCTCATATTCTTGTTTTTTAAAAAAGTATTTTGATAGTAGAAAGTACAAAGATAATGATTTTTGTTGAATTATGCCTACCTTTGCCGGGAATATAACATAAGATAACGAAAGTAATGAACGAAGAGACGCTACAAGTTTCGCGTGCCGAGGTGGCTCATCTGCACGCCTTCTTCCACCTCCTTGGCCAGGGGCGCATCGCCATGGGCAACGCCTTGGGCAAGCCCGACGGAGAGGCTTTGCCTCTGAATGCCATCCGCCGTGTAGAACATGACGGCGAACGCCTCTATCAGCTGGCGGACAGCGAGGTAATCATTCATCACAGCACACGTGGCGACATCCGCATCCCCCGGGAGGATTTCGCCCAAGCGGCAGCCTATCTTGTGGAGCGCTATCGCGCCGCCGAAGCGGAGCAAGTGGATATTACCGGCCTGCAAGGCTTCTTGGATGCCCTCGACATTTTCGACCTGCAGGCCCGCACGGACGACCGCACCGCCTTCCACATCCGCCTCTTTCATCCCTCGACACCCTTCCTGGGCGTCCGGTTACAAAGCGCCCTGGGACTTTGGCTGCCACTGCTGGACGGCGGACGAACAGCCAACCTCAAGCTGGAACAAGGAGGCGTGCGTTTCAGTCAGCCGGCCGTTCAGAAGATAAACGCCCTGGGCGAAGAGGACGGGACTGCCGACGTGGCACGGCGTATGCTGTACATCGAGAGTCATGGCGGCACGCTGCGCTACAACGACGTGGCCGACCGTGTGTTCCGCGCCAATCTCCTGATGCTGGACACCAATCTGCCACGCATCCTTTGCGCCATGCTGCGCGCCCTGCACGCGGACGGCACGAACAAGGTAACGGACCTCGTTGCCATCATGCAGGAGCAAAATCCCCTGAAAATGAAGGACGAACTGGTCAGGAAGCATGGCTTTTACCGCTACAAACTGCGTCAGCTCCTGCTTGCCCTGGCATGGGGAATGCGCCCCGCCAAACAGTTTACGGGCGCACAAAGTCCGCTGGACGCCTATCTCGTTATCGGCCCGCAGAGCGAACCCGTGCTTTTCACGCGTCAGCGTGAGCAGGATTTTGCCGATTACCTCCTGTCGCACGCACGCCTGGAACTGGCATCGCCCCAAGAGGCGCACTACGGTTTTCTGGAGCGCGAGAACGGGGCCTACTACTTCAAGCTGAACCTGAAAATCGGCTTGGCGAAGAGATAGGGAAAAAACAAATACTTGTTTTCAAAAAATCTACGGGATGATTTGATCAAAACAAGTATTTGTTTTTTTATTTTTACTACGTTATTTTTTCAGCGGCATTTGCCGATCTGCCCTTGGAAACTTCCGTTCGCCAGTTCGCTGACTATCGAAGGGTTCAGTTCCAGCGCCTTACGCAAGTCCTGCATGGCACCTTCCTCGTCGCCCAGTTGAAAGCGCAGACGGCCCCGCTCGTGAAAGAGCGTGGCGTTCTGCGCATCTTGTTCCAATGCTGCTGTGATGGCTGCCACGGCAGCCTGAAGAAGTTCTTTATCCATTCTGTATTATTTAAGAAAAAGAAACGAAATATGAACCCCAAACAATATTTGGGGCAAATACCACGTTATATGACACAAATAACCTTTATACATCATGACAAAAACCGGAATTGGAATCACCTTGCTAAGCGGCATGTTTTGGGCAACCGCCTGTAGCAAAGAGCCCCAATGGGCCGACCCCGAGCTGCACGCCAAGAAAAAGGAAGTGCAGGCCAAGTACAACAAACTCCTGGTCGGCGACTGGCACCGCATCGTACGGACCGACACGCGCCTGTTCTACAGCCACTATCGGCTCAACGAGGACGGTAGCATGTCCTCCGAGGAGAAATTCGTCAAGCGAGACACCGTGTTCATATCGGGAGAGCCCACGCTTACGGACTGGACCACAGCCTGGCAGGACAAACGCACGGGGCATTGGCGCATTTCGGTAGCCAGGACAGAAGACTTCAAGGGTTTCTATACATATTTAGCCCTGAACAGCGAAATCTTTCTCTTCTACGATATTGCCGGAGACACCCTGAAGGTTTCCGGCTACCCAGGCTATCTGCTACGCGGAGACGTGAAACCGGATTTCTAAGTGTCGTACAATTTCGATGCAATCGTAACAAACTCCACCTTTCCCTCGATGTAATCGTCAAAGACCTCCTCGGGTCTCAGCTCGTCGGGCATACCGCAGCTGCCACAATGGCCGCAACGGGGAGCCATACATTTATATCTCTCCAGGACGTATTGCAAACGCTCCTCCCGGTCTGAAAAATCAATTTTAGGTGCCGGCATTATCCTAACATTTTTGAATTAAACAATCTCTTCTTTAAAAAAAACCGAGGCACAAGATTGTGTCCTCGGTTTTTCCGTGTCGAAACAAAAGGGTAGAATCCTTGATTACATACGCTCGTGAGCACGACGTGCGATAACGTCCTCCTGCTGCTCGCGTGTAAGGTCGATGAACTTCACGGCATAGCCACTCACACGGATGGTGAAGTTGGCGTACTCGGGCTTCTCGGGATGCTCCATCGCGTCAATCAGCTTATCCACACCGAAGACGTTTACGTTCAAGTGGTGAGCACCCTTGTCGAAATAGCCGTCCATCACACCAACGAGCGTGTTGGCCTGCTCCTCCTCGTTATGGCCGAGGGCACTGGGGCTGATGGTCTGCGTATTCGAGATACCGTCCAAAGCATACTCGTAGGGGAGTTTGGTCAGTGAGTTCAGGCTTGCCAGCAGACCGTTCTGTTCCGCACCGTAGCTCGGGTTGGCACCGGGTGCCAAAGGAGCGGCAGCGGGACGGCCGTCGGGCATAGCGCCCGTGAACTTACCGTACACCACGTTCGAGGTGATGGTAAGGATAGAGGTCGTAGGCTCAGAGTTGCGATAGGTGTGGTGCTTCTTGATCATATTCATGAAGGTCTTCAAGAGCCATACCGCAATCTCGTCGGCACGGTCGTCGTCGTTACCGTAGCGGGGGAAATCACCTTCGGTCTTGAAGTCGATGGGGAAGCCCGTCTCGTCGCGAATGATATTCACATCGGCGTACTTGATGGCGCTGATGCTGTCAACCACGTGGCTGAAGCCGGCGATACCCGTAGCGAATGTGCGACGCAAGTTGGTATCGATGAGGGCCAGCTCTGCCGCCTCGTAGAAATACTTGTCGTGCATGTAGTGAATCAGGTTCAGGGTGTTCACGTACACACCTGCCAGCCATTCCATCATGTCCATGAACCGGGGCATGAACTCTTCGTAAGTAACCTTGTCGCCGGTAATGGGGCGGTAAGCGGGGCCACACTGCTCGCGGCTCTTTGCATCCACACCACCGTTGATGGCGTACAGCAGGCACTTCGCCAAGTTGGCACGCGCACCGAAGAACTGCATCTCCTTACCCGTTTGCGTAGCGCTTACGCAGCAGCAGATGCTGTAGTCATCACCCCAGACAGGACGCATCACGTCATCGTTCTCGTACTGGATAGAGCTGGTAGTAACGGAAATCTTCGCGGCGTACTTCTTGAAGGTCTTGGGCAGACGGCTGGAATAAAGCACGGTGAGATTAGGCTCGGGCGAGGGACCCATGTTCTCCAGGGTGTGGAGGAAACGGAAGTCGTTCTTCGTTACCATAGAACGGCCGTCCTGACCCAAACCGCCCACTTCGAGCGTTGCCCAAACGGGGTCGCCGGAGAAGAGCTGGTTGTAAGAAGGAATACGGGCGAACTTCACCATACGGAATTTCATCACCAAGTGGTCGATGAGCTCCTGGGCCTCTGCCTCGGTGAGCGTTCCCTCGTTCAAATCGCGCTGGATGTAAATGTCCAGGAAGGTTGAAACACGGCCAACAGACATGGCAGCGCCGTTCTGCGTCTTGATGGCAGCCAGATAGCCCAGATAGAGCCACTGAACAGCCTCGCGGGCGTTCTGTGCGGGCTTAGAGATGTCGAAGCCATAGATATCACCCAGAACCTTCATCTGCTTGAGGGCCTTGATCTGCATGCTGACCTCCTCGCGCAGACGGATCACGTCGTCCGTCATCGTGCCGTCGCCGATGTAGAGCAAATCGTTCTTCTTCTCCTGAATCAGGAAATCAATACCGTAAAGAGCCACACGGCGATAGTCGCCTACGATACGTCCACGACCATAGGTATCGGGCAGACCGGTCAGGATATGGTTGTGGCGCACGAGCTTCATCTCCTCGGTATAGGCGTCAAACACGCCCTCGTTATGTGTCTTGTGATAGTCGGTAAAGATCTTATGCAACTCGGGATTGGGAGTATAGCCATAGGTGGTGCAAGCCTGCTCGGCCATCTTAATACCGCCATAGGGCATGAAGGCACGCTTCAGGGGCTTGTCGGTCTGCAGACCGACCACCTTCTCCAAATCCTTCAGATTCTCGTCGATAAAACCAGGGCCGTAAGCAGTGATAGAGCTAACAATCTCGGTCTCCATATCCAAAACGCCACCCTTAGAACGCTCCTCGTGCTGAAGCTCCTGAAGACGACCCCAAAGCTTGTCAGTAGCCTCGGTAGGTCCTGCCAAGAAAGATTCGTCGCCCTCGAAGGCAGTGTAGTTGTTCTGGATAAAGTCGCGCACGTCCACTTCGTCCGTCCACTTGGTTCCCTTGAACCCTCTCCACTCTTGTTTCATAGTCGTTGGAAATTTATATGTGATTTTAAACGTTCTTTTTACCAGGTGCAAAGGTAAACAAATCCCATGAAACAAGCAATACCTAACTATAGTTATATTAGGTAAATAAAGGGTGAATTTAGGAAGTGTGAAAGGGACGTTTCACAAGCAGAAATCCGTCCGTTCTTCCCTTTTCGTTACAACCGGAAAGGACAAGACAAAACGGAAGAATAAACCGTAAGCAAATAAGGCCGTAAACTTATAAATCAAAACACCACGAAAAATTAAAGCAGGCATATTTTGCTTTTCACTCGCTTTGCACTACCTTTGTGGAAACTTTGGAAAAACACATTATATAATATATGGCAAAACCTATCGTACTGAGTGGCATCCGCGCCACCGGACACCTCCACCTTGGCAACTACTTTGGCGCCTTGCGCAATTTCGTGGACATGCAACAAGACTACGACTGTCGCTATTTCATCGCCGACTATCACAGCCTGACCACCAAGCCCGACCCGAAGGTGCTGAACGACAACGTGCGCAGCATCCTGGCCGAATACCTGGCAGCGGGTATGAACCCCGACCAATGTCTCGTTTACGTACAAAGCGACGTGCCCGAAACCTGCGAGTTCTATACCTTACTGAATATGCACGCCTATCTGGGCGAACTGGAAAAGACCGTAGCCTTTAAGGACAAAGCACGCCAGCAGCCCAATAACGTGAACGCAGGCCTGCTCACCTACCCCGTGCTGATGGCTGCCGACATCCTGCAACACAAGGCCAACTTCGTGCCTGTAGGCAAGGACCAGCTGCAACATCTGGAGATGGCACGCAATTTTGCCAACCGCTTCAATCATTTCTATGGCGTGGACTTCCTGGTAGAGCCTCACCCCTATGTGGCTAAAGGTGAACCCGTCAAGGTGCCAGGCCTGGACGGCAGCGGAAAAATGGGCAAGAGCGAGGGCAACTGCATCTATATCAACGACGACGATGCCACGGTAATCAAGAAGTTCAAGAAGGCCGTAACCAGCCTGACGCCCGAAGAGCCCAACAGCCCCATCACGGAACCCGTACAGAACCTCTTCACTTTCCTCAAACTGGTTAGCGCGCCCGATGTGCAACAGTTCTACCTGGACGCATGGAACAACTGCAACATCCGCTATGGCGACCTCAAAAAGCAGATTGCCGAGGACGTGCTGCAAGTTACGCGCCCCATCCGCGAACGCTACAATGAAATCTACGCCGACACGGCATACCTGAACCGTGTCCGTTGCGAGGGTGCGGAGAAGGTGCGCGAAATCGTCAAGCAAAGCACGGAGGAGATGCGCCAGATCATGGGCATCAAACTCTTCGGTTAAGGTTTGTTTCCCTGTTCCCAAGGCTCCGTGTACGTAAAAGACACGAGAAAACTTGGGAACTAACTTCTTTCCTTTTATATTTGCAACAAAAAAACTCAAAACCAAATAACTAAAAGATATAACACTATGAAAAAAAGGTTTTCTATTGACATGCTTTAGAGCATCTTTAATGAGGTATTTATATTTGATTATTACACAATACTTTACACGATAAACGATAGAAAAGTGATGATATGGATTCTGTGAATGATAAAAAACATGAAGATTTAACATTTTTAACCATCATTACATTTGAATTTGTATAGTCCACCTTGCAATCAAAGACTTTTAAGGATGCATTCAATAACCTGTCCTGTGCTATGGTTCACTTAGATAAAAAAGTTTTTGAGAAAATTCTTGTTGGAATCAGTATGTATTATCAAATAAAATGTCTAAATTTGCAACGCATTGTGACGTGTGTCATTTTGCTTTTTTCTTGAAAGAAGAACCCTGTGCTTTTTTTGAAATCGGAAATACGAGAAATTTCTAATGTTAGTAAGAGAGAAACGGTTTACGTAATAGCGTAGACAAGTTACTATATTTACCGACAAGGTGATTATCACGACCTCCGATTGACGAAGTGGTATATCTATACCGTATTTTCCTATAGCATTGTGCTTCATATCCTTTGTAAGGACAATACGATATCACTTTATTCTGTAAATTACCCATCAAAAATAAGATCTTTAAATAGTTTTGTCGCTTTACTGGGTTGTGAGAATTATTGTGTGAACCATTTTCTTTTTTTTTGCATAGTTGCTTGTGTGGATTTGTAAAGATTCCTTATCAACGCAATTGACAATAATACGTTTTTGCTCTCATAGAATTGCTGTGACATCACTAAAGTTGATGTCCTTCAGGCATTTTCCTTATGTATGCATGAGCTTTTTAGGGGAGCAAGCAATATTAATTTTTTAACAATTATAACAATGAAGAAAAAACTACTTCTCTTCTGTTGCTCTCTTGTAGCAACATCTGTGTCTTATGCTCAAAGCCAAGTTAGAATTGAGTACGACGCAGGAGGTAATCTTGTCAAACAGTATTCACCTCAAAATACGATGAGGGTAGATCTTGATGATAGATTTGCCATCAAGGTATATCCAAGTCCAACAAAAGGACCGTTAAAAATCCATGTTTTTGAAGGAAAATCTGGACAAACCGTTTCATGTAAGATACAGTTATTTGTAATAAATGTTGCTGGTAATGGAGCTCCTGTATTTAATAGAACATTTCTTAACGGCAATATAAACATTGATTTATCGAAATCACCAGACGGAATCTATGGACTCTATTTCCTGGTTTTCCAAGACCCACAGAAACCTATTTCGAATCGTTCAATAAAGATTATTAAGAAATCATAGCATTAATATCTTTTGTAATCTTAGGAAACAAGCCTAATGCTTACATTTATTTTGTCTAAGAAATACCTTGTTCATATTGCTAACGCTTGTAGAACAATAATTTTTTATTAAATGAAAACATTACTACACCTATTAAAACAGTCTTTACTGACAGTAGTCTTTTGTGGAATTTCCATAAATGGACAGGCGCAAATCCTTGAAGAAAAGCCTTCTCTTCAGGTAAAAGAAGACAAACTTGAACCTGTTAGGCCAATAGAGCCAATTGATCCGATAGATCCAAAAGATACTATACCTTTCGACCCAGAGCCAATAGTAAGAAAACATCCTAATTCTCAATATTCTATAGGAAGTGTCAAAGGCTCTTTTGATGTTAATGGCATGGGTGCTGCGACCTACAAAATCCCGATAGAAATACCTTCTGGAGGTGGTGTCGATCCGCAAATCGCAATTTCATACAACAGTCAGTCTTCCAGCTATGGTCTTTTAGGCTATGGTTTTGATGTTTCGGGTATTTCTGCCATAACCAGAACAGGATATAATCCATTCACTGATGGCGTAAAGAAAGGAATCAGTTATACGTCTTCTGATAATTATTGCCTTGACGGTAAAAGACTGATATTGAAGTCTGGAACACAAGGACAAGAGGGTGCTATATATACCGTAGAAGGAGATCCTTATACTCTTGTGTATTCCCATGGGGCATATAGCAACTCGTCAGCAAATACATGGTTTGAAGTAAAAACTCCTGATGGCTCAGTTTATATATACGGAAAGACCGACAATTCTAGACTTAGTTATACAAATAGTAAAGGAAATGCTCGTATTGCTTCGTGGAATATAGAGGAAGCACAGGATAAATTATCCAACTATATCACATATTCTTATACTAAACTGGATTACAAACTGTATCCTGTTAGCATAACATATGGAACTAATAAATTGAAATCACGCGGAATAATAAGTAGGATTTCTTTTGACTATGAAAAAATAAGCAATAATCCACAATGCTTCTCAATTGAAGACAGACGTGGTAAAATAGACAGAAGAATTGAATGTATTACCACCACAACTAACAACCAGATATTCAGGAAATACACATTTAAATATGATGATTCTTCTGACAAAAGCTATGGTAAATTCTGTCGTCTGACAAGTGTTGTAGTGGAAAATGGTCAAGGAGACAAATATGTGCCTACCACTATTTCATGGAACAATTTGGTATCTCCGACAATAAGACCTCAAACCCTAAATGTTGTAACAGATTTTTCAACTAGTTATGAGCCTATTACTTCTAAGAGTTTCCTTTCTGTAGATTTAACAGGCGATGGAATCAGTGATATTGTCCAATTAAGCTATGTAGAGGGTAAGAACGGATTTCAATCAGGAATGTATGCTTATATCTCTACGAGTAGGGTAGACATAACTACAGGAAAAGTGTCATTCGATAGCTCAATAATGAGAAGGTGGTATTTAGGTGATTTTAAAAGCATCTCTGCTTTGACAAATCAATATACTGGGTTCTCAACAAGTGACATTGATGGAGATGGAATCAATGATTTATTACTGCAGTGCTATGAGAATTGGGGAGATGAAGATGCATATGTCGTATATTATTGGATATATGGCAAAGACGTGAAGGCTGGCAACACTGGTAATGTGATACGTTATAAAAAGAACTTGAAATCAGCAAAATCTGACAGTCCTGTAACTTTTTCCTTTGATCTGAATGCTGATGGGAAAGACGAAATCTGCTATGTGGAGAACAGCGACTATAATGGGAAGTATTGGGGTAAGATATACTCTAACATTGCAATAGGAAAGCCTGTTACAGAATCAGAATTCACTTTTAGCTTAAATTCTAGGCCAGAAAAGATTTTCAATGCAGACTATAATAATGATGGATTATGTGATATTATTATCTTGTATAATGGAGGTTATAAAATTTATTTTAATAATGGAGGAAATAACCTGTCTGCAATTTTTACCGAGTCAAATTCTCTCACAGGAACGTCATTAAAAGATTTTTGGAGAATTTCTCAAGGCGATTTTAATGGTGATGGTTTAATGGATTTTGTATATTATCCTGGCACCGGACAGTTGTCGATAGTATTTAATAATGGTGATGGAACTTTTTCCGAGCCTTCAACGTTATCTAATCTTGATATTTGTGATCGTACAGATTCCAAAAAGGATGATGACAAATTCACTATTATAACTGAAGATTTTGATGGTGACGGAAGAACGGATGTAATGACATGTACCGCCGATTTTGAAAAAAAAGGAGCGTGGTATGAAAAAAAATATTACAGGTATCGTTCGACAAAAATAAATTGGTTCTATTCAACTGGCAATGGGCTTAAACTTGTTAATAGTTATTCAAAGAACAGAGAAGATGACTGTTATCAAAGGAACTTGTTTACTGGGGACTTTGATGGCGACGGCATGATTGAAGTTGCTAATTATGGCAGCCCATTAAATTCAACAAGTACAACATTTTCTGATAACCAAATTAATATCTATAAGTTAACAACAGGAACTGCCGGACTTGGTAAAGTTTATGCAATCTCTGACGGAATGGCAGGGAATACGAAAATAAACTATGAATATATAACTCGTCCGTCGATTTACACAAAGAATGCAGCCAACAATTATCCTGTCAATGTGTATTCTATGCCTCTTAGTGTTGTATCGAATATTACCACAGAAAATGGAAGTCTTGGTAGTCAGAGAGTACAGTTTAGTTATGAAAATCTAAAAATTCATGTTAACGGACGTGGAATGTTAGGTTTCTCTAGCATGACAAGAAACAATACTACTTTGGGAGAGAAACAGACAACCATTGTTTCTGAAATGAACGACACTTATTGGACTCCAAAGCAAGTGGTTTCAAATTATACTGTTGGAGGGAAAAACTCCACTGTCGTAACAACTTCTAGATCAGAAAAGGTCGGTAATAATTACTTTACTTATGAGTCGAAAAAAGAAGCAACTGATTATGATGGAAATAAAGTGATTACAGAAACTTACTATGACCTTGATAAAGGCGTAGTGACAGATCAGATCGTAATGACTAATGGATCAAATATGTACAAAGAAACCATTTATGACGGATTCGTAAAAGAAGGAAATGTTTGGCTTCCTACAATTGTTACGTTAACTCAACAGCATCCAGACGATGAAGATGTATATGAATCTGTCACAAAATACACTTATGACTCCAAAGGAAATGTACTAACAGAAGTTATCCATAGTGGTACAGAACTGGCACTTACCAAGACTAATACCTATGACATATATGGCAATATTCTTTCTTCTGTAAATTCGGGTAAGGATGTAATACCAATCACTGTATATAATGTATATGATACAAGTGGGCGTTTTATATCTAAGAAGTATCAAACTCCAGCAGCTGCGGTTAATACTTATGTCTATGACCTATGGGGTAATGTTACTTCCGAAAGTGATGAAACAGACCCTTCTAATATTCTTACGACTCTCAACACATATGATGGATGGGGAAAACTTCTCACTACATGTTTGTCTGATGGAAGTATAAAACAATACTCATATAATTGGGAGGATGACTATTCGTCAAGAAAACAGTACTATGTCTTGGAATCAGAAGGATGTCTTTTGAAGGGAACTGGCTTTTCATCAACACAGCCATGGGTTAAAACATGGTATGATAAAGCAGGTTATGAAACGGAACAAAATAGTATAGGTCCAAAAAACATTGCTATAAGTAAAACAACTTATTATAATGTCGGTGGAAAGGTAACAAAGACTATTAACAAGTATGGTAAGCTGTCAATACAGGAGTTTTACAGCTATGATGATTTTGCACGAATAACACGTGACTCTTTGAGTACAGGAAAGGTGATTTCCTATAGCTATGAGTCTGATGGAGATGGATATCATACTGTTATAATTAATGATAACGGAAGAATTACAAAGAAGACAACTGATTCTTGGGGAAATATCAGTTCTATCTATGATGCAATAGGAGGAAGTGCAGAATACATCTATTTCTCAAATGGGAAGCCAAAGATGGTTACTTCGGAAAATGCGACTGTTGAGATGACTTACGATGTAGCAGGAAATCAGACTTCTCTGATTGATCCTGATGCTGGCACAATGACTTATACATACGCTGCCGATGGAACCGTTATTAAGGAAACTGACGGAAGGGGTATTGAAACAATCAATACTTTCGATGACCTTGGACGTATTGTTTCAACAAAAATTGGAGATTTTGTTGTTACCAATGTATATGGCACTTCAGGAACAGAAAAATTGCGTCTTGTAAAACAAACGGCAGGAGCGAACTCTGTAGAATTTGTTCATGATAAATATGGCCGTATAATACAGGAGACCAAAAATATTCAGGGGCAATCTCCTCTTGTGTATTCTTATGAATATAACAATCTGAATCAGATTTCCAAGGCTGTCTATCCAAATGACTTGAAAATTGAATACGAATATGAGCAATTTGGATATAAGAACAAAGTGAAGGCTGATGGCAAAATAGTATATAATCTTGAAAGTTGTGACGGATTAACGACAAAGGCATCTTTCCTTGGAAAGATAACATCGTCAATGACTCGAGACAAAGACGGATTCGAAAGCAATGTCTCAATTATTCGTGATTCTACTATTCTTGATTATTTTGACGAAGAATTCGATCCAACGACTGGCAATATGCTTTCTCGTACCAGAAAGGGATGTCTGACAGAATTGTTTGAATATGACGATATGGACAGACTTGTTGCAGCAAAAAAGAAAAATCAAAGCGGTACAGTTTCCGTGGCAACGAGAATAGATTATGCTAAAAATGGAAATATAACATCGAAGTCAGATGTTGGTTACTACGAATATGATGACAATTTCAAGCCACATGCTGTTGTTGAAATCAATAATGATAAGGGATTTTTACCAACTAACACATTGTCCTTTGTTATCCATCCTATTGGAAAAGTACAGTCCATTTCCGATGATGAGACGAAGTGTAATTTGAATTTGACTTACGGCCCGGATTTACAAAGATGTTATTCTGTATTTACAAGAAATGGAGTATCTGTCAGAACAACTGTTTTCGGTGGTGTATACGAGAAAATCATCGAATCTGGAGTTACAAGAGAGTTCTATTATTTGGATGGCAATGTAATCGTCATCAAGAAAGATGGAGCTTTTACTCCTTATCTTGCTTTGACAGACAACTTAGGTAGTTACTTGGCGATCGTAGACAGCCTTGGAAATAAAGTTTTCGCTGCAAATTATGACGCTTGGGGGAAGCAAAGTTTATCTACAACCAATACCATAAAGTTGCATAGAGGGTATTGCGGACATGAAATGTTGAATGAGTTTAATCTTATTAACATGAATGGTCGTTTATATAGCCCATATGTCGGTCGTTTCCTTAGTCCTGACAATTACGTCCAGGCTCCAGATAACACTCAAAGTTTCAACAGATACAGTTATTGTCTGAACAATCCGCTGAAGTATGTAGATCCAGATGGAAATTGGGCTGGTATCGATGACCTTATTGCTGCATTAGTTGGAGGTACGATTAATGTATGTTCTAATCTGATGGCAGGCGAAGTAAAAGATTTTTGGCATGGACTATCTTTGTTTGGTGTCGGTGCAGCGGCTGGAGAAGCTACATTATATGGCGGTCCTTTGGCAGGTAGTGCTGTAATTGGCATAGGTAATAGCGTTGTCAACCAAGGTTTCAACAATGGTTGGGATAAGATTGATGCTAATCAGGTAGGTTCGGACTTGTTAATGTCTGTGATGACATCTTATTTGGGTGGCTGTTTGGGTAATTATCTTTCAAAGCCACTGTCCCAGTTGACGAAAGGTATTACAAATAATATTCTGCGTGAGGCAATCAAGGAGGCTCTTACCAATGCCGCATCAGGATTTGCATTAGGTGCTACTTTTGAAGCTGCTAATGGAAAAGATGCAGATTTTGAATCTGTGATGAATGCAGGACTTAAAAGTGGAGCTCAAGGACTTGCAATTGGAACTATTAGTGGAGTCGGTACTGGCCTAAACCAAAATGCAGTACAGAAAAGCAATGCTAAGAAACAACAAGCTAAACCAGAAGTATCTCAATCCGAGCAGCAAGAAGGTACATATACTGTTTATATGGGTTTAGATCAAAATAGAGAGATCCGGTACGTCGGCATTACAAAAAGAGAACCACAAATTCGATTCAAAGAGCATCTGCGTTCTAGAACCGAGAAAGCAACATTAAACTATGTAATTCTCCCTGAAACCGGCAATTTTACCTGTCGTAAGGCTCATATAATGGAACAAAACTATATTAATAAATATGGTTTGCAGAAGAATGGAGGACAATTGTTCAATAAAATCAACTCCATTAGTCAAAAAAAGTGGGAAAAATTTGGCATAAAATAAATAAATGTATTACCTTTACAGCAATTATGAAAAGAATAGTTACAAAAATTGGAGATATTTTCTGTGTGAATATTGGCGATAACTGTAAACGATACTTTCAGTATATCGCTAATGACATCTATCAACTCAACAGCTCCACTATCCGAGTCTTTAAGACCAAGTATCCATTAGATAGCGAACCAAGTATGGAAGAAATAGTTGCAGACGAGGTCGATTTTTATTCACATACAGTTCTTAAGTTTGGGATTCAAGATGGCTTATGGCAGAAAGTGGGGAAGTGTAAGAATGTAGGTCATTTCGATTCCATCATTTTTAGCTCATATCATGAATGGTTTCCTAATGATACACCAGTCGGCTGGTATATATGGCATTTAGGAGATGTGGATTCACATTACATCGGGAAAAATTTAGGCGATTATTCGTCAATCAGTGACTATGGCAGTGTGTTTCCAGCACCATGGGTGGTAGATCGAATAAAGTATGGCAAATGGCTTTGTAAACTTCCGCAATAGAACATAACAGGTCACCTTCTATTATGGTATAGAGGACTATATTACCGATGAATTGCCATAGAGTTTTAAGCTTTTCCCATGTGTCATGAAATATCAGAATATGACAAATATTTTCTTTGTGAAATTATGATAGAATGATTTGGCAAAGGTTCTGCTATTATTGAGGATGTGCCTATTTTGGCACATCCTCAAACTTTCTATGTACTGTCTTACCCTGAAAAAGTTGACTTCCCAATTCATCAATCATGTGGAAGAACAAAAATAAGAAGAGAGCTTTGTATTATGATGAAAGACGGCTTCTTGAGAAAGATTGCCATTGAAGAATTTGCAATTTTCCTTTATTTTACTAAGGAGATACGTTCGAGGAATCCAGGCATGGACTTCCCGTATTCCCCAATCTAAT
>JAQYEW010000005.1 GCA_028723455.1 Prevotellaceae bacterium | reverse complement strand
TAAATGAGTCGTAAGCCCTGTCGAAAATGTAGTAAGCATTTGGTTCACAGGATATTGAAGACATCTCCGTAGAATCATGCCTGGATGCTGTGGTCACAGTATAGAAGTATGGAACCTGAGCCTCAATATCATATAGGACATGGGCTTTGACGCCTCCCTTCTTCCTTCGGAACTTCGCCCACGGGAATGTTGCCAGACACAATGGAATGGTAGTTGAATCAAAAGCATACTTCTTTCCTGGTATATCCAAGATGTCTGTTGCTCGCTTCTCGCAGGCCTCCCTCATCATATAGAAGGCAAAGTCCTCGAAAATCCTGTAGTCACGATTCTGATTGGCTGACGCAAGAGTCGTTTTGGCGATAGGTTCACGACCTAATCCAAGATGGTATTGCTTAGCCCGATGTGCTTCAAAAGCAACAATCAGGTCACGAAGACTCTCACGATTACTCAGTTGGCCGAACATCATTGCAAGCAATTGGTTCCAACAGGTGAAGTGCTTCACATAACGATTGCCATCATACTTGCGAACGTAGTTGTTGAACTGAGTCCTGTTCAGAAAAGCGGTAAGTTGAGCGAAAACGTATTTGTCCTGGAACATAGCAGTCAATTGTATTTGGCTGCAAAGTTACAAAATCAAGTCCGTTTCATTTCAAAAACCTGCTTAAGAGACTGAATTTCAATTATTTCAAAGAGCGATAAGTCCACTTTTACGGGACAGTAGTGTGTTTAAGTATAAACTTAGATTCGTTTATTCGCAAAACTACAAAAAACATCTTTTGTCTTATCGGTTTTGGGTTACCTTTATATCCGCAAAGGAGTTATCTACCATACCACTCACGTAAAGGCTTCGCTTTTTTCCTGTTGTATTAGGAGAAGCTATTATCTTGACATCATAATCTCTCCCAACTCTGTATTTAACTGATAACCAGTCTTTTGTAACAACGATAGTATCGTTTTCTCCCTCTGTAATTGTATTCTCATCATTACCATTGTAGTCAGAAATATCAACATGGTAAAACGTGTGTTCTCCCTCGCATGTCCTTGTGCCGCCCTCTCTTCCAAAGGTTATCTTGGAGGGATAGCCATAATTGTCAAAGCGATTACACGCGACAAAGAAGATGGATAGCAATAAAAGAGCAAAATAGCAAATAGTCTTTTTCATCGTCATTAGGATGGATTCTTATAGGTTATTATGCGTATGTGTTTGTTGTAGTTGACGTTTTCCTGTTTATCCCATTTATTATCATATTCGTTTTTGCTACTATTGAGTTTGAATACTCCGTCAACATAATAGCCATTGCATTTTCCTCCCCATCCAAAATCGCAATGTACCATACGACAGGTATCTGGTTCAGAAACAGTGTTAGTTAGATATCCTCTTCTGAAATGCTGCGTGATTCTCTGCCTTACCTTTATTTTATAACCATCTATTACCCATGCATGACTGTACCAAAGTCTTATGCCTGGAATGGCGTAAATGATCACGGGACACCCATTGTTTATCATTGAAGTAACTCGGTCGTATCTGTAATTAAGCCTTTTTACATCGTTATATCCCATTCTCTCTAAGAAAGAGGATGCTTTTGATGGAAAAGTAAAAGTCCCTTGATAGAAATACATAGAGTTGCATCCTTCCGCAATGCCTTTTAGCAAGACAGCGGCAGATTGTTTGCCAAGTGGCATATATACGTTATTCATGGCATCCCAATCCACCGTACAATTACCATATGAGAAGCTCTTGGGGTATCTGAAATGTGTCATCACTTTGGCTACCGACAAGGGAAAACATCCTGCGGGTGCTTTTCTCTTTTTCCCAAAAAGAATTACACGTCGCCTTGTGGGATACAAATCGTTAAATGGAGAATCCTGATTCCATCTTTTATATGCACTTAAAATATTTTCTGTGCGTTGAACGTCCACCCATTGCGAGTATGTTGTCTTTGTTGAATGTTCGGGAATAGAAACATTACTGCCATCTTCGTATCTGGCAAGCTCGTCCATTACATAATTTCCACACCTTAATAGGGCAAATCCCTCCATCTGTCCTTCTGTATTAGCTATGGCTCTTGTCGTGGGTTCATCGTCATCTTCCAAGAAATTTCCTACCCAGTAGTCATCCTGTGCTTCATCATAAGTAGAAAAAGTATTCGGATTTAGAAACACCTCATCTGGATAATCCGCCATTGAAAACAATCCCTTACCCGTAGTTGGGTACCGTGGGTCAACATAATCCTCCTTATTTAAAAGAAGTGAAGCCACCGCATCCACGTCCCCTTGCGTTAGGTTTCCATTATCTATAATGGCAATTACCTTTTCAGAAACTCTCTTGTCAGCCGCTAAAATTGCAAAACCCTTATCATCAGAGAAATTAGCGATGTACATTACGTTGCTTAGGTCCGCTGCACGCGTGTGCCCATTTTCAATTTGCATTGTAAGAACATCGTCAACCTTTGGAAGAGAGACATTAGACCTTGTCTGTTTATCTTGAAAAAAACTTTCAAGGTTTGCCAGTGCCTCTTCGACAGAAATAGCATGTGAGTTTAAGACACTTTGAGTCGGTGTCGTAGGAACGACCTCCTCATTTGTTTCTTGGCAGGCATTTAAGCTCACTGAAATCACTACCGCAAACGATAGTTTCAAAAACCTTTTTGTGTGCATAAACAATTTTAACATTAGATTAGTTAGAATTATATGTATACAAAAATAGATTTATATGCGCAAAATTATAGAGAAAATCTTTAATTTCAAAACATTTCATCGTTTTTTTTGGTCATATAAGTTCAGACGGGGAAAAGCACAAAAAGAAAACTAACACAATGATAGGGAAGCGCCGATTTTACCTACATTTTGCTTTTTACAAATTCGTCTCCCAAACCCTACAAATAAACTCAAAAACGCTCTTTGGAGTGGTTTTCTTGCTCAAATATACGGTCTCAACAAAACGATAAGATGTTTTGGAGAAAACAATTATACGTTTTTGGGAAAACAACACATCGTTTTTAAGAAACACGCGCCACGTTTTGAAGGGTCAAAAACATACATTTCGGACAAAAATGCCTCGTTTGGGAGATACTAAATAAACATATACATTTGATAATCAGCTTAAAAGAAAATCCAAAAATACAAGAGGCAGGATAATCGCGCACGAAAGAAGGGCGAAAAACGAGGGTTTGGAAAATACAAAATGTAAGAAAGAGCACACTTTCTCTTACATTTTGAAAAGACCAACCTATACACAAGATGGGACACCATTTCTTACAAAAAAACTCCCGTCTTAATGTTCCTTTTATCCTAAAACGCTCAAGAATTATGCTTCTTCCATGTTTTTCTTATTTCTCAATCCAAGATCAGAGAAATAAAATTGGGTGAGCCTATCAAAATGTTCCTTTCTCTTACTCGTGCAAAGTTAATACTATTTCATCTGTTTCAACCAAAACCACGCGGATTTTTTGGCAATGTTGCCACTTTTTCTTTGTACAACTTGTTTCACACATAAAAACACGAAGGTAAGATGAAGCTTATTGGTGTCCAAAACGAACAAGTACCTCCAAAATGACATAGGATTTCCCTTGTCATATATCCCATTTTTCCTAAATCGCACGAAATTTACTACAAATACGACGTTTAGAGCATTTGCGGCGCACTTTTAGCATGATAATATTGGTAAATTCGGCGTACCTTTGCAGGCGAAAAGAGAAAAATAAAACAATAACAAGCATTATGACACTAAAAATCACAAATTGGATGATGCCACTCATCGCCGGCGCCATGTTCGCCAGCTGCAGCGGCAAGCAAGAAGAGCGACAAGAGACCAAAATCCGCGTGGAAACGGAAACGGTAAGCGAGAACACGGTCTCGGACAACCGCAGCTACGTGGGCCAAGTGGAGGAAAAACAGAGCACCGTACTCAGCTTCACGGGCACGGGCACCGTACTGCAAATGCTGGTGGACGAGGGTCAGCGCGTCAGCAAAGGACAGTTGGTTGCCGTACTGGACGAGACGCAAATGCGCAACGCCCTGGCAGCCTCCGAGGCACTACTGGCACAAGCCAAGGACGGTTACGAACGCCTGAAGCAAGTGCACGAGGCCGGTTCCCTGCCCGAGCAGCAGTGGGTGGAGATTCAAAGCAAGCTGCGTCAGGCACAAGCCTCGCGCGACATGGCACAGAAAGCCCTGAAGGAATGTCGCCTCGTAAGCCCTGTCAGCGGCATCGTAGGCCGTGTGTCGCTGCGTGCCGGCGAAACAGCCCTGCCCGCCCAGCCCGTATGCACCGTACTGGACATCAGCAGCGTAAAGATCAGCACCAGCATACCCGAGGGCGAGATAGGCCTGATCACTGAACACACGCCCTCCACCATCCAGGTGGAAGCGGCGGGAGTGAGCGGCCTCAGAGGCGGACGCATAGAGCGTGGCGTACAGGCCGACCCCATCACGCGTACCTATAACATAAAGATCAACCTGCCCAACGCCGACGGACGCCTGCTGCCCGGCATGGTGGCCCAGGCAAGCATCCGCCAAGAGGGTACGGACAAGGCGATAACCCTGCCCATCACCAGCGTGCAGCAAGCCACCGACGGCAGCCACTTCGTGTGGATAGCCCGCGACGGCAAGGCACACCGCCAGAGCGTGGAACCGGGTGCGCTGACAGGCAACCGCGTAGTAATCCGAAGCGGACTCAAAGCAGGCGATCGGGTAATCGTGGAAGGGTATCAGAAGGTAAGCGAGAATTGCGCCGTATCCTACTAACAAAGGAAAAACACATTTTAGAAACAACGAGAAAATGTCTTGGAGAAAAAGCTGGGTGGCATGGCCACTCATAAACTATAAAATCACGATTGTCGTAAGCGTCGTGCTCTTTGCATTGGGCATATACTCCCTCCAGCGCATGCCGAAGGACGAATTTCCGGCCTTCACCATCCGTCAGGGCGTTGTGGTGGCCGTAATGCCGGGCGCAACCAGCGAGGAAATAGAAGCCCAGGTGGCCAGATCCCTGGAGCGTTACCTGTTCACCTTCAAGGAGGTAAACCGCTCGGAAACCACCACGCAAAGCCGCAACGGCATGGTGTTCATGATGGTAAAGCTACAGGACAGCGTAAAGAACAAGGACCAGGTGTGGGCCAAGATACGTCATGGACTGAACACGTTCAAGAGCCAACTGCCCCAGGGCGTACTGGCCATTGCCGTGAACGACGAGTTCGGCGACCCGTGCGCCCTCCTGATAACCATCGAGAGCGACCAACGCTCGTACCGCGAACTACAGACCTACAGCGACGAACTGAGCGACCGCCTCAGACGCATCCCCAGCGTAAGCAACGTGCGTCAGTACGGCGAGAAGAAAGAACAGATCACCATTTACGTCGACCGCCAACGCCTGTCGGCCTACGGGCTGGGACAAGCGGCCGTCATGCAAGCCCTGCAATCCCAGGGCCTCACAACCATGAGCGGCAGCGCGACGGGAGGCACACAGGACATACAGCTGCACGTAAGCCCCACACAGCGCAGCGAAGAGGAGATCGCCAACCAGATCCTCCTGAGCCAGAACGGCAAAACGGTACGTGTGCGCGACATCGCTGACGTAAGGCGCGAATACGACCTGAGCGAGAGCTATATCCAGAACAACGGCCACCGCGCCCTTATCATCAGCATGGAAATGGTGCCCGGCAACAACATCCTGGACTATGGCAGCGAGGTGGACAAGGTGATGAAGGATTTCAAGGACAACTATCTTCCCCAGGACGTGGAGATACAGCGCATTACGGACCAGCCCGTTGTGGTGGAGGCCTCGGTAAAGGATTTCATCGTCAACCTTGTGGAGTCGATGGCTATCATCATCGCCGTGATGATGGTGCTCTTCCCCTTCCGTTCCGCCGTGGTGGCCGGCATCACGATTCCCCTGAGCACTGCCATCAGCGTGTTCGTGATGTACATGTGCGGCATTGAGCTGAACATGATAACGCTGGCCTGCCTGATCGTTGTGCTGGGCATGGTTGTGGACAACAGTATCGTCGTCATTGACGGCTACCTGGAATATCTGGGCAAGGGAATGGGACACCGCGAGGCGGCCGTAAAGAGCGTACAGCAATATTTCATGCCCATGACATTGGCCACCCTGTGCATCTGCGCCATCTTCTTCCCCATGATGTGGATCATGACGGGCGAGGCGGCGGATGTCGTCGGACTGTTTCCCCTGACCATCACCATCAATCTGGTCGTAAGCCTGTTGGTAGCCGTCGCCATCATCCCCACATTGAACGCCAAGCTGCTGAAGCGCGACAAGATGTTCCCCCCTGCCAAGCAGGGAAAGGAGGACAAAAAGGGCATCACGGACTATGTCCAAGGATGGTACGACGTGGCCCTGCGCTGGACCTTCCGCCATCCCTACGCCACGATGGTCTGTGCCGTTGCCCTCGTGGTCCTGGCCGGGCTGGGATACCCTCTCCTGAAAATGCGCAGCTTCCCTTATGCCGACCGCAACCAGTTTGCCGTCGAGATATTCCTGCCCGAAGGCAAGGGGCTTGTCCAGACCGAGCAGGTGGCTGATTCGCTGTACCGCGTGCTGAAGGCCGACGAACGCACCACGAGCATCACCACCTTCATGGGTTGCTCCTCTCCACGCTTCCAGATCAGCTACGCCCCCCAAATGGGTGGCCGCAACTTTGCACAATTCATCGTCAACACGCCCGACAACCAATCGACGCTGGACATGCTGAACGAATACGCCCCCAAATGGGCCGACGCCTTTCCCGACGCCTACGTGCGCTTCAAACAGATGGATTTCCTGAACGCGCCCACGTACGAGTACCGATTCTACGGCGACAACCTGGACAGCCTGCAACTGGCCGCCGACCGCATGATGGCCAAGATGCGGCAGATGGAAGGCATGGAATGGGTGCGCACGGACTTTGACCGGCCCCACCCCATCGTGGACATCGAGCTGGATCCCATAAGCAGCGCACAGATGGGCATGAACCGCACGATGACGCAGTTGCAACTGATGATGCAAACGGGCGATGTGCCCGCAGGCAGTATATGGGAAGGCAATTACGAGGTGCCCATCGTCATCAAGGACCGGCAGACGGATTTCCTGACACTGGGAGATATAGAGAACACCCATCTTACCGGCCTAACAGGGCAAAGCGTACCGCTGCGTCAGGTGGCAAAGGTGAATCCCCGATGGACCCAGACCAATATCATGCACCGCGGCGGCGAACGCTGCCTCACGGTTACGGCCGAGCCGCAGCGTGGCTACCTGGCAGCCAGCATACACAAAGAACTGAAGCACTTCGTAGACAACGAGCTGGACGTTCCACAAGGCGTACGCACGGAGATTGGCGGCGAGCCAGAAAAGAGCAACAAGACAGACAGGGAATCGGGCTGGAGCATCGCCGTGGCCATGATCGTCATCTTCTTCTTCCTGCTGTTTAATTTCAAGCGTTTCGACATCAGTCTGCTTTCCATCGTGGCCATATCGCTCAGCCTGCCCGGAGCCATCTTCGGCCTCCTTGTGGCCAACAAGGTATTGGGCCTGACGGCACTCTTGGGATTCATCACCCTGATGGGTATTATCATGCGCAATGAGATTCTTATTTTCGAGCATGCCGACCAGCGCGTGGCCGAGGGATGGACAGTGAAAGAGGCCGCTTTCGACGCAGGCAGGCGTCGCATGGTACCCATCTTCCTTACCACCGCCACCACCGCCGTGGGCGTTATCCCCATGATTCTTGGCGGCAGCAGCTTCTGGGTGCCCGTGGGCATCACCATCTTTGCGGGCGGCATAGGCACCCTGCTGATGGTTGTCCTCGTACTGCCCGTGGCATACTGGAAACTGAACGAGCGGAATGTGAAACAAAAATAAAGAACAAAGATGAGAAAGATATTCATAACGGCCCTTACGCTGCTCAACCTGATGCCACTCACGGGGCAAACCACGCTCACGCTGGACGAGGCTACACGGCTGGCCATCCAAAACAACCGCACCCTGCGCAACGCCGCCCTGGACATGCAAATGGCAGGAGAGCAGAAGCGAGAGGCCTACACACAATACTTCCCGAAAATCTCCGCCTCCATGCTGGCCTTCTACAGCTTCGACGAGTTGGTGAAAGGCGACGGCGTCATTCCACAAGAGATTGCGCTCCTGGGCGCACAGTTCGCACCGATGGTGGGCCAGCCCTTCAGTTACAACGAACTGGACAGAGGCTACACGGCCTCGCTAAGCATCATGCAGCCCCTCTATGCCGGCGGACAGATACGCACGGGCAACAAACTGGCCGACATACAGCGTGATGCCATGCGCCTGCAGCTGGAGATGAAAGAAAAGGATGTGGTAACGCGTGTTACGGATGCCTACTGGCAGATAGCCCAGGTGCAGTACAACCTTCAGACCCTGGACGCCGCCGACCGCCAGATGTCGGAGGCGCTGAAGACCGTGCAAACGTATGTGGACGCCGGACTTACCCAGCGCAATGACTTGCTGAAGGTGCAGTTGCGCCAACAGGAACTGACCTCCAACCGTCTCAAGTTGAACAACGCCGAACATGTGCTGCGTCTTTTGCTGGCGCAAATGGTGGGCATGGCGGGCGAGGACGTGAACATCAACGCCAACAGCATCGAGCCGGAGCCGCCCGGCAGCGTCTTTGTGAACAGCCAGGACGCCGTCCTCAAGCGTCCTGAACTGCAACTGGCACAGAAAGCCGTAGAGGCCGGGCAGTTACAGGTAAAGATGGAGCGCGGCAAGCATCTGCCCACCCTGGCCGTGGGGCTTATGGGAATGCAGACAGGCTTCGGCGGACTAAGCGATAATACAGAAAAATACGTCGACCGCAGCCGTGCAAACGCCCTGGTGCTGGGCACACTGAGCGTACCCATCAGTTCATGGTGGGGCGGCAGCCACGCCATCCGCCGCCAGAAGATGAAACTGGAGCAGGCCCGCAACACTGCCTTGGACGCACGCGAGCAATTACAGATTGACATCGAGCAGGCATGGAGCAATCTGACGGAGGCCTACGACCAAGTGGGCATCGCCCGCCAAAGCGTAGCACAGGCCGAAGAGAACCTGCGCATGACAGCTGACCAGCACCGCGCCGGCACTATCGCCCTGGCCGACCTGCTGGATGCGGAAACGCTCCATCGCAAGGCCCGCACAACACTGGCCGGCGCACTGGCCGCCTATCAACAGCAACGATGCGCCTACGTACTAAAAACGAGATCAAATGATGAAAGACAATATTGAACAACTGCTGAACCGCGTGGAATTTGGGCAGACGACAGAAACGCCCAAAGCCGATTACCTGGACGAAGACATCCTCTTCATCGAAAGCCTGGAGCGCATACCTGAGGTGTACGAATCAAAGCTGTATGCCAATATTCTTTGCTTCTGCACCAAAGGAAACCTGGAAGTGGACATCAACGCCACGCACTACAGTGTACGCGAGGGCGACACGCTGGTATGCCCGTCAGGCGTAACGTTGAGTTCCATTCTGGTAAGCCCTGATTTCAAGTTCACCATTCTGGCCCTCACGGACCGCATCATGCGCGAACTGCTGAACATGAACCTGGACGTATGGAACCGTGCAGTCTATGTGCGCAAAGAACACGTCTTCCGGCGCAATATTTGCAACAACGAGGTTATTCAACACCACAAGGACATGGCCGACCACTTCCTAGCCCTTCTGCGCAACCTGATGGAAAACCGGGAGAATCCTTTTCGCCGCGAGATGACCCACAGCCTGCTCACCGTTGCCCTGCTGGGCTTCTGCGCCCGACTGAAAGAAAAAGAACAGGACTGCGAGGACACAGGCAAGGCAAGCACGCAGGCCGGCAGCCTGTTCAACCGCTTCATGGAATTGCTGCGCGAGGAACCCATGAAACACCGCCCCGTCTATTACTATGCCGAGCGGCTGTACATCTCGCCCAAACACCTCACCTTCGTGTGCAATAACGTAAGCGGCAAGTCGGCCGCCCATTTCATTCAGGCGGCCGTTGTGGAGGACCTGATCCGTATGCTCAAGGATTTCTCTCTGTCCGTCAAGGAAATCGCCCATCGCATGGGGTTTGAAAACATCAGTTTCTTCGGCAAATACGTAAAAAACCACTTGGGTGTTTCGCCCAACGAATACCGACGCCGGCTGGGAAAAGGATAAATAAGGACAAAAACAATGCGGGCCGCAAACAAATTGCTCTGTTTGCGGCCCGCCATGCTTTACCGTTATAAGGCCAAGTCTTAGGCCTTTACACGACCCAGATAGCTGCCGTCGCGGGTGTCAACCTCTACGATCTCGCCCTCGTCGATAAACAAAGGAACGCGAATCTCCGCACCGGTCTCCACCTTGGCAGGCTTCAGCGTGTTGGTGGCGGTATCTCCCTTCAGGCCGGGTTCTGTCCAGCTGATGGCCAGCTGCACCTTCACAGGCATGTCGGCATAAAGGACGGTCTCCGTGCTGGCATCGGTAACAACCTCAACCACCTGACCCTCCTTCATGAACTTCACACCATTGATCTGGTCGGCCGAGATGGTAATCTGCTCAAAGGTCTCATTGTTCATGAATACGAAATCATCGCCCTCGGCATAGAGGTACTGATAGGGACGACGCTCAACACGCACGTCCTCCAACTTCTCACCGATATTGAAACGGCGCTCCAAAACGCCACCGTTCACAACGTCCTTCAAAGTAACGTTCATGATGGTATTGCCCTTACCGGGTTTGCGGTGGAGAAAATCGATACAGAAATACAGTTTACCGTCCAAGCGGATGCAGGTACCCTTTTTAATGTCCTGTGAATTGATCATGTGATGTATAATTAATTGTGTTATGATAGATTGCAAGTGCAAAAGTAAGGAAAAATTTGTTAGTTTCAAAAGAATTGTCTAATTTTGCACCCCGTAACGTGATTCGCAGAAAACGAAATAAAATAAAAATAGAGCTATGAAGAGAACATTCCAGCCCCACAACCGCAGAAGAAACAACAAGCATGGTTTCCGTCAAAGAATGGCTACGGCCAACGGTCGTCGCGTATTGGCAGCCCGCCGCGCCAAGGGTCGTAAGAAGCTGACCGTATCCGACGAGCACCACGGCAAATAAGCCATCGGGGGCAAGCAATCGAGTAGGAGGTAAACACTAATCGTAGGTGTTTATCTCCTACTTTCATGTTTACCGACCTCTCACACCACCGTACGTGCCGTTCGGCATACGGCGGTTCCTATTTTGGATTCCATTCGAGATATGAATCCATTAGAC
>JAQYEW010000004.1 GCA_028723455.1 Prevotellaceae bacterium | reverse complement strand
GGTATGCCCAACAGGCGCATCTTGCCGTTGTCCTGGGGTATCTCTACCCTACGGACGGGATTCGGACGGTATGTACCGTCAAGCACGGAGCCTCTCAGTTCATCCTTATTAGCCTTGAGCCATGGGAGCAACTGCTCGCATGGCCTCTTGTCGATACCGCCATAGCCCTTGTTCCTCACTACTGCCAAGTAGGCTTTGTTGAGGTTGTCGGGGCTAAGGATTACTTCCAATAGGTGCTCCTTGTCAAATGGAACTTCCACGATGTTGTCTTCGGTCATCCACATGAAAGTCTGCACTCCCCCATACATTTCGGATTCCGTCCTATTTCTTTGGGGGCAGTCATTAGCAAAGGCTGATGTTTTCTGCATTCTATCTTTCATAAGGGATTCCGCGAAGCGCCTGACCAAAGGGAAGAACTTTCAATTACTAATCGTTTAATTGTTAGGTTCAGCCCTTCATGGAGCGTTACCGATTACTCCACTACTATGGCTTCTGCTGACTTCTCACGGCAAGCTTTACTCCGTGGCTTTTGTAAGAGAAACTAATCACCACGTCCGTGAGACCTCCTCGGATAAGGGCATTGTCTTTCCATCTTATGCCTACTTCATTTACACCGACCGTTCCGAATAGCTATCGGGCTTTGGTTTGTTCGGCAACCTTACCCACGGTCAAATGCCTTGTATGAAGTTTCTGTTCGTTAGACCAGATGTTTGCCGCCGGCTTCCTTCAGATTCCACCTCGCGAGGGACACCCTTGCCTTGGGCTATGTGATTCCCGCTATTAGGGCTCACTCGGGACTTACACCCGTTAGACAATGCTCATGCCGAGCGTACCGAAAGAACAAAAGCAGGAGTCCGAATATGGACACCTGCTTTTTTTGTGTCCTTTGCTTTGCCCACATCGTTTTATTTCCTAACTTTACACATTATTTATATTCATATCAGAGATGAAGAGAATACTTTCGCCCATCGTTTGGGGCAACTGCCTGGGCATCGTCGTCTGTACGGTGCTGCTTATCATGGGCGTAAAGTGGGGCTTGGACCGCTATACGCACCACGGAGAGGAAATTGAAGTCCCCAACGTTACGCACAAGATGTCCCACGACGCCATCGCCCAGCTGGAGAACGAAGGGCTTACGGGCGTGGTGGCCGACAGCAGTTTCAACCGCACCCTGCCCGCAGGCGTCGTGCTGGAACAGCGACCGCAGGCCGGAGCACACGTAAAAACAGGGCGCGAAGTGATGCTTACCATCAATTCGCACAACGCACCCACCATGAAACTGCCCGACATCTTAGGCAACAGCTCTACGCGCGAGGCCCAGGACCGCCTTCGCCAGCTGGGCTTCAAAATAGGTGAGACACAATACGTGGCCGGCGACAAAGACTGGGTCTACGGCATGCTGGCGAACGGACGCACCGTGTACAACGGCGAGAAAGTGGCCATCGGCAGCACAATAACCCTTCAGGTAGGTCGGGGCTACACGGAGACAGACACGCTTGAGACGGAGGAAGAGGTTTACGACTATGAATAAGGACACGCCGGAAATACCGGACGAACTGCTGATGTACGACTTCGACGACCCGGAAAACGAGGGTGTCGTGGACGACGGTGCGGAGGGCGACTCGCTCTACGAGCATCGCCGTTTGGTGGCTGACGCGGGACAGAACCCCGTTCGTGTGGACAAATTCCTGATGGACCACCTGCGCGACACCAGCCGCAACCGCATCCAGAAAGCGGCCGAAGCCAGCTTTATCCAGGCCAATGGCAAGAGCGTGAAGAGCAACTACAAGGTGAAGGCGGGAGATGTCATCACCCTCATGCTGGACCGCCCCAAACGCGAATGGGAAATCATTCCCGAGGACATCGCCCTTGACGTGGTCTTCGAGGACAGCGACCTGCTCGTTATCAACAAACCCGCAGGCCTGGTGGTTCATCCCGGCGCAGGCAACTTCAGCGGTACGTTAGTGAACGCCCTGGCCTGGCATCTGAAGGACGACCCACGTTACGATCCCAACGACCCCACTGTGGGTTTGGTTCACCGCATCGACAAGGATACCAGCGGACTGTTGGTGGTTGCAAAGACCCCCGAGGCAAAGACCAGCCTCTGCAAACAATTCTTCCACCACACCACACACCGCCTTTACAACGCCCTCGTATGGGGGCCCTTTGCTCAGGACGAAGGCACCATCGAAGGCAATATAGGGCGCGACCCCAAGGACCGCCTGCGCATGGCCGTATTCCCTACGGACAGCAATAACGGCAAACCGGCCATCACGCATTGGCATGTCCTGGAGCGAATGGGATATGTAACCTTGGTCCAATGCCGGCTTGAGACAGGACGCACACACCAGATACGTGCCCACATGCGCCACATCGGGCATCCGCTCTTCGCCGACGAACGCTATGGCGGCACAGAAATCCTGCGTGGCGAGCAGACAGCCAGTTACAAGGCCTTTATCCGTAATGCCTTTGCCCTCTGCCCCCGTCAGGCCTTGCACGCCCGAACGTTGGGATTCCAACACCCCACCACCGGGCAAGAAATGAATTTTGAAAGTCCGTTGCCCGAGGACATGAATGCCTTGTTAGAGAAATGGCGGGCAAGAAGCAACAACGAAACAAACTAAATACAAGAATAAAAAATGAAACGCACCATCGCCATCGTATGTGGCGGCGACACATCCGAACACGACGTCAGCATGCGCAGTGCCGCTGGCATTGAGACCTTTCTGGACCAGGAACGCTACATCGTCTATAAAGTTGAAATCCACGCAGGCAAATGGGAGGCCATTCTGGAAGACGGCCGGCGTGCCCCTGTGGACCGCAACGATTTCTCGTTCTCCGTGCGTGGAGAGCGTGTACGCCCCGACTTTGCCTATATCACCATCCACGGAGCACCCGGCGAGAACGGCGTTCTTCAGGGCTACTTCGACCTGATCAACATGCCTTACTCCACCTGTAACCTTTTGGTGGAGGCCATGACCTACGACAAGTTCGTCCTGAACAACTATATGCGTGCGCTGGGCGTCAAGGTGGCCGACAGCCTCCTGATCAAGCGCGGCCACGACCATGAGGTCAGCGATCAGGACATTATCGGGCGCATCGGCCTGCCTTGCTTTGTGAAGCCCGCCAGCGGAGGCAGTTCGTTCGGCACGACAAAGGTCAAGAGTGCCGAGGCGCTACGTCCCGCCATCGACCTGGCTTTGAAAGAAGGCGAGGACGTGATGGTAGAGGCTTTCATGCAAGGAACGGAAATAACCTGCGGCTGCTATAAAACAAAAACGGTCAGCCACGTGTTCCCCATCACAGAGGTGGTAACCACAAACGAGTTCTTCGACTATGACGCCAAGTACAACGGTCAGGTGCAGGAAATCACTCCCGCCCGCATCCCCGACAGCGTGCGCGACCGTGTGCAGCAACTCACGAGCACCATCTACGATGTCCTGGGCTGCAGCGGCATCATCCGCATCGACTATATCATCACCGAAGGAAACACCATCAACCTCTTGGAAATAAACACAACGCCCGGCATGACGGTTACAAGCTTCATCCCCCAGCAAGTGCGTGCCGCCGGCCTGGACATCAAACAGGTGATGACAGATATTATTGAGGACAAGTTCTAACTAACCACAACCACTATGCAGTACGACCCTTCAGAATTTGACGACATTCGTCCCTTCAATGACAACGAGGTAAAACAAGCCGTCGAGGACCTGCTCAACGACAGCCAGTTCCAACGCATCTTGAAGCAAGTGATGCCCTTCCTGCCTCGCATCTTCAGGAACGGAGCCATTCGTGCCATGTTCTTGGGAGTCAACAGCACACTGAAGTTCCAGATCCGCTTCATGCAGCCTCTGGTAAAAATCTTGCTGCGCCGCTGCTCAACGGGCTACTCTTTCAGCCATCCCGGCATCAAGCCCGGAGCGGAACGCTACACCTTTATCAGCAACCACCGCGATATTGTCCTGGACAGCGCTATCCTGGATGTCCTGCTCCATGACCACAAGTTCCCAACCACCTGCGAAATCGCCATTGGCGACAACCTCTTGATCTATCCCTGGATACGATCACTGGTACGCCTGAACAAGGCCTTTGTGGTTCATCGGGGGCTGACAACCTCGCGCGAACGCTTCGCCAGCAGCCAGAAGATGAGCCGGTACATGCACTTTGCCATCACGGAGAAGAAGGAGAACATCTGGATCGCACAGCGCGAGGGACGGGCAAAGGACAGCAGCGACCACACACAAGACGGCGTGTTGCGCATGATGACCTTGGGCGGAGAGGGTACGCCCATCGAACGCCTGAAGGAGATGAACATCGTACCGCTGACCATCAGTTACGAGTACGACCCCTGCGACTATCTCAAAGCGATGGAGTTCCAGCAAAAGCGCGACAACCCCGAATGGAAGAAGAGCAAGCAGGACGACCTGGACAACATGAAAACCGGAATCTTGGGACAAAAGGGACACATCCACTATGCCACCGCACCCTGCATCAATGCCTGGCTGGACGAATACGCCCACCTGGAAGGGCCGGAACTGTTCCGTGCTTTGGCACAACGGCTCGACCGCGAGATCCACAAGAACTACCGCCTTTTCCCCGGCAACTTCATCGCCTTGGATTTGCTGACGGGGGTACCCGAGAACGCCCTGCAGTACACTACCGCCCAACGGAAGGACTTTGAGAAATACCTGCAAAGCCGCATCGACCTTGTAGAACTTCCCGACAAGGATGAAGCCTTCCTGCGCGAGCGCATCCTGACCATGTACGCCAATCCGGTGTTGAACCAACGTGCCGCCCTGGCCAAAAATCACGATGCGTAGGCTGCTCTTGGGTACTCTTTGCCTCGGCATCGGCCTCAGCAGTTGCGGCGACGACACGCAGCCCGTTCCCGATATCATTACCGAGTTTGCGGACATTACAACGGATGCCGGCGGACTTACCGACAGCCTCTTCACCGATGGCGGGCGCCGCCTAAGCATCGCCAACAGGCAAGAGACGAAACACCCCTCCGTCCTGTTCCGTGTGCTCTGCGGTTATGTTCCGGACGAAGCAGGCTCGGCCACGCTCTACAACACCACGGGAGTGCATCTGCTGCGCGACAGTTTACCCGCGGGGAAGGAACTGCCCTACAGCATCATCAGTGCATGGCAAACCCACCGCTATGTCAACCTGCGCCTGAAATACGCCTATGCCCTGAAGACACATCGCTTCTCCTACACCACGGACAGCATCATCAACGGACGGGCCTACCTCAAGATCCATCATCTGCCGGTACAGGACGAGGCGCACTACACGGGTCATGCCTATGCCAGCATACCCTGGGACAGCATACCCGCAACCCGCATCATGATTGACAACACCTATGAATTCAAACGATAAAGTAGCAGTACTCATCAGCGGTGGCGTGGACAGCGCCGTCGTTGTCCACAGACTTTGCGAGCAAGGCTTTAAGCCCGACCTCCACTATATTAAAATAGGTATGGAGGGCGAGGACTCTTCGTGCTCGGCCGAAGAAGACATTGAACTTTCTCAGGCCACGGCACGCAAGTACGGGCTTAGCCTGCACGTAACCGACCTGCAAAAAGAGTATTGGGACAAGGTCGTGGGCTACGCCATAGAGCGTGTAAAACGAGGCCTGACGCCCAACCCCGACGTCATGTGCAACCGGCTGATCAAGTTCGGAGCCTTCCATGAACGTATCGGCAAGGAATATGACTACGTGGCCACGGGGCACTATGCCACGCGTGTCGAGGACAGCATGGGGCGTATCTGGCTGGGGACAGCCGCCGACCCTGTCAAAGACCAGACCGACTTTTTGGCTCAACTGAACTATGACCAACTGCGCCACACCCTCTTCCCCATCGGCCAACTGATGAAGGAGGAGGTGCGGCAGATAGCCCTTGACGCCAAACTGCCCAGTGCGCGCCGCAAGGACAGCCAGGGCATCTGCTTCCTGGGCAAGATAGACTACAACGACTTCCTGCGCAAGTTCATGGGCGAACAGGAGGGTCGCATCATCGACATCGAAACAGGCCATACCATCGGCACGCACAAAGGCTTCTGGTTTCACACCATCGGCCAGCGCAAAGGTCTAGGGCTGAGCGGCGGGCCTTGGTTCGTTGTCAAGAAGAACATAAAGAAGAACATCGTCTTCGTGGCCCACGGTTGGGACACCCAGCTGCAATACGGGCATGACTTCCGCCTTGCCGACATGCACTTCATCACGGCCAACCCTTGGGAGAACGAAGCACCCAAGGAGATTCCCATTCAGTTCAAGATCCGCCACGTCGACCACTTCCTGCCCGGCCTCATCAGTCAGGACGAACAGGGCTATCATATTCACAGCGACGCTCCCATTCAGGGCATCGCCCCGGGACAGTTTGGATGTATCTACGACGCAGAAGCGAAAATATGCTATGGCAGCGGCGAGATCAGTATCTTCCGAGACCGCTAAGACACATGCGCATACTAATAACCTTGACACTTTTCTTCTACTGCTGCCTTTGCTGTCATGGCAATGAGGGCCTGCCGCAGAATCCACCCGACAGTATCCTGCCACGCGGCGAGCGTTTCTTCACCAACCGGTGGGTACACAGCACCTACATCGGCCTGCCCTTGGTGGTGGGCGGGCTGATGCAGGTTCATCACAACAAGATGTTCCGTCATTACCGCAACACGTCCGTACCGCGCTTCAAAGTCAAGGCGGACGACTATCTCCAATATTCTCCGGCCATAGTGATGGTGGGCTTGAAGGCGGCTGGCGTAAAAGGCCGAAGCCCGATAGGCAAGATGCTGGTGGCCGATGCCTTTAGCACAGCCCTGATGGCCGCGGGTGTCAACGGAATGAAGTACACGGTACGCCTGATGCGGCCCGACGGCAGCAGCCGCAACAGTTTTCCATCGGGACACACGGCCACCGCCTTTCTGACGGCCACCCTGCTCCACAAAGAATATGGCAAACGCTATCCCTGGCTCAGCATCTCGGGCTACACCTTAGCGGCCGGCATCGGCGGTATGCGTATGCTGAACAACCGCCATTGGATGAGCGACGTGTTGGCAGGGGCCGGCATCGGCGTGATGGCCGGACAGTTCGGCTACTGGCTCAGCGACCTTGTTTTCCCCAATTCGCCGAAAAGCTTTGACCGCACAAAACTATACATTCCTGAAATCGACAATCATCTGAGTTTCATCGGCATCGGTGCGGGAAACTACATCCCCCTGAAACGTCATCTCACGACCATCGACGGCAACACATGGGACGTACATAGCGGAGGATATATCGCCTTGGAAGGTGCCTGGTACTGGAACAGCCACTTTGGTGTGGGTGGTCAGATCGGACAAAGCAATATCCTTTATAACAAACACGACGACACCACCACCCAAACCGATGATGCCTACACAGATGCCACACGCAACATCTCCTTCCTGCCCGGCATCTATTTCCAACAGCCCCTGATTCACCGCCTCAGTTTACAGGCTCACATCAACATGGGAGGGACACGATGGTTCAAGACGCCTCGCAAACTATTGAAAGGAGAGTCCTATTTAGGCTTCAGCGGCATGATTGGCGCCTCACTCAAGCTGCGCGCAAGAACCCATTTCTCCTACGCCCTGTCGCTGGACTACATGATGGGCAGCACGCCCATCAAGGAACTTAGTCCCGTCCAGATTATTCGTGTGGGAGCCAATATCGGTTATCACTTCTAACAAACCACATAACAACCTAAAAGCAAAAAAACATGAAAACAAAACTTATCCTCGCCGTTGTGGCTTCATGTCTCTGCGCCCTCCCCCTCAGCGCTCAGGTGAGCACCATGTCAAAGAAAGCATGCCAACAGACCATGGCAGGCATCTGGCAGATCGAGGGGAAAGCGCGCAACGGAGAAAAGGTCTACGGACCCATCTACAAGGTCTATGGCAAGAACGGCGAGTACCAGTTCCTGACGAGTCTGGGAACGCCCATGGGCAAGACACGCATCATGCACGAAGGCAAGTGGCGCGTAGTGAAGCCCGGTCTGCTGGAGGAAAACACCACCTTCCGCAGCGACCGCGAGGGAGGCAAGGGCGAGAAGGCCGTTGTCGAGTTCGAGATCATCGATTACAACCACATGAGCATCACCTGGCAAACCGACGACGGACGCAAGTCCACAGAGTATTACTCACGCGTCATCTATTGAGCCTTGTCCCGCCGCCGCATCTTGCGCAGCCGATGGACATGGCCTACATAGGCCGGCACCGTATTCACGGCATAGAGCACTGCAAAGGACTCTATGCCTTTTTATTGTAAAAAGACCTGCACATTCGTGATGAGTTTTAGACTATCAACGAACCTTATTCTGTGGTGAAATACCCGACGTGCACATTCCCTTGCTTGAGCAGTTGTCTGACATGTGCCTTGAGAGAGGCCGGTGTAACCTTTTTAAGGTAGCTAAGGTCGTTGGGGTCGATTGTTACATACCCCATATCCTTTTCCATCAAGCTGCGTAGCCTGTCAGAATTATTCTCTTCGTGTTTCTCCTTTTCGCGATTCTTCATGTAATTGTCTATGAACTGCTGCGTGATGAGATTGCCGTTTGCCATTTCCTCGATGATTTGCTTCGCATCTTGAACGATGCGTTCGCGTTGAGTAGGATTGCAGGAGAAAGCGATGTTGCACTGCATTTGGTTGACAGGGTACTGATTCTCCGTAATGTCGCATGATGGCGTATAGACATCGCTATGTTGTATGCGCAGTTTGTTGAGCAATAGATGCGAAATGACGTACCTGAGCACTTCGTTCTTGGCGTGTTGCTCCGCATTGTACACAAAACCTTTCTCCCAAGTGTAGCAAAGGTATGCCAAACAGAGAGGACTGGAATGACTGACCTTTTCAACATGCGTGCTGTTCGTTGTTTTGTAATGGTTGGCAGGCCATACCGCCCGTTTCACAGGTTCTGGCTTGGAGGGAAGCGTAGCCACGTATTTCAGGAGAAAAGGAACGACGCTATCAAGCCCCTCGATGCCAACGACATACATCACAGAACCATTGTAGTTGGAACAGTAGTCTTTTACCACCTCCCTGAAACGGTTGATATTAAGTTTCGCCACATCCTCTGGCTGAAATTTCCTATCCCTTTGGAGCCCTTGCAGATGCATTGAATTGAGTCTGTTAAATGCTTGACTCATGGGATTGGCATGGGTTAGCGCATCGGCCCGCATGTCATTGAGTTCTTCTTCAAAGGCCACGGAGTCAACTTCGGTGCTGGTTAGGGTCGCGTACATCGCTTTGAAGTATTTTTCCATGTACGAGGCATCATCGCTAATGCAGTCAGGGAAGACAGAGGTGTCGAAATAGTCTTCAAATTCTCTGGTAACAAAAACGTTGTTTTTAATCCCGCTTGATTCATATTGTCTGACACAAGATGAAAATGACAGCATGGTCCGGTAAGGGAAATCATCATCACTCAGCACGGAATAGCCTGACGGACGCGCGATTCTCATCTCGTATTCTCTTTCTGTCAGGTGTCTGAATCCGTTTTTTCTTTTGAGCATCATTACTTTGATGCCGTTTGAAAGCCATAGTTCCGTAGTGCTGTCGTTGTGTACGATTGTTTTCTCGACAGTGCCTGGCGTCAGGTTGAAATCCATGGAGTCAACCTGAATGATACCTAACCGTTGGGCTTTTCTTACATCTACAGAAGCTAATTCTTCATCGCTCATCGCCTTCACGCGTTCGAAGATTCCGCGCACTTCGCTTTCTTGGGGTAAAGTGGAATTTCTGGGCACAATGGTCGCAACGAGCACATTGTTGCTGTTTGCAATCTCCTTGAATGTCTCGTGAAGTTGTTCTCCTGTAACTGAGTTGGCAAAATGGTAGCCGGCAAGTATGGTGTTCCTGCTGTTGCTGTACTGCTTGTTCCGGAAGAAACATTGTGTGAGCCGTTCTGTAATCTCTCTGTTTTCTTCCTTTTGGGGCTTGAGCAGGGTGGTGTCATTCCAAAGGATGGCCGTTGAATCGGCGTTATACATTGGCTCTCGTCTTTCGCCGGCTTCTTTCCAGTCCTCGTCCTTGAATCCATGGCGTCGGATATGCTCCAGCATCATGGCCAATTTCTCGGTTCCCTGTTGCCATTTGTCCGTAGGGGCTTGCATACCAAAGAGCATACATTGCTGTTTCTCGGTGTCTGAGATGTCTATCAAGGCTGTGCTGGCATTCAACAGGTCGCTATGGTTTTGAGCCAGTTTCGCCAGTTTCCTTTCCAATAATTCCCTGACCCTGTTGCGCAGCCATACTTTGCGTTGTCCGCCCACTGTCATCATTTCCTCAACGCTGATTTCCGGCAGTCGGAAAATCCAAGCTACGCTGTGGCAAGATATATTCTCGTCTTGATAGAAAGTAAAGCGGGGCGCATCGGATTCGGGGAAGGAGGGGAAAGGCGGGGCTACCGTGCTGCCCCGTTTCATGTTGCCGAACAAGGTGCGCACCTTCTCCACCATCTGGTCCGGATCAAAGTCTCCAACGACCACAATCGCTTCGTTTTGCGGTTGGTACCAACGTCTGTAGAAATTGCGCACGAGTTTCCGCGAGCAGTTTCCCACGATGTCTACATCACCGATGGGGCTTCGCTGTGCGTAAAGTGAATTGCCCAGCAGGTCCTTATGCAACTGTTGTCCGAACGAATAGATATTCAACCGACGCCATTCCTCAACGATCACGTTATGCTCGCTCTTCACGGCTTCCTTGGAGATGGTCATGTCTCCTGCCACATCACGCAGAAGCAGAAGGCAGGAGTCAAGGATCGGCGTGTTCTCCGTGGGAATATTATTCAGCATGAATCGAACAGCCCCATGCCCCGTGCCGGCATTGCTGTCGTGACCGAAAGATATGCCGTTCCTGTGCATAAACTCCAGGGATTGCAAGCCGGGAAAATGTTTGCTGCCTTTCACAAACATGTGTTCCACGAAGTGGGCAATGCCCCGCTCATTGTCTTTTTCCAGGAGAGAGCCGGCACGAACGAGCAGACGCAGGTCTGAGCGGTTTTTCTCCTTGTCGTTCCTGATGACGTAGTAGGTAAAACCATTCTCCAGCACTCCCTGTCGAAGTGCGGTGTCAGCGGGCAGCGTTTGCTGGTCAATGATGTCGGTATGGACATACGACTGCTTTTGTACAACGCTGTTATTTTGCGCATAAGATGCAAGTGGCAACAAAAGCAATAGAGCAGATTGTATGCAAAACTTTTTCATGGTCGTAATATATATGGTACTATAGTTCTTAAAGGGAACCGCTATAATCAGCAAAGACGAAGTTACATAATTATGTTGATTTTCGCAAAAGAAGCATAGAAATTCTGACAAGAATCGCCGGGAACCCGGGGAACTACCCCAGACACATCCGCTTTCCTTTTGTCAGCAAAAACCGTGATTTCAATTTCAATCTGACAAATCACAAACCCGTCAGAAGGCGGTTCTTTGAAACGCCTTGCGCCTCGGGCGATTTTAAGGGCAGAAATCAAGGGCGAAGCGGACGCTGATATTCAACGGAATAGGAAAGACATCAGAAAAAATCCGGGTGAAAAGGGGCGGAAAAGGCATGAAAACAAGCCGCTGACTGCCGGAAAACAACGCATAGAAAGGACAAAAACATACCGTTAGTCGGGACAAAACAAATAGATGTTTTGCCCCGACGATGTATTTACGCTGCACGAGAGCGGCATCAGGTCCTCCTTTTTCTCCAGAACGGATCCAAACAGGCGTGGATTTGAGGAAGCAGGATGACAGGCCTAACGGTTCTTTCGTATCAAAAAGTCAAATCCGACACAAGCACCGGTTTATTAAGCCTTGTCCTGCCGCCGCATCTTGCGCAGCCAATGGACATAGCCTACATAGGCCAGCACCGTATATACGGCGTAGAGCACCGCGTAGGGCTCTATGCCTTTCTTGATGTACAGGCCCACGCTGACAGCATCCACCACCAGCCAGACAAGCCACTGCTCCACCCACTTGCGCGTCTGCATCCACGTGGCGATGATGCTGAGCGAGGTGTTCAGTGCGTCAAGATAAGGCACCGTGCTGTCCGTCCAATACAAGAGGATACAGACAATAAGGGCATAGATTACCGTGAAGGCCGCCACGAGGCGGGGCCATTTGGCCAGAGGCGTGCGCGAGATAGGCAGTGGGTCCGCGGCCTTCCGCTTTTCCCTTGTCAGCGAAAGACCCAGCGACCAACAGGCAAAGCCATAGACAGCCGCCAGCAAATAGTAGACATTGATACCGAAATCGGCATACAGGCCATGGTTCCAATACACATAAAGCGAGATACACGTCATCATGAGCGAGGCCAACCACATCCAGCGGTTGGCCTTGAACTCGAAGTAGAGATACAGCAGGCCCAGCAAAAGCCCGGCAATCTCAAGCATCTGATCCATAAGCAATGGTTTAGAATTTCACGGCCACACTGCCCATAGCGGTGAAGCCGGCCATAGGAACATAGCCCATCTGATAATAGCGGTTCTGTTCGGGATAGCTGTCGCCCACGATGGCACTGTACACCCATCCGCCGGCGGCATAGCGCGCATTGAAGAGATTGTTCAGGTTCAGGCCGAAGACAACGCTTTTCAGGTGGCGGTCCACACGCAGCTCATAACTCATGTGCAGGTTCGACTGCGAATACTTGGGCAGCGACCGCTGCTTGTTCTCCGTATTGTCCAGGTACTGACGGCTGACGAAGTTCGTGTGCCAGGTAGCGCGGAAACCCTTGTGATGGAAGTCCACAAAACCGTTCACGATGGCCGAGGGGCTGAAGGCCAGCGTGCTGTTGTCGTAATGGACCGTGGTGGAGGGTTTCCAACGCCAGTCGCCGTCGTAGGTCTCCACAACCTCGTCAAAGTCCTTGATCTGGTTCAGGCTCAGGGCTGCGTTACCCTCCAGGCTGAGCCACTGCGTCAGACTGACGCCGCCCTGCAACTCGACGCCCAAGCGTTGGCTACGCCTGATGTTCGTGGTCAGGGCCTCGCCGATCTCGCTCTGCTCGCCCGTCTGTACAAACTGGTTGTGGTAGAGCATGGCGTAGGCTCCGATGCCTGCAAACCAGCGTCGGTGGTTATAGCTATAGCCCAGCTCGAAATCATGCAGGCTTTCGGCCTTAGGAGCGGGATAATTGTAATTGTCCGTAAAGTTGTTGCGCTCCGGTTCGCGGTGGGCCAGGGCGTAACTTACATAGGCCTTATGGCCGCCAACATGATAACTGAGGCCGGCCTTGGGGTTCACGAAGCCGTATTTTTCATCGATATTCAGGGGCTGGTTGGAATACGTGCCGTCGGCATTGGCCAGGAAGCGGTCGTTGATACCGTCGGTCCGGAAACTTACGCGGCGGTACTGGACATCGGCAAAGGCATCCAGCCTTGGCGTGATGTGGTAGGTGCCTTTGAGGAAGATACTATAATCGTTCTTGTCGGCATCGCTGTCGTAATACTTGTACTTGCCGTTCTTCAGCACCGCCTTCCGTATGGCCTCGTCGGCCACATAGGTCAGGTAGCCGTAATGGTTGGCATCAAAGTTTTGCAGATTCAGGCCGCCCACAACGTCCCAGCGGTCGCGTTTGTAATTGACGCTGGCCACCACGCCGTAGGTGTGTTGCGTAAGCCCTTTCTGGCGCACGAAATCGGTACGTTGGCTCTTGCCCTTGCCGTCGACATAGGGCAGGCCGAACTTGCTGGCCTTGTTGTCGGGGCGGAATTCCTTGTAATAGCCATGGCCGTAGGTATAATGCAGCGTGGCCGTCGCGCTCCAATAGGGATTGATGGCCCACGAAGCATTCAGCAGGCTATGGTTCTGCCAGAAATTGTCCGTAGCCTTGGGCCAGGGCGTTCCGTCGGACATCTGATAGCGTGTGGCAGTATAGTTGCCATTGGCATCCTTTACGGGAGCCCAGTTGTCGTAATCCAAAGCGAAACGCTCGTAGAGACTGTTGAAGCGTCCCAATCCGCGCTCGTACATGTCCTTGTAAGTACGGATGCCGTCGTAGGCATTCAGGCTGTAGTCGCCATTGCCGGCCGTAACGCCGTTCCATGCCTGGCCGGTCATCTCGTAATTGCCGATGTTCTTGTAGCTGAGCTTGAACGAACGGGCATTGTTCATAAAGGTGATGCCGCCGAAGTAGCTGCCGCTGTTGCCGCCGGTGCCATGGATGTATCCGTCCGTGCCCGTATGGCGCATGGATCCCTCCAAAACAACGTTGTTACCGATGAGTCCGGTAGAGAAATCGCCCCCCAGGTTATACGTGTCATACGAACCGTAACTCAGGCTCAACTGTCCGCTGGGCTGCAGGCGCGGCGATTTGGTTTGCAGGGCCACCGTGCCGCCGAAGGCACCGTCGCCGTTCGTGCTGCTGCCCACGCCTCGCTGAATCTGCGCGCTGCCCATCAATGCGGCGTACGAATTCATGTTGGCCCAGAAGACCGTCTGGTCCTCCGGCGAGTTGAGGGCCACGCCGTCCAGCGTTACGTTGATACGGCTGCCTGCCGAACCGCGCATACGCATATAGGTGGTTCCCGTTCCTAATCCGTTTTCGCTCCATGCCACCACGCCTGGCGTACGTGCAAAGAGGAAAGGCAACTCCTGACCCGTGCGGGCAAAGGACTGCATCTCGCGTCCGTTGATTCTGGATACGGCAAAAGGGGCGTTGGGCGAAACCCTCACACCCTGCACCATCACTTCGTGCAGACTGTCCACACGCGTCGAATCCGTCTCGGCTGCATTGACACTCGTGGCCGCGTTTGCGCCAAAAATCAGCGCAAGGGCCACACAACTCACTCCTGTCGTGTTTTTCTTGTTCATCTTTCTACGCCGGCATTACCCGGTTCAGATTACTTAGGGTTTGTTCTCAGCCACACCAACCGGCGCAGCACCCCTGATTAAACAATATGTTTTACTAACAAAAAAAAGGACCAACGCTTTTTGTGTCGTGGGTCCCTATACTTTCATTGTAGCGGGAATGGGACTTGAACCCATGACCTTCGGATTATGAATCCGACGCTCTAACCAGCTGAGCTATCCCGCCATCCTTCGTTTGCGAGTGCAAAGGTAGAGGAAAGTTTTTAATTACACAAACAAAATGTATTTTTTTTCTCCTGCCTCCTTCCTTTCGCTTTTTCTTCGTATCTTTGCAACGATATATCAACCCCTACGCACGTGAGGCTTCTGAAACGACTGGACATATATCTTCTGAAGACTTTCCTGGGCTTCTTTCTGGCTGCCCTGGCCGTGTGTCTTTTCATCCTGCTGATGCAGTTTACCTGGCGTTGGCTGGAGGAACTGATCAGCAAAGGCGTGGAGGGTGCGGTGCTCATGCAGTTCTTTTTCTACACCAGCCTTACCCTCATCCCCATGGCACTGCCTTTGGCCTTGCTGCTGGGGTCGCTGCTTACTTTCGGGTCTATAGGCGAAAACCGCGAACTGCTGGCGATGAAAGCCGCCGGTATCTCCCTGCTGCGCATCATGCGGCCCCTGTTCTGCATCGTCGTACTGCTTAGCATCGGCAGCTTCTTTTTCCAGAACAATGTCTTCCCCGTTGCCACACGCCAGTTGGCCGTGCTGCTGTGGAGCATGAGACAGAAGAATCCCGAGATGGACATCCCCCAGGGACGTTTCTATAACGCCATCCCCGGCTACAACCTTTTCGTCGAGCATAAGAACAGCGAAACGGGCATGCTGTACAACGTAATGATATACAGCCAAAGCGGCAACTACCAGGATACGGAAATAACGCTGTCCGACAGTGCCCTTCTGCAGAGCACCGCCGACAAGAAGAACCTCAAGCTGACCCTCTTCCGCGGCGAACGCTTCAAGAACCTCAACAGCCAAAGCGGTTCGATGATGAAGGCCAACGTGCCCTACATGCGCGAGACCTTCCTCCACGAGGAGGTCCTCATCCCCTTTGACACGAATCTGGACATGATGAGCGGCAGTGCCTTCAGCCATAACGCCCAAACGAAGAGCCTCCAGAACATCGTCGTGGGCATCGACTCGCTGAACCAACGCATCGACAGCACGGGACACGCCACATACGACATGGCACTGCGCGGCCCCATGAACCGCAGCCTCAACGTTGGCAAAGGCGACAGCCTGGCTCTGCTGAAGCGTGCGCACGACCGGCTTCCCTTTGACAGTCTGATGAACACGCTGAGCCAAGAGCAGCGAGGCAATGTGCTCAAGCACATGCAGAACGTCGTGGCGCAACAAAAGGCGGAGTACGAGTTCCGCAGCCTGGTCAGCGAAGAGGACAACCGCATGCTGCGCGTCCACAAAATCGAGTGGAACAAGAAATTCACGCTGTCCGTGGCCTGCATTCTCTTTTTCTTCATCGGCGCGCCCTTGGGAGCCATTATCGGCAAGGGCGGACTGGGCATCCCGACCATTGTCAGCGTAATCATCTTCATCGCCTACTATCTGGTGAACAACAGCGGAGAAAAGATGGCGCGCTCGGGAAACATGGAAATTGTGATCGGCGTTTGGATAAGCAGCTGCATCATGGCGCCCTTTGGGCTCTGGCTCACACGCAAGGCCAACAGCGATTCGGCCATGTTCAACGCCGAAGCCTACCGACGCTTCTTCATGCGCCTCTTCGGTCTGCGCGAGACACGCAAGCTGAATCCCAAGGATGTCATCATCTATGACCCCGACTACGACACCCTGCCCCGGCGCATGGAAAGCCTGTCGGAGCGTGTGCTGCGCTATGCCCGGCGCAAACGGCTGAAGCGCACACCCAACTACCTCAAACTTTTCTTCGCCTACCATACCGACACGGAGATTCAGGAAATCAGCCGGGAACTGGAAGCTTTGGTGAGCGAGATGCACAACAGCCGCGACCATGCCATCATCGGACTGCTGAACGAAATCCCCACGCTTTCTACCACGGCACACACACGCCCCTTCAACAACCGAAGGCGCAACATCGCCGCAGGCATCCTGCTGCCGGTGGGGCTCTTCTTCTACTTCCGCATCTGGCGCTACCGCCTGCGCCTGGCTCGCGACACACAACAGATAACCCGCATTTTCAAGCATATTATCCGGAGAATTAAAGACAAAGGACATGGATCAAGTTCAGAGAAATAAGATAGAAGCCGCATTGGACGACTTCAAGCAAGGCAAATTCGTTATTGTCGTGGACGACGAGGACCGCGAGAACGAGGGAGATTTCATCACTGCGGCCGAACTCATCACGCCGGAAAAGGTCAACTTCATGCTACAGAACGGACGTGGTGTGCTTTGCGCCCCCATCACCATCAGCCGTGCCAAGGAACTGGGACTGCAACATCAGGTGGAGGAGAACACCTCCATGTTAGGCACCCCCTTCACCGTAACCGTCGACTTGCTGGAAGGCTGCACCACAGGAGTCAGCGCCCACGACCGCGCCGCCACCATCCGTGCCTTGGCCGACCCCAAGACACGCGCCGAAGCCTTTGGAAAGCCCGGACACATCAACCCGCTCTATGCCCAGGACCGTGGCGTACTGCGGCGTGCAGGCCACACGGAAGCCGCCATCGACCTGGCCCGCCTTTCGGGCTTGCAACCGGCCGCCGCGCTGATCGAAATCCTGAACGAGGACGGCACCATGGCACGCATGCCCCAACTGGAACAGGTGGCCAAGCAATACGACATGAAGATCATCGCCATCCGCGACCTCATTGCCTATCGCCTGGAAAGGGAGTCGCTCGTGGAGCGCGGCGTGAAAGCCAACATGCCCACCGAGTACGGCGACTTCAAGATCATCCCCTTCCTGCAAAAAAGCAACGGAATGGAACATGCCGCACTCATCAAGGGAGAATGGAAGCCCGATGAGCCTATCCTGGTGCGCATGCACAGCAGCTGCGTAACGGGCGACATCTTCGGCAGCAGGCGATGCGACTGCGGCGAACAACTGCACCGTTCCATGCAACTCATCGAGAAGGAGGGCAAGGGAGTCATCGTGTACCTCAACCAAGAGGGGCGCGGCATCGGCCTGATGAACAAGATCGCAGCCTATAAATTACAAGAGGAGGGCGAGGACACCGTAGAGGCCAATATTCATCTGGGCTTCCTGCCCGACGAACGCGAATATGGCGTGGGCGCTCAGATCCTGCGCTCGCTGGGCGTGGGCAAGATGCGTTTGATTACCAACAACCCCGTCAAGCGCGTGGGGCTGGAGAGCTACGGACTGGAAATCGTGGAGAACGTGCCCATCATCGTCGAGCCCAACGAATTCAACCGCACCTATCTCGAGACCAAGCGCGTCCGCATGGGCCACAAACTTTGACATACCATTTTCATTCATAACCCCTAAAAAAAAGCACACATGAGCAACCAATTATCCGACAGGTTGAACCGCTTGAGCCCCAGTGCCACGCTGGCCATGAGCCAGAAGAGCAGCGAGCTGCAGGCCCAGGGTATCGATGTGATCAACATGAGCGTGGGCGAACCCGACTTCCCCACTCCCCAGCACATCAAGGATGCAGCCGTAAAGGCGATCGAGGAGAACTGGACACGCTACAGCCCCGTCCCCGGTTATCCCGCGCTGAAAAAGGCCATCGCCCAAAAACTGAAAACAGAGAACGGGGTGGACTATGCGCCCAGCCAGATCCTTGTGAGCAACGGTGCCAAGCAGAGCGTGTGCAACGCCCTCATGGCGCTTGTCAACGACGGCGACGAGGTCATCATCCCCGCCCCCTATTGGGTCAGCTACCCCGAAATGGTGCTCCTGTGCGGTGGCGTTCCCGTTTCCGTTGAGGCTACCATCGAACAGGACTTCAAGATTACGCCCGAGCAGCTGGAGCAGACCATCACGCCCAAGACCCGTGCCCTGATCATCTGCTCTCCCAGCAACCCCACGGGAAGCGTGTACAGCAGGCAGGAACTGGAGGGCCTGAAGGAGGTGCTCCTGCGCCATCCTCAGGTAATGATCCTTGCCGACGAGATTTACGAGCACATCAACTACGTTGGCGAGCATGCCAGCTTCGCCCAGTTCCCCGACATCAAGGACCGCGTCGTTATCATCAACGGCGTCAGCAAGGCCTATGCCATGACGGGCTGGCGCATTGGTTTCATCGCCGCACCCGAATGGGTGGTAAAGGGGTGCAACAAGCTTCAGGGACAATACACCAGCGGCCCCTGCTCCATCAGCCAGAAGGCGGCCGAGGCCGCCTACACCACCTCGCAGGAGTGTGTCGAGGAAATGCGCCTGGCATTCGAGCGTCGCAAGAACCTCATCGTGAAATTGGCACGCGAGATTCCCGGACTGGAAGTGAACGACCCTCAGGGTGCCTTCTACCTCTTCCCCAAGTGCAGCAGCTACTTCGGCAAAAGCGACGGCAACCACGTCATCAACACCAGCACAGACCTGGCCATGTACCTTCTGGAAGTGGGGCATGTCGCTACCGTGGGCGGCGACGACTTCGGCAGCCCCGAGTGCTTCCGCATGAGCTACGCCACCAGCGACGAGAACATCACCGAGGCCATGCGCCGCATCAAGGAAGCGCTGGCCAAGCTGAAGTAAACCCGGCAATCCTTCCCTCAAAAATATGTTCAAGCCGGCATGATGCAATCACATTATGCCGGCTTTCCCGTTCCCTTTCTTGACATAAATCAACAAAAGAGGCTTTTTTACAATTAAAGCCCGCCTAAGTTATGCGGATTTGGCGTAATACCCTACCTTTGTACTCAGAAAATAAAACCATTGGGAAATGAGTTTGTTTAAGAAAAAGTAAAAAGATTGATTTTAGAGAGAACCTCATTGGGAAATGAGTTTGTTATAAGATAAAAAAGATTGATTTTAGAGTTTGTTTTAGGTAAGAAGACAGTGTCCTTAATATAATATAGGGGCACTTTTTTTGTACATACCCCCAAGTACACGAAAACGCCCTCGTTCGCAAGGCGAAGAGGGCGTTGTTCCTTGTTTTCTGTAAAGAAAAGATTACAGAGAGATGGCGCCGCTGGGGCAAACATCAGCGCAAGTGCCACACTCGGTGCACTCGTCGGGGTTGATCTTGTAGATGTCGCCCTCAGAGATAGCGCCAACGGGGCATTCGTCAATACATGTGCCGCAAGCAACACAATCCTCACTAATTACGTAAGCCATAATGTTTGTTTTATTTTTTAGTTGATATTTTTTACCTAACGCTTCGCAAAGGTAATCATTTTTAATTACCAAACAAACCTCTCATCGGTTTTTTTCGCTTCCCGCTCACCAAAAGTAGTGGTTTCGATAATATTTCGCTACCTTCGCACGTTATATAAAATGACATGAAACGTTTTACCGCCATCCTTTGGGGGCTTATGGCCCTCTTCCATATCACCACTCCGGCCTTGGCCCAGGAGCGCAAGGTCATGAACCGCCCCTTCATCGACCAGCGCCGCCTCCACTGGGGCTTTCTCTTCGGCTTGCAAATGCAGGATCTGGAACTGCGCAACAACGGCTATGTGGATCCCGCAACGGGAGAGCAGTGGTACGCCGACGTGGACAATTACAATCCGGGCTTCACGGTGGGCGTATTGGGCGAGATGCGCCTGACAGATCATCTGGCCGTGCGCCTGGTTCCCACGATGCACTTCGGACAGCGACACATCGTCTTCCATGAACAGGTGTCTGGCCGCGACACCACACAAAACCTGCGCAGCACCTACATACAGATGCCCGTGGAACTGAAGATAACGGCTCCGCGCTACAATAATTTCCGCCCCTATCTGGTTACGGGTCTGGCGCCCGGCATCGACCTTACAAGCCACAAACGCGAAGCCCTGCGCACCAAGCCCTTTGATTGTTTCTTCGAAATTGGTGCGGGTTGCGAAGTCTATTTCGGTTTCTTCAAGCTCATCCCCGAACTGAAATTCTCCTTCGGCCTGTTAGATGTCCTTCAAAAAAAGCGTGGCGACCTTCTGGACGAGTCCCTCGTCAAATACACCAACGCCCTGGACAAGGGGCGCAGCAAGATGATTACCCTCACCCTCTATTTTGAGTGACCAGGTAATCCATCACATGTCTGAACATCATCCTTAATAGGTAGCAGCAGGTGAACGAAACCCGTTGCTAATCCAACAACGCTCCCAGCTGACTATCTGCAAAATACAAGGGAATTACCAGCCTTACATTCATTAAAAAAGAATGTAAGGCTGTTGATTTTAACAACTAAAATACCATTTTTTAGCTATTGTCATGCAGCATGGAAATAGATACCTTTGCAAAAAAATCGCAACATCTGTGCTACATATTCTAAGAATGAGGTTTAGAAGAATGAAAGGGATATTGAGGTTTATGATACTGATGGCTTCGCTGATTTTCCCAAAATCCATTTCCAGTCAAACGAAAAACTTTACTATCCAAGGAACGGTAACCGACCAAAACGGCGAGGCAGTAGAATTGGCAGTTGTTAGTTTGAACAATGCCATTGTAACAGCAACAGACCAAAAGGGAACATTCGTTCTTCGCAACATACCCCAGGGCAAATACACCTGGAGAGTCTCCCTCGTGGGCTATGAGACAGCCATGGGAAACATTGCCATCATGACGGGTAAGGAAAAGCTCAATGTCGTATTGCATGAACTAAGCCTAAAACTGCGGGATGTGGTGGTTACCGCCAAACAAGTGCAGATGGAATCGAAATCACTTATCGGGCAAGATGCCATCCGACACATCCAGCCCAAAAGCATCAGCGATATGTTGCAACTGGTTCCTGGAAATTTGATTGAAAATCCCAATCTGAACGAATTGGGCCAAGCACATATTCGCGAGATTGGGGTCAACAATGCCAATGCCATGGGTACGGTTGTGATGGTGGATGGCACTCCGCTCAGCAACGAAAGCAACCTCCAGGTGATGAGTGCCAACAAATATGGTACGCAATCTGGCTCGGGTGTATCAGGCATAACTTCACAGACCACAGCCGGTAGGGGTACAGACCTGCGTACTGTTAGCGCAAGCAGTGTTGAATCGATAGAAATTATCCGCGGTATTCCCTCTGTAGAATACGGCAACCTGACTTCGGGCGTAGTGGTGGTTAAGACGAAATCGGGAAGAACGCCTTACGAAGCAAAGGTGCAGGCAGATGCTAAATCAAAAATGGTTTACGCCGGCAAAGGATTCTCCTTAAAAGGCAGTGGGGTGATGAACTATGGAATAGATTGGGCACAATCATGGGGAGATACACGCAAACATTATTTAGGTTATGACCGTCTTACGGCTACGGCGGGATACAGTAATCAATGGGGAGCAATAACATTCAATGCACGCGGTTCGTTTTACAGCAACATCAACAACGTGAAAACCGACCCACAGATGATTGAACAGCACGCATTTTACAAAAACACAAATACGGGCGGGCGGCTATCCATCAACGGACAATACCGAAACAGGCACTCGTTTATCACAAGCGTCGACTACAACTTGTCCGGCCAATACTCAAAAACAAAAGATACGCATAGCAACTGGATATACAACCCCGATGGAGTAATCACCAACACGCGCGAAAAAGGGGTACACGAAGCTCTGTTGAAGACTACGGGCTACCAGTCTCAGTATGCCATTGAAGGCAAACCTCTGAACCTATATGCTCAGGTTGTGGCAAACAAATACATGCAACTGTCAGAACGCAATTTTACTACCTTGAAATTAGGTGCTGAATATACGTATGACGCCAACAAAGGCCAGGGATTTACTTACGATGAGCAGAATCCTCCACAAGCATCGTCGGCACATACACTACGCCCTCGTGCATATAAGGAAATTCCTGCCCTACATTCATCTTCTGTGTTTGTCAGCAATCGTTTGCATTTGCATATTGGAGCGTTCAGAACGCAACTTGAGGCCGGTGTACGCCTTAGCCATCTCTTCCTGGATAGCTCTAAGAGCGGAGGCAACAAAGGCTACACCGTAGCCGAACCACGCTTAAACACAAACATCAATCTGCTTACATCGGAGAACAACCATTGGTTCGAAGACCTCTCGCTGACGGGTGGTTTTGGTATCTCAAACAAAATGCCTACATTACTCTATCTTTACCCCGACGCGGCCTATTACGACAATGTGAGCCTTGCATGGAACGGAGATGCAAGTCGTGGGAAACTGGCACTGATGACGACTGACGTGGTAACGAACACTATGAACCCCAACCTCAAACCGGCAAATTCACGTAAATGGGAAATAGGTCTGTCGTTTCGTAAAGGAGCGGCAAAGGGATTCGTAACTTATTTCAACGAAAATCACAGACACGAATTTGGCTTCGTTTCCGAACTTCTTTGGCAAAACTATTTTGTGTACAACATCCCTTCAGACGGAAGAATGCCTGTATTCAACGCACAAACACAGGACGTTAGCTACACCGATGCTGCCGGTTTAACAAAGACCGCAGAGAAAACGCCAAATACACAGATTTTCTCGTGGAGCCGACCGGACAACACATCACACACCACCAAGCACGGCATTGAATACGGCGTCGACTTGGATGAATGGCGACTACTACGCACTTCGCTCAGCATCAATGGAGCGTGGTTTCACATCAAACGTAAGAGTGAAAGCACTACGTTGCAAACCGTGCATCCCACGTATGATTTCGTAGGCATTGCCCCTGCCGGTAAGGGAACAGTGCGAGACCGCATTAACACAACGTTTCGCTTCATAACACATATTCCAGCTGTAAGAATGATAGTAACCACCTCCATTCAAGCGGTTTGGTATGAAAGCTATCGGAATATTTGGGAAGACGAAAACGCAAGACAACGCAATTACAGTTCGGACTGGTCTGACGGGAACCTGTATATGTTTGTGGATCCTGTGGGATATTACGACAAACAGGGAGAATATCATTCGTGGCAAACTGCGGACAAGCAAAACGCCAAACTCAACGTCTTGATGCCCCGCAGCATGAACTATTTCTATGAACGTAGCAGCATTGGCCCATGGGCTATGTTGTCATTCCGCCTAACAAAGGAACTTGGCAAGACCGGAGAGATTTCTTTTATTGCAAACAACCTTACCAACACCAAACGCTATCACACCAACAAAAACAGCCTGTCGAAGACGCAACTTTATCCTGATATGTACTTTGGAGCTGAACTGAAACTGAAATTATAACAAATACGGACATACTACTAACTGTAATAAATTAATGATCATGTGTAAAAAAGCAAAACATCTTTTACTTTCTTTGTTGGCAGGCACACTAATCACAACACTTGCCTCATGTAACAAGGAAAATGACGACCAGATTCAAAGTTATCCACTCACCATTTCCTTTGCTCCTTCCGATGAGCTTGCGTCGGCCGAAATCAGTAATGTGAAGGTCATCGTCAGCGGTGCGGCAGGAAACGATACCATTGCCATGACCTCGCTTCAACCAACGACAATCACAAAAGTACAGGGGCAATACAAAATCACGGTAACGGGAAAGGTAACGAATGAAGCCGCAGCCTATGTAAATGGAACAGGCGCTGTTGATCTTTATGCACCACAAAAGATAAGCATCAATCTTGCGAAACGTCTTGAAAGCCCTTTGGTGTTTAAAACGCTATATACCACTGCGGGCGCACAATATTACATGCTTGACGGCTACTTTGAGATTGTAAACAATTCAGATGAAGTACAGTATCTGGACCAGCTCGTTCTCTCCGCCCCTGCGGGTAATGCAAAACAGGCGAATGCATGGCAAGCCAGCGGTATCACCGACTTGTACGAGAGCGGACAAGGAAGTGTTCTCGCTTTCCCGGGTTCAGGAAAGGACTATCCGATTCAGCCGGGCGAATTTGTTGTCATAGCCAACGAAGCCATGAACCATACGTTAGCTTATGGCGAGGACATAAGCAAGCGTGAAGAATACGCAAAAAGCCCTAACCTGATTAACGCAGACTGGGAGATATACCTCAATACGGGTGATGCTGACAATCCAGATGTACCTAACCTGGAGGTTATTTTCTCTAACAACAAATACATGAAAGCATTCGGACTGGGGGTAATGGGACGCTCATACATCCTTGCCAAACTGCCAGAAGGAATCACCCCCAAGGCCTTTGCTGCTATTGAAACCAACATTCAGACGGTTCCCGGCAGCAGTTCGTCGATGACCTATCTGATGATACCAAGCAAATACGTTCTTGATGCTGTCGACCTCTACAACCCGAATACCGATGCTGCTGATCATTACCCCACCTTCCTGGCGAAGGATGATGCAACCGGCGTACACTGCTCGGGCAGCTATCAGGGAAAATGTGTGCGCCGTAAGGTAAGCAAGATTGTGAATGGTCGTGTGTATTATCAGGATACGAACAATTCCAATGCTGATTTCAAGAACAATCAGGACAACACGCCCCGGTTCGTTCCGACATCAGTTGATGAATAGTTTCCGGATGGGCAGGGTCGGGTCTATGGTCCGAGACCTCAAAAACAGTCAAGGCTGTAATCCCGACCCTGCAATCCAACGACATGCTTAATCGAGTAAGATAGACATGAGACATTTCGTTCTGACATTACTTTGCTTGCAACCCTTCAGCATCACAATAGGCCAGACGTGGCAGGAAACCGACCTCAACTCTACAGCAAACATCCGCTACCAGAGCAGCAATCCAACTCGTCTGTCGTATAACAGACTGAATAACTTTTCAGCAGCTGTAATCGGTTATCAACTACAAAAGGGGGGATTCCATGACGTTACACATTCGGGCAAGAAAGGAGATCTGGATGTGTCCGTGGGTGGTCTTCACCGTGTAGGGAAAGCAGATTTGTCAGGACACATTAGCTACCGCAACACAAATGAGAAAAGCCATAAGTGGAACAGCACTTTGTGGCTTAATCCCAATAATGATTTCATACTTGCCGACTCGTTGGCCAGTAATGTAACGACAGAGGCTTTCGACATGGACGCCGAGGCCTCATTCCAACTATCCAAGGTGCTGAAGGCCGGGCTTGGACTTGGGTTAAAAGTGGGTAGCAGGAGCGACCAGACAGACCCGCGTCCCAAAACAAACACGTCGATTATTCCTATTCGCGTAGGTGTAGACTACACATTGGCAAAAGCATGGGCCGTAGGTTTTGTGGCAGGAATGCAACTTTACCGATCGGATATAAGCTATACAAACGTTGACCCTCAGAAAGACCGCGTCTATTTTCTTATGAAAGGTATGGGCGATTACTACAAACGCTCGTCAAGCAGTGATGGAGGATACGACCGCGACTACAAAGGCAGCACGTGGAACGCCGCCCTACAGGGCACGTGGACAGGGGCCACGGTGCAGAACTTCATAGAGCTAAGCTATTCTCTGGGCAACGAAAATGCCAAGGACGGAGATGCCGCATATACCTTCAAGGGCGGAGATTATGGACAACGCTCCATAACACTCAACAACCGCCTGAAGATTGAGAAGGGGCGAAACATGCACCACATATCAATCTGCGGGAATCTCTTAACCGGAAAATCGACATGGTATGAACAGAAACGCCAGGTAGACACGGAGCATGCCAACCGCATGTACTACGAAATCCTGAGCAAGAACCGCATACAGGATTTGTCCGTTCTGAATCTAATGGCAACTTATCGCTATGCACATTACCACAAAGATATGGACAGTGACAGACTATATGCCGAGCTGCGCACTGCATTCAGCAATACCGTGCGCAAGCATTACTTAGGTTTCTCATCACCCAGACAAGAGATTTCCAGGCTCGATATGGCTGTAGCCATTGGCAAGGTACTCAAGATAAAGCAAGCGACCCTACTCTTCCAATTAGATGGCGGCTATAATCTCCCACTAAAGAAGACTTATTCCGCAGCCTCAAACGTAGCGGCAGAAAACGACATTACGGGTATCCATACAGCCCGACAATTTGAGTATGCGTCGGCATCACAAGCTCACGTCGGCACGCATGCAGACGCCAGTTTCCCCGTTGGGAAAAGTCTGAGAGGGGGCGTCTTCGCCAAGGCCTCTGTACACTTCTATTCCGATGAAGGAGTGTATTGGAAAGGCTATGACGGCAAATCACTTACGAATGTGTCTACCGGCGTTTACCTTATCTTTTGAAGTTTAATCCATCCTGTCCCAATGTTGAAAGAAAATCTTCCGCTTCTGCGTACGCTACTTCTTGCCATGTTCTTTGTTCCTACCTTAGCAACAGGTGAAAATCGCTTTGGACTGGCCATTGTCATTGACCCCAACAGCAAGCGACAGGCGGCGACAGAATTAGAAGCTTACATAGACGCACTGGAGGAGGTGCAACACTTTAAGGTACATACCATTATCGACCGATGGGGCATACCTGATTCCATCCGGCAAGAACTCATTCGCCTTCACCAACAGGACAAGAACCCTATTGTGGGTGTCGTGCTCATTGGCGACATTCCCGTGGCAATGGTGCGTGATGCACAGCATTTATGCAGCGCTTTCAAGATGGACCAGAAACTGCCATGGCGTGAATCATCGGTTCCCAGCGATCGTTTTTATGATGATTTCGGACTACAGTTTGATTTTTTATCGCGCGATTCCGTAGCCCCTTATTTTTACTATTCGCTAAAAGCGGAGGGCAGGCAGTATCTGAAACCTACGCTTTTCAGTGGCCGCATTCGTCCTACAGATGCAGGAGGCACTTCACGCTACGAAAAACTAAGGGCATATTTGAGAAAGGCAACCGTGGCTAAACGGAAACCCGAACCGTTGAAAAGCCTCTTTGTTTTCACGGGCAGCGGTAGTTTGTCTGAGTCAAAAAAAGCGCACATTGACGAGATGTATGCTATGCGTGAGCATTTCCCTTCGCTGGCTCACAGTAGCAGCGCATTTAGCTATATGGACTATTCAGAAGCAGCCTATATCAAGCAACGACTGATGAACGAGATGATGCGTCCGGAATTGAGTGTTGCTCTACTGCATCATCACGGCGATGCCGAAACTCAATATCTCAGTTCCTACCCCAAGCCGACGGATGCCCGCGAGGCCAAGAATTTCATGCTGTATTGTTATGGCAATCGGCTACGAAGGGCTTACCGGTCCAATGAACGCACGGATAGTGTCAAAGAGATAATCTGCCGTAACGATGACATCCCGGGCGAATGGCTTGCCCCTTTGACAGAGCATGAGCTCAAAGGGCAAGATTCCTTGCTTAACAGCCGAATGAACCTTACACTATCGGACTTTGCGCGCTGGAATTACCGTCCAAACTGCCGGCTGACTATTTTTGACGCCTGCTACAACGGCTCGTTTCATCAAGAAGACTGCATTGCCAACGAATATATCTTTCAACCAGGCCATACTCTTGTAGGTATAGGAGCTACCGTGAACGTGCTACAGGACAAATGGCCCGACCGTTATCTGGGCTTGATGTTACAGGGTTTGATGGTTGGATACCTGAACAAATATAATCTGGACCTCGAGTCGCATGTCGTTGGCGACCCCACATTCGCTTTCCTCCCGGCCCGGCATAGCATGGACATCAATGGGCTGATAGAATCGGCATCCCCCAAGAAATGGCTGAAGATATTGAAAAAGAACACTTTCCCAGACTTACAAGTAATGGCCTTGGAGCAGTTGAAGGACAGCAAGCTGTTGAGCAACGGCTTGTTAATGGAAATGTTGCGGCAGTCGGATTATGCACAAGTACGCCTACAAGCTTTCCTCGTGCTTTGTTATCGCAACAGCAATATGCTCGCAGATGCAATTCGCATTGCCGCATTTGACAATTTCGAACTGACACAACGCTTAGCCGTGAACGCTTTGATGAAAAACGGCGATCCGGAACTGGTATCCGTGTTAGCCAAATTACTAACAGACCCTAACACATCAGCACGGGTGGCTTTCAATGCTATACAAGCCGTGCAGTTTTTCCCCGAGCAGGAATTACTTGCAGCCGTAAACCAGTGTGTCGACTCGAAGGCTTCGTACCTGACAGCCCCTGACAACTATCGCAGGGAATTACTGGAGACAATAAATAATTACTCCGGACGATGGACTGAAATCATACAACAGCTATGTCGGGGAGAACTGGCACCAAAACGGGCTGCCATGCAGGCAAATTTCATGAAAATATATTTGCCACCATGGTTGGTAACTGCTGTAGCCAATTATACCGAGCAATGTGGCGACACTCTGCTTCAGCAACAACTGCTCCAGGCGCTGGGATGGCATCGGATGGCTTATCAGCATACTGCCATCAGCGAAATGGCGAAAAGGATGAGTTTGAACCCGGCCCTATCCGAGAACGTCAGACGCGAGGCCTTGAGAACATGGAAAAGAACAAAAGAATCAAATGATTAAGAAAAACACAGAAAAGAACATGAAGAGATTTATCCCTACCATTCTGATAGCCATGGCAATACCGTTGCATGCTATTGCCGGAAACGGCTTTGCTATCGTAGTAGACCCGAAGAGTTACAGTGAAGCCAAATCAGAAATCGAAGCCTATGCACAAGCCATTGAACAGGTGAACAACTGGAAAGTGTTCACCATCATCGACCAATGGGGCATCCCCGATTCCATCCGGACGCGGCTCATCCGTCTGCATCAACAGAAAGAAAATCCGATAGTGGGTTGTGTATTCATGGGCGACATCCCGGTGGCAATGGTACGCGATGGACAGCACATGACAAGTGCTTTCAAGATGAATCAGAAATCGGACAGAAAACAATCGTCTGTGCCAAGCGACCGCTATTACGATGATTTTGGATTACAGTTCAAATTCATCGACAAAGACCCCGATGCCCCTTATTTCTATTACTCTGTAGAGCCACATAGCCAGCAACGTGTACGTCCCGATTTGTTTAGCGGACGCATACGTCCCACAGATGCAGGGGGCACGTCGAGATACGACAAACTACGTGCTTTCCTGCGGAAAACAACTGCGGAGAAGCTGCGTAAACGCTCCTTGCGACAGATGTTTTACTTCAGCGGGCACGGCTATATATCAGAATCCAAGGTAGCGCGCATCGACGAGAAAGCATCTTATTTTGAACATTTCCCTACGCTGAAAGGACGTAATAACGCCATAGGTTACATGGACAACACGGACCATAACCCCATCAAAGAACACCTGATGAACGAGCTGATGCGTACCGACCTTGACCTGGCCATACTGCACCATCATGGTTATTGGAACACACAATACCTGAATGCAATCAACCGCCCCTATAGCGTGAAAGCAGCCAAGGAGTATATTATCGGAAATATCCGCCGACACGTTTACGAAGCCAAGCAACGGGATAAAAACCACGACTCGCTCAGGGTGGCATTGCAACAAAAATTCGATGTGCCAAGTACTTGGACAGAAAATGTGCTAAGTGACTCTCTGGCCCGACTGGATTCCGTTACCGATGCAGGTCTGGATCTGCACTTGGAGGATTTCCAATTCTACGGTTATCACCCCAATGTGCCCATGGTCATCATTGATGCCTGCTTCTGTGGTTCGTTCCACCGCGAAAACTGCATTGCCAATGAATATATATTCCAACCGGGAGGCACCGTGGCAGTGTTGGCCAACAGCGTCAACGCCTTGCAGGATAAGTGGAGCGATCGCTTCATCGGGATTGTTGCCGAGGGCGGATGTGCGGGCGACCTGGTAAAGTACGCAGGCTATCTTGAATCACACGTCATTGGCGACCCCACCTTTGGCTATGTCCCTGAATCAAAGTCTGTGGATCTGCACAGCATGGCAATAAAGAAGAATCCGGCCGGTTGGAAGCGTCTGCTCAAGAACGGCACGCCAGACCAGCAAGCTTTGGCTATCGAGCAATTATATTGTCTGGGAGCACTCGGTTCCAAGGACCTTTTGAATATCTACCGGACATCTTCTTATGGCATTGTACGCCTACAGGCACTACTTACCATTGCCAATTTCCGTGATGACAATTTCATCCAGGCCGTTGCGTTGGCTTCGCAGGACAGCTATGAATTGGCACAGCGCACGGCCATCAAACTGATGGCACAGAGCGGTGATAAGCAACTAATACCCGCGCTCATCAAGGTTGCCATCAGCAACAATACGAGCGACCGTTGCAACTTCAATGCCATGACGGCCTTGTCCTGCTATCCGGAAGAAGACTTGATGACAGAGTTTGCAAGGCAGTTTGACGATCCTTCCATTCAGTATGTCCGTAAGGATTCTGTTCGCAACATCATTGGAGACGCCATCAGACATAGTGCACAACGCCTGGCGAACGACATCGACCTGATGTTCAAGCCCTCGACAAAGGACAAAGAGCGGAAATTCACCATTCGTTCATTGCGCAATATGATTCCTCACTACAAGATACCGGCACTGATTGATTATTTGCGCCACTGTGAAAACAGAGAAATACAGGTCATGTTGCTTGAAAGTATAGGCTGGCACACCCGTTCCTTCCAGGCCGCAAAGATTGCTACTGCTGCCCTTGAAATTTCCCGCGACATGACCTATCCTCAGTCTGTGCGCGATGAAGCGTTGAAAACATACAACCGCATCAATGCCAAATAAGTCTCTATGCATACTCCTTCTGGGCCTTTCCCTCTCGTTTGGGGACACGAAGGCTCAGAAGGTTTCCCATGACCAGAACGCTGCTACGCAGGCGCCACGGCAAAGGGCCATACCCCGTCAGCGTGTGAAATTCATGCCACAGAGGAAAGCGACGTCTCCCTTACCGCCATCGGTGGACAATTCAGCGAGCATCTATTTTCCTCCGGTCATCAACCAGATAGGCGGCTCGTGTGCGCAAGCGGCAAGCATCGGCTATCTGTTCACCTATGAGATGAACCGTTTGCTCAACCGCAACGCAAAGACTTCGGCGGACAACCGGTTCAGCTACTTATTTGCATGGAATATGCTCAACGAGGGCGAAGACCAGGGAGGATTCGCAAGCGAAGGACTCTTTCTGGCCAAGCAATATGGCATGATGACACAAAAAGACTATGGCAATTCGGGAAACTACCAGTTCCGCTGGGCAAGCGGGTATGACAAATACCTGAATGCCATGCGTTATCGGGTAGAGTCAATCCTCGTTTACGATGACAGCATACCACTGATGAAGCGGTATCTCTACGATGCGGGAAATGGAAGCGGCACGGGCGGTATTATGGTTTTCTCGGGCATGGCCGGTTCGTGGACCATCAACGACAAGTACGACGGGCCATCCCGGACGGGATACCACTCTTTACTTACACATTTGGCGACAGACGGCTCGCACGCCATGTCCATCGTAGGATACGACGATCTGGTAACTTACGTTGACGATAAGGGAACAGAACATAAGGGAGCTTTCATTGTCGTGAATTCCTGGGGTGCTTTCACGCACGACAATGGTCGTTTTTATTTACCCTACGATTTTTTCAAGGACCCAAGTGTGGGAAATGCGCAACTAAGCAATCAGGTAGAGGGGGTGGTGGTTTCCACATATACGCCGCAGGTGGTATGCAAACTCACCATTGACTATTCTTCACGCAACGATTTGTCTTTTGGCGTGGGGTATTCGGAAAATGCCGATGCCACCCTTCCCGGACAGTTCTACTATAGTGCGGCCTTTGACCACCAAGGGGGCGACTATCCCATGCAGGGGCAGTATCTGGAGGGAACCATAGAATTAGCCTTAGACATCACTGCTCACCTGGACACCCCACATGGCCCTGTCGAAGCAAAACGCTATTTTTTGAATGTAGTGCGCGGCTTTCGCGGCAAGAAAAAGGGCGAGGGGAAATTACTCTCCCTCTCTGTCTTAGACTATAGGGGCAAGGAACCGGTAGAATACAAGTGCCGCAGCCGCTTGCCTGCCACACTGGCGGACGGAGACAACGTTTTTCTTGTCGACGTAGCAAAGCCCCTCCGCCTTTCCGTATCGCCTTTTCGGTATACGGATGATGCCGGTAATGCAACAGGAGAAACATTCATGATACGTACTGCAGAGGGGTATCATGCCAAAATGAAACTGTCGAACCTCGATTCGGACCATCAGCAGATCAGTATCAGATACCAAGTAAAAGAGTAACACGTATGCAAAAAAAGAACAGAGTCAAATACCTTTTGTTGTGTTTGTTTACAACTGCCATTGCCGCATGTAGCGGCGAACATCTATCCAAGACCTCTCTCAGTGAAGGAGTGATGGCCATACCACACGTACGCGACCAATGGACCTACTTCTCGCTTGTCCGGGGTGCTGTCATGGGACAGTGCGGAATAAGGGATACCGCAGCACAGAGGCAATGGAAACAGCGCACAGACTGGGACATTGCCATTTGTAACGGCATGCTGCGAACGAACAGCGGAGCATCAGGCATTGGACAAGGCGGCATCCATCGGACGAACGCAGCATACGACGCCATCAACGACATAGTGGCTCCTCAATACGTTATCGACAGGGATTCGCTGGTATGGTGAAATACAGAAATCCGGATAGTTCTACGGTTCTCTTCAAGACAGAGATACTTCTGGAAGTCATCCGCCACACAAAATATTCCAAGGTACCGGCCCTCGGCATTCCTTCGAGATGCCTTCGGGATGCGTTCGAGAGAAGTGATGTTTACGAACCTAACTCTTGCGTTCCAGTTCGCTCAGCTCCTCCATCTTTTTAGTCTCCAGAAACTCGTAGATGCCACAAAGGTGTTCACGCACCCTGCCGTGCCCGAACTCATAGACCTTCGTTGCCAGACCGTCCAGGAAGTCGCGGTCGTGGCTGACACAAATCAGCGTGCCGTCAAAATCCTTCAGCGCCTGCTTCAACACGTCCTTCGTGCGCAGGTCCAGATGGTTGGTAGGCTCGTCCAGAATCAGCAGGTTCACAGGCTCCAGCAAAAGCTTGAGCAAGGCCAGTCGTGTGCGCTCTCCGCCCGAGAGCACCTTCACCTTCTTCGTGCCGGCTTCGCCACCAAACATGAAAGCACCCAGGAGGTCGCGGATTTTGTTGCGGATCTCGCCCTTGGCCACGTCGTCGATGGTCTGGAAGACGGTCAGCTCCTCGTCCAGGAGGGAGGCTTGGTTTTGCGCGAAATAGCCTATCTGCACGTTGTGCCCTAACGTCAGCGTACCCTCGTGCTCCAATTCCTGCATGATACACTTCACCAGCGTACTCTTGCCCTCGCCATTCCGCCCCACGAAGGCCACCTTGTCGCCCCTCTCCACGGTAAGATTGACACCCGAGAAGATGCGCTTCCCGCCAAAGGCCTTGCCCACAGCATCCATCACCACGGGATACTGCCCTGAACGGGGCGAAGGGGGAAACTTAAGGCGCAAGGAAGAGGTGTCCTCCTCGTCAACCTCCACCAGCTCCAGCTTCTCCAGCATCTTCACGCGGCTCTGCACCTGAAAGGTCTTGGAATAGGTGCCCTTGAAACGTTCGATGAAATCCTTGGTTTCGGCAATCATCTTCTGCTGTTCCTCGTATTGCTTCTGCTGTTGCTCGCGGCGCTCGGCACGCAGCTGGAGATACTGGCTGTAGGGTACCTTGTAGTCGTAGATACGTCCCATGGTAACCTCGATGGTGCGCGTTGTGATGTTATCCACGAACTTGCGGTCGTGGCTGATGAGGACCACTGCCTTTCCGTTATCAACGAGGAATTGCTCCAGCCAACCGATGCTCTCGATATCCAAGTGGTTGGTAGGCTCGTCCAAAAGCAACACGTCGGGGTTCTGAAGCAGCATCTTCGCCAGCTCGATACGCATGCGCCATCCTCCGCTGAACTCGCTGGTCTGGCGGCCGAAATCGGAGCGCTCAAAGCCAAGGCCCAAGAGGGTTTTCTCGACATCCTCCTCGAAGTGCGTCATGTCGATGGCATAGAATTTCTCGCTCATCGTGGCCACCTGCTCTATGAGCTGCATGTAATCGTCGCTCTCGTAATCTGTGCGCATGGCCAATTCTTGGTTCATGCGTTCTATTTCGGCCTCCATCCGATGCAGATGGGCAAAGGCCTGCGACGCTTCCTCGAAGACGGTACGGCCGTCCTCGGTCATGAGATGCTGGGGCAAGTAAGCAATGACGGTGTCCTTGGGCGCAGAGACCGTGCCTCGTGTGGCCGTGCGCACGCCTGCCAAGATCTTGAGCAGGGTGCTCTTGCCCGCACCGTTCTTGCCCATCAGGGCGATGCGGTCTTTTTCGTTAATTACAAATGAAATGTTTTCAAACAGCGTTGTGCCGCCGAACTCTACGGTCAGACCGTCAATGGATACCATGTGTTGGACTTGTCTAATTAGGGATTACCACTCTAAAACGATTTTGCCTACGTATTGGCCGTTCTTTCCCTGATGGTCGAGGGGAATGAGTTTGCCTTCGGCATTGGGAAGGAAGGCCGCATGCTCCAGATACGTATGGCTGTGGCCGCCCAGAACGACATCAATGTCATGCGTGGCCGCGATAAAACGGATGTCCTCCTTGATACCCAAATGGCTCAGACAGACAATCACGTCGCATCCGTCCTCCCGGCGCAGTTTGTCGACAAGGGGTTGCGCGGCCTCCGCGGGCTGCGTAAACCTTGTCTTGCCATAGATGTTCGTCTGCACAAGGCCTTCCAACTGAGGCGATACGCCTATGATTCCCACACGATGGCCTGCACGCTCAATAATGACATAGGGCTTCACAAGACCCTCGACGGGCGTGCCCGCAAAGTCATAATTGCTGCATACGATGGGAAACTCGGCCATGCGGAACAAACGTGCCATATTCTCGATACCGCTGTCGAATTCGTGATTGCCGATGGTACAAGCGTCATAGCGCATGGCATTCATCAGCTTCACCTCCACTTCGCCTTTGTAGAGGTTGTAATAAGCACTGCCCTGAGAAAAATCGCCGCAATCCAACAAAAGCAAATCCGGCGTTTCCTTGCGCATCTGCTCAATAAGGCTATAACGACGTATAAAACCGCCCTTATCGGCCTCTGCGGGATTGGGGTCGCGTTTGCTGATCGGTTCTATGCAGGAGTGGGTGTCGCTGGTGTGCAGAATGGTCAGGGGCTGCTGGGCAAAAACACGCTGCGTAGCCATAGCAAAAAACATCAGGCTACAAAGCAATACCTTATTATATATACATTTCATTTTATCCTTAAAATCTTTTTATTCAACAACAGTTACACGACCCTCTATCCGGGCGTCGATGACCTTATGGGCGAGGATGTAATCCATCATCGCCTCGCTAACCAAACGCCGCGACGGATACACCTTTTCCGCATCCGCCAGAGCCGTCATGCCATCGTTACCCTCTGCCAGATAGTCAATGGTGGCAATCACATAATCGCGGTTCGCGTCGATGGGTCGGCCTCCGACAGTGGCGCTAAGCAAATCTCCCTGAGGAGTAATCTCCAGCCGCACCTCCTTACTGATACCCTCGCCCCCGACACGGGCAATGTTACGCATCAAGGCCAAAACATGGGTCCCCTTGATAAGCACGGCACATACGCGGTTGCGAAAGGGGCTGATCAGGAGGACATCGCCACGACGCACAACGCCCTTGGGCATACTGTTACGCAGACCGCCGATGTTGACCAAACCGAAATCGGCACGCCCGGGCCTGCCCAACGAGTCGGAAGCCCACACCAACACATCAGCCGCCCAATTACTTAAGGGGCTCTCGGGACGAGCCGCGCTCATACCCACCAGACTTTGCCCTAAGACGGGCTTCATGACACTGTCCACGCCAGACTTGTAAGGCGAAAGAATACGCTCGGCCAAATTGCCTGTACCGGACTTCCCTTGTGCGTCAAGCGCACTTGTAACCTCAATGCGTGAGGTGCGAATTTGACGCTGCGCTGCCACAGACAGAGGCAGAAACAACAGCAAAAAAAGAAAGTTGTTTTTCATAATTTATCGCAAAGATACAAAAAAAACATTGAAAGCGATGCCGTTCCGAAGAAAAGTCGTACCTTTGCGCTTGCTTTCCGCCCAGAGGTCGCTGGCAGGAGTTTTTAGAGAGACCTGTTATGCCCGGGCTGAGATGACAAACAATTTTATAATTACAAACCAAAAAATGGCAGATTTAATTAAAATTGCTGAGGAAGCGTTTGCTACCGGCAAGCAGCACCCCAAATTCAAGGCTGGTGACACCGTAACCGTAGCTTACAAAATCATCGAGGGTACCAAGGAGCGTATCCAGCTGTATCGTGGCGTGGTAATCAAAATCAGCGGCCACCAGGACAAGAAGCGCTTCACCGTGCGCAAGATGTCCGGCACCGTAGGTGTAGAGCGTATCTTCCCTATCGAGAGCCCCAACATCGACAGCATCACCGTGAACAAAGTTGGTAAGGTACGTCGTGCCAAACTGTACTACCTGCGCAAGCTCACCGGCAAGAAGGCTCGCATCTCCGAGAAGCGCGTAAACGCCGCCAGCGCTGAGTAAGGCTTCACGGGAGGACAACCCTAAGCAAAAAAGAAGCATCGAGAGGACCTCCTCCCGGTGCTTTCTGCTTTTTTCCTAATACCATATTTAACCCCTAAAGACATGCAAGAGATACAACTGGGCCGCATCAACAGGCTTAAAATCATCAAATTCACCGACTTCGGATTCTATCTGGACGGAGGCAACAAGTATGGCCGCATCCTGCTGCCCAACGGAGAACTGACACAAAAGGTGGACGTGGGCGACGAGGTGGACGTGTTCCTTTACCTCGACCACGAGGAACGACTGGTGGCCACCATGCGCAATCCACTGGCCATGGTGGGCGACTTTGCCTATCTGGAGGTGGCATGGGTCAACCAATTCGGCGCCTTCCTGTCGTGGGGCGTACTGAAGGACCTCTTCGTACCCTTCCGCGAACAAAAGAAAAAGATGGAAAAGGGGCATAAGTACATTGTACATGTTCATCAGGACGAGGAAACCTTCCGCATCATGGCATCGGCCAAGGTAGAGCAATTTCTGAGTCAGGATACCCCTGCATACCAACCCGGAGACGAGGTGAACACCCTGATCTGGCAAAAGACCGACCTGGGCTTCAAAGCCATCGTGGACAACAAGTTTGCCGCCCTGATTTATGACAACCAGGTGTTTCGCCCCCTGCACACGGGCGACCAACTGAAAGCCTATGTGCGCCAGGTGCGTCCCGACGGCAAGATTGACCTCATCCTGCAACGCGAGGGACAAGCGGCCGCCAAGGACTTTAGCGAAGTGCTGCTGAAATACCTTCAGGACAACGGCGGACGCACCGTGTTAGGCGACAAGTCGGCGGCAGAGGATATCTACAACGTCTTTGGCGTAAGCAAAAAGGTGTTCAAGAAGGCTGTGGGTGACCTCTACAAGCAACACCTCATCACCATTGAACCCGACGGGCTACGCCTGAACCCCCAAAGCAAGTAACCCCACATGATTAAGATAACGGACATCACCAAACGCTTCGACAACCTGGAAGTGCTACGGGGCATCAACCTGGAAATCCCGGACGGGCAGATTGTGAGCATCGTAGGAGCCAGCGGCGCAGGCAAGACAACACTCCTCCAGATCATGGGTACCCTGGACCGCCCCACTTCGGGCACGGTGGAAATTGACGGCATCCGCACGGACAGCCTGAAGCAACACAAACTGGCCAAGTTCCGCAACCAGCACATTGGCTTCGTCTTCCAATTTCATCAGCTTCTGCCCGAATTCACGGCATTGGAGAACATCATGATTCCGGCCTTCATCGCAGGGAAGGGCAAAAAGGAAGCGCGGCAGCGGGCTATGGAACTACTGGAATTCATGGGCCTCAGCGAGCGCGCCAATCACAAGCCCAACGAACTGAGCGGCGGCGAGAGACAACGCGTAGCCGTCGCACGCGCCTTGGTGAACAAGCCCAGCGTTGTCATGGCGGACGAACCCTCGGGCAGCTTGGACACACACAATAAAGAAGAACTGCACCGCCTCTTCTTCGACCTTCGCGAACGCTATGGGCAAACCTTCGTCATCGTAACGCATGATGAAGCGTTGGCCGCACAATGCGACCGCACCCTGCACATGCAGGACGGCCTCATCCTCAGCGACCAGCAGAAGTAAAACGCTGCAAGATACTGGGGCGGCGGCGCACCGCCGTACCGTTGGGAGCAAAGATGGAAACACTGTTTGCAGGATCGCCCCACTGGTCGGGATAGAGCAGAATCAGGCTGACCTTACTAAAATAGCGATGTAGCACAAGAGGCAGGCCGTCGAACACCGAACGATAACTGATGAAGCCCGGACGCGCCGTAACGACCACCAAGAGATCGTCGCCGCCCACCTGTGTACTCAGATTCAACAAGCGGCCCCACAGGTTCATGGCCGTATATTCCACACGCAGCGTACGGTGAATACGCTTCATATAATGCCGGATATGGGGCAACGTGTCCTCATGGGCATGAAAATGAATACGGCAGTCCAACTGCTCGCCCATGCGGCAGATGTGCTCTACCCACTTAAAGAAACCCACCTCGTATTCCGCCTTGGCAGGCACAGCCACCACGATGCGACGCAGCGTGCCCAAGGGAACGATGGCACGCAGGGCGATAACCTCGCGGTGAGTTCCCGCAATGATGTTATCCAAGACCGTGCCCAAAGAACTCTTTGGCATGCCCGTCGTACGGTCCGCCAAGGACACCACCACCTCGCCACAATCATACTCGCTCAGCGTGTACAAGATACCAGTGGCCGCATTCGTGGCCATACGGCTGAGTGTGGCCAAGGGAACGTCGGCAGCCGCGGCTATCTTCTGAGCCTGCTCCAACAGCTGTTTGCCGGCGGTGTTATGGGCATTGCCGGGATCCTGCCGGTCGCTGAAAGCCACGTTCAGCCCCAACAGACTCTCCGGAATATAGGGATTACGTATCAGCATACCCAACTGCGTCATCATCTCCACATTGCTGCTTTGGCTGTAGGCCACCAGACACTTGCCATGGAACGAACCGCGGTTGCCTTCCGTTTCCGTCTCGCTCAGGGCCAGGCTGCGCGCCGCATAGGAAGTGGCGTAACTGCTGATGATGCAACTGCACAGAATCAACATCACCGTGGCATTGATCATGCCGGCATCCATCAGCCCCACAGCAGGTGCGGAGGCTATCATCACCATCGCCAAAGCACCGGCAGAATGGGCATTGGTAAGACCGAAAAGCATCATGCTCGCCATCCAACGGTCCTTGAAAATCCACTTTGCGGCAATGGCAGGCAACAGTTTTACCAGCGTTGCCGTTACAACCACCAACAGAACCATCCATATCGTACCCAGATCGCTAAAGAGCACACTCAAATCGACAAGCATGCCCACCCCGATCAGAAAATAAGGGATGAAGAGCGCATTGCCCACAAACTCGATACGATTCATCAAAGGCGACGTGCGCGGTATCAGGCGACCCAACACCAAACCGGCAAGGAAAGCACCCAAAAGCCCCTCCAAGCCCGCGGCCTTCGCCAGCACGGCACTCAAGAAGACCACCGCCAGGATGAAAGTGAAATGCAGTATGCTATCGTCAAAACGGCGCAAGAACCACCGCGCCATACGTGGAAGCAAGAGACCGATGAAAGTGAAATAAGCCACACACCGGAAAAAGAACAACACCCAGAAACGCCAACCCACATCGGGCTTGCGCAATTCCAGCACCATGGCCAGCGTCAAAAGGGCTGCCATCGTTGCCACGGCCGTGCTGACCACCGCCACAACCACCGTACGATGCTTGGCCAGGCCATAACGTCCGACAATGGGATAACTGACCAGGGTATGCGAGCCATAGATACATCCCATCAATACACTGGTGATGGGATGCATGTCCAGCAGCCAGCGGCTGCTTAGGAAACCCAGGAAGAAAGGGACAAAGAAAGTGAGCAAGCCATACTCCATACCGCGTCGCCCGTATTTCTGTACCGACCCCATATCCAATTCCAGGGCAGCCATAAACATGATGTAGTAGACACCCACCTGTCCAAAGATTTCAAAACTGCGGTCGCGGTCAATCAGATGCAGACCATGAGGGCCGATGAGCACACCCGCAAGAATCATCCCAACGATATGCGGCACGCGCAAACGTCGCATCAAGGGAGCCGACAGAATAATTACCAGTACGACAAAGAAGATTCCCGAGGGATCTGTTATCAAGGCATTCTTGTGATAAAGAAAAGAGGACGCAAAATCATGCATACAGTATGTCAAAGGTGTCTGTCTGTTTAAGTGCAAAGATACAGGATTTTAACGAAAGAAAACCAAATCTTCTTGTATTTTGTCCTTTCCTCTTTGCCAATAATGAAAAAGTCCCTATCTTTGCGCCTGGTACATATAATTTATTTTAAGGAAAGCAGTTTTAAGGTATGAAAGTAGCAATCGTTGGCGCCAGTGGCGCTGTTGGGCAGGAGTTCCTGCGCGTTCTGAGCGAAAGAGAGTTTCCCATTGATGAATTGTTGCTGTTTGGCAGCAAGCGCAGTGCAGGTATGAAATACTCCTTCCGCGGCAAAGAAATCGAAGTAAAGGAGCTACAGCATAACGACGATTTCAAAGGCGTTGACATTGCCTTTACCAGTGCCGGCGGCGGCATTTCAAAAGAATATGCCGAAACCATCACCAAGTACGGTGCTGTTATGATTGACAACAGTTCTGCCTTCCGTATGGACGCTGACGTGCCCCTCGTAGTGCCCGAGTGCAACGCCGAAGACGCACTGAACCGCCCCCGCGGAATCATCGCCAACCCCAACTGTACCACCATCATGATGGTTGTTGCCCTGCAATGCCTGGAACAAATCAGCCACATCAAGCGGATCCGCGTGGCATCGTATCAGGCTGCCAGCGGTGCGGGCGCTGCCGCCATGGCGGAACTGGAGCAGCAGTACCGTGAAGTGCTGGACAACAAACCCGTTACCGTAGAGAAATTCGCTTATCAGCTGGCATACAACCTCATCCCCCAGATTGATGTCTTTACCGAGAACGGATACACCAAGGAGGAAATGAAGATGTATCACGAGACGCAGAAAATCATGCACACAGACGCCAAGTGCAGTGCCACCTGCGTGCGTGTTCCCTCGCTTCGCAGCCATAGTGAGGCCATCTGGGTAGAAACCGAAGAACCCGTAAGCCCGGAACAGTTTGCCGAAGCCGTGAAGAACGGTCAGGGCGTACAGCTCATGGACGACCCGGCCAACAAGATTTATCCCATGCCCCTCTTCCTGGCCGGAAAGGACGATATCTACGTAGGCCGTATCCGCAAGGACCTGGCATTCGAGAATGGCCTCAGCTTCTGGATTGTAGGCGACCAGATCAAGAAGGGTGCCGCATTGAATGCGGTGCAAATCGCGGAGTATCTGATTAAGGTTGGAAATATTAAATAATGGATTATCAGAAGGTTGTCGGCATGGAATTCTCCATGCCGACAACCTTGTTTATATGTACAAACAGATCATGAAAATCACTCGTCTGGCAATAGGTTTCTTCTTGCTATCCCTGCCTGTCAGCAGTTCGGCACAATACAAGGGGACAACGCCGGAGCAACGATTAGGAGATAAAGTCATTGGCAATCAGAAGGCCCTGAACATCTATAACGATTATGTGAGGTCCTATCAAGCCAAAGATTGGCAGGCAGCGTACCGTCCTTGGCGCGAACTGCTGACCAACATCCCCTATTGCAACTTCGGCCTTACATACTACGGAACTGCCAACGAGTTCCTGCGCCCCCTGATCATCGAAGAACGCGATTCCATTCAAAAGCTCGTGTTCTTTCAGGATTTGGAGGAGATGCTGGACTATGCTGAAAACAACCTTGAAGCCATCAACAGCTTTGACGACCAGAAGCATCCCATCGTTTCCCGTGGCGACATCCAATGCTGGCGCGCCCATCTGGCATGGAGCCTGCGCGACCAATTGCCACAAGGGGCCATGCCCGTGCGTAAGAACTATGAAATGTATGTTGCGGCCTTTAAAACCGTACGCGAAAGCAACCTGAACGCGGACGGCGAGGTGGCTCCTTTCTTTCTGGAGGAATATTTCAAAGTATGTACCCGACTGTACGAAGAAGACAAGGAGAAGCATCTCGAGCAACTGCTCACAGACTATGTCGATTGTCTGGAGAGTTGCGACAAGATGATGGAAGTCTACAAAGCGGACACTACGCGCTGGGCACATTACGCAGGGGCCCGCAACAATATCCAGTTCTATTTCAACGAGACGGGTGCCGGCACCGTAGACAATCTGGTGAAATACTACACGCCCGTTGTTGAGGCGAACAAGAAGAACCCTGAAGTACTGAACAGAGCCATTCACCTCATGATGCTCAACGGATGCTTCGGGCAGGACATATTCTACACTGCCTGTGAATACAGCAACATCATCCAGGCCAACTATGCCAACTGCATTGGCCTGGGGCAAATGTCGCTGACCGTTGACAAAAACAGAGAGGTTGCCAGGGACTATTTCCTGGAAGCGATCCGGCTGGCCAAGAACGCCAACGAACGTTCCCTGGCCGCACGCTTCGCTGCCGACGCAATGGCACAGACACCCTTCCCTGTACAAGAAAAGAATGAGTCCGTGAAGGATTTCAATGCCCGCGTACAGCAATGGCGCAATGGTTTCTCGGCACCCATACAGTACTACAGCGAAGCCTTGCAAAACGCCCAAGAGGCCGGGCTTAAGGGCCAGTACCTGGCCGAAATGTACTATAAACAAGCCGACTGCTACCGCAAGCAACAGAATTTCAGTGAAGCGAAACGTTCTTTGAACAACGTCCTGATCGCCTATTCCGCCTTTAACGCAGAAAGACACAAAAACCTGAAGCAAGCCATTGCCAGCGACTCTGAGAGATATGCCAAACAACAGGCCAGCTACACTGCCCAGCTAAAGAGCAAAACGCAGCGTGAAGCTTGGGAAAGACAAAACGCAGAGAAATTCGCCCAACAACAAGCGGAGCGGGCATTCTGGAAAAAGAAGTAACAACGATGATGTTAAGACAATATTTATTCGTACTTGGTATGGCGTTTGCGTGCATGACGCCATGGCATGAAACCCAAGCGCAAGGGGTAGACCTGACGCTTTCCGACCAGGATTTCTTCAATCGGTACGCACGTCAGCAGGATACCCTATACAGCAAAAAGCCCAAACAGCATAGCGACAGATTCGGAAAACGATTCTCCATAGGTGTCAATATGCTGGGATGGACACTCACCGTTCCGAACCTGATGGTTGAGTTTGACTTGAACAAAACCAAGTTGAACAACCGTTCGCTCGTGCTGAACGTCCGCTATAACCCGAAAATGACGAACCACACGGTAACACCACGTTTCGTCTTTGATGACACGGGAGTATCGTTCCAATTCCGTAAATACTGGAGAACGGGTAAAAAAGACAATGAAGGCTACAACGCACAGTACCAAAAACTGAACCTGGAACGCCCCGACACGCTCTATCGCAACGTGATCATCAAGGATGACCTGGGACGCAGCAAGACCATCCGGCAAGCCTATTTCACGCCCGAGGATTCCGTCAAAGCCATGAACTACACGGGCGATGCCAGCCGCAGTGTGCTTTACAACCGCTACCACAACCTCAGACGTACCCTTTCGGGACGCATGATCAGAAACGCCCGCAACTGGCGTGCCTATTATCTGGGAGCCTACGCTTCGTTTGACAAATACGACTGGTGCTATGGCAAGAAAGGAGAAAAGGGACAACTCATCAGCATCGGCGCAACAGCGGGATGGAGTGTCCCCTTGCTGGCCTCGGCCTATCCTCATCAGGGAGGTCTTGACCTGGACTTGGGGCTGAATGTTGGTCTGCCCATCGCGAAATACGACGGTTACAGATATGCCGACAGAACCTACGCCGATGGTGCATGGTCCAAACAAGCGGCCCACTATGAACCCGTGCCGTCGCGCAATTCCAACGGTTGGGCCATTACCCCTAAATACATTCTTCAGGACATTCACGTTTCGCTTATCTACCGCTTCCGCTCCGTGGCCAGCAAAGTAGATTTGGATTTGGTTGGGCAATACGACATGAAGGAAATCCAAAAGTTCAGAGACAAGGCGTTTGCTGCATCCAGCCGTCAGGACAGCATGAAGCGGGCCTACGAGGCATATCTTGACTCTGTGGCAAGAAGACAGGCTGTTATCGACGACTCCACCAACTGGGCCAACTACCAGATCCAACGTCGCCTGGAAGCCAAACTAAGAATCAATCCCGATACGACACAACTCACACCCGAAGAGTTGGAACAATACAAGCGTATCATTCTCAAGCTTGACCCCAAAGCCACCAAACAGACCAGGAAGGCAAAAAAGGCCGCAAGGAAACAGGCAAAGCAAACCCAGAAAGAAAGGGAAGGGCTTTCCAGCAACGTTAATAACGCAATCCAGGAAAAAAGATGAAAAAGAACAAGTCGGCAAAACGCCTCTCTCTATTCCTCCTGCTGTTCGTTGCCGTATGCTCAGCAGCGTCAGGACAGACACTACGCAACCTCTTTGTCAAGAACAAGAACCAGTCGACTCCCGCCGGGGGTGTCAGGGTTTATACCTTCCGTACCAAGGCGCAGGCGGAGCAGGCCATGGAATACGCCAACTATGGCAACAGCAAGCGCATCGAACAGCTGAGGGGCTTCATCGCCCAAGGCGTTACGGACGATGTGGAGGGCGTGTGTACCCTGCTGATGACCGGCGACGGATACGTGCTGCTGGACCCCGTAAACCTGAACATGAATACGGAGATAGCAAGCACCAAGGCCACGAATGCCAATGGCGACGTGGTTTGCGTCATCGGTCGTGCCAATAACATCAAGGAGGAGATGCAGGCGGAGCTGCGCGAGATACAGGTTGTCTCCAAGATTCGCAGCAAGGAAGGCCAAGCGATGATTACCCCCAAATCCTGTGGCGGCGAACTGTTATTTCCCGCCCAAACGATCCGTATCGACTCGGCCTATGCCAGAAGCGACGCACGCGTCATCGTTTCCCCGATGATTACGTGCGAGGGCAAGCCTGTAAGTTACTTCACGCCCTCCGTTTTGGATGGCAAACGCTATCACAGGACACAAGTCCTACGTATGGGCAACGACATCAGCCATGACGCCCTGGCCCCCTACATCGTAGGCACGAGTATGGAGGACTTCACACCAACCACAGTATTTACCAAGCCCATGCGCTTTAAGTACGACCCCAAGAAGCGGTATCGCGGCTATGCCCGCATTTCGTTTGAAAACTACCGCAAGGTCTATCACGAGGAATACGTGGAATGGTGGGACGGAAGCATTCAGGACCCCATGCGTTTCTTGAGTTTCAACTCCAAGCAGACACTGGTACCCATCCTGGATGAAAGATACATGCGCCGTGGTGTGGCTGAACGGATGCCCTTGAAGATTGACGGCCTGAAGGTAAACTTCCTGGTGGGTAAGTCCAACATGGACCTGAGAGACTCCGTTACCAACGCCAGCCTGGAGAAGATAACATCCACCATCCAAAGTTTCTATGACAGCAACGATGCCTTCATCGACAGCATGGTCATCAAGGGCTTTGCGTCGCCAGAGGGTTCGGTAGGCACAAACAGCCGCCTGTCCAACGAGCGTGCGGCCACCTTGCGCAAATATGTCCACGACCGCTTCCCCAACCGCATGAAGATTCACGACGTAAGGAGCGAGGGACATATCATTACCTGGGCAGAAGTTGCTGATTACCTGACATACACCTATCCCAACGACGAACGTGTTTCGGGCATCGTCACGGAACTGAGGGAAATTATTAGCAAGCACAACAATCCTGACGCACAGTTCCGCGCAGCCCGTAACAAGGATTGGTACGAGTTCGTCAACAACCAGGTGTTCCCCGAATTGCGCCGCGTGGAAATCGAGTACCGCGCGGTAACGAACCGTGTGCGCCAGCCGGAGGAAATCTTCAGACTCTACGCCGAGAGAGGAGAGAGCTACATCCGTACCGCCCGCCCCTACGAGTATTACCAGCTGCTGAAGAAATTCAACGAAGAGGATAACATCCGGGAACTGGCCAAAGTGGCACAACTGGCTTATGACAACACCACGCTTCACGAGGCCGTTGTGCGCGACGAACGCGTCATTGACTCCGTCGTAAACAACAAGCCGTATTACCACACCGTTAAGTCCAGAGTCTATAACCGACCCTACGCCTTCGCGGCCTATTGTCTGGTAAAAAACAAACTGCTGAACGAGGAGGTGGACACCGTTACGCTGAAGAACTACATCGACTGGAGTGCGGATGGCCGACAGAATCAAAAATACTGGGAGAACCAGAACCGCGGATGGTGGAACGATGAAGCCTTCGTTGTGCTGCAAGCGCTCATGTACTGCCAGGCCAAGGACTACCGCAAGGCCTATGAGACTTGCTTTTATCACCTGCCTGACGACCAGCGGTTCGAGATGCTGCGCATGTTCATTCGCTGCATGAATTGTGAATGGGACAATCCCGAAGTGCGCGATTACATCTCCGCCACCTCGCCTCAGAACAAAGTGGCCGTGCTCATTGCCCAAGACAATGCGCAAAGCTATCGCGAGGCACTGCAGATTCTCCGGAGCGACACGCTGAAGTTCGACAACGAGGGCATCAAGTGGTACCTGAACGCTCTCTGCCGCTTCCGCCTGACGGATAACAACCAACCCGACGCACCCCTCTACCAAGGCCAGAACTGCTACGACCCCGACGAAGAGCTGGGTGTCGCACAAGACTTTGGCGCTCCCATGTTGAAAGCCTTCCAAAGCAATCCGAAATACGTAGAGGAAATAAAGAACGACGGATATTTTAACGACTCCTATCGCCTGCTGGTATGGTTCTTTTGGAAACACATGCAGCAAGGCACAAAGATGGAGGACATTGTATTGAAATACAACGCCGCACGTTCCCAGTACATGAACAGCCAAAAAGCAGAGCAATAAGAACTGATGAAACGTTTACTATTTTCCGCACTCATGCTGGCTGCCTCGCTCTTTCAAGCCCAGGCACAGCTCATTGCCCTAAAGACGGATGTCGCCGCCGACGCATGCCTCATCCCCAACATAAATGCAGAGCTGGTGCTCAGCAACCGACTGAGCGTGAACACCACGCTGCAATACGCCTATCATAGCTTCAACACCAATTTGAAGTCCTTTTCCGTAATGCCCGAACTAAGGTATTGGTACGGCGGCCGACCCATGACACACCTCTTTGTGGGTGTCAGCACGCTGCTGGGCACTTACCAGAACCCTTCCGACAACAATCGTATCGACCAAAAGAGCTATCGCGGCCAGATGTACGGTGGGGGTCTCACCTTCGGCTATGTATGGAGTCTGGGCAATCACAAACGCTGGAGAATGGAATTGCATGGCGGTTTGGGCCTGATTCATTACAGCCAGAAATCGCGCTACAAAAGCGAATACGACAGTAACGGCAAGTTCCTGGGCAACGCTCCCTACACAGAATCAGGGACTTCCCTCTTGCCCTACAAAATAGGACTTTCCTTTGCCTATATCCTGCCCGTTGAGAAGAAAAAGAAATAAGCATGAAACACGCCATAAAAATCAAACGCCTTCCGCTTTGCGCCCTCATTCTGCTTGGCCTCACGACCCAGCAGGTATTCGCCTTAGGACAGGAAAGCCAAGACTCCGTACAGCATAACACTCCCACAGACACTGCCCTGCAAGCAACGGGGTTCGACCCTTTCGCCTACCGCTTGCAAAAGCGCCACATGGAAAAGGGTTACGACTTTGAATACAAGAACGGCCGATGGCTGAATCATCTGTCCTTGGGTGTTGTGGGCAGTGGCTTCCTGTATGGCAGCAAACAAACACAGAACGCAGGCAGCGGAGAACCGCTGCTGGACAAAGGAGCCTCCTACGGAGCCTTTCTGCAATACGACATCACCAGGCTCCACGGACTGCGCCTGCTCTATAACGAGGCGCGTTTCCAGGACGGTTCGTCGACGCCCTCCGTCAGAACACGGGAACTGCTGCTGGGCTATGTTTTCAATCTGACAAACTATTTCAAGGGCTACGCCCCCGGCCGTCGCTTCCACACCTCGCTGCTGCTGAATGCCGGTCTGGGAAAAACCAGGAACGGACAGGAAAATGTCAGATATGTGCGGGGCGAAGTAGGCTTGCAGTTCGATTACGCCCTGCTGCGCAATCTCTCGCTCTTCGCGGAACCTTACCTCAGCCTTACGCCCGACCGCTACAACCTGGATTTCCACCCCGGCAAATTCGAATACATGGGCGGATTGCGCGCCGGCGTACGTGTGCGTCCCTACGGATGGAAAGACTATGCCGACTACTTTGCCGCCGGTGCGGAAGGCATACCCAACCCCACTTGGTACCAACGGTTCTTCTTTGGTGGCAGCGTAGGCCGCTTCAAGTCCAACACCACGGGATATTACGACAAAAAGAACTGGTGGAAGGACTACAACCTCTTCTTAGGCTACGAATTAGGGGCTATGAGCAACCTCCGCCTGATGTTCACCACGAAGGACGACAATGAATCCGTCAGCTTCAGGCACAAGAACAACGTGGAACTGGACTATATGCTCGACCTTATCGGTGCCTTCCGAGGCTATCAGCCCAAGCAACGCCTCCGCCTCTTTGGCTATGCGGGTATGGGCGCGAAGTTCATCGACCAAAACAACGGCAAGGCACCGAAGAGTATGTACACCTATGCCGACAAAACCGCGGCCTACCTTACCGGCGGCTTGTCCCTCCACTATTACTTTACGCCCCAATGGAGCATTTTCGCCGAACCTTGGCTGGGCAAGGAGGTAACGGGACAGGAGAAAGCCCTGATGGGCGGTGTGCGCGTGGGCGGACAGTTCAATATGATCAACACGCACACCTATGTCAAGCGTTTCATCAACGACGAGCAAGACCTTCAGGCAATGCTCGCATGGCGCAAGCGTCCCTTCTCCCATCTCTTCTATGGCGGCAGCCTTGGCTTCGGAACATACAGCCGCGATGTCTATGGCCAGTTTGGCGAATACACCCATGTCATCCCCATGACGCTCTTTGCCGGCTATCATTTCTCGCCCACACAATCGCTGCGCCTGCAGGGCACTTACCTTCAGCCCACCCAACGCAACAACATGACGCCGAAGGCCAAAAGGCTTCAGGCCCATCTGGACTATATGTTGAACTTCACCAATCTGGTGCATGGCTATCGCAGCGACCGCCATTGGACCTTTAGCGGATTCGCGGGTGTGGGCGCACGCTTTGTCGAGACCAACAAACAAACCTCCGTGGCTCCCATGGGCGTTGTGGGTGTCAATGTGGACTATCGTCTCAGAAACGGCATGAGCATCTTCCTGGAACCCTACACCTCCGTTACCTATGCCCGCAACATGCCTACCCTGGATTTCGGCTATGGCGTGAACGCCGGGCTGGCATTGAATCTGGAAAATGCCTATATGTATGGTCCCGCCGTGGGCGGTACGCCCAGCAAGGAATGGAACAGCCTCTTCGGACGCCGCCTTTTCTTCGGCGCAGGTTCAGGCTATTTATTCAACCGCCACAAAGGCCGTTCCATGAACTATCTGCCCATGATGGCCTATATGGGCTACAAGCTGACACCCGTCCAATCGCTGCGCCTGCGTGCCGTCTATGCCAAGACCACGGACCAAAACGACCGCAGCGCACGCATGTCCGGCCATCTGGATTATATGCTTAACCTGACCAATCTGTATGCAGGCTACAGACGCAACCGCGACTTCCAGATCCAAAACTTCATCGGCATGGGTATCGAACTGTATCCCTCGCCCCTGACAGGACAGGACAGGAAGAGCCTTGTGGCTACCGGAGGCTTCAACGCCACTCTGCGTATCAAGAACGGACTGAGCGTCTTTGCCGAACCACAGATAGCCCTTCTGCACAACTTGCAGAACGACCGCAAGGACCTGGACGTACAAGGAGCCATCCTGGCAGGTCTGCATCTGGACTTAGATCCCATCCATGCCTATCATCCCCGTTTTGGCAAGCACTCGGAAAAATGGCATCCCGCTTTCTACGAGCGCCTGTTCTTTGGCCTGGGCTATGGATGGACGAATTTCATCAACAGCCACATGGGCACAAAGCCCACAGCCACCGTCATGGCGGGCTATCACGTAAGCCCCATTCACACGTGGCGTGCGCGTGCCATGTTCCACCCCCGCACCAGCATGATTTCGCCCAAGCAACGCGTCAGCGCCAGCATCGACTATATGTTCAGCCTAACCAATATGCTCAACGCCTACGACCCCAACCGCCGCTTGAATCTTTCGGGTGTGCTGGGGCTGGGGCTGCACTATACGGAGCAGGATAAAAAGGAAGCCCTGCGCAATGGCAGACTGGCGATGAAACTGGGCTTGCAGGCAACGGGCGGACTGAACATCGACTATCGCGTAACGCCCAGTGTACACGCCTTCGTGGAACCCTTCATCGGCATGAACATGGGTGCGCTATCTCCCCAGCAACATCGCTATACCCTTGGCATCAACGGTGGCCTGATCGTGAAGATGCAGGAAAACAAGATGGCCTTCAAGCAGGCTGCCCAAACCATGAGCCACCGTGTGTTCTACGAGGGTGCGCTGGGCTTGGTGATGCCCGTAAACGTACCCGGATCTCAGAACAACCTGGGCTACAGCATCGACGGACGTATGGGATTGTGGGTAAATTCCTTCATGGGCTTGCGCGCAAGCGTGGCGGCCCAGACTTATTACCACAGCCCCTCGTACGCCTCCATGAAAGATTTCAGGAACGGCAAGCCCAAGGGCATGGCATCCACAACCAACCTGACGGCCCGTGGCGAGTTTATCTTCAATCCGCTGAACCTGACGGACGAAGGCAGACAGGCCGCGAACACGCGTAGGTTCGACCTCAACGTGGCCGTGGGTTTAGAAGCGGCGGTATCGGGGAGCAGCGCGCAAATCGGCACAGGCAACGACGTATCCATCCCCTACGGCTATACCCTGTCCGCACAGCTGCTTTACAGAACCAACCCCTATACAGCCCTGTTCCTGGAGCCTCGCTTCGAACGCTTGAAAACGGGCTATTATAAGAGCGCGCGTCAGGTAACAGGCACTGACCCCGACCGCCTGTTGACCCTTCAGGCAGGCATACGCCTTCAGACACCCACGCGTCAGCAAAGAATGGCGTTCAAGCAGTTGGACAAAACGATCTTCGTGCCACATTCCTTCGTTGGCGCACGCTTGGGCGGCTATCGCTCCGTGGGCGCCAGCAAGAGTGTCCGTGGCGGTCGCACAGCGAGCATGTTCACCGTTGAATACGGCTATGCCGCTACGGCGCTGCATAGTGCCAAAGTGCAGTTCTCCGCCTCGCGCTACGTAACCCATGCCAACGACCACCGCTATGCCTATCTCGACTACGGCCTCCTCTACATGGCTAACCTGACCAATATGATTACAGGAACACAGGCAAGCCGCAGAATCAACGTCTATGGCGAAATAGGACCGATGTTCACCAGTATGGTGGGACACACCCGGAACGCACCCCGCAACCGCCATTTCGCTGCGGGTGCCGCAGCGGGCATCATGGGTACCTACAGGCTGAATGACAAACTGAGCCTCAACGCCGAGGGCTTGGGACAAATGATGGGTGCCAGGTCTCTCATGCCCGGCGGACGCCAACTGATCAACTGTCTGCGCCTGAACCTGACCGCCGGCGTGCAGTACAACTTTTAGGCAAAGCCTATAAGACAAAAAAGGAAGGAGGTAAACATCCGTGCAAGGGTGTTTACCTCCTTCCGTTTTGTCGCTAATGTCGCTTAGGCTGTCAGCATCTCAACCAGCTTATCTACAGCAGCAAGCAGGCCGTCAAGCGTCTTGCCGCCGGCAGTAGCGAAATGAGCCTGGCCGCCGCCACCGCCCTGAATCAGTTTGGCAGCCTCGCGGATGTTCTTGCCAATATTCACGCCCTGAGCCACCAGGCTGTCGCTGGCGGCAGCCGTAAGCAATGGCTTGCCCTCGTTCTGCGAGCCGATGACAACGAGTGCGTTCTCCACCTCGGCACGCAGCTGGAAGGCGATGTCCTTCACAACGTCGGCGGGCAGCAGGGTGATGGTCTTCATGACGGTGATGCCATTCTTCACCTGCGCACTGTCCTTCATCTGTTGCTTCAAGGCCGCACCACGCTCGCGAAGCACCTCCGCCACCTGATGCTTCAGGTTTTCGTTCTCCTCGAAGGTCTTCTTCATCGCAGCCAGCGTGTCGGGTGCATTGTTCAGGAGCTGACGGATCTGCGCGGCGGTGTCCACGAGCTGGTACATCATCTCCTCCACCTTAGCGCCCGTAACGGCCTCGATACGGCGCACGCCGGCAGCCACACTGCTCTCGGACAGAATCTTCACCATGCCCAGGCGACCCGTGCTCTTGGCGTGGCAACCGCCACAGAACTCAACGCTTGTGCCGAAGCGCACCACGCGCACCTTGTCGTCATACTTCTCGCCAAAGAGAGCGATGGCGCCCAATTCCTTTGCCTCCTCCAAGGGCACGTTACGCAGGTCCTGCAGGGGAATATCCTCGCGGATACGTTCGTTCACCAGACGTTCCACCTGACGAAGTTCCTCGTCGCTCACCTTTTGGAAGTGGCTGAAATCGAAACGCAGATATTCGGGCGTTACCAACGAACCCTTCTGCTCTACGTGGCTGCCGAGCACCTCGCGCAGCGCCTCGTCCAAGAGGTGGGTACAGGTGTGGTTGGCCTCGCTGGCACGACGCAGATCCACGTCGACGCAAGCCATAAACGCTGCCTCGGGATGCTTGGGCAGCTCCTTGGTGATGAGCACTCCCTGACCGTTCTCGCTCTTGGTGTCAAGAATTTCCACGGTCTCGTGTTCGCTCACCAATACGCCGCGGTCGCCCACCTGACCACCCATTTCGGCATAGAAGGGGTTATGGTCTATCACCAACTGGTAATAAGTCTGCTTCTTTTGCGTTACCTGGCGATAGCGCAGGATGCTGCACTCGCTCTCGGTCATGTCCCATCCCAAGAACTCCACATCGCCTTTCTTCAGTTCCACCCAGTCGCCATTCTCCACCTGAGCGGCATTGCGGGCACGCTCCTTCTGCTTCTGCATCTCGGCATTGAAAGCGGCCTGGTCCACGCTCATGCCTTTCTCGCGGCAGATCAGTTCCGTAAGGTCGAGAGGGAAACCATAGGTATCAAAGAGGGTGAAGGCTTTTTCACCGCTGATCTGCGTCGCACCGGCCTGTCTGGCCTCGTCGATAACGCCGTCCAAAAGGCGGATACCCGTCTCCAACGTGCGCAGGAAACTGTCCTCCTCTTCCTTCATCACCTTGGAAATCAATTCACGCTGCGCCTCCAGTTCAGGATAGGTGGCTCCCATCTCACGAATCAGCACGGGCAGCAAGGCATACAGGAAGGCTTGCTTCTGGTCCAGGAAGGTATAGGCATAACGCACGGCACGGCGCAGGATGCGGCGGATAACGTAGCCCGCCTTGGCATTGCCCGGCAACTGGCCGTCGGCGATGGAGAAAGCGATGGTACGCAAGTGGTCGGCGCAAACGCGCATGGCCACGTCCACGTTCTCCTCCTTGCCGTATTCCTTTCCCGTCAGGTCGCAGATGGCACGGATGATGGGCTGGAAGATGTCGGTATCATAGTTAGAGTTCTTGCCCTGAATGGCACGCACCAGGCGCTCGAAGCCCATGCCCGTGTCAATCACGTTCATGCCCAGAGGCTCCAGATGACCGTCGGCTTTGCGCTCGAACTGCATGAAAACGATGTTCCAGATTTCAATCACCTGAGGGTCGTCCTTGTTCACGAGCTCGCGGCCGGGCACCTTGGCCTTCTCCTCGGGCGTGCGGCTGTCCAGATGAATCTCGGAACAGGGACCGCAGGGACCCGTATCGCCCATCTCCCAGAAGTTGTCGTGTTTGTTGCCGTTGATGATATGGTCAGCGGGCACGTGCTTGAGCCAGAAGCCGGCAGCCTCGTCATCGCGCTTCAGGCCTTCCTCCTCGTTGCCCTCGAAGACGGTAACATAGAGGTCGGCGGGATTGATTTTCAGCACGTCCACCAGATACTCCCACGCCATGTCGATGGCGCCTTCCTTGAAGTAATCGCCAAAGCTCCAGTTGCCCAACATCTCGAACATGGTGTGGTGATAGGTATCATGGCCCACTTCCTCCAGGTCGTTGTGCTTGCCGCTCACACGGAGGCACTTCTGGCTGTCGGCTCGGCGACGGGGTTCGGGGTCGCGCGTGCCCAGGATGATGTCCTTCCACTGGTTCATGCCCGCATTGGTGAACATCAATGTTGGGTCGTCCTTAACCACCATGGGCGCACTGGGCACAATGGTGTGTCCTTTGGACTCGAAAAACTTTTTGTACGATTCGCGTATCTCGTTAGCTGTCATCATTTGTGATGTGTTTTATTTTTATGTGCAATTAGTTGCAAAGGTAATGCGTTTTTCTTATTTTTGCAACATAATAGAAGACAAAGCAATGCCCCTGGACAAAGAAAAAGATTTAAAGAAGTATTACAGCATCGGCGAGGTGGCCGAAATGTTTGACGTGGCCGAATCGCTGCTACGCTATTGGGAAAAGGAATTCCCCACCATCAAGCCCCGCAAGAGCGGGCGCAACGTGCGCCAATACACCCAGGAAGACATCGAGGAAATACGCCTGATCCATACCCTGGTCAAGAAGCGTGGCATGAAACTCAGCGCAGCGCGCGAGGCCGTAGCCCAAAGCCATGGCAAGGCACGCGACAGCATGGAGCTGTACGACCGCCTGCAAGCCATACGCGCCGAGTTGGTCAAGCTGCGCAAGGAATTGGACCACGCCGCGCTGTAAGCAAAAAAAGGTTAAATCCGACGGTTATCCGCCCGTGAAAAAACATATACAAGAAACAGGGAAAACAATGCGTTGTTTTGGTCAAAACAAGTATATGTTTTCCCAAAAACAAATACATAGGATTTTCGTCTTTAAAATAAGCCGTACCATGAAAGCCAAAGCTACGCTTCTTGTCCTCTGCCTCTTAGGCTTTACCTCCCAGGCAGCGGCGCAACGCATGACCTTCGACCTCTCTACGCCCCAGCCCGTTTACAACGACCAAAAGGGCTATGGCTACGATATCGTAGCGCCTCCCGCCGGCGAATCCCAACCTTTCTTTTTCTCGGTCAAAGTGCCCGACGGCAACTACCGCGTAAGCGTAACCTTGGGCAGTAAGAAACAAGATGCCGTTACCACCGTGCGCGCCGAGGCCCGCCGCCTGATGGTGGAGAACTGCGCCACCCGCAAGCGCGAGCAGAAGACCTTCACGTTTGTCGTCAACAAACGATCGCCGCAGATTGAGGGCACGAACTGCGTTATGCTGAAAGAACGCGAAATCGGAACGCTGAACTGGGACGACCGCCTGACCCTGGAGTTCAACGGAGAGCATCCCACCGTAAGCCGCCTGACCATCGAGCCGGACACCCTGGCCACCACCATCTTTCTCTGTGGCAACTCCACCGTGGTGGATGGCGCACAAGAGCCCTGGAGTTCCTGGGGACAGATGATTCCCCGATGGTTCGGACCCGAAGTGGCCATCTCCAACCACGCCGAAAGCGGACTGACGGCCGGCACCTTCCTGACCGGCAAGCGTCTGGACAAAATCCTCCGGATGATGCGCCCCGGCGATTATGTGTTCTGCGAGTTCGGCCACAACGACCAAAAGGAGAAATTCGCAGGCGCAGGCGCATGGTTCAATTTCCAGCACAACCTGAAAATATTCATCGACCAAGTGCGCGCCAAGGGTGGCAACATCCTCTTCCTGACACCCACACAGCGACGCTTCTTCGACGACTCAAAAACAAAGATTCTGGAAACGCACGGTGAATACCCCGATGCCATGCGCGATGTGGCCCGCCGCGAACAGGTGCCCGTAATCGAGCTGCACGACATGACGCGCACACTCTTCGAGACCCTCGGCTACGAGGACAGCAAGCGCACCCTCGTCCACTATCCCGCCCACACCTTCCCCCACCAGGACAAGGCACTGGCCGACAACACACACTTCAACCCCTTTGGCGCCTACGAGATCGCCAAAATGGTGGTCATGGGCATGAAGGAACTTCAGTTGCCCATCCTCAAGTTCCTACGCCCCGAATGGAAAGACTACACCCCCGCCCAGCCCGACGACTTCAACGCCTTCCGCTGGTATCCCGCCCCCATGCAGGACACCACCAAACCCGACGGGAACTGACAATCCATTACGGCATTGAGGAAGAAAGTAAAATAGTGATTATTATTTACCCCTGTACCAAAATAAGGAAAGATGACAGAAATTGAGTGATTTAAATCTGGTCATTACGAACAAGGGTACCGTTATAAATACTTTGTTCCGTCTTTTGTCAATGACGGATGGATTTGGGATAATCCGCCTATCATTTCATACAAAACACATGTGGACACATCCAGGGCATGAAGGCCCGTAAACAAAGAATCCTCCCAAATGTCTTGAGAACGTTTGGGAGGATTCTTATATGTTCATTTGCACCTTAGCCTTGTTTCTTCTTTAGGATACGCTAGGCGCAATCAGCAGCCCTGTCAGAATGAATCTGAATTATAATCAATCGGCAATCGACTGATAAAAAGGGCAAGAATCCTGCCGCAATAAGAAACCAAGGATAGAACAAGAATTTTATACAACTAGGTAAGCAGATCAGACTTTGTTCACATTCGAATGAATGTTACAACAGCGTTTCTTGACACATCGCTCACTAGTGAAGTCTTGGCTTTGACAGTATTGCCTCTATTCAGAATGCTTAAAATCTCAAAATGTACATACATTTTTTCGGAATCGTAACAGGAAATCATATTTCCTTTCACTTCATATCTGCCCGTGAAACGTGGTTTCCATCTGGTATTCTCCCACTGATATTCCGTTACAGAGCCGTCAGAAAAGTATGAAGCGGGGTACATACTACTATGTTTTACTTCATCTTCCGAAATATCGATGTCAACAGGGTCTCCAGACTCGCTAACGTATCCATTTATATGCGAAACTCTCCAGGTACCACCTACCATATACCTTCGGATATTGGCTTCGGTAACGGTAATCTCATCATTCTCAGGGTCGGCATATTGACCAGCCTTAATCTTTACAGCCTGCAGAATAGTACGCTTGGAAGGATCGCTCTTAGTCGGGGTGGAGAAAGTGGCCTCCGTCTCGCTTATCTTATCGACATAAAGCGTATCCTGGACATAGTAGCTGTCCGACATTACCTTGACGATCACCATATTACCTTTGATGGTGTAGGGACGGGGAGTTTCCACTCCAGATTTATCACGCTCGGCCACCCACTTTCCATCCACAAGTTCGTAACCTACACACGTGCCGTCTTTACGAAACTCGATAGGCTGCCATTCCTCTTCTCCGTCTGTAATATCACGGTCCACAGCCGTCAGACCGATGACAATGTCGTTCTCGTCAAACACATCGTCATAACCGCTCACATGCACTGGCTTCCAGAATCCCTGGATGAACTGACGTACCTGACTTTCCGACACCGTACCACCGTTGTTAACATCTTCCTGGATGGCTGCCACCTTGCTAAAGGTGAGAATGGTGAACTTCGTGGGATCGCTTCTGAGGGGAATGCGAGCTATTCCTTTCTTACCATCGGATGTGATACTCAGCATTTCGATGACCATATCTTTCACACCGTGTGAATTGTAGCAATCAATTATTTTGCCATTCAACAGATAGGTGCCGGAATAACCGGCATTAGAATAATCAACCCAGGCATTATTCTCCCATCCATATCCTTTCCAAGTGCCATTCGACAGGAATGCCCGGCGTCCCCAGCCTTTCTTGGCATCAATGCTCTCATCTACCTTCTTGATGATGTACGACCCCGTAGTTTGGTCCCATTCCTCTATGTGTCCAGTCTGATGGGTTGGTTCCCAAACACCCACTATTTTGGTTCTGACAACATCTTCGGTGAGTTTCTCACCCGTAAGTACCTCTTCATCGGAATCGTCGCTGGAGCAACTTACAACGAAAATACTTGAAACCAAAGCAACCAGGCAGAATGGAATCAATAATAATCTAATCCGTTTCATAATTTTAATTTTTTAAGGTTAATCAATAAGACAAATTCAAAAACGTTTGAATATGTGATAAAAATGCTAACAGTCTCTTTTTTATCCCAAGTATTAAATATTTATTAAAATGTATGGCAAATTTAATTGCTTTTTCAATACAATCAAAAGTTTGTGCGTTTTTTTTTGTTAAATTGTAGAAATTAGGATTTATCATGACCAACAGGATGAACTTTTGAGGAAAAGCAGGCATCTACCAACCGTAAGATCTTCAAAAAAACACCTATGCGAAGACTAAAGAATCTTTCCAACGACATCTTACAAGGACAAAAAGAATGTAAAAAATGACTCAAACGTGAACATACAAAAAATCCTCCCAAACGTCTTGAGTACGTTTGGGAGGATTCTTATATGTTCATTTGCACCTCAACCTTGTTTCTTCTTTAGGATACGCTGGGCACAATCAGCAGCCACGACTACCGCCCCTGCAAGGATGCAGACATCCTTGATGACCAAGCGACCCGCACCGGAAAGCATGGGGAAACCATGCTCGGGGCCACCCAAATCGGGCACCCAACACTCGGGCGTGGTAACCAGGAAAGACAGTGTTCCCAATGTCATAAGGAACACCAATCCGGCTCCCACAAAACCGACCTTAGGCCAAAAGATACCCAACAAAGTGAGCACGCCGAAGGCCATAATGGCAATACCCAAGCCCTTGGAGAAGACATAGGTGTTGTTCTCCTCGTGCCACTGCTGCTTCGCGGCATCCACCTCGCCCTCCTTCAGCTTGAACTCCTTGTATTCAGGAGCATCCTTGGTATAGAAGAAACTCATGAACGGACTGTTGGCCACAAAGTGGACAATGCCCTCTGCCTCGTAATTATAAAACTTGAGTCCGCCAATCCATGCGAAAATAACAAAGATAGCCACACGGATCAGGTGGATACCCAAATCCTTGAGGGATGCCGAAAAACGCAACAGCCTGTCGGCAAGTGTCGAAAAGAGATTCATTTGTAAATGTTTTTTGATTTGGTGTTTTTGACGGGAAACAAGGACTCATGCCTTCTTTCGCTCATACAAAAATATTGAGAATAATTCAAATACGGATTCCCCTCCCAAGAAAATTTAGAAACATTCACATTTTTTGTGGACGGGGGAGAAGTCTTGCGAACCTTAGCACCCAACACACGTCACTTATCTATCAGCCCAAGCCGAGACTCTGTACCGATAGGTCGTTTTACTTTTGTTGTCGATACGAAGGTTTATGCCGCCTATCGCATTCTCCGGGAAAGCCTCAGATTCCCAAGTGCCACGAGTAAACTTGAACTGAGCGGGTAATTGCACCTTTACATCAATGGCCCGAACGGAGTCGTTGACGTGGCTCAACCGAACTTTTCCGGCATCCCAATTACCTAATGATGACTGGTTTCCGGAAATATAGACCTCATCTGTAGGATTGTCCACAATGACCTCTATACGCTTTGTGAAAACATCCCCTTCCGCCTGAGAGTCTTTCGCCTCGCGATAGGCGAAATAGTCCTTGTAGGCGTCTTGCAACGCCAGGGGGAAGCTTGTGAAATGTTCTGACTCCGGATACGACCTGTGCCGACAGACAATGCCGTTGGGCAAGGTTTTTGAATCAATAAAACTATACACCTCTTCTCTGGGTGCCTGCCACCTTTCCCATCCTTGTGTCTTTTCCTCTGCCGCATCACTGAAGAAGAAATAATGCCTTGAAGTCTTGTCAAAGGAATGATTTATGAAACCATCAGCCAACATATTCCTGCTGAAAGCCAGATTGGGAGAAAACAGGAAATAGTCATCAAAGATATTATTCTTCAAAAAACATTGCAGAAGAAACGAAGCACCCAGTGAATGTCCGATGGCAAGGTTTCGCTCCGTCGTGCGATAATGCGAACGGATGTAAGGCATCAGTTCCTCCTTCACAAAATGCATCAGACTGTCGGAATACCCTTTCCTATGCCTAAACGCACTGTGTGTCAAACTGTCATCTGGCAGGAAATCCTCCCTGCGATTGTATTCCGTATCCTGTGGCGAGCAAATACCCACAACGATTCCCTCCGAAGACCAACCATTGCTCAGGAAGGTGGGATAGGCGCATGCCATCTCAAAATAAGGAGTGGTTTGCGCGTCAAAGACATAAGTTACATCATAGTCCTGCGCATCCATCGCGTTGTAAGCAGCAGGCAGTTTCACCCATATCTTGCGAACAAAACTAAAATACTTTGATTTGAGGTTAACTTCCTGCGCACAAGTTACGTGATAAATATCCTCCTGGGCATGAAGCAGATTGCCCACCAGAAGAAAAGACAATAACATTAAAAACTTAAACTTCATCATATAATCATTTGAATGTTTACCCTCCGTTCTTCGCATGGCTTCTTCCATCTGCAAATATACCTTTTTCAAATTATTCTTGTTTTGGTCTCTTAACCGCGCTTTTGGTGGCTGCTCAATGGTTGCTTTGACAAAACGGCTCCTTGCATGACAGCAACAGGCATACTGCCTCCAAAGAAAGAAGATGCGGCATGGCCCGAAGGCAGAAAACGCGAGAAGAGAAAGGTGAAAAGAAATAGTATTTGCTTTATGTAACTTACATATTCGGCTGATAATCAACTGTTAGGGAAATTCATCCGCTTGTTATACGCTTATTTCGGATATTTGATTTTCAAACTCTTACCTTCTAACGCAATCGCATCACTAAGCGTAATGTCAAGCTTCTGATCTTCCGAAAATCCTATGGTTTCG
>JAQYEW010000003.1 GCA_028723455.1 Prevotellaceae bacterium | reverse complement strand
AGAGATCAGGGAAATCAAGGATGCGATATTACGCAGTGCCGTCAAGGTGGAGGACATGCCCGTTACGGACAGCCTGGAGGGGGTTACCACCCTCCCGTGTATCATGGGCAATGAGTACGTACGTGTACCGTTGCCTGCGGTATGCAGCAAGAAGTTTTATCCGCTGAGGGCAACGGTGGTCATACAAAACGAGAAACATTATAACGTCCCTGAGGAATATCAGGCGAATAAGGAATATATGTCAACAATCGTGCTAAGGGGGGACGTACAGGGGATGCTTGCCGAGGGGCTTGTACCCGTGCTGTTCCGCAGGACCAGAAAGAACCTCGGCTATCATTCGAAGAGCAAATTTCTCAGGCGTGAAACGAACTGGCATCGGTTTACCGACATCCCGGGCGTGGCCAAGGTTGGTGATGACGGCTTGCTGAAAATCATGAATATTACCTTCAAAGGCCAACTTGTCTGTCCGAGCGACATATACAGAAGCGACCCGGATGCGTTTGTTTTTAAGAGTAATGGTACTCTTGGGGTTATACGCTGGGGCAGCAGGAGAAAAACCGACAAGGAAGGAAGCACGCTGACGTATGGCGTGGCGTTCTTCGAATCCGACTACATCAAGGATTACAGGATAGACTGGAGCAAGCAGCGTTCTGAGATGGCGCCCTTCAGGGTCATGAGAAAAGCCAACAATATAGATCTGGACGAACCGCACTGGTGGGGGTCCGCAAGCGAATGAAAAAAAGGATCCTGCGTATAGCAGAATCCCTTATAAAGATTTTGTATATAACAAAATCTCTGTCCACGCTTCTACTTCCTGCGATTATAGGGAGGTGTTTGAGCGATACAAGGATGTACCAGGAGTGGTTTTCCTCGTAGACCCTCCGTATCTAAGCACGGATAGCAAGACGTATAGAATGTATTGGAAACTGTCTGATTACCTCGATGTGCTTACCGTGCTTGCCGGACACCGCTTCATCTACTTCACCTCGAACAAGTCCTCCATCGTAGAGCTTTGCGAGTGGATGGACAGACACCCGAACCTTGGCAACCCGCTCCGGAACTGCCACCGCAGGGAATTCAACGCCCACATGAATTATAATGCCTCATACACGGACATCATGCTTTATACGGTGCCGTTTGAATAACGTTTTAATACCAATTAAATGATGAACAAATACTATCAGATACTGGATAAGATCCTGAAGCAAGGAAAGACCCAGGCCAACAAGAAAGGCAATATCCGTTACCTGCTCAACGAGCAGCTGTCATTGTCGCCTGCCGATCTGCTCGACATTTTCGAGAGCCACGGCATAGCCAGGAAGAAACTGAAGAACGAACTCCAACTCTTCATGAAAGGAGAGCGGCAGGTGGAAAGGTACCGCGAGGCAGGTATTAACTGGTGGGACTATTGTGGGTCCGTGCTCGTAAACAGCTATCCAACATACTTCGAGAAGCTTCCCCCCACTGATAGCGAAGATAAACCGCGAAAAGCGAAATAGTAAGAACTACGTGCTATTCTTGGGAGAAACGGGAGCAGAAAGTAATCAGGCACCCTGCCTCAGCTTGGTACAATTCCAGATAGACGGTGGGGAGTTAGTCCTGTCCGCCTACCAGCGCAGCAGCGACGCAAACCTCGGCCTGCCAGCCGATATATACCACCTCTATCTAATGGCTCGTGAAATTGATTTGCCACTTAAGAACATAACGCTGAACCTCGGAAACGTTCACATCTATGAGAATAATTTAGGACGTACAGAGCAACTGCTTGCAGGCAAAGAGGACGTGAGGTTTGATTTGAACGTCTGAGAGAAATCTTTTGAAAACACAAACGCCCCAGAGAAATCTGAGGCGTTTGTGTTGTTGTGATGGGGGAATCTGAAAAAGAACATTTCGTTTTGGGAAGCAGAACGTTTCGTTTTATTTTTCCAGAACATTTCGTTTTGCGGATTATACTATTCCGAGAATTTTCTTCATGGTTGTTTTTATGTTTTTGGGTGTTTAAATGTAAAGGTAACAAAAATCCATTAAAAACATTTGGTTTGATAATCCTTTTTTGTATCTTTGCAATAATTCTAAGCAAATCACAATAAGGATTATTCCGTTGTGAAAACATCAGGTTTGCCCATCGTCCTTTAACGGTGGGCTTTTTTTTGACCGACGAGGATGGAGAAATCAGGATGTAAGGGAATCGGATGAAATCCTTGCATTTTGATATTTTCAGATACTTCGTGATTTTGTCTGTTCTGGAAAATTAAGGACTCTTGTCCATTCGTTTTTTGTGTGTTTTTGATGTTCTCCCAAAAACAAATAGAAGAAATGGTCCGTTCATTTATATGTTTTTTTATTTCATCTGCATGTTTTTAGCCATCGAGATGTTTGTTTTCTGCCCTGAATCATCCCCGTTTTCCGCCTTATTCTGCTTTTTTTCAGATGGATTTTTTGTAAATTGTTGATTTCCAATAACCGTTGAGTTGTAAAAAATCAAGCAGAAAGGGCGTTCTGACGCAAATAATGTCGGTTAGGTGGGGGTGAAGAAAATCAGAAAGTAAGCAAAATCTGGAATTCGGGAACAAAAAGAAAACCACGTGAATGGGATGGCATTATCCTATTCACGTGGTACTATATTAAAAAAAAGGTGCGACGGCCCCAGGTAGGCCTGGCCTTAATAGCGGAACTCAACGACGGTGATGCCTGCGCCGCCGAAGCGCACATCCTCGTCATGGGCTGTCAGGACCTGACGTACGGAGTTCATGTATTGGCGTACCAGTTGGCGCAAGGCGCCGGTGCCCGTACCGTGGAGGATACGCACGCGATGGGCGCCCACCAGGATGGCATCGTCGATGTAATGTATAATGGTGTCCAGCGCCTCGTCGGCACGCATGCCGCGGATGTCTATTTCCTGACTGAAATTGGAGTTGGCCTTGTGCATATAGCTACTGCCAAGGGCGCGTGCCAGGGAGGCAGGCTGTTGGTCCCGGTTGCGGGGTTGCGGTAGCTCTTGGGCAGGCTCTATTTTCTTCAGGTCCACCACCGTGCGTATCATACCGAAGAGTACGCTGGCACGCTTTCCGTTGATGTCCTCTACCTTGCCCACGGCGTTCTGCCCTTTGATGCGTACTGTACTGCCTACCATGATCCGTTCTTGCGTGGCCACGCTGGTGGGTTTCTGCAGGCTGCTCAGCAGGTTAGCCAGACCGCTGGTCTGTGCGTTGGCTGGCGTTTTGTCCTTTTGGTTGCGCCGCTCTTCCTTGCGCTTGCGCCGTTCCTCCAATTGGTGCATCTTCTTGCTTACAAGGTCTTCCTTGTGTTGCAGAAGGGCATCGGAAATTTCGCTGCGGAAGGCGGACAGTTCCTCGCGCACTTCGCGCGTACGTTGCTTGTCGGCCTGGGCTTCGCGAATCTCGCGTATGACGCCCTCTACCTTCGCGTTGCTTTGCTGAATGATCTGTTGGGCCTGTTGCTTGGCTTCTTCAATGATTTCCTTGCGTTTGCGTTGCAGTTCGGCAATCTCTTGTTCGTAATGCGCCACCAGGCGGTCCATCTCCTTCTTCTGCCCATGCACGGCCTGGCGCTTGTTTTCCCAATAGCGTTTGTCGCGCGTGATGTCCAGCAGGTACTGGTCGGCGTTGATGTATTCCTTGCCTACAATTTCCGAGGCACCGCTGATAACATCCTCGGGGATGCCGATCTTGCGGGCAATCTCCACGGCAAAGGAACTGCCGGGGCTGCCTATTTGCAGTTGGAAGAGGGCTTGCATCTTCTGGCGGTCGTACAGCATGGCGCCGTTGATGACGCCTTTGTGTTCGCGGGCGAATTGCTTCAGGTTGTGGTAATGCGTCGTAACAACGCCATAGCTGCCCCTTTCCACTAGCCGCTTCAGGATGGCTTCGGCCAGGGCACCACCAATGGTCGGTTCCGTGCCGGAGCCAAGCTCGTCGATCAGTAGCAGGCTGGTGGGGCTGCAGTTCTTCATCATGACCTTCATGTTCAGCAGGTGGCTGCTGTAGGTCGAAAGGTCGTCGTCGATGCTCTGCTGGTCGCCGATGTCGATGAACATGTTGGTGAAGACACCCGTTTGGGAGTTTGCGCCTGCCGTAATGGGCAGGCCGCACTGCAACATGTACTGCAGGAGGCCTACGGTCTTCAGGCAGACCGACTTGCCACCGGCGTTGGGGCCCGATATGATGAGCATGCGCTGGCTGCTGCTGAGCTCGATCTCCAAAGGAACAACCTTGCGCCCCTGGCGTTTGAGGTTCATCTCCAGAATTGGGTGGCGGGCCAATGTCCAGTCGATTAACGGCTTGCCTTGCGGTTGGATGCAATGGGCATCCAGCTGCTGCCCCAAGCGTTGCTTGGCCAGTACGAACTCAATCTCGCTCAGGAAGTCGGCGGCTTTGAACAGTTCGGGCAGGTTGGGCCGCATCCGGTCGCTCATTTCTGTCAGGATCTTGATGATCTCGCGACGCTCTTCGGCCTCCAATTCCCGGATGTGGTTGTTGGCCTCCACAACGGCGCTCGGCTCAATGAAGACGGTCTTGCCCGTGGCGCTCTCGTCATGAACAATGCCTCGGATGCGTCTTTTCATCGCGGGCGAGATGGGAATCATCAGACGGCCCTCACGCATGGTGGGCATCACGTTCTTTTCGATGAGGCCCTCGCGCTTGGCTCCCTCCAGGATGCTTACGAGCGTCTTGTTGATACTGCCCTCGGAATAGCGTATTTCACGACGGATGCGCATCAGCTCGGGGCTTGCCTCGTCTTTGATATGGCCGTATTTATCCAGTATCTGCTCGATTTGGCGTGTGATCTGGTGAAAGGTGAATACTCCCTCGCTTAACCGAAGAAGGGCAGGGTAGGCACTGGCGGTGGTGGGTTCCCGGTCGTCCGTTAAGCCAAAGGGAACGTCTTCCTCCGCGGCATTCTGAATCGTGTCAATCCACGAGTGCATGGTAACGAGCGAACGTTTCAGCTCCCACAACTCCTGCTCCTCAAGATAGACATTGTCCACACGCAGTTTGCGCACAGAGGGGCGGAAATCAAAGAAATCCTCGCCAGGCAGTTGGTCCTCGGTCTCCAGCAGGCGATTCATGTCAATCACCTGTTGCAGCGCCAAGCGAATGTCCTCCGCTCCCGTCATGAAGTTCATGCGGTCCACACGCTCCACGCCCAATTTGCTGATGCAGTGGCCTTTGAGGAGCTTGCGAATCTCGTCGAAACCTATTTTTTGTTCTATAGTATCTGGGTAAAGCACTGGGGTACTTGTTGTTTGTATTTGTTATTCTTTATTTTAATGTCTTTGTGGGATACATTTGCTCCCACCATGTCGGGTCGTCCTTCAGCCATTTCTGGAACCAGGCATAGATGGTGTTCTGCCAAAGGATGCGCTTGGGATAGTCCTGGATGTGATGCCCCTCTCCCTCGATGGCCACGAAGGCAGTCTCACGCCCCAGAATCTTGAGGGCGTTGAACAGTTGGATGCTCTCGTTGATGGGAACGTTCGTATCGTCCGTGCCGTGCATGAAAAGCAAGGGCGTATGGATGCGGTCGGCCAGATTCAGGGGGGCGTGTTCGTTGAACAGCTTGGGGTTGTTCCACGGATAGCTGTTGGCTGCCGAGATGGTGCTGTAGCTGTAGCCCCAATAGCCGTAACCCCAATAGCTGCTGGGGTCGCTGATGCCGGCATGGCTCATGGCTGCGGCGAAGATGTCGGTCTGCGTTTGCAGGTATTGCGTCATAAAGCCACCGTAGGAGGCACCCAGACAGCCGATCTTGTCGGGATTCACGAAGGGGTGTTCCTTGCAAAACTGCTTGGTGCCCTGGATGATGTCGTCGGCTGTGAAGTTGCCATAAGCATTGACGTGGCGGGCCGAGAACTCCTGACCGAAACCTGTGCAGCCCGAGGGCTGGATGACATAGACGACATAGCCCATAGCAGCCCAACCGTGGAAACTGTAGTAGCTGTCCAGATAACGTCCTACGGGACTGCATCCTCCATAGTAATAAACCAACATGGGATATTTCTTGTTGGGGTCGAAGTGGGGAGGGAGATAGTAGCGGCCGTGGATGGTGTCCCCACGTTCGGCCCGGAAGTTCCATTCCCCAAACTCGCCCAATTCAATGTCCGCCATGCGCGTGGCGTTGAGGTCCTCCAGGATTGTCTCGCGTCCGTTCTGTAGATTCACGGCATAGGCACGGTCGCTGTTACTGTGGCTCTGACCGAAATAGACAAGGGTACGGCTCTGATCCGCAAGGTCAAAGCCAAAGATATAGCGTTCGCTCAGCCGGAGCATTTTTATCGTTCCCGTCTTGGGATTGATTTGGAAAATGTCCTGGTTGTCCCGGTTCTCGGTAAGGGCGTAGATCATGCCGTCGGCCTTACTCCATTTCCAATCCTTGATGTTGGGATTGAAGTCAGCCGTCAAGGGTTTCACCTCTTTGGTATTGAGATTCATCAGGTAGAGTTCTTCCTCAATCATACTGGGAGTCATTCCTTTGGGAACACGATTCCCAATGCCTTGGAAAGCCTCGGGCGACCCGTTGAAAACAATGCTTTGGCCGTCGGGGCTCCACCGGCCTCCGTTAACGAAGCCGTCGTGAGTGAAAAGCGTATCGGCTTTCATCGTCTCCAAATCAAGCACCAGCGCAGACATGAATCTGAAGGGGCGCTCGGTAATTTTGTTCTCAAAAACAGATAACAGGAGGCGACTGTTGTCGGGGCTGGGAGAAGCATAGACATTATGCTGACCCTCGGTGATGGTGCGCAGCACACCTGTTCGTGTGTCCAACAGCAGAATGTTGTTGCGGTTTCGCCATCCTGGAATGCGGTCGTCAGGCTCCAGAATCTGATAGACTCCTTGCTCTTTCTGAGGACCTTCGGTTGTTTTGTTGATGAGCATCAGGCGTTCGCCGGGCAGGAAGTAGCCACGTTCGCCGGACGCATTGGTACAGAGAGTTGAGCGATTTCCCGTGAGTGCGTCCGTAAGGTAATAGGTAACGCTGCCATCCACCGTCGTTTGGGATGTGATATAGCTGTGTCCGGCAGAGGCCCATTGCTCGAAATTGTCCTGAAGAACTTTGCGCTGATTGGTCTTGAGGTCGACAAGCCAGGTCTCCTGACTGGTTTTGTTGTCGAAACTTGTGGTGTACTTCGCAAGGGTAACGAATCGGCCGTCGGCACTTATCGTGGTCCGGCTCAGGCGATTGCCATACATCAGAGTCTTCAAGTCGTAGGGGCGCTTGCCTGTCGGGTTAACGATGACTTGCTGCTTGCTATCTATGCTGATGCGTAGGGTGTCTGCTTTATCCGCCTGTTGCAATAGCTTGATGCTCACTTCGTGCCGTCCGGGGGTAAGCGGATGCGACGTGCCGGGTGTGCCGTCCACGCTTACTTCGTGTTGCCCGATGCTCTCCACCTGAATGTTTACTTGTGCGTAGTCTTGGTTTTGGAGTGTGAAGCCAATGAGACGAACGGCATCTCGCGTGGGGGCAGCAAGGACACTGTCCTGCGTAAGTGTGCCACGCTTCCAGGCCTTCAGGTCGCGCACGTTGGCCAACAACGTGCGGCTGTCATCCCATGCCTGCCCCATGACATCACTGGTGTCTGTGCGCAATGGAGCCAAGGTACTAACGGGTTGGGTAATATAAAATTGTGTAACGCGCTGCTCGTCGGCCTGTACGGCCAGTGCGGCCCCAAAGGCCAAAGTGAATATAGTTTTCTTCATTTCTTGTATTGGTTTGCGCTATGCGCGGGTAACGTTTTTTACTCCTCTTACGGTTTTCAGTTTTTTGATAAGTTGTGTCAATCGGCTTGCGTCCTCCAGCATTACGGTCAGGTGCCCACTGAAGAGCCCCGCATTTGAATCAATGCTGATGGCGCGCATCTGGACCTTTTCTTCTTTCGAGATAATGCTTGTGATGTTGTTCACGATACCCATGTCATCCGTACCGATGATGTGTAGGGTGATGGCGTATTTGCTTTCTCCCTTGCCAGCCCATCTGGCGCGCAGGATGCGATAGCCGAAACGCTCGCGCATTTGCGCCGCGTTGGGACAGTTGGCGCGGTGGATCTTGATGCCGCCGGCCGAGCTTACGAAGCCGAAGACCTCGTCTCCATAGATGGGATTGCAGCATTTGGCCAACTGAAATTCGATGCCGCTTAGGTTCTGGTCAATCACCACCTCGTCATCGTTGCCCGCATGTTTGCCCTTCAGGGCCTCCTTGGGCATTTCAAATTCCGCTGCGCTCTTGGCAACCTGGATAGGTGCCTCGCCACGCTCGCGTTGTTGCTGTATCAGATAGGTTTCCAGTACGCTGTCCAAGGACAGGCGGCCTTCCTGTAGGGCCTGATAGAAGGCGGTAACCTGTTTGAAGCCCAGTTTGTTGATGGTGTGCATCAGGGTGGCTTCCTCCATCTCTATCTTGCGGTTCTTCATCTTTCGCTCCAGCAATTCCTTGGTCAGTGCCACCCGTCCTGCCTGCATTTCTTTCAGGCTTTGGCGGATCTTGTTGCGTGCCTTGCTGGTCGTTACGATGTTCAGCCAGTCTTGTTTGGGCGACTGGTTGGTTTGCGTCTGAATTTCAACCTGGTCCCCACTGTGCAATTTGTGTTTCAGCGTTACGTTCTTCGTGCCGATTCTTGCACCCGTGCAGTGGTCGCCCACGTTGGTGTGGATTGCATAGGCGAAGTCCAGGACAGTGGCTCCCATGGGCAGCTTGAAGAGGTCGCCTTTGGGAGTAAAGACGAACACCTCATCCTCCACGAGGTCCATCTTGAACTGGTCCATGGCCTGCCGTCCGTCCGTATTCTCAAGGGCGGAGCGTATGCCCTTTAGCCATTCGTCAATACCGCCTTGGGCACCTTTCACGCCTTTGTAGCGCCAGTGTGCCGCCAGACCATGTTCGGCAATGTCGTCCATGCGTTCGGTGCGAATCTGTACCTCTACCCACCTTTGCTCTGCAGCCAGCACGGTGATGTGCAGACTCTCGTAGCCATTGCTCTTGGGGACGCTCAACCAGTCGCGCATGCGCTTGGGGTTGCTTTGGTACATGTCCGTAACGATGCTGAACACCTGCCAGCAGTCCCGCTTCTCGAATTCCGGTTTGCTGTCCAAAATGATGCGAATGGCAAAGAGGTCATAGACACCATCCACGTCCACTTGCTGCTTTTTCATTTTTTGCCAGATGCTGTGGATGCTTTTCGTCCGCGCCTTGATGTGGAACTTCAGCCCTGCCTCTTCCAGCTTCTGCCGGACGGGTTTGATGAAGTTCTTTATATACGCTTCGCGTGCATCCTTCGTTTGGCTTAGTTTCTCCTTGATGTGGTAATAGGCTTTGGTCTCCAAATACTTTAGCGAGAGGTCTTCAAGTTCGCTTTTTATCGTGTACAAGCCTAATTTGTGGGCCAGGGGAGCATAAAGATAACTCGCCTCCAAGGCCACGCGGTTGCGGGCGTCTTGGTGTTCCGTATCCTTGATCTGGCGCATGATGTTCAGGCGCGAGGCAATGATGATCAGGATTACGCGGATGTCATCGGCTAAGGTGATGAGCAGCGAGCGGAAATTCTCCGATTCGATGGCTGCGCTCTTGCGGTACAGGTCCTGGATATGCGCCAGTGCCTGCAATATCTTGGCCACATCGCTGTCGAAATCGCGCTCGATATCTTCCAGGGTGCAAGCGCCGCACAACAGAACGTCGCTAAGCATAATACCCAATAAGGCACCACGACTCAGGCCCACCTCGTGGCTGACGATGAGGGCTGTTTGCAAATCCGTGATGATGGGGTTCATGCCAAACTCATTGCGTTGCAAACATCCACTTTCCAGGGCGCGTGTGATGTATTGGCGCACCCTTTCAGCATCCGTAGGTTCCAACGTGTCTTTTGTCTCGCGCAGCAGTTCGGCATATAGCTCTGCCATCACGGGACGCTCCTCGGGGGTGAAGAAATCGTGGTTGTGCATGGTCGAAAGCGTATGATAGTATTATATAAGGTGTAAAGTTACGAAGAAAAGTCGATATAATGCGTAACGGAAAGGTATATTTCACGTTTTTTAGGATGCAAAACCAGAGATACACCTTTAGGGTGGCTTTTCAGAAAGTTCAGAGAGAAAAAAACAAATCAAATGGTTTGCTTTTACAGATTCTTAGTGTTACTTTTGTATGCAAGGTGTGGTTGGCGGTGCTTTCCATACCGTAACCCCTTAGAATGATGGCAAAGGAAAAGACAGCATACGTATGCAGCGAGTGTGGCTACGACTCGCCCAAGTGGGTGGGTAAGTGTCCTTCGTGTGGCCTGTGGAACACGATGAAGGAGATTCGTTTAGGACCCGTCAAAAGTACTGTTTCACGGGCGGTGGCTTCTATGCTGGCCCCGCGGAACGAACCTAAGCACGTGCGTGAAATACGTGTTCAGGACGAGCCGCGCATGGACATGGGCGATACGGAATTAAACCGGGTCTTGGGTGGCGGATTGGTTCCCGGCAGTTTGGTATTGTTGGGGGGTGAGCCTGGCATTGGTAAAAGCACGCTCATCCTGCAAACCGTATTGCGGTTGCATAACCGCAAGATTCTGTATGTAAGCGGTGAGGAGAGTGCCAATCAAATCAAACTGCGTGCGGACCGCATAGAGCCAGGCTCTGTGTCGAACCTTTTAGTGCTTTGCGAGACATCGTTAGAGGAAATATATAAGCACATAGAGGCCGAACAGCCTGATTTTGTTGTCATAGACTCCGTACAGACCATTCAGAGTGAGCAGGTAGAGTCTTCGCCGGGTTCGTTGAGCCAGGTGCGCGAGTGTGCCGCTTCTTTGCTGAAATTTGCCAAGGGCGGTGGTTGTAGTGTTATCCTCATCGGTCATATTACGAAGGAGGGTACGCTGGCCGGTCCCAAGGTGTTGGAGCATATCGTGGATTGTGTGTTGCAGTTCGAGGGCGACCAACACTATATGTATCGTATCTTACGAGGAATCAAGAACCGTTTCGGCAGCACCAGCGAGCTGGGAATTTACGAGATGCAGCAGGGTGGTCTGCGTCAGGTTGCGAATCCAAGCGAACTGCTTCTGACGGAAGAGCGCGAGGGCTTGAGCGGCATTGCCATCTCTTGCGCCGTGGAAGGAGCGCGCCCCTTGTTGATAGAGACTCAGGCACTGGTGAGCACAGCGGCTTATGGCACGGCGCAGCGTTCTGCTACGGGTTTCGACAACCGGCGCTTGGGCATGCTGCTGGCGGTGTTGGAGAAGCGTGTGGGCTTTAAGCTGATACAGAAGGATGTTTTCCTGAATATCGCCGGCGGGTTGAAAGTTACCGATCCCGCTATGGACCTCAGCGTGATTGCCGCCATCGTGAGCAGCAATGTGGACGAGGCCATAGACGCTGACACCTGTGTGTGTGGCGAGGTCGGCCTGTCGGGCGAGATACGTCCCGTAAGTCGTTTGGAGCAGCGTATAGCCGAAGCCGAGAAATTAGGTTTCCGTCGTATGATAGTTCCTGCACAAGGTATGAAGGGCATATCCACCAAAGGGCTGAAGATACAGCTTGTTGAGGTGCGCCGCGTGAGCGAGGCTGTACGTGAATTGTTCGGATAAAAAGCGTGGTGATGCAAAAAAGGAACATGATAACCATCTTGGGGCCAACGGCCAGCGGCAAGACAGCGCTTGCTGCACATTTGGCCGTGCGCCTGGATGCGGAGATTATTTCGGGCGACAGCCGTCAGGTGTACCGTGGTATGGATCTGGGCACGGGGAAGGATTTGGAGGACTATGTGGTGGAGGGGCGTCAGGTGCCCTTTCACTTGATAGACATCTGTGAGCCTGGAGAGAAATATAATATCTTCCGGTTTCAGGAGGATTTCCGCAAGGCCTATGAGGATATCCGTGGACGTAACCGCTTGCCCATTCTGTGCGGAGGTAGTGGCCTGTATGTGGAATCTGTGCTGAGAGGCTACGACCTCTCGCCTGTGCCGCAGGATCCTGTCTTGCGCCAATCGCTTGAAGGAAGGAGTCTGGCGGAGCTGACCGCCATGCTTGAGGCATTGAAGAAACGGAACGGCAACACGATGCACAACACCACAGACGTGGACACGGCTCAACGTGCCGTTCGCGCCATTGAAATCGAAACCTATTGCGCGCAGCATCCAACGGAGCGTCGCAGTACAGAGGCTTTGGACTCCTTGGTTATTGGTGTCAGCATCGACCGTGATTTGCGGCGTGAGAAGATAAGCCGGCGTTTGAGACAGCGTTTGGAACAAGGCATGGCGGACGAAATCCGGCGTATTCTGGAGAGCGGTGTAAAGCCCGAAGACCTCATCTATTATGGTTTGGAATATAAATACGTTACGGAATACGTTATCGGGGAATTGTCCTATGACGAGATGTTTCGGCAGTTGGAGATTGCCATTCACCAGTTTGCCAAACGTCAGATGACCTGGTTTCGGGGTATGGAACAGCGTCGCGGTGTGAACATTCATTGGGTGGATGCCACGTTGTCGACGGAGGAAAAAGTACAGAAAATTATCGGTTTATGGAACGCTGGGGAATAATTTACAGTCCGAAAGTGGGCGTCCTGCATACCCACCGTCGTTGGGAAGAGGTACGTCGTTTGTTGAACGAGCGTGGCATCGAGTACGATTTCGTACAAAGCGAAGGGCATGGTGCCGAAGAGCGTCTGGCGGTCATGTTGGCGCAAAACGGTTATCGCACCATTATCGTTATGGGAGGCGACGGTGCCTTGAACCGCGTTTTGAATGGCATTGCACATTGGAACGAGGCGCTTCTTTCTGAAATACGCTTCGGACTTATCCCCAACGGCTATGGCAACGACTATGCCACTTATTGGGGATTGCAGGAGAGCAAGCTGGAGGAAGTGGTGGATATCTTGGTGAAAGGACGCACGAGGAAAGTGGATGTGGGAGTCTTGCAGAGAGAGCAGGAAAAGTATTTCTTCTTGAACTGTGTCAATGTGGGGCTGGTGTCGGAAATCTTTAACATCAAATACAAGAGCTATCGTTTTTGGGGCATTTCCGGTTTGCAGTATCTGTGGAGCATGCTGCAAATGCTCTTCAGCCGTATAGATAGCGAAATGCAGTATTACGTCAATCACGAGCATGTTCGCCGCCGTTTGATGACGCTTTGCGTGAGCAACTGTCGCGGCTATGGCCAGACGCCCAATGCCGTACCCTACAATGGAATGTTGGATGTCAGCGCAGTTCAGGCTCCCCGTGTAACACAGCTTTTTCACGGCATCGCGCTATTGTTGCGGGGGCATTTCCTCTCTTACCGCAGTGCGGAGCATTACCGCAGTACCTATCCCGTTGAAGTGCGGGATGCCGGAGGGGCACGCGTCAGCGTGGATGGCCAGACGCTGCCCCGTCTGGACAGTCCTTTTGTTATCAGCGTTCGTCGCGAACTGCTTCATTTTATCATCGCGTAGGGCTATGAACATAGGGCATACAGCCCTTGTTTTTCCTTGAAAGAAGGCAAAAAAACCTATTTTCTTGTTTTTTTTGAAAAACAATTCGGGAAAATAGGCTTTGCATTCTTTTTTTGCTTACTTTCGTTGTAGAAAACCTTAACCTTAACCCTAAGTCTATGAGTTATCTGCGCTTTGATAAAATTCAGATGGCCAATCTCGAAGAATCCTTGGCAAAGGAGATACTTCGCTCTAACCGCTCGGGGGCGTACGCTTGTACGTCGTTGGTGGACTGTAACACGCGAAAGTATCACGGTTTGCTGGTTGTGCCTATTCCTGAATTGGACGACGAGAACCATGTTTTGCTTTCATCGCTGGATTGCACTGTGATTCAGCATGGAGCAGAGTTTAACTTGGGTGTTCATCAGTACCAGGGAGGCAATTTTTCGCCACGTGGACAGAAATACATCCGAGAGTTCGATAGTCTCCGTGTTCCTACATCCCTTTATCGTGTGGGCGGCGTGCTGCTGCGTCGTGAAATGGTTTTCCAGCATTTCGAAAACCGCATCATCATTCGTTATACCTTGGTTGAGGCCCACAGCGAAACGACCCTTCGCCTGAAGCCTTTCCTGGCCTTCCGCAGCGTGCGGGAGTTTACGCACGAGAACAGTCGTGCCAACACGGGCTATCAGGAGGTGGAGAATGGCATCAAGACCTGTATGTACGCCGGCTATCCCGATCTGTACATGCAGACGGATATGCCCAACGAGTTCCACTATGAGCCTTATTGGTACAAAAACCTGGAATATTACAAGGAGCGCGAGCGAGGCTATGTAGGCAACGAAGACCTCTTTGTTCCCGGCTATTTCGAATTTAATATAAAGAAAGGAGAGAGCGTTGTCTTCAGCGCGGGCCTGAGTGAGATAAACACCAATATGTTGGCCGACCTTTGTGAGTTCGAGGTCAACGAACGCACGCCTCGCGACACCTTCTATAACAACCTGGTCAATAGCGCCCATCAGTTCCTTTACTATCGCGATGGCGAGAACTATGTGCTGGCCGGTTATCCTTGGTTCAAGTGCCGTGCCCGCGATATGTTTGTCAGTTTGCCAGGCCTAACGCTTACGAACAAGGAGATTGATAAGTTTGAATGTGTCATGCAGACTGCCGAGAAAGCCATCCGCCGCTTTATGGCCGGCGAGGCTTTGCAATTAGCCGTTTACGAGATGGAGCAGCCCGATGTCCTCTTGTGGGCCGTATGGTGTTTGCAGCAATATGCCAGACAGGAAGGGCAGAAGAAATGTATCGAGAAGTACGGTACGCTCATCGAGGAGATTATAGACTTCCTAAGAGCTGACGGCCATCCTACGCTACAGCTCCATGACAATGCCTTGCTCTATGCCCTTGAGGGGCAGAAGAAAGCCATCACGTGGATGAACAGTAGTGCCAATGGCAGACCCATTGTGCCTCGTAGCGGATACATCGTGGAGTTCAATGCCCTGTGGTATAATGACCTTTTGTTTGCTTCCGACCTTCTTGTTCAGAGCGGTAAGGAGGCTAAGGCCCGGGAATTGCAGGCCCTGGCCATGCGTGCCAAGGACAGCTTTGTCGATACCTTTCTCAACGAGTTTGGCTATCTCCTGGATTACGTCGATGGTAAGTTGATGTCCTGGGAGGTGCGCCCCAATATGGTCTTTGCTTGTGCCTTTGATTACAGTCCTTTGGACCAGAAGCAGAAGAAGGGCGTCTTGGACTTTGTTACGCGCGAATTGCTTACGCCCAAGGGATTGCGCACGTTAAGCCCCAAGAGCGGTGCCTACAACCCCATGTATGTGGGGCCTCAGAGCCAGCGTGATTATGCCTATCACCAAGGTACGGCCTGGCCTTGGCTGGGCGGTTTCTACATGGAGGCCTGCCTGCGTGTCTTCGGACGTTCGCGTGTGGGATTCATTGAACGCCAGCTGGTAGGGTATGAGGAAGAGCTTTTCTATCACTGCATCGGCACCATCCCCGAACTCTTTGACGGCAATCCCCCCTTCCACGGACGTGGCGCCATCAGTTTTGCCATGAATGTGGCCGAGATAATGCGCGTACTCAAATTACTGGATAAATATAACGAATACTAATAGGAGAAACTGTTAATGCTATGAAAATACTCATGTTCGGATGGGAGTTTCCTCCCAAGATTTACGGTGGTTTGGCAGTGGCTTCCTATGGTATTACCAAGGGCTTGAGCCAGCAGGGCAATGTGGAGACCATATTTTGCCTGCCCAAACCCACGGGTCAGGAAGAACAGTTCCTGCGCATCGTCAATATGAGCCAGGTGCCTGTGGCGTGGCGTGATGTACAATATGACCATATCAGGGATCGTTTCGTAGGGCATAGGGCCGAGGATTACTATCGTTTCCGCGACCACATCTATGCCGATTTCAATTATCTTCAGGGGCTGGACGATCTGGGCTGCATTCAGTTCGCAGGTGGTTATCCCGGCAACCTGCACGAGGAGATCAATAACTTCAGCATCATTGCAGGGGTTTTGGCACGTAGCGAGCAGTTCGACATCATCCATGCCCACGATTGGTTGACCTATCCCGCAGGCGTTCATGCCAAGATGGTTTCGGGCAAGCCCCTCTGTATCCATGTTCATGCTACCGACTTCGACCGTTCGCGCGGTAAGGTGAATCCCACGGTTTACAGTATCGAAAAGAATGGCATGGACCATGCCGACTGTATCATGTGTGTGAGCGAACTTACACGCCAAACAGTGATTCATCAGTATCATCAGGACCCCCGCAAGTGCGTGGCCATGCACAATGCTGTTTATCCCCTGGACGAGGAGGTGCGCAACCTGCAATCCCACAAGAACCCCAAGGAAAAGGTGGTAACCTATCTGGGACGCATTACGATGCAGAAAGGCCCCGAGTATTTTATCGAGGCAGCCCGCCGCGTGCTTCAGCGTAGCCACAATATCCGCTTCTGTTTTGCCGGCAGCGGCGATATGCTGAATGCCATGATCGAGCTGGCGGCGGCCTATGGCATTGCCGACCGTTGCCATTTCCCCGGTTTCCAAAAGGGCAAGGACGTCTATCAGTGCTACAAGAACTCCGATGTCTTTGTGATGCCCTCCGTCAGCGAACCCTTTGGCATTGCCCCCCTGGAGGCGATGCAATGCGGATGTCCCAGCATCATTTCAAAACAAAGCGGATGCGGAGAAATCTTGGATAATGTTATCAAGGTGGACTATTGGGACATAGATGCCATGTCGGACGCCATCTACAGCATCTGCACCAACGATTCCCTCCATCAATATCTGGCGGAGGAAGGCCTCAAGGAGGTGGAGCGCATCACCTGGGAAAAGGTAGGCCTCAGAATCCGCGAGTGTTACAACCAACTCTTGGGACGTGGCTATTTCAATAACGACGACTATCTGTTGGCAGTCAAGGGTATCAAATAAGAAACAATTTAATCAATCATAGCATCATGAAAACGATTTGCCTTTATTTCGAGATACATCAGCCTGTGCACCTGAAGCGCTATCGCTTCTTTGATATTGGTGCCGACCATTACTATTACGACGACTTTGAAAACGAGCGTGCCATTACCGAGGTGGCGCAGAAGAGCTATATCCCCGCCCTGACGACAATGTTGGAAATGGCGCAAACCTACGGGCAGTACTTCAAGGTTGCTTTCAGCATCAGTGGCGTAGCGATGGAACTGTTGGAGGACTATGCCCCCGAGGTGGTCGACCTCTTGCAGCAGCTCAACGAAACGGGCTGTGTGGAGTTCCTGGCAGAGCCTTACAGCCACGGCCTGAGTTCGCTTGCCAATGAGGATGTGTTCATCGACGAAACCAAGCGCCAGGCCAGAAAAATGAAGCAGCTCTTTGGTAAAATGCCCAAGGTGCTGCGTAATAGCAGTTTGATTTATGACGACGAGATAGGAGCCTTGGCAGGGCGCATGGGCTTCAAGGGCATGCTTGCCGAGGGTGCCAAGCACGTGTTGGGCTGGAAGAGCCCTCATTTCGTGTACAGCTGTGCCATGGCTCCCAAGGTGAAGCTCCTGTTGCGCGACTATAAACTCTCTGACGACCTCGGACTGCGCTTCAACGATAGCAGCTGGAGCGGTTATCCGCTCTTCACGGAAACCTATGCCGATTGGATTGCCCAGTTGCCCGAGGAGGAGCAAGTCGTGAATATCTTCATGGAACTTTGTGCTTTGGGTATTTTCCAGCCCCTTTCAAGCAATATCCTGGAGTTCCTCAAGGCACTGCCTGCGGCTTGCAGGCAACGCGGCATCGTTTTTGCCACCCCCAGCGAGATACTGGACAAGGCGAAAGCCGTAGCACCCTTGGAGGTTGTCTATCCCATGAGTTGGAACGACGAGGAGCGTGATACCAGCGGCCTGTTGGGCAACGGCATGCAGCGCGAGGCCTTCAATAAGCTTTATCAGGAGGCAGGGCGCATCCTGGCTTGCCAGGACCGTCGTATCAAGCAGGATTGGGACCGTTTGCAGGCTAACAACAATCTGCACTATATGTCCACCAAAGCCTCCGGTGTGGGCATGTTCCGCGACCATTACGAGAGCGCTTATGACGCGTTCACCAATTACATGAACATCCTGGGCGACTTTATCAAGCGTGTGCAGAATCTTTTCCCCATCGAGGTGGAGAGCGATGAACTCAACGCACTCTATACCACCATCCGCAATCAGGGTGTGGAGATAGAAGTGCGTGAAAAGGAAATCAGCCAGCTACGTTCGCGTCTGGATAAGCTGGAGAAGGCGCAACAGGTCGAGGATACTGCGGTGGCCCTGCCCGAACAGGCCGCTGAAAAGAAGGCAGACGAAAAGAAACCGGCAGAGACAAAGCCGGCAGCAAAGAAGCCCGCTGCCAAGAAAGCGCCTGCCAAGAAGCCCGCAGCCAAAAAGGTGGCGAAAAAAGAATAAGGTACATTTTTTATTTCATTCAAAAAGGATTGCGCCCGAGTTTTCTCAGGCGCATTCTTTTTGATTATGCTTTATATATTTATTCCGACCAAAATAAATATTAGTTTTGGTCAAAACATATATTTGTTTTGTCCAAAATTACGGTGTGTTTTTTTGGGGGTATTTTATCGCTGCTAAAAGCGCATAAAAAAACGAGGGGAGAAAGCTTGAAAAACAGCCTTTTCCCCTCGCTGAATAAGGTGCCGCACCAGCGATGTGATGAAACTCCGAGTAATGATAGGATTTGAGAGCTTGCCTTTCTTTGTAATCCACCCAATCCCGAAGGATAGTGGCCCGCCATTGAAAAACAAGTTGTTCTCGGTTTCATAGATTTATTTGATGAGCATCCCGATCAAACCAGTGCGGCAGTGTTTCAAATATCTCTACTGCAAATATAGGCACTATTCCTTTTCAAACCAAATTATTCAAGTGAAAAATCAGTTTTTTGCATTATCTTTGCAATTATGAAAACGATTTTACAAGCTTTCCGCTACCGTAGGCTGCGTGCTTTTGTAGCTTTGGCCGTTCTGCTGCTTTGCTTTTCGGCCAAGGCAGATGCGCAGTACAAGGTGCGCAACAGGCGCGGAGAGGTGCTTGCCCATGGGCTTCGCTTCGACCCTACGCGTGTGTGTTCCGATATGCCCGAAGCCTTGCAGGAACTCCTCCATGCCTATGCCCAGCGCCGGCGATATGCCCCACGCCAGCGCGGAGAGGCCATTGCGCCCCTCCTGCAAAGCGTAAGAGGGCAGGGGGAACCTTACAACCGCTCTACACCTTATTGTATTGACGAGCAAGGACAGCAGAGCCAGACCCGGACCTTGACGGGCTGCGTGGCTACGTGCATCGAGCAGGTGCTTACCTATTACCGCTATCCCGAAGTGCTTCAGGATACCTTGTTTGGATGGACAACAGCGAATTACAGCGTCGCTGACGTGCTGCCCGGCACACCTATCGACTGGGACAATGTCCTGATGAATTACAACGGGCCCTACACCGATGCGCAGGCGCAGGCCGTCAGCGACCTTTCCCTTTACTGCGGTATGGCGGCACGCATGAGCTGGGGAGTACGCAGCAGCGGTGCCAGTATCCGCAGGGCTGTTGAACCCTTGCGACGCGCTTTCGGCTACGAGACGGTGGAATACATTCAGCGTGCCTTTTATTCCGGCGAAGCCTGGAATCGCCTGCTGCGAAACGAACTCCGGGGGGGACGCCCCATTTGCTATACGGGCCATAATCTGGATTTCAACGGCCATGCCTTCAATATTGACGGTGTGGACGCGCAGGGCTATTACCATATAAATTGGGGGTATGACGGGGCGTATGACGGTTATTACGACCTCGATTTCCTGAACCCCTTTGAGTCCGCCACGGACCCAACGGAACTGGGACGCATGGTTGGATTCTTTTCCAACCAGACGGCTCTTCTGCTTTGCCCGACGCGTGTGGAACCGCTGTTGCTGGACAGCCTTTCGGAGCACACGGCCCTGAAGGGCGTAAGCGTGGAGGATTTCAAGCTCCGCCGCCAGCCGGACACGCAGGACCAAAGCTATACGGTAGCCGACCTTACGCTTCGGAACACCACGGACAGCCCCTTGGACTTCACCTTTGCCGTATTCACGAACTTGCCTACGGACACTGCCGTCTTTGCCCAAGCGGATTATGTGGCACTCTCAACGGTCAGTATGCAGGCGGGCGAGCGTCTTACCGTGCCCGTCTATTGCCGCTTTATGGAGACGGGCGACCGCCTTTTGCGCCTCACGGCTGACGATAGTACCTTCCTTTACGAGATGCCGGTTCAGGTGGTTGCCGGGCAAGACCCCGTGCTTTCTTTCGACGGCCTCGTGTTGGAACAGATTGTCAAGGACGGGCGACTGGGTGCAATGTTCCGCCTCCAGGCAACGAACAGTGCCACGGGTGGCGTTGCGGGCAGGATGATGTACTATAATCTGGTGCGCGAGGGCGAGACGCAACGCCGCACGCATTTCGACGTGCTCTCTCTGCCTGGCGGAGAACAGGATTCGCTGAGCACCGTTTTCTGGGACTTGGAGGAGGGTGCTACCTATACGCTTACGGTGCGCTGCCGATGGACGGATTACGACAGCCTCACCTTTGTCGCTACGCGTCAGGGCGCAACGAACCATCTGGCCGGGGTGCACCAGCCGTCCAAAGACAAGGCTTTTTATTCCCTCCGCGGATTTCGCCTGAAGCAGCCGGTGCGGGGCTTGGTGATAAGCAATGGAAAGAAATATATGATAAGAGAATGACAGACGTAAATCAACTGATAGCCAAGTATTACGATGATAATCCGGCACTAAAGGAAATCCTTCTTGTCCATAGCCGTCTGGTGCGCGACAAAGCCTTGGCCTGCCTCCATAAGCATCCGGAATTGAATCTCGACGCGCAGTTTGTGGAGGAGGCGGCCATGCTGCATGACATCGGCATCTTCCTGACCGACGCGCCCGCTATCCATTGCCATGGCGTGCAACATTATCTTTGCCACGGTGTTTTGGGCGCCGACCTGCTGCGCAAAGAAGGATTGCCGCGCCATGCCCGTGTGGCGGAAAGGCATACGGGAGCAGGGCTTACGTGTGCGCAAATCGTTGCCCGGAACTTGCCTCTTCCTGCCCGGGACTTTCTGCCCGAGACCTTGGAGGAGCAGCTGGTATGCTATGCCGATAAGTTCTTCAGTAAAACAAAACTGACTTTGGAAAAGCCCTTGGAGCGCGTTCTGGCCAGCCTGGAACCTTTTGGACACGAGGGTGTGGAGCGTTTCCTTTCTTGGCACAAGTTGTTCGGGTAACGCCTACATCACCACGCACTTGATGTAGTCCTTCAAACGGAACAGTCGGTTGCCATATCCCCCTTGCGAGTCGCTGATCAGGAGGATGGTCTGCCTTCCGTCAGCGAGTCGGATACCGGGACAAAGCCCCTCGAAATTCGCCAGGTTACGCCGGCCAAGGTTCAATTTCGTTCGCCATTCCGCTTGCATTTGCTTCTTTGCACCCGGCTGCCAACGATAGAGCCTGCAAAGAGCGTAGCTCCCCAGTTTTTTACGTGTTACCAATATCTCTCGCTCCAGCACAAGCAGTGAACCATCGCTGAGGGCTGTGAGGGCAACCACGCCGTGGGCTGCCATTTCTTTGCTGCCTCTCAATAGGGGCGTGTCCGTTTGATAGGGGTATTGCGCCAGGGCTTCTCCCTCTGCACTGAATTGTTGCAGGCGCAGCGTTACGGACTTCGCAGGAGTCTGCGTACTGGGCAAACCGTCCGTACGCAGCGTGTTTTCCGTGGTTGCCCAAAATGTGTTGCTAAGGGCATCGTGGCAAAGGGCCTCGAAGCCATAATTGGGGTAAATATTCTCCAAGGCAAAGATGGGAGGCACATTCAGTTCGTGCCCCGTACGACGGCCTTGAAGATCGTATTCCAAGATACGTTGGTCGTCCTCGGCACTGATGAACAGCGTCCCGCGTTGCGAACAAAAGGCGATGCCTTCCGCATCGCGCGGAGGCAGCCCGTTGCCATGAAAGGCTATCAGACTGGCGTCTATCACCTTGCCCGTAAGGCTGTCCTGTCGGACACTTATCTCGTAGAATCCGTCCTCATCCTCTTTATCACTGACCAAGGCATAGCGATTATTACCCAAGGGCGTAATGCCCGAGTAGTTGGCTGCGGGTATATGCCATCGCTTTAGTTTCTGGGCTTTTCTTAGATGAATCTGTGCCCATGAGGGCTGGATGACAGCAAGGATCAGAAAGAGAGGGAATATGCGTTTCATCTCTTAGAAGTTCAACAGGACGTCCCTGCCGAAGGGAGCCAGACTCAGTTCGGCCATCTTGAAATGTTGTACGCCCCAGGGAATACCGACAATGGTTATGCACAACAGAACGCCAAAGATAATGTGGCAGGCAAAGGCCAACAAACCGCCGCAGACAAGCCACAGGATATTAAGGGGCAGGGTGATGCAGCCCGACGGGCTGTCGCTTCGCCTGATGGTGGCGCCGAAGGGCCACAGGCAGAGCAGTCCGATCTTGCACGTTTGCCAAGCCCAGGGCAATCCGATGATGGAGACTGCCAAGGCCAGACTGGCCGTGAAATAACCTATGGCGGCTTCCCAACCGCCGAAAACCAGCCAAAGAATATTACCAATGATTTTCATGCGTTTCCTTTTTTCTTGTTCAACAAGGCAAATGTATATATTTTCGTTGATTGGGGCAAGAATTAGGAATGAAAAACGGATGTTTTACCTTATCTTTGTATCCGGTAAATATTAAGGGAAAAGCTTCTATGACGAAGGAATACCAGTTGCGTCTGTTACCCCAACAGGCCTATACGGAAGAGAATGTGCGCCAGTATGTGGCGCGTGAATATGGCATGGATGCGCGCACCATTACCGCTGTACGAACCCTGAAGCGCAGCATTGACGCGCGCCAGCGTCAGGTGTATGTCAACCTTACGGTGCGCGTTTACATTAACGAACAGCCTCAGGACACCGCCTATGTGCCCACGCACTATCCCGATGTGAGCGGGCGTGAGGCGGTAATCGTCGTCGGTGCCGGGCCGGGCGGCCTGTTTGCAGCCTTGCGCCTCATTGAATTGGGCTTTCGCCCTATTGTCGTGGAGCGTGGAAAGGATGTGCATGAGCGTCGCAGGGACATTGCCAAGATACGTGAACAGCAAAGCGTGGACCCCGAGAGTAATTATAGCTTTGGCGAAGGTGGTGCGGGGGCTTTCAGTGACGGCAAGTTATATACGCGCAGCAAAAAGCGAGGTAATAGCGAGAAGATACTGAATGTCTTTTGTCAGCATGGAGCCAGCGAGAGCATTCTTTCTGATGCCCATCCGCATATCGGTACGGACAAATTGCCACGCGTCATCGAGAATATGCGCAAGCAGATTCTTCAGTGTGGTGGCGAGGTGCATTTCCAGACATGTATGACGGCGTTGCTTCTGCATGGCGATCGTGTAGAGGGTATCGTTTGCGGCGCCAGGGAGTTCCGTGCCCGTGCCGTCATTCTGGCAACGGGGCATAGCGCGAGAGATGTCTATCGTTGGTTGGCAGCGAACAATATCGAGATGGAGGCCAAGGGACTGGCCGTAGGCGTGCGTTTGGAACACCCCTCCTTGCTGATTGACCAGTTGCAGTACCACAGTCGTCAGGGGCGTGGCAAATACCTGCCTGCTGCGGAATACAGCATGGTGCAGCAGGTGGAGGGACGTGGCGTGTATAGTTTCTGTATGTGTCCCGGTGGCACGGTGGTACCCGCTGCCAGTGGCCCAGAGCAGATAGTGGTGAACGGCATGTCCAGCAGCAGTCGTGGAGGTCAGTGGAGCAATAGTGGCATGGTTGTTGAGTTGCGTCCCGAGGACGTGGAGGGCGATGACGTACTGCGTATGCTTCATTATCAGGAGGAAATGGAGCGTAGCTGTTGGCTGCAAGGCAATCGCAAGCAGACGGCACCCGCTCAGCGCATGGCGGACTTTGTGAATAATCGTCTTAGTTACGACCTCCCACGTAGCAGTTATGCACCGGGGTTAATCAGCAGTCCTTTGCATTTTTGGATGCCCAAGTTTGTGAGTTCGCGCTTGCAGGAGGGCTTCAAGATGTTCGGGAAGCGCCAGCACGGATTTTTGACAAACGAAGCGCTGGTGATAGGCGTTGAGACGCGCACCAGCAGCCCTGTTCGTATTGTGCGCGACAGTGATACGCTTCAGCACGTCCGTCTGCAAGGGCTATTCCCATGTGGCGAGGGTGCCGGTTATGCGGGCGGAATCGTCAGCGCCGGTGTGGATGGTGAACGTTGTGCCGAGCATGTAGCCGTATTCTTGGAGGGCTGAAGGTGAAAAGGGAAGGCGACGACAGGCAGCAGCTTTTGGGCGCAGCAACGTTCTATGCGGAAATCGCAGTAGCCATCGCGCTCAGACCGGACGTGGAGGCACTCTACAAACGCCTTAACCGTCTCTTTCAACGCCTCTTGAACGAAAGGACGCAATTCGCCCAGGCACGCTTGGTAGGCGCTTTCGCCAAATTGGACTACCTGCTGAAGGAGGGTAGGGCGGAGGTAAGTGTCGTGTGCGAAGCCAACGATCTGCGTGTGCATCTTTCTCATGCTGTGCATGATAAGCTGACTGCGGATGAAATGCGGCAATATTGGCAGCGTGATGCGCGTTATCTGGCCGGCCTTATCGCCTTTGTCTATCAAGAACCAATCCCCAAAGACCTTCTCCATCTGTTGCCTCCATGCCCGGCGTATGCGTCTGTTCAGTCTCCGCCTTTGGGCGATGAGCCGTCCCGCAATCGTTCTGTGATGGCAGGTTCGCTGCGTATGATTGTGGAGCGTTGGGACGACCGTTTCGTTTATGGAACGCTCAGCGAGGACGGTGTGGAGGTAGTGAAGGTAAACTATGTCGATAACAAAGGCTATCCCTTCGATTGGAGCTATCTGAAAGCCCTGTGGCATCGGGGTTCGCAAGTCAACCTTATCCGTCCTTATCGGCGGGATGGCGTGCTCTTTCCCGAACTCATTATTTTAGATCCGGACTATTTGGTGGATATTTCCCAAATTGCGCATTGTTTTGCCGTTTATGCTGAATCGCCGCTGGTTTCGCTGATGGACAGGCTTGCTGGCAGCGAAAGCAACGAAGCCATGTTAATGGGTTTCCTTGCCAGCCAACTTCTGGACGAGGAACTACACAACGAACAACGCCCCTATGCCGAGGTGGCGATGGATTTCTTTCGTAACAATGCCTTGGACCTGCTTACTCAGGATTTGTCGGCCGATTTTCACGTTCGTGCGCAACAGCAACGTATGAATATCCACAATGCGGTGGATGTGCAGTTGCCCCTTTTGGCAGAACGTTATCGAAAAGAGGATGTGGTGGTAGAGCCGTCCTTTGTGAGTGAGATGTTGGGTTTGCAAGGGCGTATGGACTTCTTGCAGACGGACATGCGTGTGCTGATCGAACAGAAGAGCGGCAAGGCTGCTTTCGTTCCCTATGACCCGACACCACAAAATCCACAGCCGCGCGAGGAGCATTACGTCCAGATGTTGTTGTATATGGCGATTCTGCGCTATAATCATCGTCAGACGTATGAACAAAACAAGCGCGAGCTGCATGCTTTTCTGATGTATTCAGCCTATCCCAATGCACTTGTGGGTCTCAGTTTTTCGCCTCAGTTGCTGTTTCGTGCCTTTCGTTTGCGTAATCGTCTGGCAACGACGGACATGTATTTGGCGCGGGAGGGCTTTGGCTTCCTCAAGCACCTTACGGCGGATCTTCTGAACGAGAAGGGGATACAGGGACGCCTGTGGGAGAACTATGTGAAGCCCCGGTTGGAGCAAACCTTGCTGCCCATTCAGAAGGCTTCGCAACTGGAGTGGCTTTATTGCCAACGCCTGTTAAGGTTTGTAGCTGCCGAGCACCAATTGTCGAAATTGGGCAACCAAACGAAGGAGAATTCCGGTTTCGCCTCTGCGTGGCACGATTCGCTGGACGAGAAACGTATGGCCGGCAATATCTATGATGAACTTCGCTTGTGCCGCATGCCTTCGACGGGACATGTCAGTCAGGTACATTTGCTATTCCCTAAACAACAGAACAGCGATACGAGTAATTTCCGATTGGGCGATGCCGTTGTGCTATATGCCTATGCACCGGCAACGCAACCGGACATCCGACGGGGCGTACTGTTTCGGGGCACGTTGAGTGACGTGAGCGTGGATGGACTGACCATCAGCCTAAGAAACAGGCAGACAGACGCAAAGGTGTTTGGACGTAACCAGAAACATTTATGGGCCGTGGAGCATGACTTTATAGAAAGCACAACCACACAGCTCTATCGCGGGATTCATGCTTTCTTGTCCGCACCGCAAGAACGGCGCGATCTCTTGTTGATGCAACGCCAGCCAAGAATAGATACAACCAGCACGCTCAAAGGAGATTATGGATTGTTCAACGAACTTTCGCTTCATGTCAAGCAAGCCCGGGATTTATTCCTGATCATTGGTCCTCCGGGCACAGGGAAAACCTCCTTTGGCATGTATAACACGCTGCGGGAGGAACTCTTGGAGCCGCATACGAATGTGCTGGTGATGGCCTACACCAACCGTGCTGTGGATGAAATCTCCAGCAAATTACATGGGGAGATTGATTTTATACGCATAGGCAGCGAGCATAGTTGCGCACATCCTTATCAAAGCCATTTACTTTGCAATCGGGTGCTTGGTTGCAAGAATCGGATGGAATTGCAAGATATGTTGATGCGAACACGTGTCTTTGTGGGCACTACCACAACGCTCAGTGCGGCACGCTCTCTTTTTCAATTAAAACGCTTCTCACTGGCCATTGTGGACGAGGCGTCGCAAATACTGGAGCCTTCGCTCTTGGCTTTGATGAGCATGCGCCACAAAGAAGAATCTGCCATCAGGAAATTTGTGATGATAGGCGACCATAAACAATTACCTGCCGTCGTCCAGCAAAGGCAGGCGGAGAGCGAGGTGTCGGAACCGCAACTGCGCGGCATCGGTCTTACGGATTGTCGTCTGTCGATGTTCGAACGTTTCCTGCATCGCTATGGAACCGACCCTACGGTTTGCTATATGCTAACGAGGCAGGGACGTATGCACCCCGATATTGCTGATTTCCCCAATCGTGCATTCTACGGAGGGCGTTTGGATATTGTGCCTTTGCCCCATCAAAGGGCAAAGTGTACGGAGCCTCGTGTGCGCTTCTTGGATGTCATGCCTTATGCTGATGATTTGGCAAGTGATAAAGCCAATCAAGCCGAGGCGGATGTGATTGCGCGCTTGGTGAGCGATATTTATACGAAAGAACACGAGAAGTTTGATATTTCCCGGACCGTGGGCATTATCGTTCCTTACCGTAATCAGATAGCTACTATCCGCAATACCATCGACCGCCTTGGGATTCCCTTGCTGCGAGGCATCACCATTGATACGGTAGAGCGTTATCAGGGCAGTCAGCGCCGCTACATTATTTATGGTTTCACCATCCGCTATGCCTATCAGCTGCGCTTCCTGACAGATACCACATTCGTTGAGGACGGTGTTATCATCGATCGTAAATTGAATGTGGCCATGACACGCGCGCAAGAGCAACTGATACTGATTGGCAACGCCCGATTATTGCAGAACGATGCGCTTTTCGCACGACTTATTAATGAAATAAATAAAGAACAAACATGAATATTGTAATTCTTGACGGATATACCGCCACGCAGGCCGACCTTAATTGGGATGGTTGGCAGGAATTGGGGAATCTAACGGTTTATGACCGAACGCATCGTGATGAACTTATTGAGCGTGCCCGTGATGCGGAAGTGATTCTGACGAATAAGGTATTCTTGAATGAGGACCTACTGGGTCAGCTCCCTCGCTTAAAATATATTGGTATTTTAGCTACGGGTTACAACGTGGTGGATTTGGAAGCGGCACGTAGGCGTGGAATCATCGTAACGAACATCCCGGCCTATAGCACGATGTCCGTGGCGCAAATGGCCTTGGCACATTTGCTGAATATCACGAACCATGTGGACATACATAACCAATCCGTGCAGCAAGGACAATGGCAGCACGCTGCTGACTTTTGTTTCCAGTTGGCTCCGCAAATCGAGTTGTGGGGGCAAACCTTAAGTATCGTGGGATTGGGAAATACGGGACAGGCGATGGCACGCTTGGGACAGGCCTTGGGCATGCGTATATTGGCAATGAGCAGTAAGCCGGCAGAACTACTTGCGCAGCAGGGTATACAAAAGGCCGATACGATGGAACAACTCTTCCGCGAAGCCGACGTCCTTAGTCTGCATTGCCCATTGAGTGCCGATACCCATCATCTGATCAATGCCGACACCCTCAAATGGTTGAAACCCTCTGCCATTCTAATTAACACGGGGCGTGGTGCTCTGTTGGACGAGCAAGCCGTGGCCGATGCGCTGAACACAGGACGATTATATGGGTGTGGCGTGGACGTTCTGGAGAAGGAACCGCCACGCAATGGCAGTCCTCTGATAGGTGCACGAAATTGCTATATTACTCCTCATATTGCATGGAGTACAAGGCAAGCCCGTCGCCGTCTATTGGACATTGCAAAAAACAATCTGAAGGCTTTCCTGAGAGGCGAGCCTGTGAATGTTGTGAATTGACGGCAACTTAATAATACGTGTGTCTTATGGAAGATCTTTCTCCCGCTTTCCTTACAAAGCTTAGTATGATGGGAAATGAGTTGTTGTTGCGGCAGGTTAATCAGACATTCCTTTGCTCTCATCGCATACCTGATACCGCTTTTGCTCCGATTCGGAATTGGGTTCGTTCGCTCTCTCTCCAACATGACTGTGTGATGATAGGTGCTTTGGCCGGTATGGAACGTTTTGTCCTGCGCTTACTGGTGGAGCATCGCATACCTGTTGTTGTGGTTTTAGCAGAGGCACTGCCCAAGCAAATAGAGGATGTCAGCATCATGGTGCCGGATGTTGAACTAAGCAAGGCCATGGGAGAGGGGAGGCTCTTGGTGCTTAGTGCCAACAGCGACGAGGAGGATGTCTGTGCTACAGCCGCTAATGCCGCTTTGCGGAATCAATGGATGATGGATTATGCCCGACAGATTATTGTTGGTTATGTCTCGCGCCAGGGACGATTGTTCCAACAACTCAAGGGACGTACTGGTATTCATGTACTTTGTGCGCCACAAGATTGAAAATTGCGTGTCCCGGATACCTTTCATCTGCCGAAAAAACCGTAACTTCGCACCTTAGAACAAGACATAGTTGTTTCTTTCTCACAAAACAACTAAACAATAATTATTAAACAACTAACATCATGTCCGCAACACTCCGCTTTAAGGTCGTAGAACAGGCCTTTGCCAAGAAACCCGTTGATGTGCCCAACCGTACTGTTCGCCCCAGTGAATTCTTTGCCAAGTACGTTTTCAATCGACAAAAGATGTTCCAGTATCTTCCCGCTAAGGTTTACGAACGCATGGTGGACGTGATGGACAATGGTGCGCAATTAGATCGTGAAACAGCGGATGCCGTTGCTTCCGGCATGAAGAAGTGGGCGATGGAATTGGGTGCAACGCATTGCACGCATTGGTTTCAGCCCCTGACCGAAGGAACCGCTGAGAAGCATGATGCTTTTGTCGTTCATGACGGCAAGGGTGGAATGATAGAGGAGTTCACGGGCAAAGAGCTTATTCAGCAGGAGCCGGATGCCAGTTCCTTCCCCTCTGGCGGTATTCGTAGCACTTTTGAAGCACGTGGTTACAGTGCATGGGACCCTGCCAGCCCTGTTTTCGTGATGGGCGACACACTGATGATTCCCACCGTTTTTGTTAGTTACACGGGTGAGGCCTTGGATTATAAAGCACCCCTGAAGAAAGCGATCAATGCCGTGGACCAAGCGGCAACAGCCGTTGCAAAGTATTTCTATCCTGATGTAACGAAAGTGAATTCCAATTTGGGCTGGGAGCAGGAATATTTCCTTGTGGACGAAAGTCTTTATGCAGCCCGCCCCGATCTGGTAATGACGGGTCGTACGTTGATGGGACACGATAGTGCGAAGAATCAGCAGATGGATGATCACTACTTTGGTGCCATCCCTCAGCGTGTGGCCATGTTCATGAAGGACTTGGAAATCTCGGCTCTGGAGTTGGGCATTCCCTGTAAGACACGTCATAACGAGGTTGCTCCCAATCAGTTCGAGTTGGCTCCTATCTTCGAGGAAATGAATTTGGCCAATGACCACAATATGCTCATCATGAGTTTGATGAAGAACATTGCGCGCAAGCATGGATTTCGTTGCCTTTTGCATGAGAAACCCTTTGCCGGTGTCAACGGAAGCGGTAAGCACAACAACTGGAGTCTGACCACCAATACAGGCGTTTTGCTGCATGCCCCAGGTAAGACACCTTTGGATAATCTGCGCTTCATCACCTTTGTGGTGGAGACCTTGAAGGCTGTATATAGGCATAATGGACTGTTGAAGGCCAGCATCATCAGTGCATCGAACGTTCATCGTCTGGGGGGTAACGAGGCACCTCCGACCATTATCAGTTCTTTCTTGGGTACACAGCTCAGCGATGTGCTCAGCAAACTGGAGGAGAGTGATGATGATGAACTGCTGAACATCAGCGGTAAGCAGGCCATCAACCTCCATGTGCCCCAGATACCTGATTTGATGTTGGACAATACGGACCGCAACCGTACGTCTCCTTTCGCTTTTACAGGCAACCGTTTTGAGTTTCGTGCCGTAGGCAGCCGTGCCAATAGTGCCGCTGCCATGATTGTTCTCAACTGTGCTGTGGCAGAGGCGCTGATGGATTTCCGTGAGCGTGTGGATGCGCTGGTAGCTGAGGGTGAGGACAAGAACAAGGCGATTATTAAGGTGGTGCGCGAGGATATTAAGGAAGTCAAGCCTCTTATCTTCGATGGCAACGGATACAGCGAGGAATGGCGATTGGAGGCTCAGCGTCGCGGATTGGACGTTGTGAGCAGTGCGCCTTTGATGTTCGACCAGTACCTGGCTTCGGATACCATTGAAATGTTCCGTCGCACGAATGTTTTCACGAAGGCCGAGTTGGAGGCGCGTACGGAAATAAAACTGGAGACCTATACCAAGAAAGTGCAGATTGAAGCCCGTGTCTTTGGCGATCTTTGCTTGAACCACATTGTACCTGTTGCCACGCGCAATCAGAGTCAGTTGGTGGACAATGTGCTGAAGTTGCAGAGTATATTCCCCATAGACGAAGCAAACCGTTTGAGTCAGACCAATTTGCAACGCATCCGTGCCATTTCAGGCCATATTCAGTTTATCATGGAAAATGTGGAGCGGATGGTGGATGCGCGTCGTGTCGCCAATCGTATTCAGGATGAACGTGAGAAAGCCATTGCCTATCATGACAACGTGGCTCCGCTCATTGAATGTATCCGCAAGCATGTGGACGACTTGGAACTGATTGTCGATGACGAACTTTGGCCATTGCCAAAGTACCGCGAGATGCTATTCATCAGATAAGGATACCTTATATTGATCAGGCGAACAGAAGGGCCGTTGCCAGGCGTTGAGCAGCTTGGCGAGCGGCCTTTCCTGTCTCCGTCCATGGCAGATGGTTTGTGTGCAGATACTGGCGTGGAGCCCAGTATTTGGGAAGGACCTTGTGGCAGATTGCTTCCAACTTCTGGGGATTAGGGTCTTCGGTCAGTAAAACCAAGGCTTGTCCAAATTTCTCGTCTGCTATGTAGGTTATCTGAAAAGGATAACGCAGCACGGGCGTCAGGATTCTTTCCGCCTCTTCTATTTGGATTTTCACACCCCCGCTTACAATCACATTATCCTTGCGTCCAAGGATGCGGAAGCAACCGTTGGGAAGCAGTTCCGCTTGGTCGTTCGTGTACAGGCGTGCATCACAAAGCATGGGTGCATCAATGATGAGACACCCTTCGTGGTCCAGCGACAGACGGATACCGGTAAAGGGTGTGTACCAAAGACTGGCATCGGGTCCGTTCATCCGTCTCAGGGCGATGTGTGAAAGGGTTTCCGTCATGCCATAGGTACTCCACACCGCGTTGGGAAAGGAGTGCAGTTGCTGCGCCGTTTTCTCGTCAACCGCACCGCCTCCGATAATGAGATGGCGTATGTCCCTTAGTCTTTGAGCCTCCTCCTCCACCTGCAGGGAGTTGTAAACCTGCAAGGGCACCATGGCTGCAAAATCAATCTTTTGGTTTGCAATCTCCTTGGGCAGATTAGCCAAGGGATGTCCTGTGGGTGCCACTTCAATCAGTCTCAATCTTCTTTCCAAACTGCGCACTACCATCATCTTGGCACCAATATATTTCAGGTCCATGCACAGCAGCGCTATGTCTCCATGGCTTAGTCCTAAGAAATCATTGGTCATGCGTGCCGATGCCATCATGCGTGCCTTCTCCACAAGCATGGACTTGGGTGCGCCCGTCGAACCGCTTGTTTGCACCTCAACCGTGGTATCCGCACGGTTCCATTCTGTCAGGAATTCGGCAAGAACCATAACCTGTCTTCTTTGATGTGGAGCGGCATTTCTATGTTGTCGCTATAAAGCATACCTGTGCCCAAGCCTTGTGGCATGATGATATTGGGACCGTAGAGTTCTGCACACAGATGGGCCACGGCGTTCAGTCCTATGTTGCTTTCCAAGGCAGAGGTTATCCAGTTGCCGATGTGCCGCTGCTGTGCAAGATGTACCCATTCGCGCGTACCTTCGAAGCCACCATGCAACGAGGGTTTTAAAACGATGTACTGAGGGCGGATGGTGTCCAGCAATGCGGCTTTCTGTGTGGAATCGTTGATGCCGATAAGTTCTTCGTCCAGTGCGATAGGCAAAATGTTCCGGCGGCATAGTTCTGCCATTTCCGCCCATTGCCCTTGACGAATAGGTTGCTCGATACTGTGAATGTCGTATGCAGCCAGTGTGCGTAGGCGGTCCAAGGCCTCGTCGTTGCGGAAGCCACCGTTGGCATCCACGCGCAGTTCCACCTGTTCATGTCCAAAATGCTGTCGTACCCGTGCGATGAGTGATTCCTCGCGCTCCCAGTCGATAGCCCCAATTTTCAGTTTCACGCACCGATAGCCATTGTTTAGTTTTTCTTCCAGACGCGTCATCATCTCGTCGTAAGTTCCCATCCATACGAGTCCGTTGATAGGTATGCCCTGCTGTCCGTGGGCAAAGGGAGTGTCACTCAAGGCAGCGTTTCCTCCCGTTGCCAGGCTACGCAGTGCCGTCTCCAGACCAAAGCGCATGGAAGGAAAGGGATGTGTCTCTTTGGGAACACGTCCCGTCATAGCCACTTGATTGGCAGCGTCCTGTAAGATGCCGAGATAGCGTTCATGGGGCAGGGCATCGCAACTCAAATCAGGTAGCGGACTACATTCTCCCACGCCACACACGCCTTCGCGCTCCAAGGTAACATAGTAGCTGGTGTGCGTGGTGTACATGCCGCGGCTGGTGGTTGCAGGTTGCTTGAAATGCAGCGTGCGCCAACTCACGCTGGCTTTCATCCGGCTCATCTTATTATGGGAATTTGGGGTATTGGTCGAAGTTTGGCTTACGCTTTTCCAAAAAGGCACGTCCGCCCTCGTGTGCCTCGTCCATGGTGTAGTACATCATCGTGGCGTCGCCGGCCAGTTGTTGAATACCTGCCTGCCCGTCCAGTTCGGCATTCAGCCCGTTTTTGATCATTCTTAGTGCCAACGGTGAATGTTCCATCATGCGCTCGGCCCATGCCACGCACTCGTCCTCCAGTTGTTCCGGAGGCACCACTTTGTTCACCATGCCCATGCGCTCAGCCTCCTGTGCGTTGTACTGACGACAGAGGAACCATATCTCGCGTGCTTTCTTCTGTCCTACCATGCGTGCAAGGTAACTGGCACCGAAGCCTGCATCAAAACTGCCTACGCGTGGTCCTGTCTGTCCGAAGACAGCGTTTTCCGAGGCAATGGTGAGGTCGCACATCAGGTGCAGTACGTGGCCGCCGCCGATTGCAAAACCATTCACCATGGCAATGACTGGCTTGGGCATGCGTCGGATCTGCATTTGCACGTCCAATACGTTCAGGCGTGCCACACCATCGTCGCCCACATATCCTCCGTGTCCCTTGACGTGCATATCGCCTCCGGAGCAGAAAGCCTTGTCGCCGGCACCCGTCAGCAATACAACGCGAATGTCCAGACAGTCGCGGCAATAGCTGAATGCCAGCCCCATTTCCTGTACTGTAAGCGGGGTAAAGGCGTTGCGGTAGCGTGGGCGGTTGATGGTTATCTTGGCAATGTGGTTGTATTCCTCAAAAAGGATTTCCTTGAAATCGAAACCCTCAATGGCTTTCCATGTTCTCTGTTCCATATTATTATCTGTGTTGTTTGAATAGCCTGTAATATGTTTTTAAAGCCTGTTCGTCGGTGGCTGAGTCAGTGATTACTTCCAATACGCGCGGCCTTTGGCTTTTGCCCTTCAGCCATACGATACCTTCGCTTAGTCCGTTATCGTCATTTGCCGAACGATGCTCTATGTCGTTTTGCTTGCAGATGCCGGCGGCTGTTGTGTGATGCTCCGCCATTACCATACGGTTGCGGGCCTCGCTTTGTTCCAATCCGCCGAGCATACGAAAGATACTTCCCCCGCCATTGTTCAGAAGCAGTATGCGCAGGTTGCCGTTCAGGTTCTGGTTCCATAGGGCGTTCTGGTCATAGAAAAAACTCAGGTCGCCAACCAGGCAAAAGACAGGAACCTCGGGTTGTCCGGCAGCGAAGCCGGCGGCAGCGGATAACGAACCCTCGATACCATTCACGCCACGGTTGACAAAAAAATGAGTGGGTTGGCAGGTAAGCGCCAGGCGGACGGCCGAACTGTTGCCACAATGGAGCATGGTTTGGGGAGGGAGGTCTTGCAGGAGTTGCCGGACAGCCAGCAAGGAAGAAAATGTCGGCGTATGTCGTGTTGCCTGTGTGCCCACTCGTTCCGCTAATTGTTGCCAGCGTTGGAAGAACGTGTGGTTCGTGCGTTGTTTCGCACCATCCGACACCGCCTGTAAGGCTTCTGCGGACAAGGCCTGCACCACATCCGTGCAGCGTGTGCTGGGGTCAGCCACCAGACCGTCGGCGTTCACCAAGATGATACGCGCATCTTCGGCGGCCTTCAGAAAAGCCTTTACCCGCTTGCTGACGAAACTGCCGCCGATGTACACAATCAGGTCGGGCAGATAGTCTTGCCAGTTCTCTTGTATGTTTATCAGCATTTCCTCCAAGGGCCATTGCCGGCGGTTCGCACTTTCCGATAATACCGTGAGGTTATCCGCTTCCGGTAAATTGGATGTCAGGCAATGGGCTTCGTATCCGAGGCATAGCATGGGACGTTGCGCCTGTGTAATGGCTTGCTTCAGCAGTAAGGCTGCATCCGGACTGAGTGTGGGACAGTGCAGGCTAATCCTACGTTCCCGGGGCAGATCGGCGCAGGAAAACTGAAAGAGCGGCTCGCTGATGGGGATATTGATATGTGTGGGGCCGCCTTCGCCACGGCGCATCGCTATCAGCGCCTCGTTCACCAGGCGGTTACAATAACTGCGTTGGGCTGCGTCTTTGGGTTCGGGTAGCGTTACCGATAGGCGCACCATGCGTCCTAAGGCATCGGGCTGAGGCAGCGTTTGACCCATCAACTGGTCGATTTGCTCTTCGGGTCGGTCAGCGGAAAGGATGACAAGGGGGCAATGTTGATAGAAAGCCTCTGCTGCTGCGGGGGCAAGGTTCAACAGGGCAGAGCCAGAGGTAACACAGACAGCCACAGGTGCCTGGAGGGCTTGGCTCAATCCTAAGGCGAAGAATCCCGCCGATCGTTCGTCCGTAACGGGATAGCACTGTATGTGGTCGCAGGCATTCAGGTTATGTGCGAGTGGTGCGTTGCGACTGCCCGGGCACACTACGGCATGTCGCACGCCGTGCGCCACCAATAGGGACGTAAGGATGTTGACGTTCTCTTTATCGCTGTACATAATCGTCGGGTTCTTGTCTGCTGGCATCTAATACGTTTTGCATGGTTTGCAATTTGTTCTCTACTTCCGACCATTCGCTTTGCAGTTGGCTGTCAGCCACAATGCCTCCGCCGGCGTACAGCGTGGCGGTGTCGGAGTGCAGTTGCATACAGCGTAGGGCCACAAACAGATGACTCTCTCCTTGTGGGCATAGCGTACCACAGAAGCCGCTGTAATAGCGTCGTTCCAGCCCCTCGTTCTCCCCGATCCATTGACGGGCTTCGTCTTTTGGCATGCCGCAAACGGCGGGTGTGGGGTGTAGCTTGTCAAGGAGGCAGCCCAAGCGGCTGCTGTCTGACAGCTGGAAGCGGATGTCGGTGCGTAGGTGTAACAGGTTGGCGGCCTTGGTAGTGTAGGGTTCTGTAGTTTGCAGCTGTCGGACATTGTCCCTCAACAGTCCGACGATGTATTGCGTTACAAGGTCCTGTTCGTTGAGGTTTTTCCGGCTCCAGGCGATATTGGCCTGACGCAATGCCTCCACAGTCATGGCTTGCTGTTCCTTTTGGGCGGTCATCGTGCCTGCTAAGGCCATTGTTTGCCATTGTAGTCCCTTGCCCTCCAATAGCACTTCGGGCGTTGCCATCAGCCAGGTGCCAGCCCCCTGCATGACGATAAGGGCAACAAACTGATGGGGGTAGAGCCTGCAGGCGCGCAGGAAAAGCGTGTCGGGATCTGTTGGACGGGGAATGTTCAGAATACTCTGGTGTGCCAACACAAGTTTCTGAAATCGTCCTCCGGTAACGGCATCATGAAAACGGGCAAAGGAAAGCTTGTAACCCTCCTCTGCCTTGGTCTTCGGATTCCATGTCAGAACGGCGTTGTCCTCTGCCGTGGGCACGGGGTATTGCATCACGATGTCGGGTTGTAGAAGCAGGATGGGACAATCCTTGCCAGGTACGAAGGGAGCCAGAACGAAACCCTCGCGTCCGTCCAGGTCGTGCAGCGATTGCAATGTAACAGCTCTGCCCGAACTTTGTGCCATCAGCGTGTAATGGTTTTGTTCGGGCAAGCGGAATAAAACATAATCTGCACCTTGTGCCAGTCCGGTTTTATGCTTCATCGGCCGAAGGGTAGGGAGTACTTTTCTTCTCTGTATGAGGTGTGATGATATAGTTCGTTACCTGAACGGAGCTTACGAGCTGGCCTTGTTCGTTCGTAACGTCCACCGACCAGGTGTGCAGGGTTCTCCCCTTGTTGATCAGGCGCGCCAGCGCCGTAACGGTTTCGCCTTCCATCACGGCCCTTATGTGGTTGCCGCATACGTTGATGCCCACAGCCACTTTGTCCTTGACGAGGGCCATGGAACCCACGCCTGCAAGATTCTCGCACAGGGCCAGTGTGGCGCCACCGCTCAGAAATCCAAACACCTGACGGTTCGTTTGGTTTACCACCATGCGTGCCATACAGGTGTCCGGTTCGGGCGTGGAGATAAACTCCATGCCCAATGTCCGGCTCAGTCCGTCTTCTTTCAGTAGTCCGTTCTTCTGCTTTTCAATGTCCATGCAACGTCTTCCAACGGGGCTATTTCTTCAGTTCTTCCACGATGGCCTGCTCCAGACGTTGGATGCTTTGCGTGGTTTCGTAGCGGCTGACCACTGTGCCGTCGCGGGCGATCAGGAATTTCGTGAAGTTCCATTTGATGTCGTCGCTCTTCTCCCATCCCGGGTTCGCCTTGTCAAACATGCCCTTCAACACGTCGTGCAATTTGTGCGTAGCATCCAATCCTGCAAATCCCTGTTGCGCTTTCAGGTAGGTGAAGATGGCCTCTTCCTCGGGGCCGTTCACGTGTACTTTCTTCATAATGGGGAAGGTAACGCCATAGTTCAGTTGGCAGAACTCCGCGGCTTTTTCGCCGTTCTCCAATTCCTGGTCGGCAAAATCACCGGAGGGGAAGCCTACAATCTCCAGGCCCTGGTCGTGGTACTTCTTGTATAGCTCCTCCAAGTCCTTGAACTCGGGCGTGAAGCCGCATTTGCTGGCTGTATTCACCACTACGATTACCTTTCCCTTCAGTTGGGCAAAGTCAAAGGGTTTGCCGTGGCTGGTTTCTGTCTTGAATGTGTAGATCATTTTTATTTTCTTTTTTGTGAGTTTAACATGGGCTTGCACGGATGCTCCGCTGATGGCGTCCGGCACTTGCGCGCCGGTGCCGAGGGTAAAGCCAAGGAGCAAGCCCGAAAGCATAGTTCTTATTGTCATGTTTATGAAAACTTTGTTGTAAAGTTACGACAAAGTATCGACACTGCAAAAATCTTTGGGCATACTTTTTCAAACGATTGCATTAAATATTGTCATACAATTTTATGGGACTGATAAAGTGGAATGTTAAAAGGGCTATATTTGCATCGGTATAATGCCAAAACACATAAAAACAAACCTATAAAAATCAATCTGATGAAAAAAAGACTACAAACTGTTGCTGTAGTTGCGTCTTTCCTCCTGACCGGAGCAGGCATGGCCTTTGCCCAAGGGTGGCCGGCCAACTACAAGGGTGTGATGTTGCAAGGATTTGCATGGGATTCTTACAACGAAACATCATGGTCGCAGCTTACACAGCAAAGCGACGAGCTTTCCAGGTATTTCAGCCTGATTTGGATTCCCAATTCGGGGACAACCTCTTCGTTTCATCACGACCCCTCGTCCCAAAGCATGGGCTACGACCCTTGCTTCTGGTTGCAGCACAACAGCTGCTTCGGCACGGAACAGGAGTTGAGGACGATGATCAACACCTTCAAACAGAAGGGTACTGGTATTATCGAGGACGTAGTGGTGAACCACAAGAACGGCCTGAACAGTTGGGCTGACTTCCCCCAGGAAAACGTTACGGCCAGTGGTAAAAGCTATAAGATCCAATGGAACTATACCGATGCGGCTTATCCTGAGGTGTGCAACAACGACGAGGCCAACAGCAACCCCGGCAGCCCCGTGCGCGGAAAATTGACGGGCGCTGCCGATACCGGCGACAACTTCGACGGCTTCCGCGACCTGGACCACACCAATGCCACGGTGCGTCAGAACATCAAGACTTATCTTGATTATCTTCGCGACGAACTGGGTTATGCCGGGTTCCGCTACGACATGGTCAAGGGTTTTGCCGCTTCGTATGTCCGTGAGTACAACAGCGCGTCGAACCCCACGTTCTCCGTAGGCGAGTATTTTGACGACAAGGCCAGTGTTGAGGCATGGGTCAAGAACACAGGCTACAGTTCTGCCGCTTTCGATTTTGGCTTGAAGTTCAAAATCAACGAATACTTCGGCGGCAACAAATGGGACCTCAGCGACAAGGGCATGGCCGCTGACGCCAGTTTGAGCCAGTATGCCGTAACCTTCGTGGAGAACCACGACACCAACCGCGATGCCAACAAGTTGAACAGCAATGTGCTGGCGGCCAATGCCTTTATTCTGGCGTTGCCCGGAACGCCCTGTATCTTCTGGCCTCACTGGACGGCGCATAAGGAAGAACTGAAGAAGATGATTGACGCGCGCAGGGAGGCCGGCATCAGCAACACCAGCAAGATTATCGCCCAGCACACCGAGGGCGGTGGCTACGTAACCGTGGTGCAGGGCGAGAACCGCAATATCCTTGTAACCAGCGGATACATCAGCAACTTCAATCCTGTGGGCTACAGATTAGTTTCTTCGGGAACACCCGAGAATCCCAACTATGCGTTCTATATTTCCACCGACGAGGTAAAGACAATAACGGTCTATGTAAAAGCGGATGCCGCCCCCAACCTCTATGCCTGGACGAATGGTAATGTGATACTGAACGGAGAATGGCCCGGCACGGTGCTCGCAAATCAAAAGTATGTGGGCGCAGAACGCTATTACTATGCTACCTTCGCCACCACCGAACCCAGCATCAATGTCATTTTAAATAGGGGAACAGGTACCCCTCAAACGGCTAATATTACGGGTATCAGTGCCGACAGCTACTTTACCTATGACGGCGGCACGGGCTACAACAACGTTACGGCCAGCGTAAACACGAAGCCCATCGAAACCCTCACGGCTTCGGAAGGCACCTATGCCTATTTCGTTGCTCCCGCGTCATGGACATCGGTCAATGCCTGGGCATGGAGTGGCAGCACGATCTATACGGGCGGCACATGGCCGGGAGAGGCGTGTGCCATTGTAGGGCAGGACAAGGACGGTAATAACATCTGGAAGTGGACCTATACGGGCGCGGAGGCAACCCAGCCCACGAACATCATCTTCAATCAAGGAAATGACCAGCCGAAGACCGCAGACCTTGGTTTCGTCAACGGTGCCGCCTATGCCACCACGGGCTATCTTTATACAGCCCTTGACAACACGGCCATCAACGACAACGTCTTAGGACGCACCTTTACGCAGAACGTTCCCGCTACCATCTGCCTGCCCTTCGACCTGAACGAAGAGGAGACAAACTCTCTTCAAGGAACAGTCTATGCGTTTACCTCAGAGGAGGCTGGCGTGCTCAAGTTTACCAGCGTAAGCAGCATGGAGGCTTATCAGCCCTATGTGTTCATCGCTGACGCAACAGGGCAAAGCTTTGCTGCATTCAACAGCAAACCCGTGCAGAATGGAGAACCCCAATCCGTAGGCCATGGCCGTTTTGTCTTCCATGCCAACACCGCTCAAAGATCGCTTGTTTCGGATGCCGCCACAACGTATTATGCTTTCCGTGCCAGTGATGGCGGTTTTAGCAAGGCGGGTACCACCAAGGGAATGACGCTCAAGCCCTATCGCTCTTATTTCAGCACCACCTTGGGCGGAGAAGCCCGATTGTCTCGCTTTGAACTGGCAACAGACATGACAACGGGTCTCAAGGCCGTCTTCGAGCCAGGTGCTGCGCATACCGGCATCTTTACCTTGGGTGGCACGCGCCTAAGCGGCAAGGGCAATGCCGCCGCTTTGCCCAAGGGCATCTATATTCAAAACAACCGCAAAGTAATCATCAAATAAGAACCGTTATGAGAAAAACATATATCACCCCCACCATCGATGTCATGGAGCTGGATGTGGAACGCATGATGGCGTTCAGCATTGACACAGCAGCCCCCTCTAATAATGATGTCTCGGACAACGGCGAGGAAGTAGGCGCCCGGGAGTCTGTCTTTGACCACGACTTCTAACTGATGCAGCACAGGCGGTCCCCCATCTTCCCAAATGACACTTTTGGGGAATGGGGGACCGCCTGTGCTGTGTTTCTGTGTGATGAGGCTTAGAGACGTGATACAGATGACTCAACATTCTTTAATAAAATTAGAAAAAAATATTGGTGATACAAAAATAATCAGTATTTTTGTCGTCGGTAATCATTGCAATCTTAATAATTCATCAAGCGCACGTTAATTTCCTCTTTGAAAGTGCAGGCCTGGTCCGTTTTATTATTGAAAAACATGTATATAAAAAAGTTTGTTCTTATACCTTTTTTAATGGTATGTCAGTTGAATTCGGCCTTTGCCCAAAAATGTATTGTCCTTTTTGGGGTCAACGAAGAGGTTAGCGGGAAAAACATTGAAAATCCAAAGATCAGCATCTATTTCAATGATAGCATACAGATACCTTACGAAATCGTGAAGAATGACAGAGAAAGCAATACCTATGGCATGGAATTTGATTTTCGCGTGGGTAAATTCACCGTTTTGGCTGAAAAAGAAGGTTATATGGAAGCCAGCAAGGATTTCGAGGTAACGACTAAACGCAATACCACTTTCGGAATTGGCACTCTGTGGCTAAAGAAGATAAAGGAAAGGCAAATGAATGAGGTGGTTGTGCGTGCCACTCGCATCAAGATGGTCATGAGGGGCGACACCGTGGTTTACGATGCCGCAGCTTTCGACCTTGCTGAAGGCTCCATGCTCGACGCACTTGTGGCCCAGCTTCCCGGTGCGGAACTGAGAGATGGACAAATCAAGGTAAACGGGAAATTCATCGAAAGTCTGATGGTAAATGGGGAGGATTTCTTTGCGGGCAATCCCAAAGTGGCTCTTGAAAATCTGCCTGCCTACACCGTGAAGAACATCAAGGTATATGACCGCTCTTCGAATGACTCCTACCTCCGCGCAAAGGTAAACGGACAGAAGGCCGTAGGCGAGGACGAACACATGGTGATGGATGTAATCCTGAAAAAAGCATACTCCACAGGGTGGCTCGGCAATGTTGAAGGAGGGTATGGCCGACCCTCTGACCGCTATCTGGGCAAGGCTTTCGGCATGGGCTACAGCGGAAAGTTACGCATGGCCGCATTTGCCAACCTAAACAATATCAAGGATACACAGATGGGCAGCAGCTCGGGACAGTGGAACGGAGGCTGGGCACAGGACGGCGAACTGGATGTGAAAATGGGCGGATTGGACTATTTGTATTCGCGCGACCGCACGAAACTTTTCGGAAACGTTACACTTACGCACGAGGAGCCCAAGACAGAGCGTAAGGGGAGCAACGTGCTCTTCTTTGAGGATGGAGACATTTTCGAACGCACCCGTTCGTTAAAAAACGAGCGCAAGATTCACTTGCTCTCGTCCCATCAGTACCAGTATTCTGCTGACCGCATGTACCTCGAAGTGAAGCCTTCGGTAGATTACCTGAAAAACGATTTCTCAAGCATCAGCCGACAAGCACAGTTCACCGCCAATCCCGTTGAGGACTACCTTGAACAGTCGCTCGACTCGCTCTTCCATTCTAACGGCCTCTCGTCTGCGTTCGCGCGCAATCTGCTCCACCGCATTGGCAACGACCGGAAAGGAAAGTCAGACTGGCTGAAAGCCGACCTGACAGCAAATGCAACGCTATCCTTTCCCAGCACGAGAGATAATATCCAACTGTCGCTGGCAGCCAACTATCGCCGGGATACGAATCACGCCTTGAGCTCGTTTAACCGCGTTTACGGCATCTCCTCTCCCAAGCCGGGATACGGGGACAACTGGCAGAAAAGCGCGGACTATGTCTCAAAGACCCACAGCATTAGTGTGGATGTTACGTATAATTGGAACTACATGCCTTACCAGCGTGGCGCAGGGCATTACTACGTCATTGCCCCCGAACTGAAATACGACTTCCAGCACTATGACCAGGCTAACACCCTGCACCATCTGCACGAGGAGTTTGCCAATGGCGAGAATGCCAACGCGATACTTCCGCCCTCGGCTATCCGCAAGGAACAGTTGGCGGCCGACCTCAGGAATACGTATGTCTCTGACCTGTCGCAACAAGTGTACAGCCCCAGGCTGACCTTCATGTACATGTTTCTGCCGAGCATCACGTCTGGTAGGCGGTATGACGCAATCATTTCGCTTCGCGAGGACATCCGCCACGAACGTTTGGACTATGACAAAGCGCAGCTCGACACCCTGGTTACGCGTAACTCCAGCCGATTCTCCCCCTCTGTTAAATTGAAGTACAAAGACGACGCACAGACGACACGTATCGAAGTGGAGGGGAACTACAGTTTTTCACAGTCCGTCCCCAGCGTCTACTACCAGCTCGGCACCGTCAACGACAGTGACCCGACGAACATCTATGTGAACAATCCTGGTCTGCGTAAGGCTGCGACTCACAATGTGAACGCACGCTTCGCAAGGTTCAACAAGAGGCACCGCAGAAATGTAGTGCTCTTCGCAAGCTACAGCTGCACTGATAACGCCATTGCCCAGGCACGTCTTTACAACCGCACGACACAGGTCAGCACGTGGATTCCCCATAACATTAACGGCAACTGGAACACTTTCGGTTCTGTTCAGTATAACATACCGTTCGGAAAGGGAGAAGCTTTCCAATTTCAGACTGTCAGCACAGCCTATTATGTCCACTCCGTGGACTATGCGACCGACAGCGAGGCGCTTGAACGCAGCGTGGTAAACAATCTTACGCTGGGTGAGCAGATGTCGCTTACCTACCGCGTAAACAAACACTCGTTCGGCATACGTGGAAGCGTATCGTGGCTCGATAGCCGTTCGCCGCGTGCCGGTTACGAAAATATCTCCGCGTTCGACATCGTAGGTGGTACTAACGCCACCGTTAATCTGCCGCAGAATTGGCAACTTGCCACCGACATGACCCTCTATAGCCGACGGGGCTATAGCGACCGCACGCTTAACACCGCCAGTTGGGTGTGGAACGCTTCGCTGGCCAAGAGCATTCTGCACGGCAACTTGACCTTCAAACTCAATGCCGTGGACCTGCTCGGTCAAATAAGCAACGTGCAACATGCTGTCAATGCGCAGGGGCGCACTGAAACATGGGTCAATTCACAGCCACGCTACGTGATGCTTCATGTAGCGTACCGTTTCAATATCATACCCAAGAAGAAAGTATAGACATGAAGTTTTCCCGTCAATTTGACCAAATGGATTGTGGCCCAGCGTGTGTGCCGTGTATCGACTTTTTGTTGCTTTTGTTCTCTGCTTTGATATTCAAACGTAAACTTTCCGTTTGCTCTTTGCTTTGCATCCTTGTCTTGTCCTGTTGCGATTCATCTGGCTGTTTCCAACGTGCGTCCTTGCGTCAGCACGTGTTGGCACACTACCGTTTAGTCGACCGCGATACGTTGAAGTATCAGGCAGCTCTGTTCCTGTTGGATAACATGAAGTATCATACCACCGGAGAGGAACTTATCTCCGTCCCTGACTCACTGGACTTGTATCGCCGCAGTGTAGACAGTATGTACTATGCTCTGGTCAAGGATGCTTCCATGGGTAATATGCCTTGGGACAGCATCAATAGTCTAAAGGAAAAATGGCATACATATATATAAAGGAGCACCCGTTGCCTGATGCTACGGTTATGAGAAGCCCTCAGGCAGATGCAGACATCGTTGACGCAGTCTTTTTAATTGAACATATTGACAATGCATTCAATAGGTGGCGCACTTCGAAATATGCCAAGGGATTGACATTCGAGGATTTCAAAGAGCTGTTGTTACCCTATCGCTGCGTAAATGATTATGGATTTTTACAGAGTGGTGCAGAGCTTCACGAAATGTTCGGAAAATATCTGAACACTTGCAAATCCAAGAACCTTCCCGATTTCGTTGACTTCTATAATACCCATATCGGAAACCTACGCGATATGGGAGGTAAGACCACCCGCAAGGAGACTGCGGGTGTATATGACCTGTATACTCGCGATTTTCATGATTGCGTAGATATTGCCAGTTATGGCTGCAACATCCTTCGTGCCTGCGGATTACCAACTGCTGTGGAGTATAACATCTGCTATCGCAGCTATGAAGGCCGCCATTATATGGTTGCCGTGGCCGATAGTGGTCGATGGAAGGTGTTCAATCCGGAGAGTTCGTTGCCCGTGGAGAATAGCGATGGATTTCTGGAGTCCGCAAATGTGTACCGCACTACTTTCGCTGCACAGCGCAACACACCCTATTTCCTGCATGCAGAAGGTGAGTTTGTACCTCCAATTCTGAATGATCCTTGTATCAAGGATGTTACAAGCCGATTGCGTGCAACTACACGCTTATCACTTCCATTCAAGGAAAATACTACGAATCATCTGGCATATTTGGCTACGTTCAATCGTTGCAGTGAGGGCCTGATGCCCGTTACGTGGGGAGAAATCAAAGAGAATAAAGTGACGTTCGAGTATGTAATCCCAGGTCTGCTTTATTTCCCTGTTTATTATCCAGGTGAAGTGTATCAGTCTTTTGGTGAACCCTTCTATGTCACGGTGGAGCATGGAAGGTCTGTAATTCATCCCATGCCTAATGTCTGCACCTCAGCGGAAAAAGGCAACTTAATACTTACGAGGAAATTTCCTCGTAAACCAAATATGATCCAAGTGGCAGAGGATTTGGTTGGAGGCACATTCTTGGGAGCAAATAAGCCGGACTTCAGTGATGCCGTGGTACTGGAACGTATTACTAAGGCACCTCTGCCTCAGTTGCAAGATCTGACATTTGGCAAGACCGGTAAGTACCAATACTATCGTTTCCAAGCACCAGAAGAGCATCCACATGCAAACATCTCCATATTGGAATGGCTTGCACCCAGTGCATTCGGTTACGCAAATGCCATATCCCCATCTCGCCTGCATATCACGAGGCCTATGGATACAATCCTACTTTCGGGTCATTTGGTTAAACTTCTGGATGAGGACTGTTGGGATAAGATGTCTTGGAAAGCGGAATATGATGGTAACATGACCACCTCGCCCGGTGCCTATCCAAATATTACGCTATGGCTTAAGGAGCCACAGATGGTAACTGGTGTGCGATACGCCCCTCTGAATGCAGATAACGGCATTCATGCGCAAGAGTGCTACGAGCTTTTCTACTGGGACGGTGAATGGCGGTCTTGTGGCATCCAAGTGGCACAATATGAATACGTAGCTTTCATTGATGTTCCTCAGAACAAGCTTTATTGGCTCAAAAACCTTACTACGGGCAGAGAAGAAATGCCTTTTGTTATGGTGGATGGGCAGCAGTATTTCGTGTATGGTGATATCATCTCGTATAGGTGAATGACAGGTAAATGAAGTATCGTCATAAAATTATGGGGTTAGATTGTCTTGTCCCTCATTTTCTTGATGCACGTTCAAAACGCCCAAATCAGCCTCCCATTTGTGTATTACGTCCTCCGCTTCATGTATGATTTTTTTTACCGAGGCTGAATGTTCAATTTTTATAGGCTTGCTAACAATTTTTTTTGCGATACGAATTGCACTATCATAGTCTTCATTGGCTTCATGTGTTTTCATTTCATGATATAGAGGAAGAAACCTGCAGGGAATCATGGCATTGGCATATTCAAAAATCTCTATGGCTTTCTTTGTCTTTCCTAATTCTCTGTAGTTGTCAGCAATCAGTAGTTCCACGTTATAGTCATCATAAGTTTTTACACATTCAGAAAGAACGCATAAACTTTCTTGATGATAACCATTATAATGCAGCCATGCACCATAATTGTACAGGAAGGAAGGATTCCTGTCAAGATGGCTATGCAGTCGTTGGTATTGTTTGTGGGTAACCTCAATGGGAGATGACGAGGTTTGTATTTTTTGCCATTGCCATACATGATAGATATGTCTGTTCTGAAAAAGAAGTAACAATATAGTGAAAGCCAACAGAGAAACCATAGGGATACGCATTGGGGAAGAATTCATACAATAATTACAAATGACAGAACATATTAGGAATGTACTTGTAAGCCAGATAATAGGAACAGTAAATGGGTAAGAAAACATTGACAAAACAATCAGCGTTGACAGTATGGCGAGGTAAAGACTTTTATGTGTAATTTGACCGCTTACAATCTGTTTTGCAAGGACAGTTATCATAAACAAAAGTATAACAAGACCTATTACACCGTAATTGATGCAAACCAATAGGAACTCGTTAAACGGGTGTGAAATGTTGTCCGCCAAATAAGAAATTCTTCCTTCTGGAAAATCCTTGAGAAATATTGCCTGAGTACGCATGTACGAAGAAGAGAAACCGTATTCTCCCCAACCACAAAATGGTTTTTCTGAAATCATCTTCAGCGAAACCAACCATATTAGAACCCTTCC
>JAQYEW010000002.1 GCA_028723455.1 Prevotellaceae bacterium | reverse complement strand
GGCTCTCCAGCCGTACGCGCCGCCCTACGAAGAGTTCCGTACCGGTGTCCTCCATCCACACATGGTCCGTCGGTGCCTTATAGCGGCTCACGTCCAGCGCGTGTTTCCGGTTGTATTCGTCCACCGCCGCACGGAATTCCGCCTCCGCCAGTCCGTAGTACTCGTCCGGCATGCGGATGTTCCACAGGATGTATTTGTCTCCCGTCTTCGGCACCAGCGTGCCTCCCGGCAGCTGCGTGTCGTCATCGTAGGGCCATATCGTGAAGATCTCGAACTCCTTCGTGTCACTGTTGTAATCGACTTCGAAATAGTGGTCGTTGTCCGTGCCCAGCCCGGCCAGCTCGCTGCCCTCCTGGAATGACACACGTTTCTTCAGCCCCCCTATCTCGTAGTCATTCGGGTCAAAGGAGAGATTATTGTCCCGAAAGTAATAGATGGTAAAGGGCTTGCCGTCCGTATTTTTCCTGACCTCGTGGCGCACGCTGCCTACCACGCCTACACGGCGCGGGTAGATATGCGCGAAGGCGTTCTGCTCGTAGTGGTGGATGATGCCGTATTTCTCCACGTTGACATCCACATATTTCGCTCCGTCCGGCAGCATCAGCCGGCTGTGCCCGTACTTCGCGGGGTCTATGTTACGGGAGCTGCCTATCGGGAACAGGCGCGTGTAGAACTTGGCGCCGTCGGCCGTATCACGGTCAAGGGAGGTCAGACCCTTATCGTAGCCGAGCGCAACCTCCTCGCCGTGCTCACACCGGCAGAGGTTCAGCGTCTCACCCTCGAACCACCATTCCGTGCCTACAGCCTCCGCCAATTCCTTCAGCGCCTCATGGCAGTACTTGCCCCTGTAGTCTATGACCACGTTGTCCGTACCCTCCACCGTGCCGGCCTTGATGTGCGTCATGCCGTCCATGCCGGCGTTGATGTTCCGCACGATCAGCCGCACGTGGTCAATGGGGCGCGCCGTCAGCGCGAACACCGCCTCGCTGTCCCCGTCCGTGTCGTTCAGCACCAGGAAGCGCGTTATCAGGCTCTCGATACCGTACAGCTGCAGGCTGTATTCCCATTCCACCGTGCTCTTCTGGGCAGGCATATACCTCTCTACGGCCCGGTACCGCTCGCCGCCGTAGTCAATGTAGTCATTCACGTCGACGCCCACGAACTCATGGAGAGTGAAAGACAGCTTCAGGAGGTTGTCCCCCTGGATACTCTTGTCCTGCGTGCTGTTATCGTCAGGCGCGATGCTCGCCTTTATCTTACCCGTGCTATCGTATAGTGTCAGAAGCATATTCTAATTGAATTTAACTGGTATTTGAACAGCTCTATAGAATCGGTGCCGGCTCTCGGAATCTTATCTTGTAGCGGCTGGCCTGCACGCCCTCCTTCCACAGGTAGGTCAGCGACCGGTATGCGCTGCAGTCCAGGTAAAAGACCTTCAGCGTCAGCCCCAGTTCCGTGAAGGTAATCGTCAGCCAGCCGTCCTTGCCCGTCTTCAGGAAGCGGATAAAGGCCATATATTTCTCCAGCCACTGCTCCCGTGTTTCTGCGAATTGGGCGAAATGCAGCGTAAGCTCCCGCTCTTCATTGGCAGGGGTCAATATGCGAGAATATCTCTTTCCGTTCTGTTCCCGAATATCTACTCCCACATGCCCCTTGGCCTTGCTTGGTGTCAGGATGGCGTTCAGGTTCTCCATACCGCCTTTCTTCTCCTCCGTCAGGAACACGCCGTACTCCTTCCAGATGTCCGTGCCGTTGATCAGCACCAGTCCGCCTAATATCTTGTCCATATCACTTGACCTTTATTCCGTCACGTACTATTTTCTTGATTTCTTCTTTTATGGCGATCAGCGACGCCGCGCTGCTTCCCGTGTTGTCCTCTATCTTCTTCAGGTGCTGTTGCGCCACGTCCATCCTTGAGGCCACGTCCTCCACGCGGTCGTCGATGCTCGCCCAGTGCATCTGGCCACTGACGAACAGCCCCTCAAGCTTCGTCGCCTGGTCCTGGCTCATCGTAGCAAACGCGCCGGCCTTGCCAGTCTGCGCCGTGCCGCCGTTCTTGTCCGTTTCCTTTATGATACCGTTGTCTCTTAACGACTCTATGTCATTCTGTGCGGACTTTACGTACTCCTCATACTGCTTCTTCAGGCTGTCAAGATGCTTCCTGTATTCCGTATCACTAACCTCTCCGCCTGTACGTTTTTTATTGAGTTCTGCCAGGTCCTTATACCATGACTCAATCTTTTTTTGGAAGTTGGCGCCCACGAGGTTGTTCACGACCATCCTGTTCACCATCGCCTGCCAGTTCTCGGCTATCTCATCAAACACCTCCTCCGAGCCGTTGGCAAGTCCGTAGAGCGAATCGAGGAAATCGTCGAAAACGTTCTCCTTTGTCGTAGTAGTCAGATTCTCGTAGAGCGTGTCCGTTATCTCCTGCAGTTTTCCCGCCTGTTCGATGTAGGCATTCAGCTTCTCCGCCACACGGCCGCCGTAGTTGCCCTTACCTGTATTTACGATCTGCTCCCACATGTCCACATTCGAACGGAGCTTTTTCATTTCCTCGGGGCTTAAATCCCATATATCGCCATTCCACTGGCGGCCAATCTGCTCGCTAAGCCGCTTTGTCTGCTCTTGGCTATATCCTTTCCAGTAATAATTAAAAGACTTATGATTCTTATGATACCGTGCTTGCTCCTGCGCAATGCTTTTGTAATTATCGTTGGTTTCCTTTTGCAGCTTATCGGCATCAATAGAGATTTTTATGGCATCGACACCCCTCGACTTCTCCATTTCTTCGGTTAGGTCTCTGATGGATTGTTCCAGCAGCTCGTTACGTTCTGTAAGCCTGTTAATGGATTTCTCCACTTCCGCGGCATTACCGCCGCCTATACCCAGCATGTTTCCGAACGACTTGAGGGCTGAGATTCCCTTCAGCGCCGCACCTATGTAGTTGCCGCTTGCAAAGTCTGCCGCCGCTCCTGCCGCGTTATTGACTGCATCCAGGCCGTTGCTGACTTTGTCGCCTATTCCGTCAAGACCGACAGATTTGAGCAGGTCGGGAAGCTGGTCAATGCCTTTTTTCGTGATAAAGTCTTGTGTGTCACTGAACCAATCCGCTATGGCTTGCGGCGACGAACGTTTCGCTCCGTCCTCGGCGTGCCTTGCATCGCTGGTGGCGGCGGCTGTCCTCTTTCTTGCCTCGGTGAGTTTTACCTCTGCAACGGCCAGCCTTTGGATTCTCTCCGCCATACCCCTGAATTTCTCATCGGTAAGGTCTATCTTTTCATTGAGCGTAGCGGTTGAAATGTCTTTGATGTCCATGTCAAGGCCTACGCCCGCTAACCGTTCTTGGATGTCCGTCTTTACAAACGACAAATCAACACCTGCCCTGGCTTCTTCTCCCTCGGCGGCTTTCAGTCGTTCCTGCGCGTCTGCGGCCTCTTGTACAAGCCTGTTATGCTCTCTTGCCCTTTCTCCTATGAAGCCCCAAATCCCCTGCTGCTTGCTAAGTTCGTCGTCTATCGCGCTGATTTTTTCCGAGACGGTCTGCATCTGGTCAATAGGCAGGCTTCCGCTGTTGAGCAACTCTTGCAGTTGGCTCCTTAATCCCTGTAGATACTGTTTTGTGTGTCCCTGCAACTCAGAGAAGATTCCGTCCCAATCAACCGACATGCTGATTTCGTCTGCCTTGGCTTTCTCGATATCTTTGTCACGCTGTATTGCAAGCGAGGCCCTTTCCCCGACAGATGATGATTTACGTATCTTCTCCTCGTACTCTTGGGCGATTGCAAGGCGTTTCTGCTGGAACGAGCCGTATTCCTTCAGATAGTCGATCATTGCCTGGGTCTCGTTTTCCTGCCGCTCCAGACGTTGCTTGGCTTCCTCTTGCGCAATTTCCTCTTCTCCGGACTTCAGTTTCTGCTGGGCAAGGTTTCGGCTTGTTTCAAGAGTATCGCTCTGCTGCTTGGTAAGGTGTCCCTTCTGCGCGTCCCGCCACTTCCTCTCCTGCGCGGCGAGTTCCTCCAGCTCCGTCTGATAGTTCTCCCGGATCTGCCTGCGCTTCTTTTCGGACCCCTCTTTCAGCAGGTCAATCTCCGCCTGGCGGTTCTTGCGCATCAGGGCGAGCTGCTCGGATGCGGTATTTTCCTCCCTGTTCTTGGGACTGTTCTTCTGTCTGTTCGGGTCGGCATGACCGCCGATACCCGCGCCCTTCCCTACGGCCGCGGCCTGTCTCTCCAGATCTGCAGCCTGATTGAGGAAGGAGTCGCGCTCGACTTTCAGTTCCTGTTTCCTTTTTTCATACGCCTCCTTGTTTTGTTGGTTCACGATGTCTATGGCGTTGATGGTTCCTGCTCCAAACGTGAATAGGCCTGTCGTGTATAGTGCCGCCTGCTGAAGCAGGCCCATGTCTGTTTCGGCGCTGCCGGGCTTGGTGGCATTGTGCCTGTTGAGTTTCTCGTCCGCTTCCATGGCCTTGTTTACGAATGCCTGCGCCTTGGCCTGGAGGAACAGCATCTGTATATAGTCCTCGGCCTTTTGGGTCAGTACGTCATACCACCGGTCCACGGTGTCGTAATAGCCGAAGGCCTCGCCGTACTTGCGGTTCAGTTCCTCGCACTTCTTCTTCTCCTCTTCCTTGGAGCCGGTGAAGTTCCTCAGGCTCTCACGCGTGGTGTCTATCTCGAAGCGGGTCTTGATCATCTCCGCACGCCCCTGCGATTCTGTCTCGACGCGCTCCCGGGCTTTCCGTGCAGCCTCTTCCTGGGCGTCGGACAGCTTGTTCCACGCCACGATAAGGCCGGTGATGACGACGGACAGGCCGAGTGTCAGCGTGGCCATGAGCGCCGTCGCCGCGGCATTGGAGATGCCCAGCGAGGTGGCGAGGCGGTAGTTGGCCGCCGTCAGCAGGGCCTTGGCCTTCGCGACGGTTACCAGTCGGAACGCGCTGTCCCTGTTCAGGGCGCTGAAAGCCTGCTGCAGCCCCATCGTGATGGCCATGACGCTCTGTACGCGCGCCTGCACCTTCATCAGGTCTTCGTTCTCAGAGGCGAACAGCGACATCACGCCCGTGGCCGTTGTGAACGCTCCCGAGAGGCCGTTCACGCCGGAGATGAAGCCCTGCAGGTTCGCGTCGTCATGGGCCAGGATATTGGTCTGGGCACGCAAATCGCCGAGGGTGTCGGACAGTTCCGCCGCTTTTCTGGCCATCAGGGCGTACTGCTCCGTATTGCCCTCGCCGTTCAGGCGCATGCGCGCCATGCTGTCCTGCAGTTCGCGCAGCTGGAGCGACAGGCGTCTGTTGCTTTCCCTGTTCCGCTCCTGTTCCTCTGTAAGGCTGCGGAGTATCATCTTATCCTCCTCCAGGGCTTTCTTGGCGGCGTTCAGTTCGGCCAGGGCTGCACTCTGCGCATTGCCGGGGGCTGCCTTCTCATAAGCCTTCTGCAGGGCCTTCACGTCCGCCTCCACCTGCCTGATGACGGCTTTCTGTTCCTTTATTCTGTCGGTAAGGCTCTTGCCCGCCGCTTCCGCCTCCTTGCCGGAAACGGCTATCCTACGGTATTCCTGCTCCAGTTGGGCGACACCCCGCCCGGCCTGCCGGTGCTCCTTCTCCAGCTGCTGCAGCACCCCGACCTCTTCGGCAAGGACTTTCTTGCAGGCGCTGACTTCCGCCAGCAGTTCCTCCTGCCCGGCTCCCGGCTTCACAGCCTGCAGCTTGCGCTGCATCCTGTCCAGTTCCGAGTTCACGCCGTCAATTACCTTGCGCTGCTCCTCGATCTTGGCGTTGATGGCGATGGAGGCCCGCCGGGCGGCAGCCAGCAGCTGCTCCACGCTCATCTTGCTTTTGTCGAGCCCCGCCGTCAGTTTGTCGTGCATCAGGAATTCTATCTCTACTGGTTTCATTGTGTCATTGTTTCAGATTACTCTGGAAGAACCCGACGATGTCATCGGCCTCTTCTTCCGCGGATTTATCACTGCGGGCCTTCCTGCCATCGACGTAGCGGGGGGCGTCGCTCAGCATCATGATGAGTGTCTGGTAATTCACGCCATGCAGGATGTAATTCACGCTCCATCCTGTGGCACTCGCGATCTGCCAGACAAACCCGAAGGGGCTATGGGAGCCTTCCCACCGGCTCTTTAACTCCCCTTTTTCTCCCGGCTCAGTCTCAGCTTCATCGGGTTCGCCATCCCGGCTGATCTGATAATAGGTATAAAAGACTGGGTGCCCATCAGCAGCACGAACCGGCTGAAGGCCGCCTTCTGGTACTCCCATTCCATGAAGTGCCTCACGAGCCAAGACAGCAGCCATACAGGCAGCCACCGGCGCTCCATCGTCAGCGCGATGATGCGGCTCAGCGTCCTGCCGTGGCGGGCCAGGAACCGCATCTGCCCCTTGTGGTCCATCGCCTCCAGCTCTTCGGCTGTCGTGTCCATCGAAAGATAGGCGTGCGCTATCCTGATCTGCCGGGCCAGCGTCGGCCGTTTCATCGTCAGACGGATCCGCAGTGGCTCTTTCACGAAGGGCACTCTTATCTCCTTGAGAGGGAGGGACACGCCCGCATCAAGCAAGGCCTCCGCTCCCTCTCTCTGGATTCTTCTGACAGTACGGTCATCCATCAGCCTTCACCTAATGTGTCGTTGATTTCGTAAGGCGCACCTCCGTCATCGGGCTTGTTTATCTTCAGCTGGCACTCCACCTTGGACACCTCCGTCAGAGTCAGCTTGCCACCGAGGTTGGCAAGGATGGTGCCATTGGGGATGGTCATGGTCTGGCCGCTCGCGAAGTCAATGGTCCACTTGTCCGTTATCTTGACCAGGGAGGTCGGTGCCTTCCAGCCCGTTACCTTCTTGCTGCCTTCAAGGCCGGTCTCCACCAGCGTGCCGCCCAGGACGTTCTTCAGGTTCTCGTAGTCCAGCTGGATGAGGTTGAATGTCGGGGCAATCTGACCGATTTTCTGCAACAGCGTCAATACCGGTGCGTCAGGGACCTGCTCGGCTTCCACGTCCGTACTCTCGGGCTTGCTGCCGCCCCAATCCCAGCTGCCTTTCTCGATGTACCCGATCAGGGTCTCACCCTTTTTCACGGCTGCTATGCCGTAGATAAATTTCTGTTTTTCCATTTTCTTATCTATTCTTATAACATATAATCATTGTAATGAAGGCCCCTGTTAGTACCCCCGCCATAATATAGAGTAGTGCGAATCGAATCATATTCCTATAGCGTTCCTCCGCGACTTCCTTCATTTCGCTATTTTTATTCTCTGCAGATTGTAGTTGTCGTTTCAGTGTGCTGATCGTTTTTGAATAGTTCGTACACACAAGCTCTAGACTATCGCAGCTGGATTCAACCACCAGTCGCTCGGGATTGTTCTCCGTCGGCGCTATCCGAGTTACCTTCACATTCGCCTGTCCCTGTTTGGCCATGTATCCCGCGCCGGGTGGTAACTTGTGCAGGGTGTCCAGGTTCAGCGTCAAGCTCACAGACGACATCGGTACCTTCACGGGTGTTTGCCAAGTTTCGACAACGCTCACCATGCTGTCCACGTCTAGGTGGGTCTCCTCGTGACTCACTGCCATCTCCGAATTTACGATCTTTCGACTCGACACGCATCCGGACAAGGACAGGGCAATTATCACTATAGCGACAGCTATTAGCGTCATCGATAGCCTTGCGCAACCGGGCCATCTCGCGTTTGGTCGCATTGAGGTCTTTTCTAGTTTCATTCAGTTCTTCTTTTAATGGGTTTACAATATTTTCGATAAGTACTCGGGTAGCTTTCTCGGTGTTATCAATCCGGACAGTTTCAGCTTCCGCTGTTGCCTTCTCGGCATCTGCCTTTGCTTTTCTAACGGTCGAATTCAACGTAATAATGGCTGCTATCGTAGCCATCAGGCCGCCACCCAGCACCAGATTGATAATTCCACTGAGTTCCATTCCTTATGATTATTTCATTGTGTTATACCTATTTCTTTGAGCCACCTAGATACATCGAAAGATGGGCACGCTTTCCCTAAGTTCAGATCATGATGCCCTACGATTCTCACGTGTGGGAAACGTCTATTGAAGTCTAATACGTAGCGCTTCAATGCCTCACGCTGCGCCAATGTGCGAGTGTCCTTGGAATTCATTGCTTTATCGCAACCGCCCACATACACGATGTGTCGGCTGATACGATTATACCCTGCAGCACCATTCGTTACTTCCCATGAATCCACATTGGCATCCTCGTTATTCTGTACCAGTCTTTCGACGCTTCCATCGAGGTGGATAATATCTGTGTAACCCACCTGCACCCAGCCACGTCCACCCTTGCTTACTGGGTCAGTGTGCCAGTGGCGTATCTCTTGGGAGCTTACCTCACGGCCTTCTGGCGTGGCGGTGCAGTGGATTACCAGATATTTCATCGCCTTACTCATCGCCCTCCGGGGCTTGACTATCTTCCTTCTCCTGTGCGCCGGTATCGGGATGTTCGTCCGCTTGCCCGTCCTCTTCCCGGCCAAGGATATGCGTGGGGGCTGTCTTGCCCTTGAACTCCTTGCACAGTCCGCGCTCAATGAGCGACTTGGCGCGTTCCTTGTCCTTCACTTCCAGAATGGTTTCCGGCTCATACACCGTAACATGGTCGTCACGGTCACGAAATACGCTTGTTACTTTCAGTTTCATTTGTATTGCTTTTTTGGTTATACTTATCCTTCAGGAATGCTTGGATTCTTGTAACTGCTCATCATCACGGCACCAGCATCTATCTTCTTCGGCATGCAGATGAAGTAGTGACGGAAGTTGATCTTGTTTCTCTGATACTCAGGGTCGGTGGCTGCCTCGCTGTAGTACATCTTCGTCGAGCCCGTGGCCTTGAACACGCGCTGGGTGTAGAAGGCGAAGGAACACTGGAACTCACCGGCCTCTGCTGTGGCAGACAGTTCTTTCTTCTCGCCTGCGGTAGTGTATAGAGGATTGTTGGCAAACTCATAGATGTCAAATCCGTACTGCCTGCCCACCGTACCGTCGGTGCGGTTGATATTGTACTGCTCCTTGAAGTTCTGGGACGCCTCCAGCAGATCGTTCACGTGGTCGCTGCAGAGTACCAGACGACGTCCCAGGGGAGGTACGCCCAATCTGTCCATCGCACGCTTCAGGCTCAGCAGGTCGTTTATCGTCATCTTCTGGCGCCCCGTTTCCGCATCCTTCTCGCCGGTAGTCTTCAGCACAGGGGTGGTGGCGGTATTCTTCCGGGCGCAGAGGGCATGGGCGGACTTGGCGAGCTTGGAGTCGTTGATGGCGCTTCCGTGGCTCTCCTTCACGCGGGCCATCTTGTCGTAGCTCACCGCGTGCAGCTCATCGTCGGTAACGGGAGTTACCTTTGTCTGGAACTTGTCCAGCTTGACAGCGATATCCTTGTCATCCAATGCCTGCAGGGGGATGGGATAGGTGATGTTGTTGACCAGCACATCGGGGTCAACGCCTACCTCCACGAGGTGGATGACATCATTGTTCACGATACTCGAATTGTCGGGGATTCCGTCAAGCCAGGTCGCCTCCAGACCGCGGCGGAGATGTTTCACGAGTTCGCCGGTCCAGATTTCGGTATAGACGCCTTCACGTAAACAGCCGGAGGGGACTACGTTTCCGAACACGGCAGCAAGTACATTCATGCCGACGGCCCCCGCCATAGCGGACAGGCCGGCAGCGGCGGCAAGCGTGCCGCCCGTCAGGCAGTTAACAATAACCGCCACAGACATTGCAATCAGTCTTTTCATTGCTTCTTCCTTTTTTGTATTACAGTTTCGGTTAGATGTCACAGTCAAAGCCGTACTCGGCCTTGTAAAGCCTGCGGTACTGTGCACGGTCATTTTTTCGCATCTCCTCCAGTTTCTCTGCAGGTACATCGCTCAACTTGGAGTACTCGGCGTTTTTACTGCCGGAAGCGCCTCCGCTGATGAGTTCGCTTGCCTTTTGCACGGGAGCCATTGCATCGAGGGTGTCCTTCAGCCCGTCGGCGCCAATCTTCTTGCCGAGTTCGACAAAGTGCTGCTTCTTGGCGGGCAGGATCTTCTTCTCGTTCACGGCCGCGTCCACCATCGCCTCGATACGGGCGGAAAGCAGTTCGCCGTTCGACTTCTTCAGGCTGTCGACCTCCTCGCCTTTCGCCTGCAGTTGCCGGATGGCAGCGGAGATGGCCGCTTCGTCGGCGTTGGCCGGCAAGCCCAGCGTAAGGGCTAACTTTTCTTGGTCCATTGTTTTGTTCGTTTTTGGTTGGTTTAAAATATGCAGTGGCGGCAACACGTCTGCCGCATCCTTGCCTAATGTCAGCCGCACGCCGTCCTTATGCAGGGCAATCGCATCATCGTTGGCGCCGATGTCCACCAGAGACACCTCGAACAGCTTGCTCTTCGTGATGGTGGGGGCTGTCTGCCCCTGTACCAGGTACTTTGCATCCTCACTGGTTTCCAGAATGTCGATTCCGACGCTTACCATCTTCAGCGAACCGAACTCCCACTGCTTCTTGCAGCGCCGGCTCAGTTCCGTGGCCTCGTCGAACACCAGCTCGCCGCTTACCTCCCCACCTTCTACCTTCAGGTCTTTCACCAGGCCGATTACCTGACCACGCTCGTGCATGTACAACAGCACGGGATTACGGTTGTACTGCTCAATGTTCATTCCTGCAGTCAGCACACGCGTACCGTAGCTGTTCAGGCTCTCATTGCTGATTCTAACTCGTTTTGACTTGCTCATAGCATCTGGTTTTTGTCGCAAAGATGCAGCGTTTCCCGCATCCGCCAAAATAAGTCTGCAACGGTTGCACACATCTGCGAAAGCGTTGCAGACTTCTTTTCCCGCCTGTCTGAAAAACGGCATCTTTGCAGTAGGTTTTAATACAATTCCATAAAAACGTTCTTATGACAAAGGCAGAAAACGAACAGAAAAAGACCATCGGAAGGTCGCTGTACCTCTCCGGAATGGAGCAGACGGAGATAGCCGACCAGTTGGGCGTGTCGCGTGTCACCGTCTCCAAATGGTGCACCTCTGAAGGGTGGAAGGAGGCGCGCGCGGCAAAGAACATCTCACGCCCTGAACTGGTGAACAAGCTCCTGCTTACCATCGACGGCCTGATAGAGAGTGTCAACAAGTCAAAGGATCCGACGCTCATCGGCTCGCTGGCCGACAAGCTCTCCAAACTCTCGGCAACGATAGAGAAACTGGACAAGAAGGCGAACGTCATCGACGCCATAGAGGTGTTCATGGCCTTCAACCGCTGGATACAGGACCAGGCTTCCTACGACCCGGAAATCACGCCCGAGCTTATCAGGGCCATCAACAAGTACCAGAACAAGTTCCTTATGGAGCGCATGCAGAACCCGTCTACATTATAGCATCACGTCATGGCGACAATATCAGAACTCAAACAGATACAGGAGGAGTGGAGGGAGCATTGCCGGCAGATACAGTCCATCACCGATACCAGGAGCCTTGTCCGAGAGACCGTAACGCAGAAGGAGCAGCGCATACGCCGCCTGCAGAAGGACTATGCCGCCTTCTGCGAATATTATTTCCCGCACTTCCTGCAGCTGCGCGACAAGGTGACGGGAGAGGTTATCCGCACCATCCACAATGCGCCGTTCCACAACGCGGCAGCGCGCAAGGTACACGACACGCCCAATCTCAAGGCGGTGTTCAGGTGGCCGCGCGGACATGCCAAATCCACTCATTTCGACATCTTCATGCCTCTCTGGCTCATGTTCCAGCCAAAGCGGCTCATCAATTTCATGGTGCTGGTGGGTAAATCCGAGGACAGTGCCGACCGTCTGCTCGGAGACATTCAGGCTGAACTGCAATATAACAAGCGTATCATCGCAGATTTCGGCAAGCAGATGTCAACGGGCGACTGGACGGAAGGGGAGTTCGCAACCAGGGACGGGGTTCATTTCTTGGCCGCAGGTCGCGGACAGTCGCCGCGTGGTCTGCGCAAGCGTGAGGCGCGTCCGGACTATATCGTCATCGACGACCTCGACGACGACGAGCTCTGCCGCAATGAGCGCCGTGTCCGTGAGCTCACCGACTGGGTCAAGGAGGCCCTGTTCGGTGCCCTCGACGTGGGGCGCGGGCGCTTCATCATGGTCGGCAACCTCATCTCGAAGACTTCCGTGCTGGCGAACATCTGCAAGACGAAGGGCGTGCATGTCTCAACCATATATGCCGTGGACAGCGAAGGCAACCCCGTATGGAGGGAGAAATGGACCAAGGAGGAAGCCCGTGAATATGCCGACTTCGTGGGCTATCGCGCCTGGAACAAGGAGATGATGCATAATCCAATCGTCGAGGGTACAGTCTTCAGGCAAGAGTGGATTAAGTATGCCAAGCGTCCGGCATGGTGGGAGTTCGACGAACTGGTACTTTACATCGACCCGTCATGGAAATCAAAGAAAGCAAATGACACCAAGGCGGCGAAGCTATGGGGCAAGTGTAGAGGACAGCTGTGGCACCTGCGGGCTTTCGTGCGAAAGGCATCCGTGGCCGAACTTGTCCGGTGGTGTTACGACCTCTATGAGTGGAGTCTGGAAATCGGCCTGCCTATCCGCTTCGTGATGGAGACAAGTTTCATGCAGGACATCATCCTTGACGACTTTACCGTTGAGGGTAATCTTCGGGGCTTCCAGCTGCCCATCACGGGAGACACGCGCAAGAAGCCGGACAAGTTCCAGCGTGTCGAGGCCATCAGTCCGCTTTGGGAGCGCGGATTCGTATTCTACGACCAGACTCAGAAGGACGATCCTGATATGCTTGCCGGTATTGCCCAGACCCTTGCCTTCGAAAAGGGAATGTCCGGGAATGACGACGCGCCGGATGCCGACGAGGGAGCCATCTATATCCTTCAGAAGAATACAAGGCAACAAAGTTTTAAACCGAGGTTCGGGCGCCGCCCCACCTCTAAAAATATATGGTAATATGTTCAGGTTCATCAGCAAACTGATTTTCGCGTTTCGTTTCAGGCGGGCGGTAGAAAAAGCGGATGCTTTCCGCAGGATAACGCACCGCAGGTATCTGGTCATTCCCGTCAATGGGAAATTGGAGGTCGTCTCTAAGCAGGAACTCAAGAAGCTCTTGTCATACGGGATATTCAGGAAAGGCACGACCGTCAGGGATATTGAGGACAGGGCTCTTTATATAACACTATAGCTTATGTTCATCACGGAAGAAGACTATAAGGTGGTTATCGGCGAGCAGGCCCTGAAGGTGGTTTCCCAGGTAAGCGCCGAAAACAGGGCGAACGCCGAGGTCGAGGCTATCGGGGAAATCGCCGGCTATCTCCGGCCGAAGTACGACACTGCGGCTATATTCGCCGCCGCGGCAGGCAGCCGCGACAGGCTTGTGGTCATGTACGCCTGCGACATCGCCCTCTACCACATGGCCGCCTCCGCACCGCAGAAGATGGGCATGGAGATACGCAAGGAGCGCTACGAGCGCGCGGTCAAATGGCTCGAAGGGGTGCAGGCCGGAAAGATAGTGCCCGACCTGCCGCTGGCCACGGATGAGCGGGGAAACCCCGTCGGAGTGCCGTTGGTATATGGCAGTCAGAAAAAAATAAGACACAACTGGTGATTACTATGGGAAAGAGCAGAGACAAGGTAACGGTGCAGACACCCTTCGGCACGCTGCGCCTGGCAAAGAAGGATGTCGGGGAATTCAGGAAAACGGTCGTGGAGCTCCAGCGGACCACGGACGCGCTTATACGAAGGGACATGGGCGACTGGAGACGGGCATGGCAGCTTGCCATCAACGTGGAGAACCCCAACCGCCGGCCGCTGTATGACATATACAGGGATGTGGATATTGACCTCCACCTCTCAGGCTGTATCCAGCAGCGTGAGGGTTTCGTCCTCGCACGCTCGTTCAAGCTCACGGACGAGAACGAGGAGGAGGACGGGGAGGCCGTGAAGTATTTCAATACGGCATGGTTCAAGCAGCTCATGAAATACTGCCTCGAGGCCAACTACTGGGGGCACTCGCTCATTGAACTGGGGGACATCACCACCGACATCAATGGGCGCATGACCTACGACGGCGTGAGGCTGATACCCCGCAAGCACGTTATACCCGAATACGGAAGGATCATCACCGACCTGGGCCAGGACTGGAGATGCGGACTCGAATACCGCAAGCCGCCATTGTCCGGCTGGTATATCGAGGCGGGGCAGCCGGAAAGCCTCGGCCTTTACCTCAAGGCCGCCACGCAGACCATACCGAAGAAGAACGCGCTGGCGTTCTGGGACACCTTCGCCGAGATATTCGGAATGCCCCTGCGCATTGCGCGTACCACGACGCGTGACGACAAGGAACTCGCGAAGATGGAGAGGATGATGTCTGAGATGGGCACAGAGGGATGGGGGATATTCCAGGAGGGCACGAACATCGAGGTGGTGGAGTCCTCCAAGGGAGACGCGTTCAACGTCTACGACAGGCGTATCGACAGGGCGAACTCGGAACTGTCCAAGCTGGTCATCGGACAGACCATGACCATCGAGGACGGCTCCTCCCTGTCGCAGTCGGAGACACATCTGAAGGTCTTCGAGAACATCATCGAATCAGACTGCGACACCGTCCGAGACATCGTGAACAACCAACTCCTGCCCATCATGGTGCGACATGGCTTCCCCCTGGAAGGCGTCCGCTTTGACTGGGACTACAGCGAGGACTACACGCCCGAGCAGCAGGTGGCATACGAGCGGCTCGTGCTCGATAATTTCGAGGTGAAGCCTGCCTATTTTGAGAAGAAATACAATATGCCCGTAGGCGAACGCAGGCAGCAGGTTCCCGTTCTTGCCCCCACAGACCCCGACGGTGGCGATGAAGCCCCCAAGGGCAATAAAACACCCAAGTCTGATAAAAAGAAGCGACAGGAGCAAAGCGAACGCCCTTTTTTCGACTGAGCCCCTCCGACTACGAGGGGCTGCATCAGCGTTATGCACGCCTGCTGGGCAATAGCCGGCTGCAAGCTACTTTCAGCCGTGAGGAGGAAATAAGGAAAGAACTCTCCAAGCTCTTTGAAGGAATGATGAAGACGCTCCATAAGGTAGAGGAAGCGCAGTTCCGCATCGAGATACTGGAAGCCCCCAAGATACGGAAGTTCATAGAGGCACATGCCGCAGCGCTGGATACATCTTTCAAGAAGGTGGAGATGTCAGACGCCATGCGCCGGCGCCTTGAACGCTCCAACTACATCTTCTCCGGCATGAAGACCTTCCACGAACTCAACGAGGCGTTCCCTTCGCTTCTGGACGAGAATGGCAATCGAAAGCCGTTTGAACGCTTTTTGAATGACGTTCAAAAGATAGACAAGACCTATAACGGGAACTACCTCCGTGCAGAATATAACTTCGTGCAGGCGTCCGCGCAGATGGCCGCCAGATGGGAGGGCTTCATGCGCGACGGCGACCGCTACAATCTGCAGTACCGTACTGCAGGCGACAAAAAGGTAAGGCCGGAACATGCCGCCCTTGACAGGGTAACGCTCCCAATAACAGACCCGTTCTGGGAGACGTACTGTCCGCCCAACGGCTGGAACTGCCGCTGCACCGTCGTGCAGGTGCTCAAGTCCAGGTATCCCGTTACGCCGCACGAAGAGGCCATGGCGCTTGGCGAGGAGGCGACGGGAAAGGACATCAAGGGTATCTTCCGCTTCAATCCCGGCATAGTGAAGAAGGCCGTGCCCGACTATAACCCCTATACCATCCGCCGGTGCAATGACTGCGATCTGGCTAAGGGAAAGGCGAGCCTTGCGTTTATCCCTGACAACGAACTGTGTGCAGCGTGCCGTCTTATAAGGGCGCAAAAGAACGAGAATACGGGAGCTACGGAGCGTATTCTAAGGTACGATGAGACAACATGGGAAAGAACCTATGTTTCGCCAAAGGACGTCGGACTTGTGGCTACGCAGTTGGAGCGCATAGCAGAAGCTACGGCCAGCAATACTGAAAGGAAAAAGTTCAATAAGGAAATGAGAATGTGCAAGGTGCTTGCCGACAACGGGCACGATGTAGAATACCTTCAGGGCGTGAACAGGCCGGCAGGACAAACTTACGACATTCTGTTTGACGGCATAAAGGCTGACCTGAAATGCGTAATCGGTGGGGCAGGCAACATTGTCAAATACGCCAAAAAGGCACTCACAAAGCAAGGAGGAGAGGCGGTAGTATTCGAGATACCTTCACATAATCCCAAGTATTACGAGGCATTGGCAGAGACAAGAAGAAAATGCACGGGTAGGATATTCTTTTATTTCATGGATGACATGGAACTCAAGGAAATAAAATAAGGCCGCTGATAAGCGACCTTGGGGCGGTACACGGTCATTACCTCGACCCTGTCCCTTCGTATTTCTACGCACTGCAAATATACAAAAAATCCGTTACTTCCAAACAAAAGTAGCGGATTTTTTCATTTTTTGTGATGTTTTTTCGGTTTTAGATGCTTCTGAACGCCACGCACTGGTACATTTCGATGTTTTCGATTATCTCCTCGTGATTGTGGTTTGTCTGGCTCCCGGCAAGGTCAAGTTCCATGAATGTGTCGCCATCAGCACCGGCCAATACGCCGTGAATGGTCTCAAGCAGGTCAAATACCCTCAGGCCGTCCTCACGGAACTCACTGCCGGCACTTACGCTGCCACTCCAATCCGTTACGACGTGCAGGTTTATCTGCGCCTCCGCACGGTACTCCGCCCCTGGTTGGATGGCAACCCATCGAATGGGGACAAACTCCACGAACACCGCAGGGCGTTCCCAGCTCTCCTCCTGCTCGATGAACTCAACATTGTGGTTCCATAAATCGATATGCTTTACAATACGTCTTGCCCCATCAGGGATAGGCTCACCATGCTTTAGGCAAATGTGTGCCCCTTCAGATGTTTCATACAAATGTGACAAACGATCACAAATTATTTGGTACAACTCTTTTCTCATTTTTCCTTAATCTCAAATTCCAGGTTGATATACTCTGTAATGTTTCTCTCGATAATCTCACGGACGGCCTTCTCCACCTCCGGGCTTGTTCCCAGGAACCGACGACGCGGGATCTTGATGGTCGTACCGGCTTTCTTCAGTGCCATGAACTTCCAGAACTCCGAATGCCCGGCAAGCATCGTGTTAGCCTTATTCCGCCTTACCGTTCCGTCCTCTTTGCGGTCGAAGGCCTCGATTGCCTTGTGGTACTTCCACCAGAAGAATCGCTTCATCCTCTTTGTTACCACAATCTCGCAACCATCATTATGATATTGGGCGTCAGGTTCCGTTGTGTAGAATGTTATACTGTTCTCAGTCGTCCGGCTCATAATACTCTTGCGCAGGCGTTCCTTTTTCCCTGCAAGCAGCTTGTAGTCTGAGTTTATCGGGCCTTTGCGCCGCTCCCACGCCTGGCTGAAGAAGGCCTCGCGCTCGAAGTTCTGGTCGAACTCGTCGGTCATCTCCACGCGGATGTCGTTAAGGACGTTTTTTATAATATTCCAGCGTTCTGACTTCATCTTCCGGATATAACAGCTCGGGGAATAAAAAGCCGGCTGCTGAAAGCTCCGACTTGTCCTCAATATGAGAACTTGTCGATGCCTTCAGCAGATTGTAGAAGGTGCGCTCGCTGATGCCGTATTTCGGATATATATACCGCTTCCATATCTCGCGGTTCGGAAGACCCGTCCTCGCATAGGTATCATATATCTGGTTGATATCGGCTACACGCTTCGCATAACTCTTTCCTTTCCTCTTATTCACCTCAATGGTGGTTTAATGTGTTTATAATTCTTTTACATCCGGCAGAAACTGGGTTCTATCCGCGTCCACACGTTCGTCTCGGGATTCCGCTTCTGGAAGTAGTAGTTCACGGCGTTCGTCTGCACCACATTCGCCTCTTTGAACAGGCCCATGATCTCGCCGTACTCGCCGTCGAACTTGTCTTCCAGTTCGTAGAGCTTCGAGATGCTCTTGTAGTCCAGATCACCTGCCTTGTTGCGCTCCAGCAGCGTCATGGCCATCTGGTACATCGGGTCGTCCGAACCCTTCTCGCTCTGCTGCATATAGCGCTTCAGATAGTCGATAAGGCGTTCCGCCGCCAGGTCGGCGCGCTCGTCAAATCCCTTCACCGCGTTGCTCGCGATCTCCAGACGGAAGTCCCCGTCCGTGATGGTGTAGCTGCGCTGGCCGCTCTTGCGCACCTGGCCGTAGTCCTTCATGATGCCCACGAAGCCCTCTATCTCCCTG
>JAQYEW010000001.1 GCA_028723455.1 Prevotellaceae bacterium | reverse complement strand
ACTCATGATTACCGACTACAAAATTACGGAAATTTTCTGTGCCGTGGATGAATTTTGCAAAGAATTTGATAAGCAGATGGACAAAAGGTCTCTTATGTCCTCTGATGGTAAGGTACGCCGCTACCGAAAGGCATCCCTCTCCGCCAGTGAGATGATGACCATCTTGATGGTGTTCCAGTTTGGCTCGTTCCGCAATTTCAAGCATTACTACCTCTTCTTCATCAGGCAGCACATGAAAACATCCTTCCCCCATGCCGTATCCTACAACCGCTTCGTGGAACTGGAGAGCCGCGTGTTCTTCCAGATGATGTTCTTCCTGAACCTCTCTGCCTTCGGGCGCTGTACAGGCATCAGCTTCGTGGACTCTACAATGGTTCCAGTCTGCCACAATCTCAGACGTTATGCCAACAAGGTGTTCAAAGGCCTGGCTACGGACGGGAAAGGGACGATGGGATGGTGTCACGGCTTCAAGCTGCATCTGGTCTGCAACGACAGGGGAGAGATCATCACGTTCTGTTTCACGGGAGCCAACGTGGACGACAGAGACCCGAAGGTCTGGGCAGTCCTGGCCAAGACGCTTTACGGAAAGCTCTTTGCAGACAGGGGATATATCTCGCCCAGACTCTTTGACATGCTTTTCGAGGACGGGGTTCATCTGGTGACAGGTATCAGAGCCAACATGAAGAACAAGCTCACGCCCATGTGGGACAAAATCATGCTGCGCAAAAGGTGCATTATCGAGACCATCAACGACATGCTCAAGAATACGGCACAGCTGGTACATTCAAGGCATAGGTCGGTCAACAATTTCATCATGAGCATGATTGCCGCACTGGCAGCATACTGCTTCTTCGACAATAAACCACAGGCTCTCAGGGGATATTGCATTGAAAATACCAAGCAACTTATGATGTTTTAGAAGTTCTTATCCCGAACTGGCGTATATATCCTTTGCCATGACATCCCTGTTATTCGGGAAAGTATCCGGATAAGGAAAAAATGAAATGCCCCCCAAAAGTTGGATGTCTGACTTTTTGGGGGCAGTTCACATTTCGTGATGTCTCTGGCTTACATCTGCGTCTTGAACCAGTTTGTGATTTGGCGGAACAGATGGACACGTGTGTTGCCGCCGAAGATGCTGTGGTTGCGGTTCGTGTACGTGAGCATACGGAAATCTTTGTCAGCCTGAACGAGTGCCTCCGTGTATTCCGCTGTGTTGCGGAAGTGTACGTTGTCGTCTGCCAGTCCCTGACAGAGCAGCAGGTTTCCGCTCAACTTGGGCGCACGGGAAATGGCACTTACATCGTAGCCCTCGGTATTTTCCTTGGGCGTGCGCATGAAGCGTTCCGTATAGACGGTGTCGTAGTAGCGCCAGCTGGTGGGAGGTGCTACGGCAACGCCTGCGGCAAAAACAGGACGCCCTTCGCTCATGCTCATCAGGGTGCAGAAGCCGCCGAAGCTCCATCCCCAAATGCCTATGCGGTTTTTGTCGATGTAGGGTAGGGAAGCCAAATACAACGCGGCCTCTACCTGGTCCTCGCTCTCCATTTGTCCTAACTTGAGGTAGGTCTGCTTTTCAAATTGCGCGCCGCGGCCTCCCGTTCCTCGTCCGTCCACAACGACGCTGATGAATCCCTGTTGCCCCAGGAATTGCTCGAACATGGAGCCTCCCATGTTACCCGTGCTCCAACTGTCCAGCACCTGTTGGCTGCCAGGTCCACTGTACTGGAACATGATTACGGGATAGCGTTTGCCGGGATTGAAATTATATGGCTTTATCATGTAGCCGTTCAATTCCGTTCCCTGCCCGGTGCGGAAGGTAAAGAACTCTTTCGTACCTAAGTCCGTTTGTGCCATCGCATCCAAAACAGCTTGGTTGTCGATGAGCGTCTTGATGGTTCCGCCTTTGGCGTCGCACAGTGTGGTTACGGGAGGCGTTTGCAGGTTGCTGTAAACATTGATGAAATAAGCATAGGAACGGCTGAAGATCGCTTGGTTCGTTCCGCGCTTCTCGCTTAGCTTGGTTGTCTTGCCCTTCGCGTCCGTCTTGTAAATGGCACGACAGAGCGGACTTTCCTGCGCACTGGCATAGTAGAGCGTTTGGCTCTGGGTGTCGTAGCCGTAAAGCGTGGTAAGGGGGAAGTCTCCCTTGGTAATCTGACGCTTGAGCGTACCGTTCAAGTCGTAGAGATAAGCGTGGTTGTAGCCGCTACGCTCGGAGCAAAGGACGAATCCGCCTTCGTGAAACAGCATCTGGTCATAGGCACTTTCGCTGATGTATGGCTTAACCTCGTCACGCAACACCAAGCGACATTCTGTGCTGCGAGGATTTGCCATGTAAAGGTCCAAACGGTCCTGATGGCGGTTTGTTGTTACGATTGCCAACTTCGTTGCGTCGCTTGTGGCGAAGATGCGTGGGATGTAGTCGTCCTTTTGAATGGGCAGCTGCATTTGGCGTTCGCGATGGCTTTTGATGTCGAAGCTGTGTACGCTTACGGTGCTGTTCGTTTCACCTGCCATGGGATATTTGTAGGTGAACTCGCCAGGGTAGGTAAGGTATTCCGTACGCTCGGGAACTTGTCCTTTGTACCAGGGAAAACTGAACGTGGGCACCTGCGATTCGTCGTAGCGTATCCAACAAAGCATTTGGTTGTCTGCGGTAAAGGTGAGTGAGCGGTCGGTGGCAAACTCTTCCTCGTTGACCCAATCGGGTTTTCCGTTGATAATCTCATTGTACTTGCCGTCCTTGGTTACCTGGCTCTCGCTGTTATTGAAGAGCAGCTTGACGAGGAAAATGTTATTTGCACGCACGAACGCCACCATATAACCGTCGGGGCTCCAGACAGGACTTTCCTGTGGACCGCCCTCGGACAGAGGATGGAGGGTGCGGTTCTGTACATTATATATATAGTACTCGGCGGTTCTGGAGTGGCGGTAGATACTCTTGGTGTTAGTTGCCACAAGGATGTTGCGCTCGTCGGGACTCATGATATAGCTGTCAATGTGGTCCACTTTCGTACGGCCACGCACCTGGGTGGCATCGAAGAGCGTGCCTGTTTGCTGACCGTTCTTGAAGCTGTAAACCAGAATCTGTTTGCCGTCATTGCTCATTTGGCTATAGCTGACACCATCGTTCATGGGGTTTACGCCACGCATTCTTTGGCCATAAAACTGACCGCTGCAAAGCTGCTGTAATGTAAGGTCTGCCTTGGCTTCGACTCTTAGGAACGGGAGCAGGCAGAGCAGGGGAATCAGATAACGTTTCATCTTGTTAGTCTTTTATTTGTTCAGCGTCCAGGCGAATCCGTCCTTTGTGTCTTTGATCTCAAAGCCCAGTCCGGCAAGGTTGTCGCGAATTTGGTCGCTCAATGCCCAATTCTTATCTGCTTTGGCTTGCTGACGCTGCTCCAATAACATGTCTACGACATGACCGAAAGCCTCCTCGCGCTGCTTGTTGCCATTGGCGGTGTCCTCGCAAAGACCCAGGATGTCGAAAGTGAAAGTACCGAAAAGATCGCCGAGGGCAGCCACCGTTTCTGCCTGAATACTTGCCTGACGATTGATTAGCTGGTTGATTACCCGGCATGCGTCAAAGAGGTGGCTGATGACGATGGGGCTGTTCATGTCGTCGTTCATCGCCTCGTACATCTTCTCTCGCAATTCTTCAACGTATTTCATTTCGATGAAGGCTTGTCCTTTGACCTTTTGGCCTTCAGCCAGACGTTTCAGGTTGCGCCAACCCTCCATCAAGCGGGCAAAACCTTTTTCGGCGGCTTGCAGGGCATCGTTGCTGAAATCTACCGTGCTGCGATAATGAGCCTGAAGGATGAAGAAGCGGATGGTCATGGGGCTGTATGCCTGCGTAAGCAAGGGGTGAGACCCGTCGAAGAATTGAGGCAGGGTGATAAAGTTATTGTAACTCTTGCCCATCTTCTTGCCGTCGATGGTAATCATGTTGTTGTGCATCCAGTAACGAACCATCTGGTCGCCCTGACTGGCAACAGCCTGTGCTATTTCACATTCGTGGTGAGGAAATACGAGGTCGAGACCGCCGCCGTGGATGTCAAAGTGGTTGCCCAGATATTTGCGCCCCATGGCAGTACATTCGCAGTGCCAACCGGGGAACCCTTCGCTCCATGGGCTTGGCCAACGCATGATGTGTTCGGGTTGTGCTGCTTTCCAAAGGGCAAAGTCGGCTTGATTGCGTTTCTCGCCAACACCGGAGAGTTCGCGGCTGGCATCCTTGACATTTTCCAAAGACCGGCCGCTAAGGATACCATATCTGTACAGTTTGTCGTATTTTTCCACATCAAAATAGACACTGCCGTTGCTCTCATAAGCCAAGCCGTTATCCATAATCTCTTTGACCAGCGTCTGTTGTTCGATGATATGGCCGGAGGCACGAGGCTCGATACTGGGCCGCAGACAGCCCAATTCGTCCATTGCCTCCTCGAAGCGGTTGGTGTAATATTGTGCCACTTCCATAGGCTCGAGCTGTTCCAGGCGGGCTTTCTTTGAGATCTTGTCTTCGCCCTCGTCAGCGTCATGTTCCAAATGGCCGACATCGGTAATGTTGCGTACATAGCGCACTTGATAGCCCTGGTGCCGGAGATAGCGGAACAGGAGGTCGAAGGTAATGGCGGGACGGGCATGCCCCAGATGTGCATCACCATAGACGGTGGGTCCGCAGACGTACATGCCTACGCGACCCTCGGTCTGGGATTTGAAAAGTTCCTTCTGCCGTGATAGCGTATTGTAAATAAAAAAAGGTTGCTTATTTGTCATAGTCAGAATGTTATTTGCTTTTTCTGTCATTTTCGATGAAGGCGAGCAGGCGTTCGACAGCCTCGTCCTCGGGAATATTCTTTTCGATACACTGTTTGCCCTTGTAGAGGGAAATCTTGCCGCGAGCCGCACCTACATAGCCATAGTCGGCATCAGCCATTTCTCCGGGACCATTCACGATGCATCCCATGATGCCTATCTTCACGCCCACGAGATGTTTTGTTGCCTGACGAATGCGGGCGATAGTGCCTTGCAGATCGTAGAGTGTGCGCCCACATCCGGGACAGCTGATGTATTCCGTCTTGGAGAAGCGTGCGCGCGCCGCTTGCAAGATGCCTAAACCTAACTCTTCGTCGGGAATGACAATGCCATCCGCCAAGCCGTCAATGAACATTACGCCAAGTTCGGCGGCTGCATGTATCATCTCCGTATCTTCGTGATAAAGCAGGACGGGATTGTTTAGCCTTAGGTTCATGAGGGCGAAAACGAGGGCACGGTGCTCACCTAACCGGTTTGCCGTTCGGGGACGACTGACCACTACCACCTCGGGGTGATTTTTCAGGAAGGCCGCCGTTTCGGCATTTAAGGTAAAGGGGTTCAGCACGACGGTTCCTTCAACAGGAATTGTGGTCAGTACTACGGGCACCTGTCCGTCGCCAATCTCTCCTACGCGGGTGCTTATTCTGCGTTCGGGCTTCAGCCAGTTGTATTGGGCGGGAATCTCTACTTGGTTGGGGTCAATGGGCAGGTCGGCCTCTTTGCGTACCGTTGTTACATAATCCACTAGATCACGCGCAACGGGAATCTCTGCCTCGGGTTCTTCGGACAGGCTGACACGGATGGTGTCTCCAATGCCGTCCATCAGAAGCGCACCAATGCCTACGGCGCTTTTGATGCGTCCGTCTTCGCCTTCACCGGCCTCCGTAACACCCAGGTGAAGTGGGAAGGTCATGTTTTCCTGTGTCATGCGTGTAACCAACAGGCGTACACTCTGTACCATGACAACCGTGTTCGATGCTTTGATACTGATAACCACGTTGCGGAAATCATGCTTCACACAGATGCGCAGGAACTCCATGCAGCTTTCTACGATACCCTCCGGCGTATCGCCGTAGCGACTCATGATGCGGTCGCTAAGCGATCCGTGGTTCACGCCAATGCGAAGAGCCGTATTGTTCTCCTTGCAGATCTCAAGTAATGGCTTTAGTCTATCTTCAATCTTCTGAAGTTCTTGCGAGTATTCGGCATCCGTGTATTCTATCTGGCGAAATTGGCGCGCCGTGTCCACATAGTTCCCGGGATTGATACGAACTTTCTCACAGTAGCGCGCTGCCACTTCCGCCACATTCGGATTGAAATGGACATCGGCAACGAGGGGCACATTGCATCCTGCCGCACGCACACCGGCATTGATGAGGCGCATGTTTTCCGCCTCTCGGATTCCCTGGGTTGTAAGGCGAACATATTCTCCGCCAGCCTCGGCAATACGTAACACTTGGCTTACGCTGGCCTCCGTGTCCATCGTATTGGTGGTGGTCATGCTCTGTACGCGAATGGGATGAAAACCACCCAAGGGCGTATCGCCTATCCGGACGATATGGCTGAATCGACGGCGATAATTAAACAGGTTCATGGTTTGTTAGTTTGTCTTGTAGTCAAACTGGATACTGGCCAACTCTTCGTTGGCGCGCACGATTTTCTGTTTCAGGCTAACCTTAAACTCTTTGAGGCGTGCAGCCAGGGTTTCGTCGCTGAGGGCAAGCATCTGGGCTGCTAAAATGGCTGCATTTTGTGCGCCATTCACGCCAACCGTGGCTACGGGAATACCGGGGGGCATCTGGATAATGCTCAGCATGGCATCCAGTCCGTCCAACATGCCTTTGATCGGCACACCGATGACAGGCAGTGAAGTGCTTGCGGCGATTACTCCGGGCAGGGCTGCTGCCATGCCTGCTCCTGCGATGATTATGCGTATGCCACGGCCTTCGGCCTCTTGGGCGAATTGTTCCACTTCGGTGGGAGTCCGATGGGCTGACAGTGCGTTGATTTCAAAAGGCACCTGCATGTCGTTCAAGAACTTGGCAGCCTTTTCCATAACAGGATAGTCGCTTGTGCTGCCCATAATAATACTTACAATGGCTTGCATAGTCTTATGTGTTTTGTTGTTAGATTCTATATCAATATGAATACCAAGGCAGAAGCCGCAAAGCCTATCCAAGTGCCGGCAATTACCTGGTTTAGTGTGTGTTTTCGCAAGAGCATACGAGATGTGTTTACTAATCCACAAACGAAAATGCTCAAGCAGATCCACCAGATGGCGTTATAATCCATCAGGAGAGAATAGGCCGATAATGCCCCCACGACGCTACCGGCAGCTGCTGATTGGGTACTGATGTTCCAGAACAAACTGATAAGCATACATGCAATTTGGTAGAGCATGGCGACCCAGAGGTAGCCTTGGAGAAAGAAGGGCATGTGCAGACCTTGTAGTAGGTGGATACACACCATCGTGCCTACATAGGCAAGGAAGTTGTGTATCATGGAATGGTAGCGTCTTTGTGTAACCAGCTGATAGTGTCGGTTGATACGGTCGAACAGTCGGCCCAGGATGTAGGGCATGGCGAAAGTACAAAGGAACACCTCGGCAAGAATCATCAAACGAAAGGAAAACGAGAGCATGCGCAGGTAGCTGACATGCAGCAGGACGAAGGTCGCTATGAGCGGATAGTAGCTCTGGCGGAAAGCAAGTGAAATGCCCTTGCTAATAAGCAACACAACGCGTTGCAGTTCCCCCTCCAGTTTTATGTTGGATGTCAGGGGGAGGGTGGTGGACGGTATCGTTTTTCTGTTTGTCATCTCAGTCTGCTCTCAGGAATTCCTAATTGAGTTCTATATTTGGCCACGGTACGGCGTGCTACATCAAATCCCTGTTCCGTTAGCAGCTGTGCCAGTTTTTCGTCGCTTAAGGGGCGGCGTTTGTCTTCGTTGTCAACAAGTTGGCGTAAGGCTGCATGCATGTTGCGTATGCTTACTTCCTCGCCGTGCTGCGTTGCCCCGGCGGAGAAGAACCACCTTAGAGGTTGTGTGCCTTCAGGAGTTTCCACGTATTTGCTTGCCGTTACACGGCTGATGGTGCTGATGTCCAGTTGGGTCAGGTTGGCAACGTCCTCAAGTTTCATGGGCTTTAGTAGGGTTTCGTCTCCCGTTCGGAAATAGGGACGCTGAAGTCGTATGATGGCTTTCATCGTGCGTAGCATGCTGTCGCGGCGTTGTGCCAGAGCCGTTAGGAATAATTGGGCATTGCTTACTTGTCCGCGAATATAACGAAGCGCTTCCTTGTCGCTTTTTGTAACAGTCGGCATGTTCAAGGTGATTTCCGCATCATCGCTAATTTTCAATTCCGGCAGATCACCTTCGTTCAGACTTAGATGGATGTGTCCATCGTCGTCAATAGTTACAAAAAAATCGGGTGTAATGGTGCTGCTCACGTCATCGGGCTTACTTCCGACACTCCCACCGGGACGAGGTGTCAGGCGGCGGATACTGTGTTTGATGTTCTCCAACTCTTGCTCTGACAGCTTCATGTTGGCTTGGATACGGTTCCAGCGTGTGTGGCTGAAATCATCCCAATAGCGCGTTAGGATTACCAGAATTTGTTCGCGCCACTGGCTTTGCGTATTGCGTCTGACTTGCAGCAATAGGCACTCCTGAAGGTCGCGTGCTCCAACACCGGCTGGTTCCATCTGCTGAATCACGTCTGTCAAGAGGTGCTCTACTTCGCTGGCAGTTGTGGGTACGTCCTGGTAAATGTCCAGTTCGTTGGCAATCTGTTGTGTGCTCTCGTGCAGCAAGCCGTCCTCGCCAAGCGAACCGATAAGGTATCGAAGCACTTCACGCTCATGGGCATTGAGGTCGTACTCCCCAATCTGTGCTGCTAAGATGTCATAGAAACTCTCTGCGCGATTGCCTTGTTCACGTTGGTAGAAGTCTATTGTGCCGTTGTTCGCACGTGGAATGTCGTCGTTGTCGTCGTAACTGTCCTCTGCTCCGGTTGACGTGCTGCTGTCAGCTGGCGGTTCGGGTGCCGCGGAGGCTCCGCTGCCATCCCGTTTCTCTAACCATTGGTTATCCTCCAGTTCTTTGTTAATGCGATCCTTGAGACCCTCCAAAGGCAATTCCGTCAACTTGGCTGTCATCACCTGTTGGGGCGATAACAGCTGCTGTTGCGTTTGTACCTGTACAGTGGTTTGTCCTTGGCCGGCCATGTCTCCTTATTTATTTTACAGCAAAGGTACGAAAAACTACTCATTCAACCCCTATAAATATTAAATTATATCTCTAACTTTGCGTCTCAAAACGGCAAGTTTCATCTCCATGAAGTAGTTTATGCAGCAGCTCTCCAGACTCCATCCTCTCCCTTTTGATAATGTCCGGCCTCCTGAACGTTTCACTTACCCTTTTCACTATCGTCCTCATGCGTTGTGCCTGAGTGCGTGGGAAGCGTTGTGTGCGGACTTGCGGGGCTATCCGGAGTGGCAAGAGGAACTGAACAGGGGCAAGATGCTGGGTGTGCTTGTTGTTGAGGGAGGTTTCCTTGCGGCGTTCTCTGGTACGTTGGGAGGAAGGGGCAGCCAACCCTATTTCGTTCCCCCTGTTTTTGATACGTATGCCGCTGACGGTTATTTCAAGCGTGAGGAAGGCGAAATCTCAAAGATTAACGCTCGCATTGCCACGCTTCAACAATCCCCCGGCTTGTGTGATGTTCGTAAAAGACTGCATTCTCTTCGCCAAAAATGGGAAGCGCACTTGACTCGGGAACAGGAACTTCTACGCCTGCGTAAAAAGCAGCGCGATGTGCTTCGTGCCAATGGAATGGGGGACAAGGAAGTTCTTATCCATGAGAGCCAATATGATAAAGCATCGTTTCGTCGTTTGAAGCAAACGGCAAAACAAGAAATTGGACGCTTGGAGGATGAATTGAATCATTTGGAAAGTCCTCTTCGCGAGTTGCAAGGAGAACGCGCACGTCGCAGCCAAGCGCTTCAGCAGTGGCTCTTTGACAACTATGTTTTCTTGAATGCCCAAGGGGAAGAATGTTCCCTCAGAGATCTTTTTGCACCGAACATCCCTCCGGCTGCGGCTGGGGAATGTTGCGCTCCCAAACTTCTTCAATACGCGTATGCCAATGGTTTGCGTCCTCTCTGTATGGCAGAGTTCTGGATAGGAGCATCGCCTGTTGGCGTTGTTCGGCATGAGGGGCATTATTATCCTGCCTGTCAGGAGCGTTGCAAGCCTATCCTTGATTGGATGCTACGGGGGCTTCTTGTTGACCCCAATCCTTTGTTGGAGGATTATGGGCATGTTGTTTCTCGGTTGCGTATCATTTATTCTGATGATGCCTTGGCGGTTGTTGACAAACCTTCTGGGATGTTGAGCGTGCCTGGCAAGGAGAATCTGCCCAGTGTGCAGAGTGAACTGCTTCGTTTGTTGCCTCACGCCGATCATGTGTATGTGGTTCATCGCTTGGATATGAGCACCAGCGGACTGATGGTTTTTGCGTTGACGATTGAGGCACAGCGTACTTTGCAACGTGCGTTTGAGGCGCGAAACGTGGTAAAACGCTATCGTGCACGGCTTAGCCGGCCTGTAAAAGCGGGTCAGGAAGGTGATATTTCACTGCCCCTCTGTCCTGACCCGACGAACCGCCCGCGCCAAATGGTTCATCATGAATTTGGCCGTTCTGCGCTAACGCATTACCGCACCCTTGAAAATAACGACATTCTTCTTTGGCCTCACACGGGACGTACGCACCAACTTCGTGTGCATTTGGCGCATCCGGAGGGCTTGGATAATCCTATTTTGGGCGATGAACTCTATGGTTTGGGGGGTGTCCGCCTCCATCTGCATGCCGAGTGCTTGGAATTTGACCATCCCGTTTCTGGATGCCGGATGAAATTTCACTGCGTATCTGATTTTGCTTGCCCGGAAGATAAAGAGACTTCTATTTAGTTATGATGTAAAGAAAAATGCTGGCATTTTGTTGGTAAATGCGCGTTTTTGCTTACCTTTGCATAATTATATATAGGTGTAGTAAGGAAAGAGCGATGATAGTATTCAATACGACATATACGGTGCCAAACGGCGATGCGCGCAACTTCGTGATTTGGGTTCATCAGTCCTATCTCCTCAAGGCGCAGGAGAGCGGCATTTTGAGCGCAGGTCGTATGTTGCGAGTGTTGAATCACAAGGATCAGGAGTCAGAGAGCTTTTGCATCCAATTTGAGGTAGAGGACAATGGCAAGCTTCATCAGTGGTACCTGAATCAAGGGACTCTGTTAGAAAAGGAGATGAAAACACTGTTTGAAGGCCGCGTCTTAAGCTTCAGTACCATTTTGGAAAGTATTGAGGTCGGGTGAAGGAGGTCATCTTGGGCATAGATCCGGGCACGAACCTGATGGGCTTTGGAGTGTTGAGCGTGGAGGGCAGACAGGTGGAATGCGTCGATTTAGGCGTTATCGACCTTCGCAAGTTGTCCGACACCTACGAAAAATTGGGTCGAATCTACGAACGTGTGAGTGAGACCATCGAGTTCTACAAACCCACCTGCGTGGCGATTGAGGCTCCTTTTTTTGGTAAGAACGTACAAAGCATGCTGAAATTGGGACGTGCCCAGGGTGTAGCCATCGCAGCCGCCACCAGTCGTGGCTTGAGCATTCACGAATATGCTCCCATGAAGATAAAGATGGCGTTGACCGGCCGCGGTACAGCCAGCAAGGAGCAAGTCGCAGATATGTTGCAGCGTATCTTGAGACTCTCTGAGGGTGAAATGAGCATGAAGATGGATGCCACGGATGCTTTGGCCGCTGCCTATTGCCACTATCTTCAGTTGGGGCGTCCCGTGATTGGTGGTGGAATTAAGAGCTGGAAGGAATTGGCACGCAGACAAGGAAAGATTTGATATAAACGGAGATATAGTAAACGAATATTGATTTGATATGAAACTGATAGTAACTTTGCTTTTTGCCTTTGTCATGAGCACGGGCGTAAGCGCACAAGAAGTGTTCAACCAAGTGGTCAACACAAATAAATTGATTATTGAAGACCCCCGTGTCGATGCCTTGAGCCTGAATATAGCACAGTTCAAGTTTACCAGTATGCAGTATCTTTGCAATATGGCGATAAAGGTGAACGGAGGCGGTGTGGATGCTTCTTTTCTGGATCGTCAGGCTTATGCCATGAATCAGTTTATTACCAATTATCTGGGCGAACTGATGCAGGAGAAGAATACGGAGAAGCAGACTAAGATAATGAAGCGCTATTGGCAGGCAAGCGCAAAAAATCCGCTTTTTGGCGATAAGGATACGAAAACCACACGTGCTTTTGCCACTGACGCCAATAGCCTGACTCCCTTTAGCATTGATACGAATTGGGAGTTGGCTCTGAAAGCATCTAAGGAAATAAAAAAATAGAGATGAGCGTAGCCATCGTAAAGTATAATGCAGGCAATATCCGTTCCGTGCTGAACGCCCTTTCACGTTTGGGCGTGGAGCCCGTGCTGACGGATAATCCCGAAGAGTTGCGGCGTGCCGACAAGGTGCTTTTCCCGGGACAGGGAGAAGCCAGTCATGCGATGCGCTATTTGCGCGAGCATGGTCTGGACAAGGTTGTTTGCTCTCTTCAGCAACCCCTCTTGGGTATCTGCATTGGACAGCAGTTGCTTTGCCGTAATAGCGAGGAAGGTAACACCGATTGCCTCGGTATCTTTGATGTGCCTGTTTTGCGTTTTCAGCCTGAGCGTCATGAAGACAAAGTGCCTCACATGGGATGGAACGACATTTACGATTTGCAATCGCCCTTGTTCAATGGGATTGACGAGCGTGCTTTCGTCTATTTTGTGCATAGCTTTTATGTCCCTCCTTGTCAGGAAATGATTGCTACCGCAGATTATATCTGGCCTTTCAGCGCTGCCTTGCACCGTGATAATTTCTATGCCACACAGTTCCACCCTGAAAAGAGTGGTGATGTGGGTTCTCGGATCTTGAAAAATTTCCTCGAGTTATGATAGAACTTATTCCTGCTATTGACATCATTGACGGAAAATGTGTCCGCCTGCAAAAAGGCGACTATGGCACGAAAAAGGAGTATGGCAGTCCTTTGGACATGGCTATGCAGTTTGAACAGTTGGGTTTCCGGCGTCTTCATGTCGTGGATTTGGACGGTGCCAAGGCAAAACATGTCGTTAATCTGGATACGTTGAAGGCTATTACGCGGAACACCCGTTTGGTGGTTGATTTCGGAGGTGGCGTGAAGACGGACGATGACTTGGATGCCGTGTTTGCGGCGGGTGCGGCTATGGCAACCGCCGGTAGCATTGCTATCACTCAGCCGCAGCTTTATGTCGAGTGGCTTCACAAATATGGTCCCGACCGTTTGGTACTTGGCGCTGACGTGCGTGGAGAAAAAATAAGTATCAATGGATGGTTGGAGGACAGCGACGCCAATCTGTCAGATTTCCTTGCTCATTACATGCGGGCGGGAACAAAAAACGTCCTCTGCACGGACATTAGTAAGGACGGTATGCTGCAAGGGCCTTCCGTTGAGCTCTATAAGCGTATCATGGCAAGTTTTCCGGATTGTTATCTTATTGCCAGTGGTGGAGTGAGCTGTCTGGCGGACATCCAGGCGTTGGATGAAGCTGGTATTCCTGCCGTTGTATTTGGTAAGGCCATCTATGAGGGAAGGATAGACCTCCGGGAACTAAGTACTCTGTACCTACGGGACAAGTGATGGATAAAAGAACAAATAACTAAACAACGAACAGCTTTGCTTGCAAAACGAATCATACCCTGTCTGGATATCAAGGACGGAACAACGGTGAAGGGCACGAATTTCGTGAATCTGCGCCAAGCGGGCGATCCTGTGGAATTGGCACGTGCCTATAGCCAACAGGGAGCCGACGAACTTGTGTTTCTGGACATCACGGCCAGCCATGAGGGTCGCAAGACCTTCACGTCCATGGTGGAGCGAATTGCCGAAGCCATCAATATTCCTTTCACCGTGGGAGGTGGTGTGAACGAGCTTTCGGATGTGGAACGCCTGTTGTCTGCCGGAGCAGATAAGGTGAGCCTGAACAGTTCTGCGCTGCGACGTCCTCAACTCATTGACGAGATTACTTCTCGCTATGGCAGCCAAGTATGCGTGGTGGCTATTGATGCCAGACAAGAAGTGGACGGCACTTGGAGATGTTTCCTCAATGGTGGCCGTGTGCCTCATGAGAAGCAACTCTTCGACTGGGCGCACGAGGCACAGGAACGTGGTGCGGGAGAAATCCTTTTCACCTCGATGGATCATGATGGTGTGAAGCAAGGTTTCGCGAATGATGCCCTGCGCTATTTGTCCGATAATCTCAACATCCCTGTTATTGCCAGTGGTGGTGCGGGGGAGATGGAGCATTTCCGGGACACTTTTTTGCATGGTCATAGTGATGCCGCCTTGGCAGCCTCCGTGTTCCATTTTGGCGAGATAGCCATTCCTACATTGAAACAATACCTCAGAGAACAGCAAATAAACGTAAGATTATGACGATAGATTTCGATAAGATGCAAGGCCTTGTGCCCGCCATCATTCAGGACGCACAAACGAACAAAGTCCTGATGCTTGGTTTCATGAATAAGGAGGCCTATGAAAAAACCGTAGAAACGCAGAAAGTAACTTTCTGGAGCCGTACACGCAATACGCTTTGGACCAAAGGAGAGACCAGCGGCAATTACTTGGAGGTGGTTGAGATCCTGAACGATTGCGACCAAGACACCCTGCTGATTAAGGTTAAGCCACTTGGTCCTGTTTGTCATACGGGTGCCGACACTTGTTGGAATGAAACGAATACGCCCAATCCCTTGCTTTTTCTGAGTGAGTTGAGTGACTTTATCGAAAAGCGTTATCGTGAGCAGCCCGAGGGCTCATATACGACCACACTCTTCCGTGATGGTTTGAACCGTATGGCTCAGAAGGTAGGCGAGGAGGCTTTGGAACTGGTGATTGAGGCCACGAACGGGACCAATGACCGCTTGATTTATGAAGGAAGCGACCTTCTCTATCATCTGATCGTCTTGCTTACCAGCAAAGGCTTGCGCATCGAAGATATGGCTGCGGAACTCATGGAGCGCCACAATCCGGGTTGGAAGAAACACTAAAGTCCAAGCAAAACATGCTGATCGATTATAAAGACGTTGAGCTAAGACAGGATGACCGCGCTATACTCAGCCATGTCAACCTTCAGGTGGGTGAGGGCGAGTTTGTCTATGTAATGGGTGAGGTCGGCAGCGGCAAGAGTTCGCTGTTGAAGAGCATCTATGGAGAGCTTCCCATTGCATCTGGAGAGGCGGTTGTACTGGGTACGGATGTAACGCATTTGAAGCCCCGTATGCTACCTGCCCTGCGCAAGCAATTAGGCATTATTTTCCAGGATTTCCAGCTTCTGCGCGACCGCAACGTGCGCGAAAATCTGGATTTCGTGTTGCGTGCGACGGGATGGAAGAAGAAAGCGCAGCGTCAGGAACGTATCCTTGAGGTGCTTTCGCAGGTCGGATTGCCGGATAAGGGAGACCGCATGCCTCATGAACTCTCGGGAGGTGAGCAGCAGAGCATCTGCATTGCCCGTGCCTTACTGAACAGTCCGCGCCTTTTGTTGGCGGATGAACCCACGGCCAATTTGGACGTGGAAAACAGCCGTAAGGTGATGCGCCTGCTGAACGACATCCGTCGCGCAGGCACCAGCATTATCCTGAGCACCCACAACGAAGCCATTACAGAGATGTTTCCCGGAAGAACGCTAAGATGTACTCAGGGGAAATTGGAACGTATTGAGGAAGAAGAGATTGAGAGTTAATAAATTACATAATAGTATTCATACTACATTTTGAGCAGAAGATGAAAGTAATGAAATTTGGCGGCACCAGCGTAGGAACGCCGCAACGTATGCAAGAGGTAGCAAACCTGATTACCCCCGAGCAAGGCCAACAAAATTTTGTTGTGCTGAGTGCCATGAGCGGTACCACCAACAGTCTGGTGGAAATCTCAGACTACCTTTATCGTAAGAACCCCGAAGGTGCCAACACCATCATCAATCAGCTGGAGCGCAAATATGCCCAGCATGTGGAGGAGTTGTATTCTACGGAGGAGTGGAAACAGAAGACACATGAGTTCCTGCGCGAGTCGTTCAACTACTTGCGTACCTTCACCAAGATGATGTTCACCAGTTTCGAGGAGAAGGTGGTTCTTGCTCAGGGTGAGATCATGAGCACAAATATGGTTACGAACTATCTCTTGGAGCAGGGTAAAAGCGCGGTATTGCTGAGCGCTCTGGACATGATCCGTACGGACAAGAATGCCGAGCCAGACTTTAACTATATCCGCGAGAAGACCCTTGCCAAACTGAAGGAGAATCCTGATGTGGACATCTATATCACCCAGGGTTTCATCTGTCGTAACGCATACGGCGAGATAGATAATCTGTTGCGTGGTGGCAGCGACTATACGGCCTGCCTTATTGGTGCCGCCATCCAGAGCGAAGAGATCCAGATCTGGACGGACATTGACGGCATGCACAACAATGACCCCCGTATTGTGGAGCATACGGAACCTGTGCGCCAGCTCTATTTCGAGGAGGCTGCCGAGTTGGCCTATTTCGGTGCCAAGATTCTGCATCCCACTTGTATCCAGCCCGCTAAGTTCGCTGGCGTGCCTGTGCGTCTTTTGAACACGATGGACCCCTCGGCTCCCGGCACCATCATCAATAATGTCATGCAGCACGGTTCTATCAAGGCCGTAGCAGCCAAGGACGGCATCACCTGTATTCAGATTCAAAGCTCGCGCATGTTGCAGGCTCATGGCTTCTTGCGCAAGGTTTTTGAAATCTTTGAGCAATACAAGACCAGCATCGACATGGTTTGCACCAGCGAGGTAGGCGTTAGCCTGACGATTGACAATACGGGCCACTTGGTGGATATCGTAGACGAGTTGAAGAAGTATGGTACTGTTACAGTGGAGCAGGACATGGTCATCGTATGTGTGGTGGGCGACCTCGTAAGTTCAAACATCGGTTTTGAGACACGTGCGGCCCAGGCGCTGAACGACATTCCCGTTCGTATGATCAGCTATGGCGGCAGCAACTACAACATCTCGTTCCTTGTAAGTAAGGATTATAAGACACGTACCCTGCAGGCCTTAAGCAAGAGTCTCTTTTAAATAAAAGCAACTTCGACGCGATGAACTATCCCCTAAAGCAGTTTGAGACAAAGCAAACACCGTTCTATTACTACGACTTGGCACTGCTGGACAAAACGTTGGATGAAATCAAAAGCCATCTTGATAAGCATTATCACGTCCACTATGCCGTTAAGGCCAACGTGAATCCCCAGGTGCTGCGTCATATCCGGCAGGCCGGTTTGGGATGTGATTGCGTGAGCGGTGGAGAGATTCAGGCCTGTCTTGATGCGGGTTTTAAGGCTGAGGACATCGTGTTCGCCGGAGTCGGCAAGAGTGATTGGGAAATCAATCTTGGCTTGGACGCTGACATCTTTTGTTTCAACGTAGAGAGTGTACCGGAACTGGAGATCATTAACGAGTTGGCCGCTGCCAAGAACAAAACGGCACGCGTAGCCTTCCGTATCAATCCCAACGTAGGAGCACATACCCATGCCAATATCGCTACGGGCCTGTCCGAAAACAAGTTCGGTATCGACATGCAGGATATGGAGGCCGTGATTCGTCGCGCTCAGGATTTGAGCCACGTACATTACGTAGGTTTGCATTTCCATATTGGTTCGCAAATATTGGAAATGGACGATTTCGCCGCCCTTTGTCAGCGCATCAACGAGTTGCAGGACAGGCTGGAACCGGCAGGCCTGTTGCCAGAGAACATCAACGTAGGTGGTGGCTTGGGCATTGATTATCAGGATCCGGAAGGGCGTCCCATACCCAATTTCCGCGACTATTTTGCAACTTATGCCAACGGGCTCAAGTTACGTCCCGGTCAGCAGTTGCATTTTGAGTTGGGCAGGGCTGTTGTGGGCCAATGCGGCAGCCTCATTACACGTGTGCTGTATGTTAAGAGCAATGCTATCAAACAATTCTGTATCGTAGATGCGGGGATGACGGATCTCATCCGTCCCGCATTGTACGACGCTTACCATCGTGTGGTGAATCTGAGCAACCCGGAAGGGCAGCGTGTGAGATACGATGTGGTGGGGCCTATCTGCGAGAGTTCGGATGTCTTTGTTACGGACTACGATCTGCCACAGACCAATCGTGGCGACCTCATTGCTTTGCAAAGCGCAGGAGCCTATGGCGAGATTATGGCTTGTCAGTATAATTGTCGTCGCTTGCCTCTGGCTTTCACTTCAGAGGACATATAGCATCGATTGAATGGAGGAGTTGCTGGTTTACTTGAAAACACTCCCTTGGCCCGTGCTTGCGTTCGTGGCCTATACATGTGTATGGTTCGTTAGTATGGTGCGGAACATGGGGTATCGCCGACTGGCAAAACTGGTTGCCGCCAATCAGTTGCCCACTGCCTCAGAGGAAGCTGTCAGTGTCGTTTTGCTTTATGAGGGCGAAGAGGAACTGTTAAGACAGCGTTTGCCGGTTTTCCTGGGCCAGCAGTATTCCCGGTTTGAGGTTATTCTGGCCTGTGCCACACCGTTATCGGCCAATACACAGTCCTATCTTCAAGGTATGCAGTATGCCTATCCGAATTTGCAGATAGTTCCTTTGCCCGCCCACGTGTTGGATATAAGTGCCTATAACCTTGTGCTTACACTTGGTATGCGTGCCGCTCGCCATGCCTGGGTCTTGCTTTCCGGTATATCGAGTATGCCTGCGGGAGAACATTGGTTGGCAACGATGGCTTCATATATCCGAAAGGACAAGCATGTTGTGGTTGGTGTCGCAAATACCGCTTCTGCTCGCGGTTTTGCCCGACACAAGTATGCTTTTCTACGGTATTGGCGCCAATTCCTTGTGCTACTCTGGGGACAGGAACATAAGCACGTACTTGTATCACCGCAGAATTTGCTCTTGGACAAGGCATTCTTTCTGGAGAAAGGTGGTCTTGCTGTGGGAGCAGGCCTGCGCCGGGGGGCGGTTGAACTTGCTGTCAACCGCTATACCAACAAGGGAGATGTGGCCCGATGTCTTTGTCCCGAGGCATTTGTGATTACTGACTTGCCCAAGGATTCTGCGCAGTGTGGCGAGTTTCAACTCGTTGAGCATGATGTTTGGCGTAGGCTTCGCTGGAGTTTGTGGCTGGACTTATGCAGCCTCTCTCATGCAGTACTCACGTGGGCACATTCTGCCTTTTTCGTGATAGCTCTCGCCAGTCTGGTCTTGCAGCCCAACCCCTTGTGGTGGCTGATAAGTGCTGTCGTTTTGATGTGGTTGCTGCATGCTTTGTCCCGCGACATCTTTTTTCACCAATCCCTTCGGGCGCTGCGCTTGCCGTCGATGCACCTCAGTCTGCCCTTTATGCTCCACCTGCAACCCGTTTGGACACTTGCCCTCCGCTGTCGTTACCGTAGATTTGACAAGCGTAATTTTAGAAAACAATTTGTATAAATAACTTATGGAGAGTCTCCCTTTCATCGCTTGGTGTCTTGAGCACCTGAATTATTGGGTTATCATGCTTTTGATGACCATCGAGAGTAGTTTCGTCCCCTTCCCCAGCGAGATTGTAGTCCCCCCCGCTGCCTATCTCTCTGCCGGCGAGGACGCCCGGTTGAATGTCTTTCTTGTTGTTCTTAGCGCCAGCATCGGCAGCATCTTGGGTGCCCTGATAAATTACTATCTTAGTGTGTATCTGGGCCGTCCTTTGATTTACCGTCTGGCCAACAGTTGGGTGGGTCGCCTGTGCCTCATTGATGAGGAGAAGATTCAAAAAGCCGAGGCTTATTTTAACAATCATGGAGCCGTTGGTACCTTTGTGGGGCGTTTGATTCCCGGTATTCGTCAGCTGATCAGCATTCCTGCGGGTTTGTCGCGTATGGACATGAAGAAATTCCTTGTGTACACCTTCCTGGGTGCTACCATCTGGAATATCATTCTGGCCGCCATAGGCTATTATTTGGCGGGAGTCGTTCCCTATGAACAGCTTGACAACTATGTTGACCAGTATGGTCATGACATAAAGATGGTCATTCTGGCCCTACTGGCGATAGCCGTGGCTTACTTTGTCTTCAAGCAGTTCCGCAAGAAGTGATGCGTCCGGCTCGTTGGCTTTTCGTTTTGTTTCTTGTAAGCGTCGTGAATGTCAGGGCTCAGCTGTGGGATCAGTTGGAGTGCGAATCGTTGCGCTTGGATACGGCGGCAATCCAGCAGTTGGGTGTGAAGCTTGACGCCCTGGCATTTTTCCGTGATAACGAGTACGACTCCCCCTTGGCGAAAGGCTATTCCTTGCCAGGCTTCTGGCTGCAGCCCCGCCTGAGCTATCAACCCCTCGGACGTGTGGCTTTGGAACTTGGTCTGCATGCCTTGGTTTACAACGGAGCCAACAAGTATCCCAACTATGCCTATCACGATATCGCCGCTTGGAAAGGAAACCAATACCAGCGGGGGGCTCATGTGCTTCCATTCTTTCGGGTACAGGCTGATTTTAAGTATCTCTCCCTGGTCTTAGGTAAGATTCATGGAGCGCAGAACCATCGCTTGATTCTTCCTCTCTTCAATCCTGAGCAGAACTTAAGTGCCGACCCTGAAACTGGTTTCCAGATCCTGCTGAATCGCAGACATATTCACTTGGACACTTGGATTAACTGGCAGAGCTATATCTTTGAAATGGATAGCCATCAAGAAGCTTTTACCGTGGGCACCAATGCCACGCTGCGATGGGGTGGGGAAACCTCGCCCTTGCGATGGAGCCTGCCCTTGCAAGTACTGATCCAGCACCGAGGTGGCGAGCAGGATACAACGGCGATGGGCGTGCAAACGCTTTGCAACACGAGTGCGGGTTTGCGTGCGGATTATGTGCCCCGCGCCTCGTCCTTCCTTACCGCTTTGAAGGCGGAAATGAACCTCATGGGCAGTTATCAGCAGAGTGGTACCTTGTGGCCCTACGACACGGGTATGGCAATGCACGCCTCTGTGGGCGCTACGCTCTGGAAGCGTTGGGGCGTGGAATTGGGGCATGTCGAGATTCCTCGTCGTTATGCCAACCTCTATGGCAGTCCTTTCTTCTCCACCCTTAGCATAAAAACACCTGGTCTTACCTTCCGCGGTATGCACACCACCTATGCCCTCGTTGATTACACTTATGTCTTTAGCCCAGACTATCGCTTAGGTGCGCATTTGGGCGCGATGTATGCCCAATCATCCGGCAATCGTCATTTTGTCTTTGATTTCGGAGTCTATTTCCGTGTTTCCCCTTCTTTTGTAATTAAGCAGTTTAGGAAAAAGGGTTCGTGATGGTGGATTCTTTAATTGAATCGTATTTGCCAAATTGACTGATAATTCGCTTTTTTTACGTCAAAATGATATTTTACTTTTTGCTGTACCCCGATTACTTATAGGACTAAAAGTCCCCTTTCCACGTGTCTTTTGCCTCCGTTTCCTTGCTTGTTTTCTTTTTAATAGATGTTTGATTCGTTTCTTCTATATGTTTTGACCATTTCTATTATATGTTTTTGCTTGGTTTATGGTCAGTTTCTTTTGTGCGTTTTCTTGTCCTAACGGCGTAGTTTATATATGTAAGAGTGAATCGGGAAAAAATGTATTTGGCTGTAATACAGTGTTTTGTTTTTATTGAAAATCGGCCTCTGTATCTTTGCTTTCTGTTTCTTTTGGCATTTTCTGGTGTTTGTGAAAATGCAAAGTGATAGCGTATTCCCGTATTTCCTTGCATATTGATAATTTTGGAAGATTCTTTTAAACCAGTTCAATCACTTCAAGGTCGTGGACTTTGGCTTCGCTTACGCTGAAGCGTATCAAGGTACGTACGGTTTGCCAACCTTGCAGGCCGGCTGCTCCCGGATTGATATGCAAGAGCCCCAGTTGTGGATCGGGCATTACCTTGAGAATGTGGCTGTGGCCGGAGATGAAAAGCCCGGGAGGATGCTGAAGGATAAGCTTGCGTATGTTGGGCGCATAGCGGCCGGGATAACCACCGATATGGGTCATGAGCACGCTTAGTCCCTCACAGTCCCAACGTAGCAACTCAGGATATATGCGTCTTATATCTCCACCGTCGATATTCCCGTGAACGGCTCTCAAAGGAGCCAGTTCCTGGAGCCGAAGGACAACATCAAGCGAACCGATGTCGCCGGCGTGCCAAATTTCGTCCACGTCCCGGAAATACTGTTCGAAGCGTGGGTCCCAATAAGCATGGGTGTCGCTAAGTAGTCCGATGCGTTTCATTGCGTTTGCGTAGATGACGAACCAGCCACATCAGCATACCCACGGCAACGAAGAAACTGAGGAGGTCGCTCAGTGGTATGGCCCACCATACACCATCAAAACCGAACCACAACGGCAGGATATAGAGGCCGGGAATCAAGAACAGCATTTGGCGAGTCATAGAAAGGAAGATGCTCTTGCCTGCATGGCCAATACTTTGGAAGAAACTGCTGATAACCATCTGGGCACCCACGATGGGGAATACAGCAACGTCGATGCGGAAGCCGCGGGCGGCAATGGCTGTTACCTCGGGTGCGTCCTTGATAAAAATGCCTACAACCTGATGGGGGAAGAACTCGCCTGTGAGAAAGCCAATGGTAGTTACACATGTGGCAGCTATCATCGTAAGAATTAGTACCTTGCGTACACGGTGGTCTTGCCGTGCCCCCCAGTTGTAGCCTGCAATGGGCTGCATGCCGTGGTTCAGCCCAATGACAATCATCAGGAAGAAGAACACCACGCGGTTGTCGATGCCATAGGCCGCTAAAGCAGCGTCTCCGCCGTTCTCAATGGGCAGGGTGTCTCCCCATCGGCGCATACTCTGGTTAATGAAAAGCACGACCAGGCTGGCGCAGGCGTTCGTAAGGAAGGGGCTGGCGCCGATGGCAAGAATCTGCCGCACGATGGAGGGATGGAGCTTGTATGTGCCAGGGGTGAAGTGGAGTACCTCTGCGGACCTGTTCAGAATGCGCAGTTGCCACAGCAGACTCACTAATTGACTAAGGACGGTGGCCCATGCGGCGCCACTGATCCCCCAATCCATAACGATGATGAACAGTGGGTCTAAAACGCAGTTCAGGGCTACGGCCAACAGCGTGCAATACATGGCTGTTTGGGGATGGCCTCCAGCGCGCAGCACGCTGTTCAGTCCGAAAAAACTGTGGCTGACGATGTTTCCCAGAAGCAAAACCTGCATATAGTCCTTGGCATAAGGTGCGGTAATGTCGCTGGCACCGAACCAATAGAGAAAGGTGTCCATTCCCAAGAGACCAATGATGGTTACGAGTAAGCCAATGAGAATGTTCAATGTAATGGTATTGCCCAGGACATGATTGGCTGTTTGCGCATCCTTTTGCCCCAGACGGATACTAATGACGCTACCCGCTCCAACACCTACCATGGCGCCGAAGGCTGTGGCCAGGTTAATGAAAGGCAATGTGGCGGCCATGCCGCTGATGGCATTCTTGCCGGCATAGTTTCCGATAAAAAAACTGTCAACGATGTTCAGAACACTGGCGGCAACCATCGCCGCAATTGCAGGCATGGCGTATTTTAACAAGAGGCGGGGGATACGCTCCGTGCCAAGTTCTGTAAGGTGCTTTTCGTCCATATTCTTTTTAATTCGGATACAAAGGTAGAAAAAAAACATAGAGAAAGGTGGCTATGTAAAGAATAAAGCCTAAATTTGTGTCCTGTAAAGAATACAGAAACCACATTAAATTATAATTGATGAGTACGCAGACAGAAAAAATTCAAGAGCTAATTGCCCTGCGCCAGAAAGCGCGTTTGGGCGGTGGCGAAAAGGCTATTGAGAAACAGCATGCCAAAGGCAAGTTTACTGCCCGGGAGCGCATTGCCATGTTGCTGGATGAGGGCAGTTTCGAGGAAATGGATATGTTCGTAGAGCACCGTTGCTACAATTTTGGCATGGAGAAGAAGCGTTTCCTGGGCGATGGCGTGGTAACCGGCAGCGGTACTATTTCAGGCCGCCTTGTTTATGTTTTTGCTCAGGACTTCACCGTCAGCGCAGGTTCGTTGTCTGAAATGCTTGCCAGCAAGATTTGCAAGGTGATGGACATTGCCATGAAAGTGGGTGCTCCTGTCATCGGTCTTAACGACTCGGGCGGCGCCCGCCTTCAGGAAGGTATCAATGCCTTGGCAGGTTATGCCGAGATTTTCCAGCGTAATATTATGGCCAGCGGTGTCATCCCCCAGATTAGCGCCATCATGGGCCCTTGTGCCGGCGGTGCGGTATATAGCCCTGCGCTGACGGATTTCACTCTGATGATGGAAGGATCCAGCTATATGTTCCTGACAGGTCCTGCCGTGGTAAAGACCGTGCTTGGCGAGGACGTTACGCAAGAACAGTTGGGCGGCGCCAGCGTGCATAGTACAAAGAGCGGTGTTACGCACTTTACGGCCAGCACCGAGGAAGAGGCCATTGCGATGATCAAGCAGCTCTTGAGCTACATTCCCCAAAATAACTTGGAACGTACGCCCGAGAAACCCTGCACCGATCCCATCAATCGTATGGAGGACTATCTGAACGAGATTATTCCGGAGAACCCAAATATGCCATACGACATGTATCAGGTGATTGCCGGAATTACTGATAACGGAGAATTCTTTGAAATCCAGCCTAATTTTGCGCGCAATATCATCATCGGTTTTGCCCGTTTCAACGGTCAGAGTGTGGGAATTGTCGCCAATCAGCCCAAGCAGTTGGCCGGCGTATTGGATAGCAATGCCAGCCGTAAGGCCGCACGATTTGTCCGCTTCTGCGATTGCTTTAATATTCCTATCGTAACCTTGGTTGACGTTCCCGGTTTCCTGCCCGGTACGGGTCAGGAATACAATGCCGTTATCCTGCACGGCGCCAAGTTGCTGTATGCCTATGGCGAAGCCACCGTACCCAAGATTACTGTTACCTTGCGTAAGAGTTATGGCGGTAGCCACATCGTGATGAGCTGCAAGCAATTGCGCGGCGATATCAACTATGCATGGCCCTCTGCAGAGATTGCCGTTATGGGTGCTGCGGGCGCTGCCAGCGTGTTGTATGCCAAGGAGGCTAAGGCTCTGAAGGATGAGGGCAAGGTGGAGGAAGCCAAGGCCTTCATCAAGGAGAAGGAGGATGAGTACACCAAACTGTTCGCCAACCCCTATAACGCTGCCAAATATGGCTATATCGATGATGTTATCGAACCTCGCAATACACGTTTCCGCGTAATCCGTGCCTTGGAGCAAATGCGTAGCAAGAAGCAGGTGAATCCCGCGAAGAAACACGGTAATATTCCTCTATAAAGATGCTGAAAATGAATATTCTTGCAGTTAACCTAACCGAATGGATTGACCGATGGAGCATCGCGGAGATTTCTATCGCGACGGTTTTTATCATACTTTTTATTCTGGTGTTGGTGCTGTGGCTCTTTGGCAAACTAAGTGAAGCAGAACAGAAGCATGCCGCTCATGCGGCTGCTTCCTCTGCAAAAACTCAACCAATACAGGAGGACAGCGCGGAAGACCTGGCGGCAGTGGCCATGGCTCTTTACCTTTATCAGAATGACGCTCATGATACGGAGAGCGGTGTTCTCACGCTCTCGCACGAAGACAGCCATTGGCATAGTCAACTCAATCCCCGCATATAGGGAGTGTTATTCATTTCAAACAATATCATAAGCAAAAACGATTCTATGAAAGAATTTGCATTCAAGATTAACGGTAAGGACTATAAAGCCAGCGTGGAAGAGTCGGCAGAAGGCTTGAAGGTTTCCGTTAACAATAAAACCTACAGTGTTGAGCTTCCTCAGAAGTCTTCTGCCCAAGTGGCCTCTGTGGTGCGTCCCTCTGGTGCTGCGGTGTCAACCGGAGTCTTAAAACGTCCCGCAACGGCTGCTGGTGTTGCGGAGAATGTAAGCTCGCCCCTGCCGGGCACGATTACGGAAATCCGTGTCAAGGAAGGCGATAAAGTGAAGCGTGGTCAGGTGGTGATTGTCATGGAGGCCATGAAGATGGCCAACGATATCGTCGCTGAACACGATGCCACAGTGGCCAAGGTGAGCGTAACACTGGGTCAGAACGTAAACCAAGGAGACATTCTCGTCTGCTTGCAAAGTGATGGTCAGCCGGCTCCTAAATGTGTGCCCCAGCCCGCTCCTGTGCCGGCAGGTTCAAGTACCGTGCTGGCCCCACTACCCGGAACCATCAAGCAGATCAAGGTAAAGGCCGGTGATAAGGTGCAGCGTGGGGACGTGGTCTTGACCATGGAAGCCATGAAGATGGAGAACAACATCTGTGCGGAACAGGCCGGTACGGTAAAAGCCGTGATGGTTCAATGCGAGCAACAGGTGAATCAGGGTGATATCCTGGTGGACATAGAATAATTCATTTCTTAATCCCTTATCCTAAAACCATGAAAACTGTTGGTCGCTATTTTATTCTGATAGTCTGTATGCTTGTCGTGGCATTGCCTGTATTTTCGCAGGATTTTAATGCGGCGAACGGCATTGACAAGTTTGTCGGAGAAATGGGAATCTTGAGGTTTTTTGTTGGAGAGGGCTGGAAGTATCTGGTAATGATAGCTATCGGGTGCTTTCTGCTCTATCTGGCCATCGTGAAGAAGTATGAACCTCTCTTGTTGCTGCCTATTGCCTTCGGTATGCTGTTAGCCAATCTGCCTGGAGCCGGGCTTTACGACAGCCAGTTGTGGAGCGATTTCTTGGATCCCACAAACGCAAATTATCAGAGTTATGCCCATATCCTGAAAAAAGGCGGCTTGCTGGACATCCTGTACATCGGTGTTAAGACAGGTGTTTATCCCTGCCTTATTTTTCTGGGAGTAGGTGCCATGACGGACTTCGGGCCGCTGATCGCCAATCCCAAGAGTCTGCTGTTGGGTGCCGCTGCTCAGCTTGGTATCTTTGCTACTTTCCTAATTACACAGATTGATATTCCTATTTTTGGGTTCACGGCAGCTCAGGCCGGCAGCATTGGCATTATTGGTGGTGCCGATGGCCCGACGGCAATCTTTCTGACTTCTAAGCTTGCTCCCGAGCTGTTAGGACCCATTGCTGTGGCCGCCTACAGTTATATGGCGCTTGTTCCGGTTATCCAACCTCCCATCATGCGCCTGCTGACTACCAAGAACGAGCGCATGATTCGTATGGACCAACTGCGTAGCGTAACGAAGAAAGAACGCATCCTGTTCCCAATTATGGTTGTAATTGTTGTGAGCTTGATAGTTCCATCCGCAGGCACGTTGGTTGGCTGCTTGATGTTAGGTAATCTGATGAAGGAGAGCGGTGTTGTAGAACGTTTGAGCAGAGCCGCTCAAAACGAGTTGAACAATATCGTCGTCATCTGTCTCGGTCTTACCGTTGGGGCGACGGCCAATGCCACTTCGTTCTTGAACTGGCAAACCATGGGCATTATGTGTGTGGGTGTGGTTGCTTTTGGTATTGGTTCTGCAGGTGGTGTCTTGATGGCAAAGTTGATGAACCTGTTCCTGAAGAAAAAAATCAATCCCCTGATCGGATCGGCCGGTGTGAGTGCCGTACCCATGGCTGCACGTGTTAGTCAGGTGGAGGGACAGAAGGCTGACCCCAGCAATTTCCTATTGATGCATGCCATGGGGCCTAATGTGGCCGGTGTGATCGGGTCTGCAGTAGCAGCCGGCATTCTGCTTAGTTTCCTTGGTTAACTGATAAAAATGTATTGACTTGAATATGGGACGCAGCGTGCATTTTCTTGCAAACTGCGCCCCTGTTGTTAATCTCCCTAAAAACATGAAAAAAACGTTACTTACATTATTTGCTCTGTTGCTCTCTTCCGTGTGTATGGCAGGTGAAAGTTATTCTATTCGTCCGCTGAAGAAGGAACGTATTTGCCAAGGCTGGGGCACCAGTCTGTGTTGGTGGGCAGCCCAAAGCGGAAGATGGGACGAGGAACGCTTGGACAGCCTTATTGACTGGTTGGTTTCTCCCCAAGGGCTTAACTATAATGTCTTCCGCTATAATATTGGAGGTGGAGATGACCCGCATTGGACAAATTGCGACCCACACCACTTCGGTGCTTCCGGTGGCAAAGGTTTGAGGGCAGAGTTGGAAGGCTTTAAAGTACATCCGGACAGTGCCTATAACTGGCAAGCCGATGAGGCCCAGCGACGTATCATGCTTATGATTAAACGCAAGCGTCCGGATGCCATATTCGAGGCGTTCTCAAATAGCGCGCCTTGGTGGATGACAGTCAGCGGATGTGTGGGCGGGGCAAAAAAAGCTACTGACGATAATGTGGCTCCTGCCATGTACGAGAGCTTTGCCCGCTATCTGGTAGATGTATGTAAGCACTATAAGGATACTTACGGTATCGAGTTTGCAACGCTTGACCCTTTTAATGAGCCGGTTACCGACTATTGGTACCAGAACGGAGGACAAGAGGGGTGTCATTTTAGTGTCGAGGGCCAGATAGCCATGATTAAGGTGCTTCGTCGTGAGTTAGACCGTAGTGGTCTCAGTACGGTAATCTCAGCAGCCGACGAAACCAGTGTGATGCAATCCATCATTGACCTGAAAGCTTATGACCGGGCAGATGTCTTGAAGTTGGTGGGGCAATGGAACACACATACCTACAAGGCTGACAACGAACAGCGTAAGCGTCTGAGAGAACTGTGTGATAGCCTGGACATCCGCTTGTGGCAAAGCGAGACTGGCGATGGCGGAAAAGGGATTCATGGCAATTTACGCATGGCACAGCGATTGGTAGACGACATTCGCTATTTGCAGCCCGATGTGTGGTGCGACTGGCAATATGTAGAGGAGAACTACGACCAATGGAGTTTGGTCATGTGCGACAGCACGTGGGGTACGTTCCGTCGGCACCATAATTATTATGTACGCCAGATGTTCTCACGTTTCATTCCTGTGGGCTATCGCTGGATGGATGTCGATGATGAGCATGGACTGGCGGCACAAAGCCCTGATGGCAAGCAGCTGGTTTATGTTACACTTAACGCCGAACGTGGTTCGCGTACTACGGAGGTCAATCTTCCCAAAGGCTATCGGTTGAAAGCGATTTTCCGCACGAGCCGTACGGAGGATTGTGAACCTTTGCCCATCAACGACAAACAGAAGAACAGAACCATCTTCACCACCCTGCCTTCTCTAAGCATCGTAACGATGGTGATGGAGAAATAATGTTTATTTCAACAGTTCCTTTGCACGTTCCAGGGCCTCGTTGATGTTGTCGCAGATATTTCCTTCCGGAAGTATCTGGTAGAAATCCGCCTTGTCCAGTTGTTCGTGTACCTTGGGGCTGACACCGGAGAGAATGACGTGGGTGCCTTCGGCCTTGTTCTTCTTGATTAGCGTTTGGAGATTATGTATTCCCGTTGAATCAATAAAGGGGACACGTCGCATTCGAATGATACGTACCTTGGGACGTTTTTGTCCCAGATTGGCACTTAGTTCTTCGAATTTATTGGCAATGCCAAAGAAGAAAGGACCGTTGATTTCATAGACGGTACAGCGGGGAGGTATCTCTAAAGATTCCTCTGACAGAGCCAGATCCGTACCGTTGGCTGGATTCAGCTCGTCCTTAAGGACGGTGATTTCCGTGGTTTCCATTACACGATGAATGAAGAGCGCACAGGCAATGACCAGTCCCACTTCTATTGCAATGGTAAGGTCGAAAAGAACGGTCAGGAGCAGGGTGACGAAAAGTACGGTAACATCGCTTTTGGGGCTCTTTAGCATTGCCTTAAGGGTTTGCCAACCGCTCATGTTATAACTCACAATCACCAATATTGCAGCTAACGATGCCATAGGGATATTGTTTGCAAGCGGCATAAGCGCAAGCAATATGATAAGGAGGAGAAGTGCGTGGAGGATGCCGGCTACAGGAGTCCGTCCGCCATTGTTTATGTTCGTGATCGTGCGTGCAATGGCACCCGTGGCGGGAATACCTCCGAACAAGGGAGTAGCGATATTTGCCACACCTTGGGCAATGAGTTCCATATTGCTGTCGTGCTTATCCGAAATCATGCCATCAGCCACAGTTGCAGAGATTAAGCTTTCTATGGCACCCAAGATGGCAATCGTGAAGGCAATTGGAAGTAACTTCTGCACCATTGCGAAAGTAATCTCGGGCATTTCCATTTCGGGCAATGCCGCATGAATCAGGAAACGGTCTCCAATCGTGTCAATGTTAGTTATGCCTGCGTATTGCTTTAAAAGATAAACGGCAACGGAACTGAGAATTATACCATAGAGAGACCCGGGAATCTTATTCAACACAGGCACGTTCTTCATGGCCTTAGGAAAGAGTATTATGGTCAGGATACATCCAATGGCTATGATGAAATTCCATGCGTTGAAGGTGTGTATATGCTCAATGTATGCGTTCCATTTTCCGATAAAATCTGCAGGAGTCTTCAAGTGGGTGATAACCACTTCGCCCGACTGACCTGCTGTCTCTTGTGTAAGCCCCAGGATATCGCCAACTTGAGTGGTGAAAATTGTTATTGCAATACCAGCCGTAAAGCCTATTATTATTGGATAGGGGATGAACTTGATGACAGTCCCCAATCGGAAGGCACCTAAAGCAATGAGGATAACACCGGCCAGCATGGTTGCAATCAGCAATCCCTGTAAGCCATATTCGGGGTTGGATACGATACCATAAATTATAACGATGAATGCACCCGTGGGGCCTCCAATCTGCACTTTTGTGCCGCCCAAGAAAGAAATCAGGAAGCCGGCCACAATAGCTGTAATAATGCCTTTCTCGGGTGTTACTCCGGATGCTATTCCAAATGCGATGGCCAAGGGTAGGGCCACAATACTTACGATAATGCTCGCAAAGAAATCTTTCATGAAGGTGTTTTTGTCGTACCCCTTCAAACATCTAAAAAGTCTTGGTGTCATTTTTTTTCCGTTATTCGGTTGCAAAGTTAGGCAAAAAGTTGTTTTCATACCTTTGATTTTGCTCGTTTCATTGCTGAAAAGCCACCAAAATGCTATTTTTTCTTTATCTTTGCATTCGTTGCGTCAGAAGACTAAAACAAAATCAATAACCTAAAATTTTTTTATAAGTATGTTTGAAATGCTATCCACCCCCCTTATCGTAGGGTTGTTTGCAATTTGGTTCTGCTTCTTGTTGCTTTCGTACAAGGGGCAGCCCAAGGGTCTTTGGACATTGGCACTGGCCAATACAGGCGAGCGCTTTGGTTACTACACGATGCTGGCTGTATTTGTCCTCTTCTTGGGCGATAATTTTGGTTTCGATTCCAAGTGGGCTTCGGAAACATTCTCCAGTTTCCTCTTCTTCGTTTATCTGTTACCCTTGTTTGGCGGTGTGTTAGCGGATAAGTTTGGCTACAGCAAGATGGTAGTAACCGGTATAGTAATTATGTTCCTTGGCTATCTGATTCTTTCCGTACCACTGGGTGGTGCAACCCCTGCTATTGCCGCAATGGCTGCCGGATTGTTGCTGGTATCCTTGGGGACGGGTCTGTTCAAGGGTAACCTGCAGGTAATGGTGGGCGACCTCTACAATAGCCCTGAATTCAAGGACAAACGCGACAGTGGTTTCTCTCTCTTTTATATGGCTATCAATGTGGGTGCCCTGTTCGCTCCCACGGCTGCTATTGCTGTTATGAACTGGGCGCAGAATTCTCTGGGTTATTCAAAGGCTGACTCTTACCACTTTGCTTTCGCAGTGGCATGTGTCAGCGTGATAGGTTCTATCATCGTTTATTTCTTGGGAAGAAGCACTTTTGCTCATGTAACGGGCAATATTAAGAAGTCAGAAGCCACGGCAGCAACAGAGAAAGTTGCGGATGTGCCTGAAGAAAGTGATACCAAGGAGCGAATCATTTGCCTCTGTCTTGTTTTCCTCGTGGTTATTTTCTTCTGGATGGCATTCCACCAGAATGGTCTCACCTTGACTTGGTTTGCAGATGAGTACACCGCCACTACCTCAACGGGCATCGAGAGCATGATGTTTGATGTTCGTAACCTTTTGGCAGGCATTTTTATTGTCTATGGTTTTTTTGGCGTTCTTCAAAGCAAGGGTGTTGTTAGAGTGTTGGCAGCTGTCCTGATAGTTGTGGGTGCATTCTTCCTTTACAACATGGTTCCTGAAGCCGGTGTGGTTACAAGTGTTAGTGCTCCTATTTTCCAGCAGTTTAATGCTTGCTTCGTCGTTATGCTCACCCCTGTCAGCATTGCCCTGTTTAGCTGGTTGGGAAGAATGGGCAAGGAACCCAAGGCTCCCGTGAAAATCGGTTTGGGCATGTTGGTGGCTGCAGGTGCTTATCTGATGCTGATGCTCAGTTCTATTGGTTTGCCTGCTGCCGATCCTGTGAATCATACTCACATGGCCGATGTTTCTCCGATGCTATTGGTGAATACCTATTTGGTACTCACGTTTGCTGAGTTGTTGCTCAGTCCTATCGGTATTTCTTTTGTAACGAAGGTTGCTCCCGCTAAGTACAAGGGCATGATGATGGGCGGTTGGTTTGTGGCTACTGCCATTGGCAATAAACTGGTAAGTATCCCAGGACATATGTGGGGCATGGACCTGCCTGTTGTTTGGGGCACACTGATGGGTATTTGCCTTTTGGCTGCTCTCTTCATTTTCTCTATTATTAAGAAGCTGAATAAGGTTGCTTGATAAGCTGTTCTGAAATACTAAAAACAAATCCCCCGAATTAGAATGTTTGTTCTTTCGGGGGATTTCTTTTTGGAGAGATTTTCTGAAGTTCGATAAGTGCTTGGTTTTATTTGCTGTGTTTGCATACCTTTGCAATATCAATAGTTACACATTTAATCTTTTAGAACTATGGCACAGAAGAAACTACACCTTGAGACACTTGCACTTCACGTAGGTCAGGAACAACCCGATTCGGCAACCGACGCACGCGCCGTGCCTATTTATCAGACTACCAGTTACGTGTTCCGTAACAGTCAGCATGCTGCAGACCGTTTTGCTTTGCGTGATGCTGGTAATATTTACGGTCGTTTAACAAACAGTACGCAGGGTGTGCTGGAATCTCGTGTGGCGGCTTTGGAGGGAGGGTCGGCCGGTCTCGCAGTTGCGAGTGGTGCGGCAGCGGTAACCTATGCCTTGCAGAATGTATTGCAGGCCGGCGACCATATCGTTGCTGCGGACAATCTTTATGGCGGTTCTTATAATCTGATTACTCATACACTGACTACGCAGGGCATAAGCAACACAATCGTCAAAGTGAACGACCTTCTGGCATTGGAAGCGGCTATTCAGCCAAACACAAAAGTGATTTATGCCGAAACCTTTGGCAATCCCAATAGTGATGTTACGAATCTGGAAGGTGTTGCTGAGATTGCCCATAAACACGGTATCCTTTTCATTGTTGATAACACATTTGCCCCCCTCCTGATTCGTCCCTTGGAGCATGGTGCAGACATAGTTATACACTCCGCGACAAAATTTATTGGTGGCCATGGTAGCAGTCTTGGCGGTATTATTGTGGAAAAGGGTGATTTTGACTATAAGAAGTATGCGGACCGTTATCCCACTTTGGCTAAGCCAGATCCCTCGTATCATGGTGCTGTTTTTGCGGATGTCGCCGGCCCTGCGGCTTTCGTAACTCGTATTCGTGCAGTCATCTTGCGCGATACGGGTGCTGCAATCTCTCCCTTTAATGCCTGGATTCTTTTACAAGGTGTCGAAAGCCTTCCCTTGCGTATCGAGCGCCATGTGGAGAATGCATTGAAGGTCGTTGATTTCCTCAACAAGCATCCCAAGGTGAAGCAAGTTAGCCACCCCTCGCTTCCATCTCACCCTGATTTTGACCTTTATAATAAGTATTTCCCAAACGGTGCCGCCAGTATCTTTACCTTTGAAATCAACGGGTCGCAAGAGGATGCTTGGAAGTTCATTGATAACCTTGAAATCTTCAGCCTTTTGGCAAATGTGGCTGATGTGAAGAGTCTGGTTATTCATCCGTATACTACCACGCACAGTCAGATGTCTCCTGAGGAATTGGCTCAGCAGCACATTACTCCTTCCACGGTTCGCCTGAGTGTCGGTGTCGAGCATATTGATGATATTCTGGCAGACCTCTCTCACGCACTTGACCAGATTTGATTTGAGTTTATAGTTTGCAGTACTTTATGACCCGGGAAAGGATCCGCCTCTGTTTTGCAGGCAGATCCTTTTTTGGCATATTTTGTATTTAATGTACATGAAAGGAGAACAAAAAACCTCTTCAAAGAAACTTTTGAAGAGGTGGAGTGGTAGCGCCTACGGGAATCGAACCCGTGTTCCATGCGTGAGAGGCATGTGTCCTAGCCGCTAGACGAAAGCGCCGTGTTGAGGTTTTACGTCAATCACTTAAAGGCATAAAAAAAGACTGACATGGTTTGAAGTCAATCTTTCCGGATGGTAGCGCCTACGGGAATCGAACCCGTGTTCCATGCGTGAGAGGCATGTGTCCTAGCCGCTAGACGAAAGCGCCATCCTAATTGCCAACACTGGCAAGGTGGCGGAAGCTGGGGGATTCGAACCCCCGGTACGGTAACCCGCACGTCAGTTTAGCAAACTGGTGGTTTCAGCCACTCACCCAAACTTCCTTACCTGTGTCATTTTGCATATCTGGTAGAAATGCTTCCCTTCCGGTTGGCCTTTCTTCTTGATTGCGATGCAAAGGTAGATAGTTTTTTTGAAATGACCAAACAATTACAATAAAAAATCCATATCTTTGTGTAAAATATTACCATCATAATGGAAAAAGAAAGCAATTTGCCTGGGGGTAGCAGACTGATAGACATACCAATAGTTTCGGATTCAAGAGGGTCGTTGTGTTTTGCCACAAACGCCAGCGAGATTCCGTTTCCCATACAACGTGTGTTTTGGATTTATGATGTGCCTACGGGAGAGCAACGTGGAGGGCATAGCCATAGGACGTGTGCCGAAGTTGTTGTGGCAGTTAAAGGCCGTTTTACGATGACGGTGGATGATGGATGCTCTCGCTGTTCCGTTGTCTTGGATTCCCCGTCAAAAGGCATACTTATTCCTGCGGGACTTTGGTGTGAATTGTCAGACTTCGCACCGGGCACGGTGGTTTTGGTTATGGCATCACAAGCCTATGACGCCACGGGATATATAAATGACTATACATTATATAAAAAGGAGAGAAACGCATGATTGTCGTACCTTATTCAGTTAATCACAAGGAGGCATGGGATAAGTTTGTTGCGCAGAGCAAGAATGGAACGTTTTTGTTGCAGCGCAATTTTATGGACTATCATGCCGATCGCTTCACGGATTGTTCCCTTTTGGTTTTCGAAAGTGCCGTTGTTGGAGACGAAGAGCGTGAGAAATGCTACGGTATTGAAGGGCTGAAAGCCGTTTTCCCTGCCAACTGGGTAGAGCAGGAACGTTGTGTCTACAGTCATCAGGGGCTTACCTATGGCGGCATTATCATGGAGCAGGAAGCCACGCAGGAGGAGGTCTTGGAGGCCATGTGCCATATCGTGCGCTATTGCATTGACATGTTGGGTGCGCAGCGGATTGTGTATAAGCCTATCCCTTATATTTATAGCATTTTGCCGGCTCAGGAGGATTTGTATGCTCTTTTTCGACTTGGTGCCCGACTGCATACGCGAGCCATAAGTTCTGTTGTTGATCTTTCCTCTCCGCTTAAGATGCGCACATTGCGTTTGCGTCAAGCCAAAAAGGCCTTGGACCACAACTTATACATTGATCGTCTGATGGATGGCGACAGCGAGGGTCTGCATCGTTATTGGGAGCTTTTGACGGATGTTCTTGAGAAACGTCATGGAATCAAGCCTGTTCACAAGGAGGAGGAGATAGCCCTGCTTATGTCTCGTTTCCCGAAGGAGATAAAGCTTTTTTTAGTCAAACACGACAATCGTGTTTTAGCGGGGGCTTTATTGTTTATTTGCCGGCAGGTGGCTCATGTTCAATACATCGCCAGTAACGACGAGGGGCGTGAATTCGGAGCCTTGGACTTGCTTTTCCGCCACTTGATTATGGAACGATACAAAACTCTGGACTATTTGGACTTCGGAATCAGCACCGAACAGGGCGGTCGCATACTGAACGAAGGACTTATCTTTCAAAAGGAAGGTTTTGGAGGCCGTGGTGTGTGCTATGACAGTTATGACTTGCCGCTTGACCGCGATGTTCTTCGTGCCGTGAGGGAGGATAAGGGAACTGAAGAGCAAGAGCGTATCAAGTTCCTTTATTTGAAATCTGTCAATGACAGCTTTGAACCCGCTCTCTCTTTGGCCATTGATGATGTAGTACGCAGTGGGTGGTATCTGCAAGGAAATGCCGGCCGACGTTTTGAGCAGGAATTCGCCGCCTATTGTGGAACACGCTATTGTGTGGGTGTGGGCAATGGTTTGGATGCGCTCACCATCATCCTTCGTGCTTATCGCCAGTTGTTGGGCTGGCAGGCTGGCGATGAGGTAATTGTGCCTGCCAACACGTTCATCGCCACGCTGCTGGCCGTTTCTGAGGCTGGCTTAGTGCCTGTGCTTTGCGAACCTTCGCCCGAGGATTGCCTCATGGATGCCAAACGTATTGAAGGACTGATAAGCCCCCGTACGCGTGCCATCATGCCCGTTCATCTCTATGGACGTGTGTGCAATATGTCTGTGGTTAATGATATTGCCAGACGCCATGACTTGCGTGTCATCGAGGATGCCGCCCAGGCCCATGGCGCCATGTATCGTGGTTTGCGCGTCGGCCATTTGGGGGATGCTGCCGCATTTAGTTTTTATCCTGGGAAAAACCTGGGTTGCTTGGGTGATGGTGGTGCTATCCTGACCGATGACGAGGCTTTGGCTCGCTTGTGCCGCATGATTGGCAATTATGGGAGTACGACAAAATATGTCCATGAAGTGAAAGGTGTGAACAGCCGTCTGGATGAGATCCAGGCAGCCGTGCTGAGTGTGAAGCTGCCCCGCCTGGACGAAGATAATGAGAAACGGCGCCATCTGGCCGGACTGTACCTGAGTGAAATCCAAAATCCTTTGGTTACCCTGCCAGAAATGCCCAAAAATCCGTTGGAGCATGTGTTCTATGTATTCCCAATCCGTTGTGTTGTCCGTGAAGAATTAAAGGAATACCTGCGCCTCCATGGTGTGGACACTCAGATTCATTATCCTGTGCCCCCGCATCGTCAGGGCGCTTATCCTGAACTGTCCGGCCTTTGTCTGCCGGTGAGCGACCGTTTGCATCGCGAGACTTTGAGTCTGCCTATTAGTCCGGTGATGAGTGAAGCACAGATTCGTCGTGTGATTCGTCTGGTGAACGAGTTTAATCTGGAGGAATGATGACAGAAGTGCTCATCTGTACGGTGCTCTCCCGCTTGCCCGGCGTACTTCGCATGCTCTTGCCTCCCATGGAAGGCGTATGCTATTTGGTCAGTTGTCAGGGCGGTGAGCCTGCGGCCGCCTTGCGTGCTTTGTTTGAGCGTCCCGATGTGCGTTTGATTTGGATGGATGGAATGGGATTGAGCCGCAACCGGAATCATGCTTTTCAACATGCCCAAGGGGATCTTCTGGTAATTGCGGATGATGACAATGCGCTGGTGGGCGAAACGCTGCTGCTTTTGCCTGATGACTTTGATGCGCATCCGGAGTGGGATATGATTCAGTACCGTATGGAGGGTGCTCAGAAGCCTTTTCCGTCCCCCTACGTCAGTTCGTGCGAACTGGTTTTGCGCCGAAACGTTGCACTTCATGTACGTTTCGACGAACGTTTTGGGCTGGGTAGCCCTTATCTGGCCAGTGGGGAAGAGGAGGTTTTCGTTTTTCAGGCTGAAAAGGAAGGATTCAGGATGGGTCGGATGGATCGCTTCCTGTGCCGGCTTAATGGGCCGACGACGGGCGTGAGGTTTCTTGAGGATGCGCGTGTACAGCGTAGTAAAGGGGCTGTGTTCGCCCTTATTCATGGGCGTTGTCGCGCCTGCTGGCTGTGCTTGCGCGAAGCGCTTTCGTGGATGCTTCGCAAGCGTGTGAATCCTGTGCCCTTGATTCGGAATATGTTTTGGGGTATCCGTTATCTGCACCAATAATCCACGTATTTCGCTGCCACACGGATGTGGTCGTGATGGCGGCGCGTGTACAGCGCACTGTCGTGTTGCAGTTGTCTAAGATTTTCAGGGTGTTTCAGCAAGCGTTCCGCCAGCACCTCCTCCACACTTTCCTGCGTAGGTTGCGTATTCAGGATCGGACGTAGTTCGTGCTCGCCTAACAGTTCGTATTGTTCCTCCTCTCCGCCGCTCACGACGGCCATTCCCTTGGCCATGCCCAAAAGCGCGTTCATGGCAGGTGTATAGCTGTAAAGCTGGTCCAGAAGCACATCGCTGTGGTTCATCAAATCCTGATACCGGGCAAAAGGGATGTTCTCGGCCTGGACGATTTCCATGCCTTTGGGGAAACGCTGTTTTAGGTTCTCCAAGGCCTTGAGCATGAGATCCGTTCCTTTATAGCGCGACCGCTCTTTCTGAATGCCGATGAAGAACCGAATGGCCTGGGTTTCGGGATGAGGCCGGATGGGTGTTATCCGATCATGGTTGATGGGGAAGGGAATGAAGGTAGTCTTATGAGCGAAGCGTGCCTGATGACATACGTAGTATTCGTAGAGCCCGGCAATGATGCCATCGCAATCCCGTGCGATATACTCGTTCAGTTCGCCCTTTGGCCCATAGAGCCAGTCGCGCTGCATGAGTTTGCTCTCAGGGTAATCTCTCAGTTGCCCGTGAAGGTAGAAATCGCTGTATCGGAACGTTTCCGCTTTCATTCCCTCCTGAACCCACGGTTTGTCGATGCCGAAGGCACCGAGAAAGACTTTGCCATTTTGCTGTCTGAGGCGTTGGTAATAGGGAAGGATACGTTCTGCCCTTAGGTCCAGGAAGACAGGGTTGATAAGTTGGACTACATCATATCCCGCTAACCGGGGCCACAGGTAATGGATATCCCAGAGATAGCGCATGGTATGCCACCGGCCTAAAGAACGGCGGCGAAGATCGATATCGCGCGGATAATCCTTCCAATGGTCTCCGTCGCTGACGGTTGTTACCTGATGACCCAGGGCGCGCAAACCCTCACCCAAAGTATTATGGACGTTGCTGTACTCGCCTAACAAAAGTATCTTCATGGTACGAAGTTACGGAAAAAATCACTATCTTCGCATGTAGATTATGCAAGAAGAGAAGAAAAACACAATTACGGAGCGCGACCGTCGGAACGACAGTTACGCTCATGTTCTGAAATATACCAGCATCTTCGGTGGCGTTCAGGGATTGAAGATATTAGTGAATGTCGTGCGCAACAAATTGGCTGCGCTGCTGCTTCATAGTACGGGTCTGGGCCTGAACGCACAATACATGAACAGTGCGGAGGTGGCCAATTCCTTTACGAATTTCGGTATAGGTTTCAGCGCAGTCCAACAGCTGAGCGAACTTTTTGAAGAGGGCGATGCCGAGAAGACACGCCGATTTGTGGGTGTAATCCGTACTTGGAGCCTGTTGGCTGCCTTGTGTGGTGTTCTGCTTACTTTGGCTCTTTCTTTTTTGGCACATAGTTGGTTTTATCCTGATGGCGAACCTTCGTGGACGGATATATTGCTTCTCTGCCTTTTTGTAGGCACGCTGCCATTGGAGGAAGGCGAATGCAGCATCCTAAAGGGTATGCGCAAGTTGCACCAGATGGCGGCCGTAGAGTCTGCGATTGCTGTCTGTACGCTTCTGTTGACCATTCCTGTTTATTATTTGATGGGGGTGCGTGGCATCGTCCTGGCTTTGGCTTTGGTGTCCTCGGCAAAAGTCTTGATTCACATGGTGGTTACCTGCCGCTTGTTCTCCTATCGTGTCCACCTTTTTTCGCCTCAGGTGATCGGGGCCGGCTTTAAGATGATAGGCCGTGGTATTCCCTTTATGCTCACTGCTGTCTTTGGCAGCATTACAACCACCATCCTTTTCCAGTATTGTTTGAATGGCAGCGATTCCGATATCGGGCTCTACAAGTCGGCATATAGTTTGATGGTTACATATACGGGTATCGTTTTCATCGCCTTTGGCAATGATTATTTTCCCCGTCTTAGCAGTGTCAATAACAACCGGGCGCGCATGAACTATGCCATCAACCAACAAGTGGACGTCAGCGTCCTGCTCATCACCCCCCTGTTGATCGCTTTTGTATTGGCCATGCCCTGGGTGATGCGTCTGCTTTATAGCAGTGAGTTCCTGCCTGCCGTAACAATGGCCCAGTGTGCCGTCTTCTATATGTTCTTCGGCGCTATAACGAAACCGATGGCTTACAGTTCATTGGCAAAGGGAGACAGTCTGATGTACCTCTTTGTCGAGGCGGTGTATAACTTGGTGTTTGTCGGTCTGATGTTCTATGGCTATCATCGGCACGGCCTGATGGGTGCGGGCGTAGCATTGTCCCTGGCGGCACTTTTTGATATGCTGCTTATCGGTACGCTTTACGGAATCCGCTATGGCGTTCGCTTGCGTGGCGGAACGCTACGCTTGGCTGCCATTCAGGGTAGCATGCTGATGTTGGTTGTTCTGGCGTGTATGCCGGGTCTGACGTGGCTGAAGTATGCTGTCGGCCTTTCCGTCTTTCTCGTTAGTTTGTTCTTCAGTTATCGTCAGCTGTCTAAGGACGTTCATGTTACAAATTTCTTTCGTAATAAACTGAACAGACTGAATCCTTGATGTCTCCTCAGGTCAGTATCCTTATGGCCGCTTTTAACGCACAGCGATATGTGCGCTTTGCGGTGGATTCCGTTCGGGCGCAGAGCCTGAAGGATTGGGAGCTGATTGTGGTGGATGACGCTTCGACGGACGGTACTTGGGACATCCTGCGGGCATACGCCGAGATGGATGCCCGCATCCGTGTCTTTCGTCAAGATACGAATCAAGGACAGGCCGTTGCCCGCAACCGGGCCTTGTCAGTGGCGAGGGGAAAGTTTCTCTGTATGTTGGATGCCGATGATTGGTTTTCAACAGATGCCTTGGAAATGGCCATTTCTCAGTTTGCGACGGAAGGTGTGGATAGCGTTGTCTTTACGCTGCGTTCCCATTATCCCGATGGTCGGGAGGAAGATTATGCGATGCCGTTTCTGCCGGGGGATGAAATAAGTGGGGCCGAGGCTTTTGAGAAGAGCATGGATTGGACCGTTCATGGCCTTTACATGGTAAGGCGTGAACTGCATCTTCGCTATCCTTTTGATGACCGTTTGCGTCTGTATAGCGATGACAACACATCGCACTTGCACTATCTTCACAGCCGACGTGTGGCCTTCTGTCAGGGAGTATATTATTATCGTCGCCATGCCGAGAGTTCTACCACAGCCGTTTCCCCGCAGCGTTTTCTGCATTTGGAAGCCAACTGGCTGCTTATGCAACAACTTCGGCAAGAGGGGGTTGGGAGGCATATATTGGATAAATACAATCGGACGCGCTGGCACAACTACAAGGCCCTGCTGCGGCTTTATCATGTCCATGGAAGGACTTTTACGCCACAGGAACGGGATGATGTTCACGCCCTTCTGTGCCGTATGTACAAAACCTTCCGTCGCGCTCTGCCTTTCCCTTTGTTTGAGCTGCGCCAATGGTTAGGTTTTTTCACGTCATCATTCTTGCGTTATTTCCGTATATATTAGTTCTTGTAAAATCATATATTAGTTTTGACCAAAACATATATATGTTTTACCCAAAACTAATATATGTTTTTGGGGATACAAATATAGGCGTCGTGCCGTTGCAGCATGACGCCTATATAATATTTTGAAATACAGGTTTTTATTCCTTGATATTAGGGAGTTCAAGACCGTATCCCTTTTTCTTGTCAACCACTTTCAGCAGGATGCCGATGAAGAGGGCGACCAGCCCCAGGCTGGCAAGCATAACGAGCGGCCATACGTAATTGAGCTGTGTGGGGTCCGTAACGCCAGGGTTCGTCTTGTCCAACACTTTGCCGATCAGCAAGGGGAAGAGCCAAAGACCGATGTTCTGGATCCAGAAAATAAGGGCATAGGCCGAACCGATGATCTTTGCGTCCACCAATTTGGGAACGCTGGGCCACAAACTGGCCGGAACCAGCGAGAAGCTTGCACCCAAAACAAGGATGGTGATGTAAGCCACGATGAAACCGCCCACTACATTGCCGCTGAACAGGGGCAGGACAAAGGCGAACGTAAGGTGGCAGGCAATGAGGAGTACACTGCCCAAAATGAGCATCGTAGCAGCCTTGCCCTTGTAATCCACGTATTTGCCCAATTTGGGGGTGATGCCCATTGCCAAAAGGGGGAATACGGCAAACACGCTCTCGGCACTTTGACGGGCATAGCCCATGTAGCAATATACAATCAGGAAGGCCAGGGCAGTGAAGTCCATCAGATAGCCCGTGCGCTTGTTCTTGGCAAAGTTGCTGGCAAAAGCGGTGATGGCCACCAATAACATGAAGAAATACTGCACGATGGTAACGGTGCTGCTTGCCCAGAAACTGTCGGGGGAAACGGCTGAGAAGGTGAGGTTGCACTGAAGCATTTCCACGGCATATTTCTGGAAGGGGAAGATGGCGCTGTAGTAGAGCACGCACAGCAGGCTCACCAACCAGAAGCCGCTGGAACTGAGAATCTGTCCGATGTCGCTGATCTTGAAGGGTTCGTCGCCCTCTTCTGCTTCGCCAGTTTGTGCGTCAAGCTTGGCATCCATAAAGAAGTAGACGATGAACATCATCATGGCAATACAGAGGAGTACCAATCCGAAAGCCACGGAGCGTGATACGTCTACGCTGCCACCCAATTTGGCGAAGAAGGGAGAGAAAATCATGCAGGTGGCAACGCCCAAACGTGCCAAGGCCATCTCTGAACCCATAGCCAATGCCATTTCGCGTCCTTTGAACCATTTGACAATACCGCGGCTGACGGTGATGCCGGCCATCTCTACGCCACAACCGAAAATCATGAAGCCACAGGCGGCCACCTTGGCACTGGCGGGCATACCTTGGTAGAAAGGACTAACGCCCAATTCGTCAAAGACAGGGATGTAGTTCAGGTTCTCGGTAAACCAGGTCTCAACGCCCGAACCGATGAAGGATTCGCTGACAGCGTAGTATTTTATCAGCGCACCCGCAAGCATGACGGCACCGCTTAATAGGGCAGTGAAGCGAACGCCCATCTTGTCCAGGATAATGCCGGCAAAGATAAGGAAAAAGACGAATACGTTTAAGAAAGTCTCTGAACCCTGCATCGTGCCAAAGGCGGTGCTGTCCCAGCCGCGTTGCGTGAGCATAAGGTCTTTGATGGGGGAAAGAATGTCCATGAAGATGTAGCTGCAGAACATTCCCATGGCCAGCAGCAGAAGTGCCAGCCAGCGCATTGCTGCGCTGTCGCGAAGTGTTTTCATTCGATATGTCGTTAGTATTTATTTATCTTTTAGCCATTTGTCCAACCAACGGAAGAAGGTTCGTTGCCAAAGGATGCCGTTCTGGGGCTTGAGTACCCAGTGGTTTTCGTCGGGATAGAGCAGGAGTTGGGCCGGAACGCCATGCATGCGGGCGGCCGCAAAGGCACTTTGGCCTTGAGAGTGCAGGATGCGGTAATCCTTTTCTCCGTGGATACAAAGGATGGGGGTATCCCATTGGTCTACGAACAGGTGAGGGCTCTGTTGGAACACCTGCTTGTTGAAATGACGGCCTGGGCTGCCTCCAAGATCCCAGTTGGGGAACCACATTTCCTCCGTTTCGTAATATTGCGCATGGAAGTTGAAGATGCCGTCATGGGCAATAAATGCCTTGAAGCGTTTCTCGTGGTGGCCGGCCAACCAGTAGACACTATAGCCACCGAAAGAGGCGCCGACACAACCCAAGCGGTCGGCATCGACGTAGCTTTCTTGTTTGATATCGTCAATGGCAGAGAGATAATCCTGCATGCACTGACCGCTGTAGTCCCCCGAAATCTGTTCCAGCCATTCCATGCCGAAGCCAGGCAGACCGCGGCGGTTAGGCGCAATGATAATATAGTCATTGGCGGCCATAATCTGGAAGTTCCAGCGGAAACTCCAGAACTGGCTTACGGGACTTTGCGGTCCGCCCTCGCAGAAGAGCAGGGTGGGGTACTTCTTCGTGGGGTCAAAATGACTGGGATAGATTACCCAGCAAAGCATGTCCTTGCCGTCGGTTGTCTTTACCCAACGCTCCTCTACCTTGCCCAATGACAGTTGGGAGAGGATATGTTTGTTCTCCTCCGTTAGTTGGCGCACTTGGGCTTCACCTTTTTTCTGAAGTGTAAGGGCATAAATGTCATCGGGAGCAGAGATGCTATGACGCTTGACAAGCAACTGTTTGCCGTTGGGCATCATTTTCAGGCCGGCATAATCGTAATCACCAAAGGTGAGTTGACGCACCTCGCCCTTGAAATTCGTGCTGTAGACATGTGTGCGGCCATGCCATACGCCGGTGAAATAAAGCGTCTTGCAGTCGGGTGCCCATGCGAACTCATCAACACCGCTTTGGAACCTCTCCGTCAGGTAGCTTTTCTTTCCGCTCTTCAAGTCCAGGACGCAAAGGCGCAGGCGGTCGCTTTCATAGCCATCACGCTCCATGCTTTTCCATGCAATATAATTACCGCAGGGCGAGAACTGGGGATCCTGGTCGTAACCGGCGTTGATGTCCTCCTTGCTCTGGTTCTTGGCTTGTTGCGCCAAACTTTCCAAGGCATCGGCCTGAGGCTCTACATATCCCTTGGGTTTGCAAAGATTGGTGGTCTCTCCGCTGGCTATATTATAAAGGTATATGTCCGAATCCGTGCTGATGGCATACTGTACTCCCGTCTTTTTACGGCTGGTATAGGCAACACTCTTGCTGTCGGGGCTCCAGCAGAACTGTTCCGTTCCGCCAAAAGGCAGTACGGGCGCTTCGTAAGGTTCGCCCTGAAGCAAGTCAAGCAGTTCACCGCCCACTTCCGTACCGTTGAAGGAAGCCAGAAAAAGATGTGGAATGGTTTGCACGTACTGGTCCCAATGCTTATAGTTCATGTCGTTGATAACAAGACCGCTGGCTTTAGGTAGGTCCTTCTCTTGGGCAGCAATGCTGGAGGTACTTGTTACTTGACGAATCAGGATGACGTGTTTCTCGTCAGGCGAAAACAGGAAGCCTTCGATGTCCCCCTGTCGGGTCAGTTGGCGGGCCTCGTTGCTGTTGATGTTGAAGCTCCAGATATCTCCGGCGCAGAGGAAGGCCAGTTCCGTGCCCTGCTTGATGAATGTGGGATCCGTCTCGCTGACGTTGGCTTGGCTGTCTTTGCTGACGGTTCGTTGGTTCGTGCCGTCGGCATTCATCAGATAGATGCGTGTGCGCGAGCGGTTCTGTTCGACGCTGTAATAACTTACGGTGTATGCTATCAGTTTGCTGTCAGGGCTTACGGATGTGCTGCCGATGCGCCCCATTGCCCATAGGGCTTCCGGGGTCATGCGGTCGCTTTGTAATTGAATCTCGTTACGTCCGATGGGTATCTGTGCCTCTGCTGCGGGACTTGTAGTCAGTGCCATGGCAAGGACTGATGTTGAGAGAATGTTCATAGGACTTATTTCTTGTTTTGCTGCTGGAGGCGCTGCTGTTTCTCTACCATCTGCTGCATGGCTTCCAAGCGCTGGGCCAAGGCTCCCTGCTTTTTGGGGTTGTTGGCGTTTTTCTCTTTGTAGGCACGCATCTTGGCCAAGAGTTTCTCGTCATCGGTCGTCTGACGCAGGAACCAAGTAATGAGGATGCTGGTCAGGCCAGACAGGAAATAATAGTAGCAGAGGCCTGAACTGTAATCGTTGAACATAAAGAAGAAAGCAACGGGCATGATGTACATCATCCATTTCATCATTTTCATTTGAACTTCCTGCTCGGGGCTCATCATCGCGCTTTGCTGCTGCTGACGCATGGAAATGACGGTGTTCACAACATTCGTCAACGAGAACAGAAGACAGAAGATGCTGATGTGGTTGCCGATAAGGGGTAGGGTAGTATCCCAGTGGATGAGAGAGTCATAGGCACTTAAATCCTCTGCCCAAAGAAAACTCTGGCCTCGCAACTCAATAGCGTTAGGAACGAAATTAAAGAGGGCAATCCAAACGGGGAACTGGATAAGCATTGGCAGACAGCCACCCATGGGAGAGGCACCGTATTGGTTGTAGAGTTGCATCATCTCCTGCTGCTTCTTCATGGCGTCCTCGGGCTTCGGATACTTTGCGCTTAACTTGTCAATCTCGGGTTTCAGTACGCGCATACGTGCACTGCTGAGATAACTTTTGCGGGTTGCGGGATAAACAATGGCCTTGATGATAAGGGTGAGCAGCAACAGTACAATGCCCATGGGCAGGCCAAGCGTGCGCAGCCAATCAAAAAGGTAAACAATAAAGAAGCGGTTTATCAAGCGTACAAGGGGCCAGCCGAAATAAACGAGCGTGTGTACGTCCAGGTCTTCCTTGGACAAGGACTCTTCGTTTACGCTTTGCAGCACATGGAAGTCGTTAGGGCCAAGATACATCTGCATTTGCGTGGGCTGTTTGCCACTGGGGTCAAAAAGCGTCTGCGCCTGCATTTCGAACTTCTTCAGATAGCCGCTGCCCTCCTGCATCTGTGTGCTCTTCAGTTCGGGTTTGTCCAGATTCTGATGGGCGATGAGGATGGCACTGAAGAATTGGTTTTTAAAGGCTACCCACTCCAGGTTCTCTATTGACGTTTCTTCGTCGTCATTCGTCTCGCTTAGGTTGTCGGTTTCGCCTTTGTTGTCCTTATAGGTCAGTGTGCTGTATCGGTTTTCAAAAGAAAAGCCTTTCTCTTGCTGTCGTGCCAGCTGGCTCCATTGAATGGCCATACTGCGCGTGGTGGGAGAAAAATAATTCTCCAACCCTTGTGCCTCGATGATCATGTCCAGCACATAGGTGTCGGGGCGGAGCTTGTATTTTACAGCCAGCGTACCGCCATTGGCAGCCGTAGCCAAGAAGGTAACCGTAGAGTCTGTCTGTTGGGCGGTCTGGAAATAAAGGTCTCTAAAGTGGATATTCTCGCTTTTGGACTCCAACGTGAGGTCAAGCTGGTTTTCTCCCTGAGTGAGAAGGCGGACGTCTTGCTTTTCCTGGTCCTTATAGCCAAGGATGGTGGCACTTTGGACTGTGGCTCCCTGCGTGCTGAATTGAAGATTAACCAGTTTGTTCTTCAAGGTTACTGTTTTGGCCTCTCCGCTGAGGTTGGCAAAGAACAAACGGCTGCTGTCCCGACGCATCTCGTCCGTTTTCTTCTGCTCGGCAATCAGCCGGGCTTGTTCTGACTGCTGCGCCTGAACCTCTTTGGCGGCAGCAATACTGTCCTGACGGGCCATCTCACGTAACTGTGATTCACTGGGACGGCTCCACCAGTTGAATCCAAGAACTACAAGCACCATAAGGGCAACGCCCGTAAGTGTTTTTTTATCCATATTTGTTTTTGTTTTTGTTTGCCACAATGTTTTTCCAATCTACAAAGGTACAAAAAAGAAACCGTTTGTTGGTATTTCTCGCTTTAAATTGCTACCTTTGCTGATACAAATACGTCAAAAAGATAATTCCTAAATAGCGCATGCGTACTTTCTTATCTGTTCTGTCTCTTGTCATCAGCCTAACGGTGTCAGCGATGCCTTCGTCTGTTTCTGCTCCTACGACACCTGTGCGTAAAGATTCTACTTTAAGTGCATATACGAGGGAGTTAAGCAAACTGAGCCAACAACGCCGTCAGGCCGATCTGCATGCTGGCGTAGGGCAAAGTCGTGTTACTTTTAATCCCTATTTTTATCGTATGCTCACAAGCGGCACCTTATATAATGATGCGCTCAACCGTATGCTTCTCCCCCAATGGAGTCAGCATGGGAACGTGAATCCGCTTATTTCTGCATCCGATGCACAGTTGGCTCGCATGTATGTCAGTAACCCCAGTTTGATTCATCACACGGCAGAGCAGTTTCTCAGTGAGACTCGCTTGCAGCAGGAAAGTATGGCGCCCATCACCAGTGGTGCTAAACTGACGGATAAGGCAGTTCCTGTGGATCTGGGAAACGATGTTGCCGAGCCTGTGGTTGTGGAAGCTCACAAGCCAAAGTTTTGGGTGTTCAAAGGAAATGGTTCGTTCCAGTTTACTCAGAGTTATTTCTCGGAAAACTGGTACAAAGGTGGCGAGAACAACTATGCTGCGCAGGCACAATTGACATTGGAGGCAAATTACGACAACAAGAAGAAGCTGCAATGGAACAACCGTCTGGAGTTTCAGTTGGGCTTTCAAACGAGTAGCGATACGGTGCACAACCCCCGCGTTACGAACAACCTGATTCGTGCCACAAGCCGTGTCGGTTACAAAGCGGCAAAGAACTGGAATTATGCGGGTGAGGTTCAGGCAAGTACTCAAATGTTCAAGAACTTCAATACGAACTCAGAGAAGTATATCTCTGGTTTTATGGCCCCTCTTTATCTGGACGTATCGGTCGGTATGGATTATAAGTTCAAGAGCAAGAAAGAACGCTTTCATGGTTCGCTCTATCTTGCTCCTGTTGCTTACAATATGCGTTTTGTTTCCTATGACCCCACGGACATGGGGCTACGTTCCCGTTATGGTATCAAGGAAGGCCGCAAGTCTTTTCATAACTTTGGCCCCAGTATAAAGTGGGAGTTTGACTGGGATATCTGCAAGAACGTGAAGTGGAACAGCAAGCTGTACTATTTTACAAACTTGGATTACGTTCAGGTTCAATGGGAAAACAAAGTCCGCTTTACCATAAACAAATATCTCAGTTCCGAGTTTTTCTTCTATCCTCGCTTTGATGATAGCAGTACGCGCTTCCGTGGCGATAATGGCTATTGGATGATGCGTGAGTGGCTCTCCTTGGGTGTGAATTATGATTTCTAAGTCAGTCGCTCCACGTTCCTCGTTTGAGGTCTAATGTCCAGCTTTCGCGCCAGCGAAGCACCATCTTGCCATTTTCAAATTCAATGGGCAGCATGATGATTTTGCTGTTGGGCAAGTCTGGATCCATCCACCGGTCGCCTACATATATGTAGGTTGTTCCTTGGGTTCCCTGAATCGTCAGGATGCTGGATGCTTGTGTGTCGAAAGCAATGCGGTCTCCGATGTTCTCCAAGGGAGTCCAGCCCGACTCCAGACTACGGCTGGTCGTCAGTTTTGCCTGATTGGGATCCCAACCGGTGCATGCGCTGCTGATCATGTAATAGAGGCCGTCAATATTCACAATGGCTGGGGCTTCACGTCGCTGCCCTTCTTGCAGGAGGGTCTTGGAAACGGCTTGATGATAATCGGGGGAAAGTTTGAAAAGACCGAGATTGGTGTTTTCGTCTGTTGTGGAGATGAAGTAGGCTGTGCCGTCAATATCCTGAAAGATGTTGCAGTCGCGTGATTTTGTGTCCAGAGGACGCCCTGTCCATACGGTTTTATAGGGTCCTGTGATTGCGTCTGACTCGAAAACGCCAGCTTCGCTGGCACTATAGTCCTTCGCTTCCCAATGACACCAGATAACAAACTTCCTGGTCGTTTTGTTATACATCAGTTTGGGACGTTCTATCATTCGTGTACGACCCAGTTCGGGATGCGTTACACCGTTCTCAAGAACCTTTCCTTCAAATTTCCATGTCTGAAGATCTTTACTGCTGTATAGGTTAACGTCCGGATTCCAGCTTGAAGATCGGTCCTCGCCAATGAGCCACCAGCGACCATTGTGCCGGATGATGTTTCCTCCGTGTGCCTGTACTGAACGTCCCTCCGTGTCCATCCACAACAGGCCGTTTTGAATTTTCACGGTATGCTTTCTCTTTGCCAAGCCGACCGTGGAGGTCAGCAGGAGAGCTGCGACTGCCACGGTCGGTAGTAATTGGTTAAGTTTCATAAAGTAAATTTTAAAATACGCCCGTTATGTCCGGGTACAAGTAGCTTCGTCGGTTGATTTGGCGAGAAGGAAATGTGATGGGGTGAACCCGTTAGCAAGCCTTCAGCCTTGATGTATTCCGTTTCCTTTAAGCGATAGAATTCAAAGATGTGCTTGGGGATATTCACTTCTACCAAAGCATCCTTGTTGTCAAAATTAGCGACAATCAGCATAAGTGTTTTCTCCTTTCGACGTATAAAGGCGTATTGCTTGGCGGGGTTGAAGTTCGGATTGTCCAGATTCGCGTACATCAAGTCATAGAACTCGCCCTCGCGCAACACCTCTTCCTCATTACAAAGATGGAGCACGCGACTATAGAATTGTTGCAGGCTTACTTCGTCGGGAGTTAGTTTGCGGTTGTTGAACTGTCCCTGATTGCGCCAACGCCGAATCTTATCCACCGTCCAGTAATCAAAGATGGAGGTTCGTCCGTCTCGTCCACTGAATCCCTCCTCGTCCATGCCACGCTCGCCCAGTTCCTGTCCGAAATAAATCATCATGGGATTCGTGCCCATGCAGGAAGCGACAATCAGCGGTGCACGTCCCATCTGGGAGTTGCCGGCAAAGAATTCACTGGCAAGCCGCTGCTCATCATGGTTTTCAAGGAAGGCAAGCATGTGTTCCCGGATGTCGTCAACGCTCTGCCAACAGCGTGTGATTTCCGTTGCGCTGGCATTGCCACATATTACATTTCGCAGGGTGTCATAAAGACCAACCTTATCATAAAGATAATCAAAAAGCCCTTCATGGATATATTTGCGATATTGCGCAGGGTTATATACCTCGGCAATAAAGATGATGTGGGGGTATTGGTCTTTTACTTTTCGGATAGCCCATCCCCAAAACTCAACAGGAACCATCTCTGCCATATCACACCGGAAAGCATCAACGCCCTTGCCAGACCAAAAGAGCAAAACGTCAAGCATTTTGTTCCACGTAGAGGGAATAGGGTCGAAGTGGCATTGATGGCCGTTCTGATAATCGACGCCATAGTTTAGTTTGATTGTCTCGTACCAATCGTTGCGGGACACCCAAGCGCTAAAGACATCATTGCCCGTTGCACGGGCGGGATATTCCCAATATCCGCGGATATCGAAGTCTGTGGCGTGAAGACTTTCGCCGGGTTTATAGTAGAAATTATTCTGAGTGCTAAAGCTTTGGTCTTTGTTGTCGTCCTCGCCCAGGTCGCGCACACCATCAGGTTTTGCATCGCTATGGTATTCGCGTGTAACATGATTGGGGACGAAGTCAATTACTATCTTCAGCCCTGCTTCTTTTGTACGCTTAACCAAGGCTTCGAACTCGTTCATGCGGGCTGGTACGCTTGTAGCAAGGTCGGGGTCAATATCGTAATAATCCTTGATGGCATAGGGCGAACCTGCTATTCCCTTTACCACACCCGGATGGTCTTTCCGGATGCCGAAATGAGAATAGTCGGTTTGCGTAGCATGTTCAAGTAGTCCGGTATACCAAATATGTGTGGCACCCAAGCCGACAATCTGCTGCAGGGCATAAGGCGTGAAATCGTCCATTTTGCCACAACCGTTTTCAGTCTTGGTGCCCCAAGGCTTTGTCGTGCGTACCTCATTGCCGAAAAGGCGTGTGAATACCTGATAAATGACAATCTTCTGATTGCTCATTGTTATGTTGCTAAAGCTTTTTACACACCTGAAATGGTAACTCCATCAACTCCCTTGGCAATTTTCGCAATCATGCCTTGGAGAGCCTTGCCGGGGCCGCACTCCGTAAAAGTGGTGGCGCCAGCCTTCAGCATATTCTCCACCTCTTGTGTCCAACGTACGCTGGCGGTAAGCTGTGCGATCAGGTTCTGCTTGATTTCTTCAGCGTCTGTGTGAGCCTTGCCGTCAACATTCTGATAAACGGGACACTTCGGGGTGCTGAATGTGGTGGCCTCGATAGCTGCTTGTAGTTCTTCCTTGGCAGGCTGCATCAAAGGAGAGTGGAAAGCACCGCCGACAGGCAACATCAGAGCACGCTTTGCACCTGCTTCTTTCAACTTTTCACAAGCAACTTCAACAGCCTCTTTGTTGCCGCTGATTACAAGTTGTCCGGGATTGTTGTAGTTGGCGCAAACAACAGGCTTTTCCTCCGTGCTTACTTCAGCGCAGATTTGCTCTATTTTTTCGTCCTCTAAGCCGATAATCGCGGCCATGGTGCCGGGTACCATCTCGCATGCCTTTTGCATGGCCAAGGCACGCTGGTGAACCAATTTCAAACCGTCCTCAAAACGAAGAGCACCACTGGCGACCAACGCACTGAATTCGCCCAAACTATGGCCGCCTACCATGTCAGGATTGAATTGGTCGCCCAGGCAGATGGCGCTGATGACGCTGTGCAGGAACACGGCAGGCTGGGTAACCTTGGTCTGTTTCAGGTCTTCGGCAGAGCCTTCGAACATAATGTCCGTAATGCGGAAGCCCAAAATGTTATTTGCCAGTTCGAAAAGTTCCTTCGCTGTTTCGTTGCTCTCGTACAAGTCCTTGCCCATGCCGGAGAACTGCGCTCCCTGTCCGGGAAATACAAATGCGTTCATAGATGCTTTTTACCTTTTTTTTGTTTAAATTTCGGACAAATATAGTGTATTTTTATTGAAAAGGCAAGGAAAACAGAAAAATCTGCTTTCCTTGCCTGATTTGCTTGATTTATGTCATTTATTTGTATTCGCTCCAACTCTCGATGGGCAGGTCTTCAATCTTGAGCGTGCAGAAAGCATTGCAGAAGGCAGCTGCCAGACGACTGTTTGTGATGAGAGGGATATTCCTGTCGACAGCTGTACGGCGAATCTTGTAACCATTGGTCAGTTCGTGTGTCGTGAGGTCTTTGGGAATGTTCACAACCATGTCGATCTTGTGCTCATGCATTAAATCAAGCGCCTGAGGTTGTAGCCCTTCTTCGCTGGGCCAATATACCAGCGTATTCTCAACACCGTTTTCTTTTAGGTAGCGGCTGGTTCCCCCCGTTGCATATAGATTATATCCATGCTCGCGCAGCATCTTCGCAGTGTCCAGCAGACTGGCCTTTTCCTTGGCACCTCCGGTTGAAAGGAGAATGTTCTTTTGGGGGATACGATGTCCCACAGACAGCATGGCCAGCAATAAGGCACTGTTCGTGTCGGGACCGAGACAACCTACCTCGCCCGTAGAACTCATGTCTACACCTAAGACGGGATCTGCCTTTTGAAGACGGTTGAAGGAGAATTGGCTGGCCTTGATGCCTACGTAATCGAAATCGAAGAAACTCTTTTCAAGTTTCTTTACGGGTAGTCCGAGCATTACACGGGTGGCCAGTTCAATGAGGTTTACTTTCAACACTTTGCTCACAAAGGGGAAAGAACGTGATGCACGTAGGTTGCACTCAATGACCTTAATCTCGTTTTCGCGTGCCAGGTATTGAATGTTGAAGGGGCCTGATATGTTCAGTTCGCGTGCAATCTGAGCACTGATTTTCTTGATACGCCGAACGGTTTCGACATAGAGCTTTTGTGCAGGGAACTGAATGGTAGCGTCGCCGGAGTGTACGCCCGCAAACTCAATGTGCTCAGAGATGGCATAAGCCATGATTTCTCCGTTTTGCGCTACGGCATCCATTTCGACCTCCTTCGTGTTCTGCATGAATTTGGAGACGACAACAGGGTGCTTCTTCGATACGTTAGCGGCCAAAGTGAGGAAGCGTTCGAGCTCTTCTTCGTTTGAACATACATTCATGGCCGCTCCGGAAAGTACGTAGCTGGGACGTACAAGTACGGGGAAACCAACTCGTTTAACGAAGTCCGAAACATCCTCCATGGATGTCAGCGCACTCCATTCGGGCTGGTCGACTCCTATGCGGTCGAGCATGGCCGAGAATTTGTCGCGGTCCTCCGCATTATCAATGTATTTGGCTTGTGTGCCAAGGATTGGCACTTGTTGATGGTCAAGCTTCAACGCCAGATTGTTGGGTATCTGTCCGCCCGTGCTTACAATTACGCCGCGGGGAGATTCCAGGTCGATAATATCCAAAACGCGTTCAAAGCTCAGCTCGTCGAAATAAAGGCGGTCGCACATGTCATAATCCGTGCTTACCGTTTCGGGGTTGTAGTTAATCATCACCGAGCGGTAGCCTTGTTTGCGAATGGTATTCAATGCCTGCACGCCACACCAGTCGAACTCTACCGAGCTGCCGATGCGATAGGCCCCAGAACCAAGTACAATGATGCTTAGCTTGTCGTGTTCATAGCTTACGTCATGTGCAGTGGCGTTATAGGTCAGGTAGAGATAGTTTGTCTGAGCAGGGTATTCCGCAGCTAACGTATCTATTTGCTTTACATAGGGAATAATGCCTAAGCTCTTACGCTTTGTTCTAACCGCCAACAGTGCCTTTTCAATATCCATTTCCTGCTCCATGCCCAGGGCGCGTGCTATTTGGAAATCCGTGAATCCATATACCTTGGCCTTACGTAATAGTTCCGGACAAAGGCTTTCCAGGCTTTGTTGACGCAGGTCATTGTTGATGTTGTAGATGTTCAACAGCTTCTGCAAAAACCATTTGTCAATCTTTGTGAGCTGATGGACTTGGTCCACGCTGTAGCCTGCGAGGAAAGCCTTCTCGATAACAAAGATGCGCTTGTCCGTTGGCGCTTGGAGGGCAGCATCCAGATCTTCGAGATCAAAGTCTTTGTTACCTACAAATCCGTGCATACCTTGTCCTATCATGCGCAGGCCCTTCTGAATGGCTTCTTCAAAGGTTCGGCCAATGGCCATCACTTCGCCCACGCTCTTCATGCTGCTACCCAGTTCGCGGTCAACGCCACGGAACTTTCCCAAATCCCATCGTGGAATTTTGCAGACAACATAATCAAGGGCTGGCTCAAAGAATGCGGTGGTGGTTTTCGTTACGCTGTTTTTCAGATCGAAGAGTCCATATCCCAACCCCAGTTTGGCAGCAACGAATGCCAAGGGATATCCTGTTGCTTTTGAGGCAAGTGCAGAACTGCGGGAAAGTCTTGCATTAACTTCAATCACGCGATAATCTTCACTTTCGGGGTCAAAGGCATACTGTACGTTACACTCTCCGATAATGCCAATATGGCGGATAATCTTGATGGCCAGGGCGCGCAGCTTGTGATATTCGCTATTGGTAAGCGTTTGGCTGGGAGCGATCACGATACTTTCTCCGGTATGGATGCCGAGAGGGTCGAAATTCTCCATGTTACATACCGTAATGCAGTTGTCAAAGCGGTCGCGTACTACCTCGTATTCTATTTCTTTCCAACCTTTCAGGCTTTTCTCAACGAGTACTTGCGGACTGAACGAGAAGGCTTTTTCTGCCAAACGTCTCAGTTCCTCCTCGTTGTCGCAGAATCCGCTGCCCAAACCTCCAAGTGCATAGGCGGCGCGTATGATTACAGGATAGCCCAGCTCTTTGGCGGCCTTGCAGGCTTCTTCCATGTTTTCGCATGCCTGGCTCTTGATGGTTTTTACGCCGATTTCGTCCAGACGCTGTACAAAGAGTTCACGGTCTTCTGTATCAATGATGGCCTTAACGGGTGTGCCCAAAACCTGCACGTTATATTTCTCCAGCACACCGCTCTTGTGCAATTCCACACCACAGTTCAAGGCTGTCTGGCCTCCGAAGCTGAGCAGAATACCCTGAGGGCGCTCCTTCTCTATGACGCGTTCTACGAAATAGGGTGTTACGGGCAGATAATAAATTTGGTCGGCAACACCTTCCGAAGTCTGTACGGTCGCAATGTTGGGGTTGATGAGGATGGTCTCTACGCCCTCTTCCTTCAATGCTTTCAAGGCCTGGCTGCCACTGTAGTCAAATTCTCCTGCTTCGCCAATTTTCAGGGCTCCGCTACCCAAAAGTAAAACCTTCTTTATCATTTGATTCATAGCTTTCTTTTCGCAGATTATTTTTTCAATGCATTAACAAACTCGTCGAAGAGGAACATCGTGTCCAGTGGGCCTGCGCATGCCTCGGGATGGAACTGAGCGCTGAACCAGGGATTCGTTTTGTGCCGCACACCTTCGTTGCTTCCGTCGTTCATGTTCTCGAACAGGGGCTCCCAGTCATTGGACATGGTGGATGCGTCAACGGCATAGCCGTGGTTCTGCGTTGTGATGAAGCATCTGTTGGTGCCCGCCTGACGCACGGGTTGGTTGTGGCTACGATGTCCGTACTTGAGCTTGTAGATGCGTGCTCCGGCGGCTTTGGCCAACAGCTGATTACCCATGCAGATACCCATGCAGGGACGTACCTTCGGATGCTGGAGGAATTTGCGTATGTTATCCACTGTGGGCTTACAGGTCTCCGGGTCGCCGGGGCCGTTTGCCAAGAAGAGGGCGTCAAAGTCCAGTTGGTTGAAATCGTAATCCCAAGGCACGCGAATCACCTCAACGCCACGCTCAAGCAGCGAGCGGATAATGTTGTGTTTGACCCCGCAGTCAACAAGCACTACTTTCTTTCCGATGGGTTCTGAGGTGGGTTGGTAAGTAGTAACTTCCTGGCAACTTACCTGCGATACGAAATTAACCCCTTCGTACTGCGCTTTGGGCGATTCCATGCCTTCAGGCACCAATGAACCCATCATGACGCCATGTTCCCGCAACACTTTGGTCAGCTCTCTTGTGTCAATGCCCGTGATGCCTGGTATGCCTTCGCGTTTCATCCATGCATCCAAACTTTCTTTCGCGTTCCAATGGCTGAATTCCGCACTGTAGTCGCCTACGACAATGGCTCGCACATGGATTTTGTCTCCCTCCATGAAACGGCTTAGCCCGTTTTCCGCACATTCATCACTGGGAACGCCATAGTTGCCTACGAGGGGATAGGTGAAAACAACGATTTGCCCTGCATACGATGGGTCGGTCATGCTTTCGGGATACCCCATCATGGCGGTGTTAAACACAACCTCGCCTGCAACGGCCGTTTCTGCACCGAAACAGTAGCCGGAGAATTCCGTACCGTCCTGTAACCTAAGAATTGCTTTTTTCATTGTATAGTGTTAAGCTATGTGTTCAGGGAAAAAGAAAGGGCTCTCTCTCGGCAATTATTTTCCGAAGAAGGCCCAACCATGCAGTTAAATAAATAAAGACAAACGTCCGAACACGCCTCTGCGGGTGTGCTGCTCTGCCAGGACTCGGGGCTTACGTGTTGCCCGTTGTAGTAGTTCAGGTGCGTCATGCTCGGTTTGTTTGCGCAAAGTTAGCGAAAAAGTATGAGAAAACATCGCTCTTATTTGTTTTTTTTAGTTCTTCTTTTGTGTTTCCCTATTTTTACGCTAACTTTGCACTCCGAAATACTAATCAGGGGTAAAAGCGACCCCCTTAAACAAAACTTTGCACATGTATTATATATCAAAGCGCATCGAAATTGCAGGATGCCATCAACTCACGCTTCCTTATCCCAGCAAATGTACCAAGATGCATGGCCATAATTGGATTGTTACCATATATTGTAAATCCAAGGAACTGGACGAGAACGGAATGGTTGTGGATTTCACCCATGTAAAGGAGGACGTTCATGGTTATCTGGACCATGGAAATTTCAACGAGCTCTTGCCCTTTAATCCTACCGCAGAAAACATAGCACGATGGATTTGCGACCGTGTGGAAAAATGTTACCGTGTGGATGTGCAGGAGAGCGAAGGGAACACGGCCACTTACGTCAAAGATTAGGCGAACGAAAGATGTATCGTGTCAACGAAATCTTCTATTCCTTGCAAGGTGAGGGTAGATTCACAGGCACTCCCGCTGTTTTTCTTCGTTTCTCGGGCTGTAATTTGCGTTGTTCCTTCTGCGACACCCGTCATGAGAATTATTCTTCCATGAGCTTGCGGGACATCCTGAATGCCTTGAATGCCTTTCCTGCGCGTACGGTTGTCATCACAGGAGGGGAGCCTACATTGCAGTTGGACGCTGAACTTTGCGGTGCTCTGCAAGAACAAGGATGGCGGATCCATTTGGAAACGAATGGCACACGCCCCCTGCAACCAGGCGTTAAGGTGGATTGGGTCACGTGCTCTCCTAAAGAGGGCGGCGACGTGAAAATCCAAGGTGTCAACGAACTGAAGGTTCTTTTCTGGGGACAGGATGTGAGCGGCTTTCTGCAAACGCCGGCTTCCGAGTACCGCCTGCAGCCCTTGGATACCGGGGATGCGGTTCGTAACAAAGAGATTTTAAAAGAAACTATTGACTATATTTTAATGCACCCCACATGGCAACTGTCACTCCAAACCCACAAGATATTGAACGTGCGCTGAAAACCCTTCTTTTGGCAATCGGCGAAGATCCGGAACGCGACGGGCTGAAGGATACGCCACAGCGCATCATGCGTATGTGGAAAGAGATTTTCCGTGGTTACGACGAAGAGATGAAACCATCCATCACCACCTTTCCTAACGAGGCGCATGCGGAAGAAATGGTCATGGACAGCGGAGAATACTACAGCATGTGTGAACACCACGTGTTGCCTTTCTTTGGCCGCTACTACTTTGCTTACCTTCCCAGTGCCGATGGCCGCATTTTAGGTATCAGCAAGGTGGCCCGTGTCGTTGCTTACTGTGCCGCACGCCTTCAGTTGCAGGAGCGTTTGGCGCGTGATATTGTGGAGATGTTGTCCGAAGCCCTTCAGGGTACGGCACGCGGCTTTGCCATCCTGATGCGCGGTCAGCACATGTGCAAGTCCATGCGGGGCGTGCGCAATCAGGGCGAGATGCAGGTTACCTATTTCACGGGTGCCTTCAAAACCGATGCCTCGTTGCGTGCGGAGTTCCTGCAACAAGTGGCAATATGCGATTAGCTTTATGAACAGAACATTTCTTGACATTCACACCCATACGATTGTTTCCGGTCATGCCTTCAGTACGCTGGCAGAGATGGTCGTGGAGGCGCAACGACAGGGGATGTCCCTTTTGGGCATTACGGAGCATGGGCCAAGTATCCCGGGGACTTGCGACCCCATCTATTTCCGTAATCTGCATGTCGTTCCTCGCCGATGGGACAATTTGTCTCTCCTGCTTGGTGCGGAACTCAATATTCTTGATACTACGGGCAGGCTCGACCTGGATGAATCCTATTATAAGCGTTTGGATATTCGTATTGCGGGAATACATGGCTTTTGTTGGCAAGGAGGAACCAAAGAGGAGAATACGCAGGGCGTGATTCATGCTATCTCAAACCCTTGGACACATGTTATTTCGCATCCAGGCGACGGTGCGGCAGATTTGTTTTTTGAACCTCTGTTGGAGGCCTCCAAGCAACACCGTACGCTCTTGGAGGTGAACAGCACATCTATGCGGCCTGCACGTGGCTTGGTAAAATCCTACGAGAATAATCTGGAGATTTTGCGTTTGGCCAAACGTATGAACATTCCTATTATATTAGGTAGCGATGCCCATATAGCGAAGGACATCGCAAACTATGAGCATTGCCTGCCTTTGCTTAAGGAAACGGATTTCCCCAACGACTTAATCATGAACTATCAGCGTCCCGAAGTGCTCCTGGACTATTTGCAGATAGAACTGAAGTCGTAAATTTCTTGCAAGCATTCGTGATAAATCGTAAAAAAGTTGTACATTTGCATTCGAATTAAATACAAAAACTGCAAGTAGAATGCAACAATACAATTTAGATGCCCTGGATAGAAAAATACTGGGGATGATTCTTGCTGATGCACGTGTGCCTTTCCTGGAGGTGGCTCGTGCGGCAGGCGTAAGTGGGGCTGCCATCCATCAGCGTGTTCAGCGTCTTACAAGCTTGGGTATCCTGCAAGGATCTGAGTATATCGTAAACCCTGAAAAATTAGGCTTGTCTACATGCGCCTATATCGGTCTGAATCTTCAGGATCCCAGTAGTTTTGACAAGGTGGTGGAGGCTCTCTATAATATGCCCGAGGTGGTAGAGTGCCATTACACTACGGGCGGTTTTGACCTTTTTATTAAGATCTACGCGCAAAACAACCACCATCTTCTGAATATCATTCACGACAAGTTACAACCTTTGGGCTTGTCGCGTTCCGAAACAATTATCAGCTTCAATGAAGCAATCCGTCGCAGTATCAGCATTGATAGTCTGAGCCACGGCCGAGAACAGAAAAAGGAGGGTTGATCCCTCCTTTTTTAGTTTACTTTCTTTTCGTGATTGCAGGCTTCGCAATGGTTTTTACGGTGTCCCATGGGTTTGTTTTGTGCATGATGCCGAAAGGCATTGTGTTCTGCCTGTCGGAAAGTAAAGACCTTTAGCAGTTGTTTCGCATTTAGGAACTCACCCATTTTTTCGCTATACTTCTTGTGAATTTCCAAAACCTCTTGCTGACGCTTCAGGGCCTTTTCGCTGCGTTCAAATCTTTTTTGTAGGCGTTCGCGCGCCTCCTGCTCCGTCAGTTCTTTCTTTTTCTTTTCAGCCTGTAACTTTTGCATGTTGGGGCGCATCGGTTGGTGCGCATTCATAATTTCCTCTGTCATCTGTTTGTACAGGGTGGAAAACTTTTCTTTTTGTTCCGCATTCAGTTCCAGTTCTTCATTGAGTTTGGCGATGCGTTTCTCAATGCGCTCTGTCCTACTTTGCCGGTTCTCCTCGTTAGCGTGTTGTTTCCTGTTTTGTGCATTGGCGTAACTGCTGGTCAAAAGGACCATTGCCAAAACGAGCATTGTCTTTTTCATCCTGATTCTTTGTTTTTTAGTTAGTAATGTTTTCTTGCTGTTGCTTTTTAGTTAGGATAACAAAACCCGGGGAACGTTTAATCAGCAAGCAGATTTTAACAAAGAATAATACAAAAAAAGAAGGTTGTCATCACGACAACCTTACTTCCATTAACCTTAAAATCTAATACCATGAAAAACTACACAAAGATACTATGGATTATAATAGTGTGCAAAGACCTTTTATTGTTTTTTTCTTGGAACCTGTTTTTCTTGATTTATATCAATAAACTTGTGGGTTTTTGACTCTTTGCTGATAAACGGATGGTGAAAACGGCAGGGAAAAGGGGGATTTTTTTATTTTTGTATCCTATAATCCTAATTTGTATCTGGCATGATAGAAATACAGCAACTGCGTGATGTGCGTATCGAACAGTTTCATCAAATTCAAGACTTGTTCGGTACGTTGAGTGAACATTCCGTTTTTTCTCCCGACATGCTTGCGGAAACGCTGAAAAGCTCTCTGCTTTATGTTGCCGTACAGAATGAACGTATCGTGGGTATGGCTACCCTTTGCCTTTTCACTTCACCTTCAGGGCGCAAGGCGAGTGTGGAGGACGTCGTGGTGCATAAGGACTGGCAGGGAAAGGGCGTGGGGCGAAAACTGATGAATGCAATCATAGACAAGGCACGTGAGTCTTGCCCCATTACCTTGCAGCTGACATCTCGTCCTGAGCGTCTGGTTGCCAACCTTCTCTATCCTTCCTTGGGATTCCAACGAAAGGATACCAACTTCTATGTTCTTAAGCTATAGAAGGGCTGCCTCCGGGTGTCAAACATTTCTTGGAGTTTTTTTCTTGTGGGATTTGGAAATAATGAATATCTTTGCAAATACCATTTTCATTAAATGTTTCTCATGCTGGATACGATTAGACATTACTTCAATGCCTTCCCTGATAAGGAGAATGAGCTGGAAACGATCAGGCAGATAGAGGAGGGAGTCAGTTTCCGTGGCGCAAACCTTTGGGTGCTGATTTTTGCCATCCTGATAGCCTCGCTGGGTTTGAATGTCAATAGCACGGCGGTGATTATCGGCGCCATGCTTATTTCACCCCTTATGGGTCCGATTCTTGGTATGGGACTGAGTATTGGAATCCTTGATTATGCTTTGCTGAAACGGTCGGCACGCAATTATGCGGTGGCGACGATAATCAGTATCCTTACGGCTACAATCTATTTCCTGCTTACGCCTCTCACGGAGGCGCAAAGCGAGCTGCTGGCGCGTACCGCTCCCACGCTCTATGACGTGTTCATTGCCTTGTGTGGTGGTGCGGCAGGTATTCTGGCTCTCAGCACGCGTGCCAAAAGCAACGTTATCCCCGGTGTTGCCATCGCAACAGCCCTGATGCCTCCGCTTTGTACGGCGGGTTATGGTTTGGCAACAGCGCAATGGATTTATTTCGCGGGTGCATTCTACCTCTTTTTCATCAATACCGTATTTATTGCGCTGGCCACTTTCATTGGCGTGCGTGCCCTGCATTTCCAACACCGCCAGTTCATAAACGCCCAGCGTAGGCGTGCGGTGCAACGCTATATCTGGACCATCGTCGTCCTTACCATGGTGCCAGCGGCGTTGATGACTTTTAGTATTGTAAATAATAGCGTGAGGGAGAGCAATATTCGTCGCTTTGTACAGGAAGAACTGAAGCAAGAGGGTACAGAAGTGTTAAGCAGCCAGTTGGAACAATCGGACAGTACGTTGCAGGTGGTGGCTATTGGACGCGAAATAGCGCAGGCAAAACAAACGGAGGCGAAGAAGCGTATGCCCTTTTACGGTCTTAAAAATTATAATTTAGTTGTAATTCAGGGTACCAGTGGGGATAGTCTTCTTCAGTTGGCTCAAGCGGGCTTACACAGCTCGGCAGACAAGGAGCGCCTCCTTAGTCAGGTGGCACAGAAACAGGCCTTGGAGAAGCAACTGCATGTCTATCAGGACATGGAGCAGTTGACGACCGAAGTAAGTAGGGAAATGGGAACGTTGTTTCCCATGGTTTCCCACTTGAGTGTGGCTCACATGCTGAACGCTGCAACGGACACCAGTGGGGCAAAGGCTCAGGTGATGGCTATCGTTACCTTGCGACAGGACCAATCACTTTCCGACAACGACCATAAACGCATTCTCCAATGGCTCCGCCAGCGTTGTCGTCAGGATAGCCTTTCTATGATTGTCCGTAAATAGCGGCGCAGATTGCTTTGAGTGCCGCCCTGTGCCAGATTGTCCGGAAAAAAACAAAATGTAGGTAGAATGCACATTTTACTTGCATTTTGTATTTTTCTAAACTTCTTTTCGGGCGTTTTTTTTGAAGGTTTCCTTCTCCTCGTTGTGTTTTTCGTTTTTCGTAGTAGTTTGATTACGAGAAACTTGCTGTTTGTATTATTTCGGAAGTTCTGCTTTCAGCGGCGAATCACGATTGTTTTGTGCATATCCATTACTGCCAGGCTTCGTAAAATTAAGGCGTTAGTTTCGAAAAACAACCAGTAAATTTGCCCAAAACATGTATTTGTTTTTTGGAAAACCGTTTTTTGTCTCAAAAACATCGGCCTCAGAACCCTTTATTCTTCTATTTTGATTAGATTGGTAACGGATTGCAGAGTATCATTATGACTGTTTTCCCGGGTTTTTCCCGACAAAATGATCTGCTGGTCTCCCCGTGCTAATTGTTCTTCGCCTGAGGCATATTTATAATGTATATGCCGGCGGTTGCGAGTGCACCCGCAAGTAGGTATTTCATGTGAAACATCTCTCCCAGACAGAGGCATGAGGTGATGGCCCCGACGATAGGTATCAGAGAATTATAAATGGCGATTTTACCAACGGGATTGCAGGTGAGCAGTTTGTTGTAAAGCGAGAAGCCTATGGTGGAGATAGCTATGAGCAACAGTAGTATAACAACACCCCAGAGGGATATATGGGGAAGTCCGGCTCCCATAAGCAAACTGGGGAGGATGAGCAATGCGCCTCCTAAGGCGAGACTGTAGCCCGTTCCCACAAAAACATCGACACGTTTGCCTAACCCCCGCGTCAGAAGTGAGGCCGCAGCACCAGAAAGTGCGTTCAGGATAATCATACCGTCTCCCATCCAAGTAAACTCTCCACCGCCCTCGCCGCTATTCATGTTAAGTGCGAAGATACCTGCAAAGCCAATCGCGCAACCCAGGATTTTCCGAAGGTTCAGTTTGTCGCTCTTATAGAAGAACCCCGCAAGGAGCACGACGCAGAATACGCTCAGAGAGTTGAGGATAGCCGAACGAGCACCCGGGGCATGGGAGAGGCCGATGTAGAAGAAACTGTAATGAAGAGTAGTATTCAGCAGGGAAAAGAGCAAAATGAACCACCAGTCGCTCTTTTTACGCGTAGTAAAATCTTTGCCTGCCTGTGCACCAATAATAAGGATGAGAAGCCCGGAAACGAAGAAACGGATACCGGCAAAAAGCAGCTTGTTGACAGTCATTTGCGGAGTGATTTGAAACGCCTCAAACCCCAGTTTGATTAAGGGATAAGCCCATCCCCAAGCGAGGGCGGCCGTAAGTGCAAAAAGCGATACCCACAGAGGCCTTTGAAAAATGCTTTGCTCTTTATTCATCCTTTTTATTCTTCTTGTTTTTCGTTTACGATGCTTTCAAGCGTTTGGATATCCGTTTCCGTAGTGGCCCAGCTTGTTACGAAACGATATACCGATCGCTTTTCATCCTTGGGACACCATTTTTCGAAGCGTACCTTTTTTCTCAGGCGTGCCGCTTCTGTATCTGATAAGATGACAAAAATCTGGTTGGTTGGGGAGTCCAACAGCAAAGGATAGCCTTTCAGACGGAAGATTTCCTTGACACGTTCAGCCCATAGGATGGCATTGCGTGAAATCCTAAGATACAGAGAATCGGTGAAAAGCGCATCGAATTGCACACCCGCCAGACGGCTTTTGGCGAGCAGGGCACCATGCTGTTTGACGATGGTGAAGAAGTGTGGATCGGCATTCCTATGGGGAAACACAACGGCCTCGCCACACAAAGCACCCACCTTGGTGCCACCGATGTAAAAGGCGTCGCAATGCTTGGCCAGGAAGGGAAGCGAAACGTCATTCGTGTTGGAGGCCAGGGCGTATCCAAGGCGAGCGCCATCAACGTAGAGGGGAATGTGATATTGCTGGCATACGTGGTGGATTTCAACTAACTCCTGTGCTGAATAGATAGTACCCAATTCCGTGGGTTGTGTGATATATACCATGCCGGGCCGTACCATGTGCCCTGCTGCTTCGTCCGTGTGAAAGCCCTGAAGATATGCTTCAAGTTCCCTTGCGTCCATTTTCCCTTGATGATCGGGCAGGGTAAGAACCTTATGTCCCGTTGCTTCTATAGCGCCCGATTCGTGAACATTGATGTGTCCACTCTCAACGCTTACCACCCCCTCGTAACTCCTGAGCGTTGCGTCAATGACCGTAGCGTTCGTCTGTGTGCCGCCCACAAGGAAAAACACGTCAGCGTCAGGACATTCGCACGCTTCGCGTATCTTGAGTCTCGCACGTTCGCTCCACAGGTCGAAACCGTAGGAAAGGCTTGATTCGTGGTTTGTTTCCGTCAGGTGCTGCATCACAAGGGGATGGCAGCCGTTATTATAGTCTGATTCGAATGATACCATTTTCGTTCGTTTTGCAGAGGCAAAGGTAATGATTTTTGAGCAACCCTTGTAACTTACAACCATTATTCGTACATTTGCCCCATGAAATTAGAATTGCATTTTGCACCTCTTCAGGGATATACCGAGGATGTCTATCGACGTCTTCATCATGATATTTTTGGAGGTGTGAATACCTATTATACGCCTTTCCTTCGCTTGGAACACGGTACGGTACGGCCCAAGGACTTGCGTGATATCAGTGCTGAGCATAATCAGGGCCTGACGGTGGTGCCTCAGGTGATTGCCAACGGAGGGGCCGAATTGGAGGCCCTTCTGCCCTTTGTGCAAGCACAGGGATATCAGAGGGTGGACATAAACATGGGTTGCCCCTTCCCTTTACAAACGAGGCATGGGCGCGGTGCGGGTTTGCTGCTCCGTCCCGAAAAGGTGGGGGAAATCGCTGATGTGATGCTTGCCCATCCCGAGATTTCCTTCTCGCTGAAGATGCGCCTGGGTATGGAAAGCTGTGATGAATGGAGGGACGTCCTGCCCATTGTCGATCGTATGCCGCTTGCGCACCTCTGCGTGCATCCGCGTGTGGCAAGGCAACAATACAAAGGCGAGGTAAATATGGAAGCTTTCGAGTCTTTGGTCAATGCCACCCGGCATCCCGTCATTTATAATGGAGATATTGTGAGCGTAGAGATGATGACCCGGCTGCAAGCGCGTTTTGCAGGGCGTTTGCATGGGCTTATGCTGGGGCGCGGACTTTTGGCCCAACCTTGGTTGGCGCAGGAATACGTTTCCGACGAACGTCTGTCGTGCGAGGCAAAGCGTAGCCTGCTTCTGAAACTGCATACCCAGTTGCTTGCCCATTTCGAGCTTCGTATTCCCGACGAAGCGCAACGCTTGAATAAAATCCGCACCCTGTGGGAATATATGGAGCCTACGTTGGGACGCAAACAGTGGAAGCGACTGATGAAGGCGGGCAATATGCGTAACTACTTGGCGCTTGTAGAGGATCTTTTCGTCATATAATACGCTCGTTCGCGGGCGTCCATCTTCTCGATGGCATAGCGCAGCATGGTGCGGGGCATAGTGGCTGCATGGCGTTCCAGGAAGTCGCATAGTTCGTTTTTACCATCATTGCGGTGAATCTCGCGTAACATCCATCCGCTTGCTTTCTGCATCAGGTCATGGATTTTTGGGGTCTTAGCCATCAGTCGTTCAATGAGGCGAAACGTTTCGTTGAAATCCTTGGATTTTATCAGACACAAGGTCGCTACGATGGCAATACGGTTCTCCCAAAGCAGCGGAGATTCCAAAAGTCTATACAGGATGTCCCGCGGACGGTTCAATACATATTTTCCGACGATATAGGGGGCGGACGCATCCACAAGGTCCCAGTTGTTTATCCGATGTGTCTGCGAAAGATAGAAGTCAAAGATTTCCTTTTGCAGTACGTCGTTCTTGTGGGCTTTCTTAAACATCTCAACGAGTAGGAACAAGGCACATGCACGACATTCGTGAAACTCACTTTGCAGAAGTTCTTTCACAACGTCCAGTGTTGCTTCATGGTATTGCTTTGCAACCAATCTGACTGTTGGCACATTGATTCCCAAAAACACATCACCCTCGCCATATTCTCCCTTTCCTGTTTTGAAATAACGAGCGACCGCCTCCGCCTTTTTGGCGTCAGCGTATTGTCCCAAAGTCTTTTGTATTTCGACAGCTGTTATCATGCTACTTTTCTCCATTGAGATACAAATTTACGAAAACCTTGATAAGTTGCCGTCGTATTCTGTGCTTTTATATCGACATTTATGTAACTTTGTCAAAAGTATCAATTCTTGTATCATCACGATGACAAACGAGCAAATAAGAAAATTAGACTTTTCGAAAGTCTATGAAGCTATCCTTGGAAAGGTTACGCGCAAGGGGCATACTGAAGAAGAACTGCTTGAAATTGTCTGTTGGCTAATGGGCTATGAAGCGGAGGATGTAAAGCGATTTCATGGACTGACTTACGGAGATTTCTTTGAACAGGCTCCTGCGTGGAATCCAAAGCGTATGCTGATAACGGGTAGTATTTGTGGTGAGAAGGTGCAGGAGATCGCTGACCCTTTCCGAAGAGACATGCGTTGTTTGGACAAGATGGTGGACGAACTTGTCAAGGGGAAAAGTAAAGACAAAATCTTCAGGACATGACCTTACAACAACTACGTTATATTGTTGCCATAAACCGTTATAGAAATTTCGCGCGGGCAGCCGAAGTTCTTGGCATTTCGCAGCCAACTTTAAGCGCTATGCTGGTGAAGTTGGAGGATGAATTGGATGTGCGTATCTTTGAGCGATCCAACAAATCAGTAACGCCAACCCTGGTCGGCGGGAAGATTATCCGTCAGGCGGAAAAGGTAGTGATGGAGTCGGGCAGGGTTGAGGAACTTGTGGCTGAGGAGAAAGGGGAACTGTGCAAGACCTTCACACTGTCTGTAGGGCCAACGATATCGCCTTATATCTTGCCCAAGTTTATTAAGCATTACGTCAAGGATTACCCTAATGTGGAGTTGACAATTCGCGAGCTGAAGTCCAACGCCATGTTTGACGCAATTTTGAATGGGGAGATAGATGCCAGTATAGCCATCAGCGACCAGAAATGCGAGGGCGTTCTTGAGGTTCCGCTGTATACAGAAAATTTCTATGTTTATCTCTCTGAAAATTGTTGGCGGAAATTAGCTGTTTTCAATCCGAAGGACCTGGAGCATGAAAGTATGTGGATTATGCGCGAGGCGCAGTGCTTGCGCGACAGTGCGTTTTCTTTTTGCAAGTCGCGCGCCAAGGGGCATCACATTTACGAGGCCGGCAGCATAGAAACCCTCATCCGCATTGTTGACGAAAACGGTGGTTTCACCATCATCCCTGAGATGCACTTGCCTTTCCTTGCGGATTGGCAACGGGAGAATGTCAGGCGGATAGACGGGGACTATCTTTCCCAGCGTCGTGTCTCGCTCTATATCAAGTCCGACTATGTGCGGCAGCGAATGTTGAAGACAGTCATTGATACTCTCAAGAAGTTTATGCCTGAGGGCATGCTTCAGGAGGGAATCGTTAAGTACGGCATTAAACTATAGTATGGTTACAAAAAAAGGCTGCCGCTTTTCTTGTTGTTGAAGCAAGAAAAACGGCAGCCTTATGTGTGTCTATTGAATTAGTCCGTAACGCTTCCCGTGGTGAGGGCATATCTTCCGCCACCGGTAAAGAAAAGTACCACGCCTCCCATGAGGTAAAGCGCAGGAAGTTCGGGTACCCATCCACCGGTCATGGGATCGATAGAGCAGAGTTGGGTGGAGTGAGCCATCAGGATAGCCACAAGCATTGTGCCTGAGAAAATGACGGCAGCAACACGGGTCCACGCACCGGCGATAATCAGCAGCGATGATACGAGTTCACCGAGAATGGCGCCATAGGCAATCCAACCAGGAAGCCCCATCCCTTCCAGCATACCCTCAATGAAAGATACGCCATGAACCGCTTTGTGTATGCCGTGAAAGAGCATCAGCCCACCTATTGTAAGACGGAGTAGCAACAATCCCAAGTCATTGTTGCGAAGAAAGTCCTTTTCGATTTTCATAATTCTTTTTGTTGCTTGTTATTATTTAATTCAATACATTTTGAAAAAATGTGTTTTCTATCTTATGTATTATTGCAAAGATACTCCTTTTTTTTGATTGTATGACACATTTTTTTGCAAAATGTTTTCTTGTCTGCCCGTAAAGCACTACTTTTGCAGGGCATTTGGTTCTCCTTCCCGCTTTAAAAATACAGGTTGGGTTTTAGGAGCTAAGATGGGAATGCAGTGTGATTCTGCAACATTACCCGATGCTGTAAGTCCTGTTTTGAAGGGCGTTTTTAAAAGCCACTGATCGCAAGATTGGGAAGGTAGCGCCGTTAGGGATGAAGTCAGAAGACCTGCCATTTGCTAATAGTTTCAATCATTGTCTGCGGGAATACAGGCATAGAAAGTTTTTATTATAATTACATGATTAGAAAAATCTTAGTTGCTAATCGTGGCGAAATCGCAATTCGCGTTATGCGTAGTTGCTATGAAATGGGCATTCGTTCTGTGGCTGTTTTTAGTGCCGCCGACCGTCTGTCTCGCCACGTACTCTTTGCGAATGAAGCAGAGTGTATCGGTGGAGCTGCCAGCAGCGACAGCTACCTGAACATTGACCACATCATTGATGCAGCCAAAAAACACCGCGTTGATGCCATTCACCCCGGTTATGGTTTCCTAAGCGAGAACGCAGAATTTGCGCGCCGCTGCGAGGCGGAGGGCTTTATTTTCATAGGTCCCCGTCCGGAGACGATGGAAGAGATGGGTGATAAGATTAGCGCTCGTATCAAAATGATTGAAGCCGGTGTGCCTGTTGTTCCTGGTACGCAGGAGCAATTGCAATCAGGTGAAGAGGCTGTAGAGGTATGCAAGAAAATAGGCTTCCCCGTGATGGTAAAAGCTTCCCAAGGCGGCGGCGGCAAGGGTATGCGCTTGATAGAACGCGAAGAAGATGTCATAGAATTATATAACGCAGCCAAAAGTGAGGCTATGGCAGGCTTTGGCGATGATACCGTTTACATTGAGAAGTTCGTAGAGGAGCCTCATCATATCGAGTTCCAAATCTTAGGCGACAGACATGGTAATGTCATTCATCTTTATGACCGTGAATGTTCAGTACAGCGTCGCCATCAAAAGATAGTTGAGGAAAGTCCATCTCCATTTATCGGTCAGGAGTTGCGTGAGGAAATGGGGCGTAAGGCCGTTGCAGCAGCCAAAGCTGTAGGTTATGTAGGTGCGGGAACCATTGAGTTTCTTGTTGACAAGCATCATAACTTCTATTTCCTTGAAATGAACACCCGTCTTCAGGTTGAGCATCCGATTACGGAAGAGGTTGTAGGCATGGATTTGGTTAAGGAACAGATACGCATCGCTGATGACTTGCCTCTCTCATATAAACAGGAAGACATCAAGCAGAGAGGGCATGCGATTGAATGTCGCATCTGTGCCGAAGACTCAGAGAATAATTTCATGCCAGCACCTGGAGTTATTAAACAATTAACGGAGCCCCATGGCATTGGGGTACGTATCGACTCGTACGTCTATGAGGGTTATGAAATTCCTGTGCATTACGATCCCATGATTGGTAAGCTCATTGTGCATGCAACAAAACGTGAGTATGCGATTGAGCGTATGCGCCGTGTACTTTACGAATATAAGATAACGGGCGTAACAACCAATATACGCTACCTTCGTCGTATTATTGATGTTCCTGATTTCAAACTTGGAGATTACAATACACATTTCATCGAGCGCAACCAAGACCGGTTGCGTCCTCGCGCAGGATTCAAGAACGATAGTGAAACAGTAGCGGTGATTGCCGCTTATATCGACTACATAATGAACCTTGAGGAGAACACACCCAGCACGGCGGCAGATAGCACGGCTATCAGTCGCTGGAGAGCGTTTGGCTTGCAGAAGGGTGTGCTGAGAGTGTAATTCGGGAAGGTTAGATATAAATGATTACTGAGGTGGAAATACAAGTAGGAAACAAAATATGTGAGGTCACTCTTCTTGGCAAAGAGGGTAATAACGTGAAAATTGACATAGACGGAACGGTCTATGACGTGGATGTTGCAATGCTGCAAAATGGTATTTGCTCAATTCTTTACAACGGCAACTCGTACAATGCAGAGATGATAAAGAACAATGCTGGTAAGCATTATCAAGTAAATCTCAACTATTCCACTTACCAGATTGATATGCTTGACTCACAAGCTAAGTATATGAAGATGCGTAGGGGTGGGGCGCAGAGCGACGCCCAGACGGATGTCATTACGGCGCCCATGCCTTGCAAGATAGTGAAGGTTTACGTTAAGCCGGGCGATGTGCTGAAGGCGGATGACACCGTCCTCACGATGGAAGCCATGAAAATGCAGTCAAACTACAAGGTGAGTGCCGATTGTAAAGTGAAGGAGGTTCTTGTAGAAAGCGGCGATAATGTAAGGGTTGAACAAGTATTAATCAGATTGGAGGTAAACAATGACTAATAAGCTTACGGCAAGAGAAAGAATAGAAGTACTTCTGGATCGTGGTACATTCGTTGAAATGGACAAGCATGTCGTGCATCGTTGCACAGACTTCGGCATGGACAATAAGAGATATGAAGGCGATGGCGTCATCTCCGGTTATGGAAAGATTGACGGACGTATCGTTTTTGTATATGCTTTCGATTTCGGTGTTCTGGGTGGTTCGCTCTCTGCGGCCAATGCCCAGAAGATCGCTAAGGTGCAAGACCTTGCGCTCAAGAATGGTGCCCCAATTATCGGATTGAACGATTCGGGTGGCGCACGTATTCAGGAAGGTGTGGAATCACTGACTGGTTTTGCCCATATCTTCCGGCGTAATGTAATGGCTTCCGGCGTTATTCCGCAAATTAGTGCCATTATGGGTCCATGTGCCGGTGGCTCATGCTACTCGCCAGCACTTACGGATTTTATATTGATGGTCAAGGACCAAAGCCAGATGTTTGTAACGGGTCCCAATGTGGTCAAGGCTGTAACCAATGAGGATGTTGACAAAGAGACGCTTGGTGGTGCGATGACACACAATGCAGTGAGCGGAGTCAGTCATTTCATTTGTAAGGACGACGAAAACACGTTGATGACCATTCGCGAACTGATAGGTTTTATCCCTTCAAACAATATGGAGGATGCGCCGGCTCATCCCATTACGGACGAAGTGAACCGCGTTTGTCACGAACTGGATAATGTTGTTCCTGAAGACCCAAATCTTCCCTATGATATTCGTAATATCATAGAGCCCATCTGCGACCAACAGTATTTCTTTGAGATACAGTCGGAGTTTGCCAAAAATATTGTTGTCGGTTTTGGACGAATGGCAGGACGAACCGTGGGTTTTGTGGCGAACCAACCCAGTTTCCTTGCCGGTGCATTGGATATTGATGCCAGCGACAAGGCTGCCCGTTTTATCCGTTTCTGCGATTGTTTTAATATACCTCTTGTTGCCGTAGAGGATGTCCCCGGTTTCCTTCCTGGCGTGCAGCAGGAGCATAATGGAATCATACGTCACGGCGCCAAGATTGTGTATGCCTTTGCCGAAGCCACCGTTCCCAAGATAACACTGATTACACGCAAGGCTTATGGCGGTGCGTATATCGTTATGAACAGCAAATGTATTGGTGCAGACGTAAACTTGGCTTATCGTACCGCTGAGATTGCCGTCATGGGAGCCGAGGGCGCATGTAATATTCTTTATCGCAAGGCAAGTCCCGAGGAGCGTGCGGAAAAGATTGAGGAATACAAGGCAAAGTTCGCCAATCCTCTTCCTGCGGCACAGTTGGGTTATATTGATGAAATTATCGAACCCAAAGATACGCGCGTCCGCTTGATTCAGGCACTTGAAATGACACGAAACAAGAACCAGAGCAATCCTCCCAAAAAGCATGGCAATATGCCTTTATAGGGCTGATGTTTGCTTTTTTCTATTTACAAATAGGAAAGAAAAGATAGAAAACCTATAACTTTGTAAATGAAAAAGAACATAATGCCATGCTGGACAAAACGAAGAGAGAGAATATAATTGCGCTTATCCAGCGCGAGGTGGTGCCTGCCGTAGGCTGTACGGAACCCATGTGCGTCGCGCTGTGTGTCGCACGTGCCACGGAACTGTTGGCCATGCGTCCGGAGCGAATTACGGTGCTCTTAAGTCCAAATATTCTCAAGAATGCCATGGGTGTGGGTATCCCGGGTACGGGTATGATAGGCTTGCCTATTGCCGTGGGCTTGGGTGCTCTCATTGGCAAAAGCGCTTATCAGCTGGAGGTGCTCAAAGACCTGACGCCCGAGACCTTGGAGTTGGGTAAACAATACATCCGGGAAATCCCTATTGGCATTCATATCAAAGAGGGGATTTGCGACAAACTGTATGTGGAGATTCTTGTTGAGGCGGACGCGCATCAGGCAAAAGCAGTTATTGCCGGTACGCATACCCGTTTTGTTCATTTGGAACATGACGGTCAGGTGCTCTTGGATGAGGCCGTGTCGCCCGAAGGAGAAGAAGCGGCGTCTGTGTCGTTGAATTTTCAGTTAGTCCATGAGTTTGCTACCACATCTCCTGTTGATGAACTGCGTTTTATCCTTCAGGCGCGCGACTACAATCTGCGTGCAGCACAAGAAAGCCTAAAGGGCAACTATGGCCACTGCTTAGGCAAGACGATAGAGCGTCCTATGGCACATGGTATCTTCGGCAACAGCATTTTTTCGCATATCATTTCCAAAACGGCCTTGGCCTGCGATGCACGTATGGGTGGGGCTTTGATTCCTGTAATGAGTAATTCCGGAAGTGGCAATCAGGGGATATGTGCTACTAATCCTGTTGCCGTCTATGCTCAAGAAAACGAGAATACGGAGGAGGAAACCATCCGTGCCCTTGTGTTGAGCCACCTTACGGCCATATATATCAAGCAGAGTCTGGGTCGACTCTCTGCTCTTTGTGGTTGTGTGGTTGCCAGTATCGGCAGCAGTTGTGGCATTACCTATTTGATGGGCGGCGACTATGCTCGAATCTGCTATGCGGTAAAGAATATGATAGCCAACCTTACCGGCATGATTTGCGACGGAGCAAAACCGTCATGTTCTTTGAAAATCACGTCGGGTGTCAGCACCGCTCTGCTAAGCGCCCTCTTGTCGATGGAGGGACGACACGTTACCAGTGCAGAAGGAATCATCGATGACGATGTCGACCGTTCGATTCACAACCTCACCAGCATTGGAGCTGATGCCATGTGTGCTACTGATTGCATGGTACTCGGCATCATGACAGGCAAATAAAAAAGTGCGCTCTTTCACACAGGGCGCACTTTTTTATTTCGTCCGGAAAATTTAAATCATCTTGAACGAACGCTGGATGAAATTTGTCAGCTGTTCGCCTTGCAGGAGACCGTTCTGTAAGAGGGCCAGGTCAATAACCTGTTTCACCTTGTCGCAGTTGGTTGCAAAGCCGGCCAGCACCTCTTGTTTCTTCTGCTCCTCGGCTTGGATGTCCTCGCCGACCTTCTTCATGTCTTGACGCTCGGTATCCGAAATCTCCTCGGGCTTCTTCTTTTCCTGTTCCTGGCGCATCACATCCTGGCGAGCTTTCAATCCGCGCAGTTCTGCCTCGATGGGCTTCAACTGTGCTTGGGTGGCTGTTTCGCCTTCGCTGAGGATGCTCTTTACAAGTGTGTTGTCAGAGTTGAGTACCATGGTGTACATATCCGGCATCTCGCCATAGAAACTCATGCCGGGTTGCAGGCGCGACATCTCCTTCATGCGGCGCATGTATTCGCTTTGCGTCAGAACCACAGGCATGGCATCCTCGCCCATAGCCTTCGTTTCAACCATGAACTCCGTTTTCTGCCCCTTGCGGATTTGGCTTTGGAAGATACCCGTCAGGATGCTTGCGCGCTCGCTGCTTAGTTCCTCGCGCTTGGTATCTTCTTTTTCAATCAAGCGGTCTATCAGGTCGCCATCAACGCGGCTGAACGTCGTCTTTTCCAACTTACGTTCCAGCATTTGGATAAGGGGGGTGTCCAGCTGGTCATTCATCAGGAGTACGTTATACCCCTTTTGCTGAGCGGCCTGAATATAGGTGTACTGTTGGTCTTTGTCTTGCGCATACAGGTAAACGACTTGCCCCTCCTTATTCGTCTGGTTGTCCTTAATCAGCGCTTGGTATTCCTCCATCGTGTACGACTTGCCATCTACGTCCTTGAAGAGGTAGAAGTTCTTGGCCTTCTCATAGAAATCCTCCTGCGTCAGCATTCCGTAGTTGATGAAGATGCGGATGTCATTCCATTTCTCCTCAAAATCCTTACGGTCCTGTTTGAAAATCTGTTGCAGGCGGTCGCTCACCTTCTTTGTGATGTAGGTGCTGATCTTCTTCACGTTCTGGTCGCTTTGCAAGTAGCTGCGACTTACGTTCAAGGGAATGTCCGAACTGTCGATTACGCCATGCAACAGCATGAGAAAGTCGGGTACAATGCCTTCTACGTTATCCGTTACGAAGACCTGATTGCAATACAGCTGGATCTTATTCCGCTGCACCTCGATCTGGTTCTTGATTTTTGGAAAGTAGAGTACACCAGTCAGGTTGAAGGGATAGTCCACGTTCAGGTGAATCCAGAAAAGGGGTTCGTCAGTCATAGGGTAGAGCTGGCGATAGAATTCCTTGTAGTCTTCGTCTTTCAAATCCGTGGGCTTCTTGGTCCAGATGGGAGCGATGTCGTTGATAACGTTGTCGGCATCCGTATCCTGCATTTTCCCGTCTTTCCACTCCTGTTTCTTGCCAAATACAACGGGCACGGGCAGGAATCGGCAATACTTCTTCAGGAGTCCTTCCAGCTTGTTCTTATCCAGAAACTCCTTACAGTCATCGTCTATGTACATAACGATGTCCGTACCGCGTTCTTTCTTGTCGCTCTCCTCAAGTGAGAAAGAGGGACTGCCGTCGCAGCTCCATTTCTGTGCAGGGGCGTCTTGGTAGCTCTTCGTGATAACCTCTACTTTCTTGCTTACCATGAACGAGCTGTAGAAACCCAATCCAAAGTGGCCGATGATAGCGGCTGCGTCATCCTTGTATTTTTCCAGGAAGTCGTTGGCACCGCTGAAGGCAATCTGGTTGATATAGCTGTCAATCTCTGCGGCCGTCATGCCGATACCATTGTCGCTGACAGTGATGGTTCCCGCCTCGACGTCCAGTTTGACGCTCACTTTGAGTTCGTCCAATTCGCCCTTGAAATCCCCCTTGTTCGCCAGCGTCTTCATTTTTTGTGTGGCGTCGCAGGCGTTGCTTACAATCTCGCGGATGAAAATCTCATGGTCGCTGTAGAGAAATTTTTTGATAACGGGGAAGATGTTCTCTGTTGTTACCCCAATGTTACCTGTTTGCATTTTTGCTATAATTGTTATTGTTATTTGTTAACCTCAATTTCTATCTTTTCTTCTTTGGCTATGGCCCGCAACGTACTGCCCTTGGCCGCACCGTCCAGAATGGTTTGTGTCAGGGAATCCTCTAACATGTGTTCGATGGCACGCTTCAGGGGGCGTGCGCCGTATTGTACGTCACATCCCGCTTTGCACAACAATTCTTTGGCCTCGGGGCTTACCTCCAATGTATAACCCAGTTGCCGGGTACGCTTCTCGAGCGGTTTGAGTTCAATATCCACAATGCGTTCGATGGCCTCTTGGTTCAGAGCATTAAAGAAAACGATTTGGTCCAAACGGTTGATGAACTCGGGTGCGAACTGTCTTTGCAGGCTCTTTTGAATAAGGCTCTTGGCCTTTTCGTTGTTCATGTCCTGGCTGTTGGCAGTGCCAAAGCCGATGCCCTTGCCAAAGTCCTTTACCTCACGCGTACCGCTGTTGCTGGTCATGATGATAATGGTGTTCTTGAAATCTATGGTATCGCCGTTTCCGTCGGTCAGTCGTCCTTCGTCCATCACTTGCAACAGCATGTTAAATACGTCGCGGTGTGCCTTCTCGATTTCGTCCAGGAGGATAACGCTATATGGTTTGTGGCGCACCTTCTCGGTGAGTTCGCCACCCTCCTCATAACCTACGTATCCCGGAGGCGCACCAACCATGCGGCTGACATTATGCTTTTCCATGTATTCGCTCATGTCCACACGTATCAGTGCGTCCTCGCTTCCAAAGACCTCCTTGGCCAGTACTTTTGTCAGATGGGTCTTGCCCACGCCCGTAGGGCCAACGAACAGGAATACACCGATAGGGCGGTTGGGGTCTTTCAATCCCACACGACTGCGTTGGATGCTACGAACGAGAGTTTCGATGGCCTCTTCTTGGCCAATCACGCGCTTTTTCAAGTGGTCACTCATTTCGCGCAGCCGTTGGTTTTCCTCTGACCCTATATGTTGCACAGGAATTCCTGTCATACGGGCAACAACGGTTGCCACCGTTTCGGCATCAATCTGCATGCGATTCTCTTTCAACTGCGCCTCCCATATAATGCGTCTTTGCTCCAGCGAGCGTGTGGCAACCTCCAGCTGGTCGCGATAGTCGGCAGCCAGCTCGAAGTTCTGGGTTTTCACAGCTTCGTTCTTTTTGTCGTTCAACAACTGCACTTCATGCTCCAAATGCAGTATGTCGGCAGGTATAGGCACGTCCTGAATATGTATGCATGATCCCGTTTCATCCATTACGTCAATGGCTTTGTCGGGGAAGCAACGGTCGCTGACATAGCGGTCTGCCAGATTGACGCAGGCCTCCAATGCCTCTGGCGTGTAACTCACGTTGTGATGTTCCTCGTAGCGGCTTTTCAGGTTCTTCAGGATTTCCAGGGTCTGCTCTTTGGTGGTGGGGGATACGATCACCTTTTGGAAACGACGTTCCAGCGCCCCGTCCTTTTCGATGCTCTTGTGAAACTCCTTCAGCGTTGTGGCCCCAATACATTGAATTTCCCCACGCGACAGGGCGGGCTTCAACAGATTGGCTGCGTCCATTGTTCCCGAAGCCGAACCGGCTCCAACCAAGGTGTGAATCTCATCAATAAAGATTATGATTTGGGGATTGTCCTTCAGTTCCTGAATCAGTCCCCGCATGCGCTCCTCGAATTGTCCGCGGTATTTCGTTCCCGCCACTACGGCTGCCATGTCCAGTACAACGACACGCTTCTGCCATAGCGAGCGCGCAATCTTATGCTGTGCGATACGAAGAGCCAACCCTTCTGCGATGGCACTTTTCCCGACACCGGGTTCGCCAATCAATATTGGATTGTTTTTCTTACGACGCGACAATATCTGGGCTACGCGCTCAATCTCGTCCTGGCGTCCTACTACGGGATCCAAAAGGTCTTTTTCGGCAGCAGAACTCAAATCTGTTCCAAAGGCATCCAGGTGTGGTGTCTTGCTTTCCGCCTCACCGTCTTCTTGGGTGCGTCCTTTGGCACGCATATTTGTGCGTTGTTGACCGAAATCCTCATCCTCTTCATCCTCAAATTCTTCGTCATCAAAACCGAAACCGTCCTGAGGCAGAGGGCGTGTTACTGATGCGTAACCCCACTTTCGGCTTTCGCTATATTTATTTTGGCTTGTCTGCTCTTTTTTCATATTGTTCTCTGCTTCATGTGTAACAATTAGAATTGTCTGCAAACATCGTGCCAAATCCACGGGAGTGCTCCTTGTCTTAAATATGTTTGTTCGGTTTTTAACACCCTTTCCCATCCAATCGGCAGGCATTGCCTTCCTGATAATCGTCGGGCATGGGGCGTAATCCCACCTCGCTCGATGAAAGTGTGATGCTGCCGTCTTCGCGAACATAACAGGGAATGCCTATGTCTCCTTCTGCCTTCGCTTCGTCAAATTCGGGTCGGTGGTCCCGAAGGTCCAGGAACTCATGTAAATTGCTTACGTGCGTGCTGATATCAATCACCTTGAAATTTTGATTTCCAATCACCTGCTTTTCCACATAATCACAGTAGGGGCAGGTTTTCATCACATACATTTTTATCATAGTGTTTTATTTATGTTATAGAAGATTCGTGTACAAAGTTACAGAAAAAAACGGTGGAAGTAATGTATATGGTTTTCGATTGCCATCTGACACCACTGTCGATGGTCATCTGCCTTAATTCACGAACCGACCAATGATTTGGCATAGGAACTTCTGTATCAATCCGCATCTTCTGTACTATATCTCCCTCTTGCAGTACATTACGAAATGCAGAAAAACATATTTGTCTAATTATCATTGTTTTACAGCTAATTCTTGCTTTATGATGTTTTTGTCTGTTATTTCATGTGTTTGTTTTCCGAAAATTAAGTATTTGTTTTTACCAAAACTAATATTAGTTTTTCCAAAATTATATATTAGTTTTTTCCCGGCATATATTGTAGCTTTATTCGGTTGCGGAAACTTTGTTGCGGAAATAGTGGCTTTCACTTGAAAAAATCCTTATCTTTGCAAAAAACAAGCGTAAGAGGAAATCTACAGAATATGATAATCGGTGGCCCGGAGCCGCTTGCAACCAGAGTGATATGAAGAAAAGGAACAATGCTGTACAAGCTTGTGTAATATATTCATCCCAGAGTTTATCTGTGCTTCTTTGATGACAGACGGTGCGGATTCATGGGGGTTTATTTACTGTCGCGCCAACAAGGTTGGGGACTTGGTAAAGGAAATTGAGAACATCTGCGAGGGACTGCGTATGAGGGCTCTGGCGGGTGAGCATGTGTTTATCCCACATTATTTTGTTCATAAACAAACTAAGGTGGTGAAGAAGCATGCCTCGGTACGTGAAACGATGGAGATAACTCGCATTGGCATGATTTTCCTACAAGGCAGGACAGAGGACCTCAAACGTTTTCTTTCAGAACATAGTCCGCTGATTCCATACCACCTTGCTTACAGTATTATCACTCACAAGCCTATGATCATCCCTAATTATCAGATGCAGCCATTCATGCAGGTTGCCACAACAGACCCCACACGCATCGAATACATCGAAGATCCGGCGTCGCATTTCAAGGGTCGTGGCCCTTATGTGCGTATTACTTCAGGTCCGTTGAAAGGTCTGGAGGGATATGTGGTGCGTATCAGGAAAAGCCGCCGTCTGGTATTGGATATCGGTGATTATACGATTGCCCTTGGACGTATTCTGGATGAACCCTATGACGTGTTGCCCGATCCTGAAACTTAGTTAATGACAGTTATTTATGATTAGACATCTCTCAGATATCATTCCCGTTCCCACTTCTCATTCTGTGGGTCTTAAGCGTATTTTGCTGGCAGCGAGCGAGTCGGGTTGCTCGTTGACACAGATTGCCATCACGGAACTCAAAGCCGGCGAGGTTGCTACGGCACATGTGCATCCTGATATGCAAGAGGCGTTCTATGTCCTTGCCGGTGAATTGGAAATGTGTCTAAACGGTGAGAAGACGACATGTCGCGCCGAGGATTTCGTGTTGGTAGAGAAATGTGTCAATCACGAGCTTATGGCGATTACGGACGTGCGCATCCTTACTGTGGGCTGTGTCGTTGAGTCGTCGAGAGATAAGTTTTATCCCATGCTTTTCAAGCCCAACCGGAAGAATCTGGTGTGGGGGACGGAGGATTGGGTGGTATCTGCTATTCCGGGGTCCGAGTCTGAAGTGGAAAACGGAACGTGGGCCCGTTATCGTCTTTCCGAGGTAATCGCGAAATATCCATCAGAGATATTGGGGCGTGAAACGGCGCAAAGGTACAATAACGAACTTCCTTTGCTTACTAAGATTATTGACGCTCGCCGTGACCTTTCCATCCAGGTGCATCCTAACGACGAAATGGCGCTTCGCGAACACAACAAGAAAGGTAAGAGCGAAATGTGGTATATCTTGGATGCTGCTCCGGGTTCGTATCTTTACGCCGGTTTCCGCAAGCACATTTCTCCCGAGGAGTATAAGCAAAGTGTTGCTGACGGAACGATTTGTTATGCCTTGGCTCGACACGAGGTGCATCCCGGTGATGTGTTTTATCTGCCGGCCGGTCGTGTTCACGCCATCTGTGGCGGTATCCGTCTGGTGGAGGTGCAGCAGTCGTCAGACGTTACCTATCGTATCTATGACTATAATCGTCCTGGACTTGATGGCAGACCTCGGGAGTTACACACCGAACTGGCGGCAAAAGCCATCGATTTTACGGTTTATCCGGATTATCGCACGAATTGTAAGGATGATTCACGTCGGGTAGAAGACGTACTTGATACGCCTAATTTCAGTGTGAAGATGTTGAACTTTGACACTCTCCTCAGACGTGATATGCTGAAGTATGATAGTTTTGTCATTGCGACGAGCCTTGCAGGTGATTGCGATATTAGGATTCGTGCGACAGGACAAAGTGTCCATCTGTCAGCCGGACAGTCTTGTCTGATTCCTGCTGTTGTTGCTGATTATGAATATATACCCACGCAGGCCTCATCGAAAGTGTTAGAGGCGTTCATCAACAATCGCAGGTCGCTGGGGCGTATCATTTCTGAGTTTTTACATTTATAATTTATCGGCGGCAGTCAAAATCATTGACTGCCGCCAGTAAATTGTGTGTTAGCCTCTTACTCCTCGAAGGACGCATGCACTGCGGGCAGGGAGGTAGAGCTTCAGCCATCCTTTGCCATCCTTGGAGAGCATGGGGTCCCAGTTGGTAAAGTGCTCAATCTCGTCTTCGTTGAGTCCGTGTCCGCCGAAAGTAATGGCGTCTGTGTTCAAGAGGTACTTGTATGATCCCTCGGGTACCATAAAACCATAGCCGTCATAGCTGCGGTTGGGACTGAAATTGAAGAAGAAATAGAGGTCGCCTCGGCGGAAAGCCAGGATTTGGTCGCTATCGTTGTGCCAAATTTCCGTAACGGGTGTCTTCTGGAAATGATCCTCTTTCTTGAGGACCTTAAGCATGGCTTGGTCGAAATCGCCCAGATAGTGGAAACAGAGTTCGGGGTTGTCCACAAGGTTCCATTGACGGCGCGCATACTTATGACTCCATCCGTTGCCTTCACGTGGGAAATCGATCCATTCGGGATGGCCGAACTCGTTGCCCATGAAATTCAGATAACCGCCATTGATGGTTGCCGCGGTAACGAGGCGGATCATCTTGTGCAGGGCGATACCACGCTCTGTGTTGTAGTTTTGGTCGCCTTTCTTGAAATGCCAGTACATATCGGCATCTATCAAACGGAATATTATGGTCTTGTCGCCCACCAGCGCTTGGTCGTGGCTCTCGCAGTAGGAAATGGTTTTCTCGTCAGCACGCCGGTTCTTTACTTCCCAGAACATGCTGCTGGGCTTCCAGTCTTCGTCTCGCAATTCCTTGATGGTCTTGATCCAATAGTCCGGAATATTCATTGCCAAACGATAATCAAATCCGTAGCCGCCATCTTTGAAGGGAATCGCCAAGCCAGGCATTCCGCTTACCTCTTCGGCAACGGTGATTGCATTGCCGTTGATTTGGTGGATGAGTACGTTGGCGAGGGTAAGGAAGCAAATGGCGTTATCGTCTTGATGCCCGTTATAGTAATCGGGATAACCTGTAAAGGCTTCGCCCAGGCCATGACTGAAATAGAGCATACTGGTAACGCCATCAAAGCGGAATCCGTCAAAATGGTATTCCTCAAGCCAGTATTTGTAGTTGGACAGCAGAAAATGTATGACCTCGTTCTTGCCGTAGTCATAGCAAAGACTGTCCCATGCGGGATGTTCGCGACGTTCGCCAGGATAGAAGAATTGCGTGGGGTCGCCACAGAAATTGCCCAAACCTTCGTTTTCATTCTTTACGGCATGGCTGTGGACGATGTCCATAATGACCGCTACACCTTCCTGGTGCGCAGCGTCAATGAGTTCTTTCAATTCTTCGGGCGTGCCGAAGCGCGAGCTGGCGGCATAGATGGAACTGACGTGATAGCCGAAACTACCGTAGTAAGGATGTTCCTGAATAGCCATCAGTTGAATACAATTGTAGCCGTCCTTGACGATACGAGGCAGGATATTCTCTTTGAATTCGCGGTAAGTACCCACGCGCTCCGCATCCTGCGCCATGCCAATATGTGCCTCGTAGATAAGCAAGGGGTCTGTTGAAGGTTTGAATTTCTTCACCTCCCACTTGTAAGCCTGTTCCGGAGCCCACACTTGTGCGCTGAAGATTTTCGTTACCTCGTCCTGAACGACACGTGTGGCCCAGGCTGGAATACGTTCGCCTTCGCCACCTTCCCATTTGATGTGAAGTTTGTAGAGCTGTCCATGCTGAAGCGCATTGGCGGGAAGTACTATCTCCCAGTTGCCTGTCTTGCGAATGCGTTTCATGGCGTACTTGGGAGTCTCTGTCCAGTTATTGAAATCGCCTACGATAAAAATGGAGGTTGCATTGGGAGCCCACTCACGCAAAACCCATCGTCCGTCATCAAGATGATGAAGGCCAAAATAAAGATGACCGCTTGCAAAGTCCTTCAGGGTGGTTTTGCCTTTATCCGTCAGCTCCAGAATCTTTTTCTCTGCCATTGCGTGACGACCGTTGATTGCATCGGAGAAAGGTTCCAGATACTTATCGTTACGTATAAGCTTCAGCGCTGGCTTTGCGGGTACCGAACGCTTAGGCTTGGTCGTGCTTTTCTTTTTAGCTGCACTTTTCTTTGGTGCTGTGCTTGTTGCTTTTGCCATGGTATGTGGTAATTAAGTTGTTATTTCTTGACTTTGAAGATAGCCTTTCGGATAGGGGATTCGCAGATCGCGGGAGCGTGGGCGTCTTCAGGGAAATAGATGACAGCCTGACCGGGAAAAACCCTCATGATATTATCGAAAGGTTCGCTGTAGAAGGTTATATCGTTATCTGCGTCGTATGCGGCTGACGCAAGCAGGCTGCGAGGACAGAAGCCGTGTTGTTCATCTCCTTGAAGGAGAATCTGGATATCTATCATCTCGTTGTGGGTTTCCAGTCGAGCGGCTTCACGAGTTTTGGGATCCGACTCAACGATGTTGACGAAAAGTTCACGCCCGTCTATCTCGTAATGCCCAAGAGGCATGTCGGCCAATGAATGAGATTGCAGGAACTCTGCTACTAATTGGAAGCGCGGATTAAGTTCCTTGTAGAGACCTATATTATCTATCTTGTCTATTATCATGGTTATTAAGTTTTGATAGTTAATTGATTTCGCGGTCGTTGACATAATTCACAACACGGCTGCTTGAACCGCTGCGCACTTGGAAAGGACCGTTTTTCATGTCGTTCTTCCATTCTCCCTCGTATCGGACGCCATTCTTGTCTTCCATGATACCGTGGCCGTTCTTTAATCCGTTTTTGAATTGCCCGCGGTATTTATAATCGTCTTGCATGCGCAAGGTACCTTCGCCGTCCATTACACCTGCATTCCAATTTCCCTCGTATGTGCCTTCTGAGCTGGTATATTTACCTTTTCCATGTCGCTTGCCGTTCTTCCACATTCCTTGGTAGATGGCTCCCGTCGCGTAAGTGTAGGTTCCCATACCGTCTTGTTCGCCATTGGAATAATGCCCACTGTATTTGTCGCCATTAGCAAATGTTGTTATGCCTTGACCATTTCGCTCGCCCTGCAAGTATGTTCCTTCATGGCGATCGCCGCTGGCAAGCTGAAAGATTCCTTGCCCATGCTGTTTGCCGTTCTCCCATTGACCGACGTATTCATCGCCAGAGGCATAGTGATAGGTACCTTTCCCCCACATTTTATTGTTCTTCCATTCCCCTTCGTAGTAATCACCATTGGGCCACGTGAATTTTCCATAGCCCTGTTTAAGGTCATTCTCCCAAGTGCCTACATATTGTGTGCCGTTGGCATAGGTGTAACTGCCAGTACCGTTTCGCTTGTCCTCTTTCCAATTACCTACATAGACATCACCATTATAATAATACATGGTTCCATGTCCCTGCTGATAGTCTCTGAACCAAAGGCCGGTGTATTTGTTGTTGTTCTTGAAATAGAAAGTGCCGTTGCCATGCTGGTGATTCTGCATCCATTCACCTTCATATCTCTCGCCGTCAGCAAATTGGTAAACCCCGTGTCCGTGTCTTTTTCCTTTTTCATATTTACCCACATGAACATCTCCGTTCTTGTAGGTTGTTTTGCCTTGCCCCCAAGGTTTGCCCTTGAAGAGTTCTCCCTGATAGATTCCTCCATCGCTTGTCTTGTAGGTGCCGACGGTTATGTCTTGAGCCTGAATGGAAAGCGGACAGAGCAGAAAGGAGAATAAGAGGGAATAGAAGTTTCTTTTCATTTTGTTCAAGTATATGTTGAGGTCAGGTACGCGCGCGTACAATAATTCATTGTTTCTGTTTTGATAGGAATTGTTCGGCCAAACGAAGGTCCTCTGGGGTGTCAATACCAATGGTTTCTGCGTTTGTGGTGCCTACTTTGATTTTGAACCCATTCTCTAACCAGCGTAGTTGCTCTAAGCTTTCAGCCTTTTCAAGATTCCCCTGAGGTAGGAGCGTAATTTCACGCAAGACGTCTGTGCGATAGGCATACAGTCCAATGTGCTTGAAGAAAGTATGCTTCTCCAGCCATTGCTCTGGCTGTATATCCCTTAAAAAAGGAATAACGCTGCGACTGAAATAGATAGCCATTTGATTGCTGTCCACGACAACCTTGGGAGAATTGGGATTTCTCAATGCCTCAATGCCGTCATTGGGAGTAAAGGGCTTGACAAGGGTGGCTATCTGCGTGGATGTATCGTTGAAACAAGCCTGAATGGTTCGAAGCTGGTCGGAGCTGATAAATGGTTCATCGCCTTGGACATTGATGATGATGTCAGTTTCGATGCCACTTTTGACATAAGCCTCCCAGCATCTGTCGGTACCGCTGCGGTGGTTGGAACTTGTCATAATGGCCTTGCCTCCAAAACCCTCAACAGCTTGCAGGATGCGTTCGTCATCGGTGGCTACAAGCGTCTGCTCAAAGACGTTTTGAACGCGCTCATAGACACGCTGGATGATGTGTTTTCCACCCAGCATGGCGAGTGGCTTTCCAGGGAAACGGCTACTGCCGTATCTGGCGGGTATGATGGCTAAGAATTTCATGTTATATTGTCTTTAAAGTCCCATAAGGTCATTGATTACGCTTTGTACAACGCCCTTGTCATTTCTGCTGATGCTGTCCGTTTCTTCATCCTCCTGGTCAAAGGAGTCTCCTCCACACGCACTGTAATTGGCGGGGAAGGGGAACGTCTCTTCGGGAGAGTATCCTAAGGATGGGGTAGCATATACTTTTTGCAAAAAGAGTGCAACGATGGGCAAGGCACTGTTGGCACCCTGACCAAGACTCATGCTGTTGAAGTGAATCTGACGCTCTTCGCCACCCACCCAAGAACCAAAGGTCAGGCTGGGAGTGTATCCCACGAACCAACCATCGCTGTTGTCGTTTGTGGTACCTGTCTTTCCTGCCATTTGCGCATGGATTCCATAGCGGTTACGCATTCGCGAGCCTGTACCGCCGTTCATGACGCCTTGCATGATGTCCACCATGCGCCAAGCAGCCTCCTCCGTTAGGACCTCGCGGGTGTCCAAATCATCATTGCTGTTTTTTCCCACCTGTAACTGGCTTAGGTTAGCAACCTCGTTGCCATCGCTGTCCACAATGCGGGTAACGAAAAGGGGAGCACAGCGTGTGCCTCCTCTTGGGAAAGCCGTGTATGCTGTTACCATTTCCAAGACACTCACATCGCAAGTGCCCAGACTAAGGGGAAGTACGGCATCGATGTTGCGATTCTTGATGCCGAACTTTCGCAGATATTTAACCAGTAGGGTAGGGCTAAGACTGTTCAAAAGATAAGCCGACACCCAGTTGTTACTTTGCGCCAATCCCCAACGTAGGGTTACCATTTCTCCCCGGCGGCTTTGGCTTGAATTGCGAGGAGTCCATGCCTGTCCGCCAACATGGTAGGTGCGTGGCTCATTGGGAACTACGTCGCAGGGTGTCCAGCCGTTCTCCATAGCCATTGCGTATAGGAAAGGCTTGATGGTGGAGCCCACCTGACGGCGTCCTTGCGAAGCCATGTCGTATTTGAAGTTGGCGTAATTCGTTCCACCCACATAAGCCTTGATGTGCCCCGTGTTGTTGTCGATACATACGAAACCCGAACGCAGGAAACTCTTGTAGTGTTTAATGCTATCCATGGGACTCATGATGGTATCTACCTCGCCGTGGGGCGTATAGACGGTCATCTCCCGGGGAGTCGCAAAATCCTTGTCTATTTCTTTGTCGCTATATCCAGCGTTATGCAGTGTAATATAACGTTCAGACTGATGCTGGGCACGTGTGAGTGCCTTATATACTTGGTCATAGGTTACATTATTGCCATAGGGACGATTCCGTGTGCCGCGCCGTTCGCGGTCGAAGAGGGGTTGGAGATGATTGACAACATATTTCTCTACTGCATCCTCGGCATAGGCCTGCATACGGCTGTCAATGGTGGAATACACTTTCAAACCGTCCTCGTAAAGGTTGTAGGGGCGTCCTGTCTTTTTGTTGATGTTTTTGTTGCACCATCCATAGAGAGGGTCCAGTTCCCACGCCAGCGAGTCTTCATAAAATTTCTGTGTCTGCCATGAAGCATAATCGCTACGGTTAGGCTTCTTCGCTGTCATTACGGTTCGCAAATATTCGCGGAAATAAGTGGCTTGTCCCGTGGTGTGTGTCTGTACCTTGTAATGGTCAATGTTCAGCGTATCACGCATCACGCTGTCCGCCTGTGCATCCGTCAGAAACCCTACTTTGCGCATTTGTCCTATCACGGTGTTCCGGCGCTCTTCGCTGCGTTTCAGATTGCGTTTGGGGTTGTAATAGCTGGGATTCTTAAGCAAACCGACCAGCGTTGCGCTTTCTCCGATTGTCAAGTCCTTTGGTTCCTTGCCGAAATAAGTGTTGGCCGCCAATTTGATGCCTACGGCGTTATGCAAAAAATCAAAATAGTTGAGATAGAGGTTAATGATTTCCTCTTTCGTGTACGTCTGTTCCAGTTTTACGGCAATGACCCACTCGATGGGCTTCTGCATAAGACGCTCAAACGTACTGTTGGCACGCTCGCTGTAAAGCTGTTTGGCCAGCTGCTGCGTGATGGTGCTGCCGCCGCCCGCATTCTTCTGTCTTAGGATGCCGCGCTTGAATACCGCACGAAAAAGCGCACGGAAATCGATACCGCTATGTTCGTAGAACCGTTCGTCTTCCGTAGCAACCAAGGCGTCGATGAGACTCTGAGGCAAGTCGTTATAGCTTACGAACACACGATTGCTACGGCTGTAGCTCCACGTTCCTAACAACGCACCGTCACTGGCAAAAACCTGACTGGCATATTTGTCGACAGGGTTTTCCAGTTGTCCTAAATCGGGCATGTAGCCAATGATTCCTCTGTCAATGAGGAAAAACAGACTTGACACTACAACAATGCCCGAAAAGAATAGCGTCCACAGTAGGGTTGCGAATAGTTTGCGCATGTGTTTTTTGACTATTTTCTTTATTATAGCAAAGTTACGGAATATATTGGAATCAGCCAACTTTTCATGTTGGGAAAATTAAAAAGAATACTTAAAACGTTGCGGAGAAAAAGTTTTTTTGTACCTTTGGAAAAGTTAACGAAATACTAATCTCTCGGAAACATGGAAACTAACTCATTAGTGGCCATTGCGAATCATAGCCGCCAAAAGCTGGAGTATCTGATACGTATGGCAGAAGAGTTCGAGAAGCACCCCAACCGCAACTTGCTGCGGGGTAAAGTTGTAGCTACCCTTTTTTTTGAGCCGTCGACGCGCACCCGTCTTTCTTTTGAGACCGCAGCCTGCCGTCTTGGAGCGCGCGTTATTGGCTTTGCCGATCCCAAGGTAACCAGTGGCACAAAGGGAGAAACGCTGAAGGACACCATCATGATGGTCAGCAACTATGCCGACATCATTGTCATGAGGCACTATTTGGAGGGGGCGGCCCTTTACGCCTCTGAGATCAGCCCCGTTCCGATTCTGAACGCCGGCGATGGCGCTAACCAACATCCTTCCCAAACGATGCTTGACCTTTATAGCATCTACAAAACACAAGGAACGTTGGATGATTTGCAGATTTATTTGGTTGGCGACTTGAAATATGGTCGCACCGTACATAGCTTGCTGACAGCCATGCGTCATTTTAATCCCACCTTCCATTTTATCTCGCCTCAGGAGCTGAGAATGCCGGAGCCTTGGAAACAGTACTGCCGCGACAATCATGTGAGATTCATTGAGCATGAAGATTTCGATGCCGACACCATTGCCGGAGCAGACATTCTTTATATGACACGCGTGCAGAAGGAACGCTTTGCCGACATTGCGGAATATGAGCATGTCAAAGACCGTTATCTCTTGAAGTTGGATATGCTTTCCCGAGCGAAGGAAAACATGAAGATATTGCACCCCCTGCCGCGCGTGAACGAGATTGAATACGCCATCGACGACAATCCTCATGCCTATTATTTCCAGCAGGCAAGAAATGGTCTTTTCGCTCGTGAGGCGCTTATCTGTGATGCGCTGAACATCACGCTGGAAGACGTTGTCAATGATAAAAACATCATCCTATGAAGAAAGTAGAATTGCAAGTGGCCGCTATTCAGAACGGTACGGTGATAGATCATATTCCCAGCGACAAGATTTTTCAGATTATCAATCTGCTGAATCTTCATGACGTACATTCGCCTGTTACCATCGGACTGAACCTGAAGAGCGAGGCGATGGGTACAAAGGGCATTGTGAAAATAGCGGATAAATACTTCACGGATGCCGAATTACAGCAACTGGCCGTTGTTTGTCAGCACCTCACGCTGTGTGTTATCCGTGATTATGAGATTGTTGAGAAAAAAGGTATCGAATTGCCCCGGGAACTCGTCGGTATTGTACGTTGTAGCAACCCGAAGTGTATAACCAATAACGAGCCTATGCGCACGCGCTTTCGGGTATTAGGCCCCCAACTCAAATGTCATTATTGCAACAACGAGGTTGCCCTGGACGAGGTCAAGTTGCTGTAAAGAATATTCCTTGATTCAATAACCTTAATTAAACCGGAACAAATATGAGACGTGATGACTTAGTTTTTGACCTGATTCGTCAGGAGCATGAACGCCAGGCGCGTGGCATCGAATTGATTGCCAGTGAGAACAGTGTCAGCGACCAAGTGATGGAGGCGATGGGCAGCTGTCTGACCAACAAATATGCCGAAGGCTATCCCGGCAAGCGCTATTACGGCGGTTGCGAAGTGGTGGATCAGGTGGAACAACTGGCTATTGACCGTGCCAAAGAACTTTTTGGCGCAGCGTATGCCAATGTGCAGCCGCATAGCGGCGCACAAGCCAATGCGGCTGTTTTCCTGGCCGTGTTGAATCCCGGAGACACCTTCATGGGTCTTAATCTTGACCACGGAGGCCACCTGAGTCATGGTTCGCTTGTGAATACCAGCGGTATCCTTTATCATCCCGTAGGCTACAATCTGAACAAGGAAACGGGACGCGTGGACTACGAAGAGATGGAACGCCTGGCATTGGAGCATAAGCCCAAACTGATAGTGGGCGGTGGGTCGGCTTATAGCCGCGAATGGGATTATAAGCGTATGCGTGAAATAGCCGACCGCGTAGGTGCACTCTTGATGGTGGACATGGCGCACCCCGCAGGGCTCATCGCTGCCGGTCTGTTGGATAATCCCGTGAAATACGCCCATATTGTTACCACCACTACCCATAAGACCCTCAGAGGCCCCCGCGGTGGTCTGATCTTAATGGGTGAAGATTTCCCCAATCCCTGGGGGAAAACCACACCCAAGGGCGAGGTGAAAATGATGAGTATGCTTTTGAACAGTGCTGTTTTTCCCGGCATTCAAGGTGGCCCCTTGGAGCATGTGATTGCCGCAAAGGCCGTCGCTTTTGGCGAGGCCTTGCAGCCCGAGTTCAAGGCATGGGCAAAACAAGTGCAGGTGAATGCTCAGGTTCTGGCGGAAGAACTTACGAAACGTGGGTTCTACATTGTTAGTGGCGGTACGGATAACCACTCCATGTTGGTTGATTTGCGACCCAAATATCCGGAGTTGACCGGCAAGGTGGCAGAGAAAGCCCTGGTGGCGGCCGATATTACGGTAAACAAGAACATGGTTCCCTTCGACAGCCGCAGTGCGTTCCAAACAAGCGGTATCCGCTTGGGTACGCCTGCCATTACATCCCGCGGGGCCAAGGAAGACTTGGTGCGCCGGATTGCCGCATGGATAGAGCGCGTGCTGGATGCTCCCGAGGACGAAGCCAACATTGCTGCCGTCCGCCACGAGGTGAACGAGACCATGGCGCATTATCCCATGTTTGCTGATTGATTGTGGTTTTTGGGGGAATATCATAATGACAGGGAAATAGTTCTTTTCTCTGTCATTATGATATTCCAAACTTATCTGCTTCCGAATCTGTTGTAGGGCAAAATCCGTCCAGAAAGAACCTTGTTTGCGTTCATATTTGGGAGGTTTCCGTTTCTTTTATTTGTTTTGGTCCAACAAACCCGTTGTTTTTGTTCAATTATATACTTGGTTTTGTAAGGTTTGATGACTTGTTTTTCGTCCGAAAATCCGTTTATTCACGCTTAATCCGCAGGAAAATTCGTGTTGGAAAAATTAAACATCTGAAAATCAATCTTCTGAAAATTGCAAAAATCAGGGTGGAGATGGGCCTGAATCGGGATTTTCTCTCAAAAAAGCCTTCGGAAAAATGCAGAATGTAAGCTGATTCCTATATATGCTTTCTTTTTGTTCTTATACCCAAACTTTGTTGGAGATTCTTTTAGCACTAAAAGATGCAGAGTAAACCCATAAGTGTTGTTTTTAAACTTAAATATTCATATCTTTGCCGACAGGAGAACGAAATAAAACAAACTTTCAGTACTAAATCTATGACTCTAAAACTTTTTGCAACAACATTGCTTGCCGCCTTCTTGTTGATGGGGCAGAATGCCGCAGCCATGCAGTCGAATGCGTTCGAGGTGGGCAACAAAACCTTTCTGCTTCATGGCAGACCTTTTGTCGTCAAGGCGGCCGAATTGCATTATCCTCGTATTCCACGCCCATATTGGGAGCAGCGTATTCAGATGTGCAAGGCTCTGGGGATGAATACGGTGTGTCTTTATGTTTTCTGGAATATCCACGAACAGGAAGAAGGCAAGTTTGACTTTACGGGCAATAATGATATACGTGCCTTTGTTAAATTGGCTCAGAAAAATGGTTTGTATGTCATCTTGCGTCCCGGTCCCTATGTATGTGCTGAGTGGGATATGGGTGGTCTTCCTTGGTGGCTCCTGAAGAAGAAAGACATCCGATTGCGCGAGCAAGACCCCTACTTCATGGAACGGCTGGAGATTTTCGAGAAAGAGGTGGGCAGGCAACTGGGCGATTTGACCATCGAAAAGGGTGGTCCCATCATCATGGTGCAGGTGGAAAATGAGTATGGCAGTTATGGCGAGGATAAGCCTTATATTGCTGCGGTACGTGATATTGTTCGTAAGAGTGGCTTTGACAAGGTGTTGCTTTTCCAGTGCGACTGGAGTTCAAACTTCACCAAGAATGGTCTTGACGACCTGGTTTGGACCATGAATTTCGGTACGGGGGCCAATATCGACAACGAGTTTCGTCGTCTGAAGGAACTGCGCCCCGATAGCCCCTTGATGTGCTCCGAGTTCTGGAGCGGATGGTTTGACAAGTGGGGTGCCAATCACGAAACACGTGGTGCAAAAGACATGGTAAATGGTTTGCGGGAAATGCTGGACCGTGGCATCTCCTTCAGTCTTTACATGACGCATGGAGGCACGAATTGGGGGCATTGGGCAGGTGCCAACAGTCCTGGTTTTGCGCCTGACGTAACCAGTTATGATTATGACGCGCCAATCAACGAGGCCGGGCAAACGACTCCAAAGTACTGGGAGTTGCGCAAAATGATGGCCGGCTATGCGGACAATGGCAAGCTTGCCAAGGTACCTGCCGAGTTTAAGACCATAGCCATTCCCGAAATCCGGTTTGCCGAGGTGGCCCCTCTGTACGCCAATCTGCCACAGCCCATTCATAGTGCTGACGTTAAGAGCTTCGAGGAGTTGAATCAAGGATGGGGTTGCGTGATGTATCGTACCACTGTCAAGCAGGATGTCCGTGTAGAGAGTGTTCTTAAGATTACCGATGCCCATGACTATGCACAGGTTTTCATAAACCAAAAGTACATAGGTACCATGGACCGCATTAAGCACGAGAACAGTATCGTTCTGCCTATGCTCAAGCGGGGGGATGTGCTGGATATTTACGTAGAAGCCATGGGGCGCATTAACTTTGGTCGTGCCATCAAGGATTTCAAGGGTATTACGGATAAGGTGGAGTTGCAGTATGAAGATGGAGACAAATACAACATACAGTTGAAGAACTGGCAGTTTTTCCTCCTGCCCGACGACTATAAGAGCCAAACGGCCCTGAAGTATCAACCCCTGACCGCTGACAACAAAGGCCGTGGCAACTATCGCGCCACCTTTAATCTGAAGAAGGTGGGAGATACGTTCTTGGATATGAGTTCGTGGGGTAAGGGACAGGTGTACGTCAACGGTCATGCCATCGGCCGTTTCTGGTCTGTCGGTCCTCAGCAAACGCTTTATATGCCTGGTTGCTGGCTCAGGAAGGGAGAGAATGAAATCATCGTAACGGATGTACTCGGTCCCAAGGAGACTGTTATGAAAGGAGAAACGAAGCCCGAACTGAACAAGTTGCAGATGGCGGGTCCCATTACCCACCGTTTGAAGGGACAGAATCTTGACCTGAGCGGCGAGAAACCCGTGCATCAGGGAACCTTGCCTGCCGGCAACGGATGGAAGGAGGTGAAGTTCGGCCAGGTCGTAAGCGGCCGGTATGTTTGCATCGAGGCGCTCAACAGCCATTGGAACCGCGAGTACGCCTGTATCAGCGAATTCTATCTTCTGGATCAGGACGGTAAGCGGCTGAGTCGTGAAAGTTGGCAGATTGCGTATGCTGATGACGAGGATGTAAAGAGTGGCAACAAGAATGCCGAGAAGATTTTTGATTTGCAGGAAAGCACCTATTGGAGCACCAATCAGGGCGTACCTTTCCCTCACACGATTGTTATTGACTTGGGACAGGACAAGCAGATCAGTGGCTTCCAAATTCTGCCTCGTATGGAGGAGGGGGCACCCGAAGCAATCAAGGATTACCGCTTCTACGTCAAGGGCGATATATTTAAGATGTAAACACTTATTTAGCAAGGGGAGCAGGATTTTCTGCTTCCCTTTTTTGTTTTTTGCAACATGAAGCTAAGTTGTCATAGGTCAAGAAAACGAATCTTAAATATACGAAAAGGAACAAAAAAAGCAGACTATAAAATGTTTTTCTTTAACTTTGCAACCCAGAAAATAAAAAACAATTAAGTGGAAGAAAACATAAAGCCGGATTTCGTATTTGAATCAAGTTGGGAAGTATGCAATAAGGTGGGTGGTATTTACACCGTACTTAGCACACGCGCTAAGACTTTAGGTTGCGAGCTTCATGATAATCTTATTTTTATCGGTCCTGATTTTGGAAGAGTCGACCATTCTCTTTTTTCGCAAGACGATACGCTTTTCCCAGCTTGGACGGCAAAGGCTGCTCAAGAAGGAATTGCCGTGCGTGTGGGGCGCTGGCAGATACCCGGGAATCCCATTGCTGTGCTTGTGGACTTTTCTCCTTATTTTGAAAGGAAAAATGACATCTATGCGGGAATGTGGAATGACTTTCGTGTGGATTCTCTCCATGGCTATGGCGATTATGACGAGGCCAGTATGTTCTCTTACGCCGCAGGTCGTGTTGTAGAGAGCTTCTACAATTTTCAACTGAAAGGAAAGTACGGGAATGTCATCTATCAAGCCCATGAATGGATGACAGGTCTGGGCGCTTTGTACGTCAGAAAACATGTTCCCGCCATTGCCACAATTTTTACCACCCATGCCACCAGCATTGGGCGTAGCATCGCAGGAAACAACAAACCCCTATACGACTATCTCTATGCCTATAACGGCAACCAAATGGCTCAGGAGCTGAATATGGTTGCCAAGCATAGTATCGAGCGTCAGACTGCTCAAAACGTGGATTGTTTTACAACCGTTAGCGATGTTACAGCCAACGAGTGTCGCCAACTGTTGGACCGGGCATGCGATGCCGTCCTGATGAATGGATTTGAGAGTGATTTTGTTCCTACTGCCAGTAAGTTTACCGCCTCTCGCAAGAAGGCACGTCAGACCATGTTTGCAGTGGCGAATGCCCTGACGGGTCGTGTCTTTCCTGATTCAACCTTAATCGTAGCAACGAGCGGCCGCTATGAGTTCAAAAACAAGGGGATTGATGTTTTTATCGAGAGCCTTTGTCGCTTGAATGACCGGGACAGCCTTAAGCATCAGGTGTTGGCCTTTGTCGAGGTGCCTGCATGGGTGGCTGGCCCGCGACAAGATCTGATGGACCGTTTGGTTTGGTCGCAGTCCTATGAAACGCCCCTGCCTAACCCGGTAATCACCCATCATCTGCATAATGAAGGCGATGACAATGTGCTCAACATGTTGCGGTGGAACAATATGCAGAACGGTATAAATGATAATGTTACCATTATTTTTGTTCCCTGTTACTTGGATGGTGCCGATGGTATATTCAACCTTTCGTATTATGATATGCTCATCGGCAACGACCTTTGTGTCTATCCTTCCTATTACGAGCCTTGGGGCTATACTCCTTTGGAAAGTGTAGCCTTTAAGATCCCGTGCATCACTACGAATCTGAGCGGATTTGGAATGTGGGTGAACAAGGAAAAAGGTAGCCAGAGCCATATCCAGGATGGTGTGGAGGTTATTGAGCGCACAGACTATAACTGGGACTTTGTGGCTGATGCTATTGCGAATACAGTGGAGAACTATGCCGGTATGCCTCAAGCCAAGGTTACCGCTGCCCGCAAAAAGGCACACGCCATTGCCAAGAAGGCCCTGTGGGATAACTTCATTCACCAATATTGGGAGGCCTACGACATTGCCCTGCGCCATGCCAGGGAACGTAACAAAACGAGTTAAATCAATATTTACAAATAACATTTAACATGAAAATTAAAGCAAGTAACGCAAACTCAATCGCTTTCCGTCAGGTGGCTGTTCGCAGTTCTATTCCTGAGAAGTTGAAAAAGCTGGAGGAGGTGGCTCACAACATGTGGTGGGCTTGGAACCACGATGCAAGAAGTCTGTTTCGCAGTCTTGACGAGAAACTCTTCGACGAATGTGGCGGAAACCCAGTACTCCTCCTGGAACGTTTAAGTTTTGAGCGTCTTAAGGAGCTTAGCGAGGACAAGGCTGTCTTGGCTAAGGTTGACAAGGTATATAAGGACTTCCGCGCTTACATGGATGTCGAGCCCGACAAGACACGTGCCAGTGTGGCTTATCTGTGTATGGAGTTCGGCTTGAACCAGGTGCTGAAGATTTATTCGGGCGGCCTTGGCATTTTGGCAGGCGACTATATTAAAGAAGCAAGCGACAGCAACGTGGATATGTGTGCCGTTGGTTTCCTTTACCGCTATGGCTACTTTACCCAGACATTGAGTATGGATGGCCAGCAGATTGCCAACTACGATGCACAGAACTTCGGTTCCCTGCCCATTGAGCAAGAACTGAACGCAGACGGAACTCCTCTCGTTGTGGATGTCCCCTACACGAACTATGTTGTTCACGCTTATGTTTGGCGTGTGAATGTAGGCCGCGTAAAGCTTTATCTGCTTGACACTGACAATGAGCTCAACTCTGAGTTCGACCGCTCGATTACCCACGCCCTGTACGGTGGTGATTGGGAGAACCGTTTCAAGCAAGAGATCCTGCTCGGTATCGGCGGCGTTTTGATGCTTAAGAAGCTGGGTATTCAAAAGGACGTTTACCATTGCAACGAGGGACACGCTGCCTTGTGCAACGTACAGCGCCTTGTTGATTATGTTCAGTCCGGTATGTCATTTACACAGGCACTTGAACTTGTGCGTGCCTCTTCTCTCTATACCGTTCACACTCCCGTACCCGCAGGTCATGACTACTTTGATGAGAGCCTCTTCGGTAAGTACATGGGCGGCTATGCCCAGATGTTGGGCATCTCTTGGGAAGAGTTCATCGGTATGGGTCGCATGAATCCTGAAGACAAGGGTGAGCGCTTCTGTATGTCCACCTTTGCGTGCAACACATCTCAGGAGGTGAATGGCGTAAGCTGGCTTCATGGCGAGGTAAGCAAGAAGATGTTTGCAGGCATCTGGAACGGCTACTATCCCGAAGAAAGCCATGTGGGCTATGTTACCAATGGCGTGCATTTCCCCACATGGTGCGCTAACGAATGGCGTAAGCTTTATAAGAAACATTTCGATGCGAGCCATATCCTCGACCAAAGCAATCAGAAGATATGGGAAGCGATCTACGAGGTAAGCGACGAGGAGATTTGGAAGACACGCATGCAGTTGAAAACCAAGCTCGTTGAATATATTCGTGAACAGTTCAAGGACAACTGGCTCAAGAATCAGGGAGATCCCGCTCGTGTGCTGGGCTTGATGGATAAAATCAATCCTAACGCACTGTTGATCGGTTTCGGCCGCCGCTTTGCCACTTACAAGCGTGCCCACCTTTTGTTCACTGATCTGGAGCGTTTGGAGAGAATCGTTAATAATCCCAACTATCCTGTGCAGTTCCTTTACACAGGTAAGGCTCACCCCGCAGACGGTGCCGGCCAGGGACTGATCAAGCGTATCTATGAGATCAGTCAGATGCCTCAGTTCTTGGGTAAGATCATTTTCCTCGAGAACTATGACATGCAGTTGGCACGTCGCTTGATTTCCGGTGTTGACATCTGGATGAACACGCCTACACGTCCTTTGGAGGCCAGTGGTACCAGTGGCGAGAAAGCACTCATGAATGGTGTTGTAAACCTCAGCGTATTGGACGGCTGGTGGTATGAAGGTTATCGCGAGGGTGCCGGTTGGGCGCTGACAGAAAAGCGTACCTATCAGAACCAAGGCTATCAGGACCAATTGGATGCTGCTACCATCTACACGATGCTTGAGAGCGAGATTATGCCTCTCTACTATGCACGTAACAGCAAGGGTTACAGCACCGGCTGGATTAAGGTGATTAAGAATAGCATTGCGCAGATCGCTCCTCATTACACCATGAAGCGTCAGCTTGATGACTATTATAGCAAGTTCTACAACAAGATGCGCGACCGCTTTGCCCTTCTTAGCAAGGACGACAATAAGCTGGCCAAGGAGATTGCAGCTTGGAAGGAGGACGTTGCAAGCCGTTGGGATGACATCAAGGTAGTTAGCGAAACAAGAGACGAGGAATTGCAGAGCGGTTATACTTACTCTGGTCAGAAGTATAAGATTCAAGTGGTGATTGACGAGGCCGGACTCGACAATGCCCTTGGTCTTGAACTCGTAACTCTTCAGACGGACAAGAACGGCGAGGAACATATTTACAAGACCGAGGAGTTTACCCTGGTAGGCCGTGAGGGCAACAACTTTACCTTTGAGTTGCAGCATGAGCTTAGCCATGCCGGCAGTTTCAAGATTGCTTATCGTCTCTATCCTAAGAACGAAAAGCTGCCTCATCGCCAGGACTTCAGCTATGTGAAGTGGATTAGCTAATCCTAAAATGAATCCGGTCTCCCCCTCAAGGAGCATACGAAGAAGGGTAGGGCATTGCGCTCTACCCTTCTGTTTTAGGGAATTTACTTATTCGCACATGGCAGTATGGAGAACCGCCGGTGTTTTCGTAATAGTTTTGATGATAGTTTTCTGCCACCCAAAAGGCTTGCAGAGGACGAACCGATGTGCAGACCTCATGCCCTCTTTCTCGAAGAACTTTGATGAGTTTATCCGCTATTTTCGCTTGCTCTCCATTCAGAACGAAAATAGCGCTGAGGTACTGGCTTCCGATATCCGGGCCTTGTCCGTTGCTTTGACCGGGATCATGAATTTCAAAGAAGAGCCGGCAGAGCGTCTCAAATGACGTTGCACATGGGTCATATTCCACAAGCACAGCTTCAAGATGCCGGGTACGCTGACTGCGTACTTGCTCATAAGTAGGGTGTTCTTCCGTTCCTCCCGTGTATCCCACGTAGGTCTTCAGGACCCCGGGCTGCCTTTTCATATAATGCTGCACGCCCCAAAAACAACCGGCGGCAAAGACAGCAACTTCGTGAGCGGTGTCCTTTGCACGTTGTACGTCGTATGGAGCGACACGATTCATTGCCTCTACGGCCTCTGAGATTTTCTTAAGAGCAGCCCCGTGCTTCAACTGTAAGTCAGGAAAAGCCTTTCCGCGTTTGTAGTTGTGTGTCAGATCATTGTACTTGACCTTAAGAGCAATGGGGTTCTGCGAATCCAAAATACGTTGGATATACTCGTCATAGGTAAGGTCGTCAGTATGCGTTAACAGTTGGAGAGCGCTTACGACACTCTCCTTGACACCAGCTTGAAGGAGTCCCTCGGCAGTCCATTCGCTATCCTCGATGACATCATGAAGAAAGCCTGCCGCGCGCTCCTCATCCGTCTGTCCCATCAGTCCTACTGCCAGGGGATGTAGGATATAAGGCTCACCAGTCCGGTCAATTTGTCCTTGGTGTGCTTCGACTGCAATTTTCAAAGCTAATTCTACTGAGTTCATGATACAAAAAAACATTCATTTGTTCTTTGAGGACTTCGTAGCCATTCTGTCAATTATATTATCCAGCAGCGGAACCAGTGGCAAGAGGTCTTCATCGAGAGAAAGGCCGTAGTCTTTCAGTCTGGACAGCATACAGTCAGGCACAGCCTCCGCCTCCTTTCTGAAGGCTTTCCCCTTTTCTGTCAGACAGATTAACTGCTGACGTTTGTCTTCCGCATTATCTTTGCGTTCAACAAGCCCCAGTGCTTCCATTCGCTTTATTAAGGGAGATGTCGTATTGATGCCAAGCATCAGTTTTTTTCCGATGGTATTCACCGGTTGGCAGTCTTCCTCCCATAAAACCAGCAGTACAAGGTATTGCGTGTAGGTGATACCCATGGGACGAAACAGAGGCTCGTATTCCTGAGTAATAAGCCTACTGGCCGTATAAAGACGGAAGCAAAGTTGTTTATTAAGCTTTAGTTTGTTCATGACACATTTTTCAATATTCTCTTGTTATTATTCCCTCCTGATGAAGTTCAAAGATACAATATATTTTCTATTATCGCAAGCGATAGTCGGTATATTTTGGTATGTCGGAGGTATTATCCACGGTCTGTTGCAGAACGGGCGGTCTTTATGCGTGGGGATAAGTTTGAGTTGGCTTGCATAGGAAGTAAAAATTTTGTATTTTTGTAGTAGATTTATAGATGCTTTATGGTAATTACATTAATTGTTCTTGTCCTTAGCGTGGCGGGATTTATTTGGGGGCGGGTGAGATCCGACATCGTTGCCCTTGCCGCCCTGGTTACGTTAATCCTGGCTGGTGTTCTCACTCCGCAAGAGGCACTTTCGGGTTTCTCTTCTTCTGTAGTTATCATGATGGTAGCGTTGTTTGTGGTTGGCGGCGCAGTGCTTCAAACTGGTCTTGCCAAAGCCCTCAGCCAGCGTTTGATGCGCTTGGCGGGTGGCAGTGAGACCAAGGCTTTCCTTTTGGTTATGCTCGTTACCTCGGGTATCGGTGCCTTTGTCAGCAACACGGGTACCGTAGCACTGATGATGCCAATTATAATTAGTATGGCTGCGCAGGCGGGAACGCACCCCGGACGTTTGCTCATGCCCTTGGCATTTGCAAGCAGTTTGGGCGGAATGCTCACACTGATTGGTACGCCCCCCAACTTGGTGATTCAAGAAACACTAACGCAGGCAGGCTATGAGCCACTTCGCTTCTTCTCTTTTCTGCCCGTGGGTTTGATAAGTATTTCCGTGGGAATCGTGGTATTGCTTCCGCTCAGTAGGCTTTTAGTTCGTAAGGGAACAGGAAAAAACAAAAAAGAGCGTGTCAAGTCGCCCGATGAACTTGCAGAAGAATATGCTCTTTTTGCTGGTATGACCCGATTGCGTATCGGTTCTAAATCACCCTTAGTTGGTCAGACGGTAGCGCAAGCCAGTCTGGGCGAGCGTTATGGCGTAAGTATCTTGGAAGTGCGCGAGGGCGAAACAAAACGCAATTCACTTTGGAAGCAGGTGCGCCAAAGTTTACCCGCAGCTACCAAGGTTTTTGCTCCTGGCGAGATTCTATACCTGACGGGTGAGGATGATTCAGTGGCGCGTCTTGCCCATGACTTTCGTCTTCGTAAGTTGGATGGGCATGTAACAGGCTTCTATGATATTGGAATTACTGAATTAGTGGTGATGCCTTCTTCGCGCCTTGATGGCTTGCGAGTGAGTGAATCCGCAATGCGTGAGCGTCATGGAGTGAGCATTCTGGGCATCAAGCGTGATGGTGGGTATCTAAAAAACGGATTGGCCCAAGAGCGTCTGCACGCTGGCGATGTATTATTGGTACAAGGGCAGTGGGACAGTATCTCTGCCTTGGCAGCTGAACATGAGGATTGGGTTTTGTTGAGTCGTCCGGAAGAACAGGCCCAACGCGTCACACTCACCTATAAAGCACCCTTGGCAGCCTTTATCCTGTTTTGTATGGTGTTGGTAATGGTGTTTGATTTTATTCCCATTGCTCCGGTTACGGCAATCATGCTGGCTGGTTTGCTGATGGTTCTGGGTGGGTGTTTCCGTGATGTTGAAGCCGCTTATCGCACCATCAACTGGAGTAGTGTCGTGCTGATAGCTGCCATGATGCCCATGTCTTTGGCTTTGGAAAAGACGGGTGTCTCCTCTTGGGTATCAGAATCGTTAGTTAGAATATTGGGTGGGGCAGGCCCCATTGCCCTGCTGGCCGGCATTTATTTTACCACTTCATTGCTGACGATGTTCATTAGCAATACCGCTACTGCTGTGCTCATGGCACCCATCGCATTGGCGGCAGCTCAGGGCACAGGTGCAAGTCCTTATCCATTCCTCTTCGCTGTAACCTTGGGTGCCAGTATGTGTTTCGCCTCTCCGTTCTCCACTCCACCCAATGCCTTGGTAATGCGAGCAGGTGAGTATCGTTTTTCTGATTATGTTCGTGTGGGGCTGCCTTTGCAGATTGTGATGGGAATTGTCATGACATTAGTGCTGCCTCTTTTATTCCCGTTCTAAAAAATCCGATACGTACCGACCATGAGAAAAACAGTCTGTTCTTTTTTAGTTGTAGTGGCTATGGCACTATGTGCCTCCACCGTGAAAGCTCAACAAAATGCCAAGGGCTTAAAGGATGCCTATGCCGGGTATTTTGATGTCGGTGTGGCAGTGAATATGAGAAATATTGCTGATGAACAACAGATAGCCCTGATAAAAAGAGAGTTTAACAGCATCACTGCAGAGAACGCCATGAAACCAGGCAGCGTGCACCCTTCCAAAGACAGATGGAACTGGAGGGAGGCCGATAGTGTCGCTGATTTCTGTCGGCGCAACGGGCTTAAGTTGCGAGGCCATTGCCTGATGTGGCACAACCAGATAGGCAGATGGATGTATCAAGATTCGCAAGGCAACTTATTGAGCAAGGAGGAGTTCTACCAAAACATGAAGGAACATATCTTTACTGTTGTGAATCGGTATAAGGATGTGGTCTATGCTTGGGATGTTGTAAATGAAGCGATTTCAGACGGCAATGGCCCCTACAGAAACACGCCCATGTATCAAATTGCGGGTGATGAATTTATCAAAATGGCCTTTATCTGGGCGCATGAGGCAGACCCCAATGCTGTCCTTTTTTACAATGATTATAACGCTGCAATACCGGAAAAGCGTAACCGAATATATAACATGATTAAAAAGCTGAAAGCTGAGGGCGCACCCATCCATGCCGTCGGTATGCAAGGACACTATAGTATCTATGGACCAAGAATCGAGGATGTGGATGTCGCTATCCAGAAGTATTCCGAGCTTGTAAGTACCATCCACATTACCGAGCTGGATCTCCGAGCCAATCAGGAGATGGGTGGAGATTTGAATTTAAGTACGGAAGGTGTGCAGATTACTCCCGAGGTGAAGGCACGTTTTGAAAAGCAGTACGTGGATCTCTTCAAAGTGCTTAGGAAACATAAGCAGGTGGTGAGATGCGTTACCTTTTGGAATTTGAGTGATAAAGATTCATGGGTAGGAGAGAGGAACTATCCCCTGCTTTTTGACGCTAAGTATCAACCCAAAGACGCTTATCATTTAGTGAAGAACTTTAATCCAAAAGAGGAGTAAAACGACAATCGCCTCGTTCTTCGATATCAGAACGAGGCGATTGTCGTTTTATCCCTTCCGCTTATTTGCTATTGTAGTTCAAAAAGCCTTGCAAGACCGTTATTAACACCACTAAAGCCCATGAATGCCATGGCCAAGAGACCTGCGGTTACCAAAGCGATGCTCATACCCTGCATACCTTTGGGAATATCCATCAAACTTAGCTGTTCACGGATACCGGCAAAAATGATGAGGGCCAGACCAAAACCGAGGGCGGTACAAAGCGCATACCATACACCCGTCAATAGTCCCGCTGACTCGATACCGGTGTGGTCGTACGTTCCTTCTGCCACAAGGATAGCCACGCCCAAGATACAACAGTTGGTGGTAATTAGCGGGAGGAAAACACCCAATGCCTGATACAGAGCAGGACTTACTTTCTTAAGGATGATCTCCACCATTTGAACCAACGCCGCAATAACAAGAATAAAGGCTATCGTTTGCAAGTATTCCAAGTGGAAGGGAATGAGTACCTGCGTTTGAATCAGATAGGTTACCAATGTAGAAAGCGTAAGCACAAAGGCCACTGCTGCACCCATACCGGCAGCGGTCTCAACTTTCTTACTAACGCCCAGAAAGGGACAAATGCCAAGGAACTGGCTCAGCACCACATTGTTGACAAAGATGGCGGTGATAAAAATAAGAATATATGCCATAGTGCTTTATTACTTTTTAAGTTTGTTGACAATAGCGATAAGATAGCCAAGGGCAATGAATGCACCTGGAGCCAAAACAAAAACGAGGGCACCATAACTTTCCGGGAAGAGTGTCAGGTCAAAGACCTTTCCTGTACCTAAAAGCTCGCGAATGGCTCCCAGGAGGGTAAGGGCAAGCGTAAAACCAATGCCGATGCCTAATCCGTCGTAGATACTGTCCAGAGGACTGTTCTTGGCAGCAAAGGCTTCTGCCCGACCCAAGATAATGCAGTTCACCACGATAAGGGGAATGAAGAGCCCCAGACTCTTATCCAAATCAGGAGCATAAGCCTTGATAAGCATTTGCAAAACCGTTACCAGAGATGCAATAACCACCACAAAAGAAGGTATGCGCACCGCATTAGGAACGAGATCTCTGATAAGAGAAATGATAAAATTACTGCAAATTAGTACGGCCATCGTCGCCAAGCCCATGGACATGCCATTCAACGCGCTGGAGGTGGTGCCCAGTGTGGGACACATACCCAAAAGGAGAACGAATGTAGGGTTTTCCTTGACAATACCGTTGGTGATTATTTTCAATGCAGACATAGTTTTCGATATTTAATTCTTGGTGTTGTTTATAGAACTTTCTTCAGCCGGCATTGTACCGGAAAGACGGTTAGCCGCATCATTTACAGCACGCAGGAAAGCACGGCTGGTAATGGTGCTGGCTGTAATAGCGTCAACTTCACCACCGTCCTTGGTAACCTTCAACGTACCGCCTGTCTTTCCGATAATATTTCCTTTACCATCTTTTTGGAACCACTTGTCTGCCTTGGCTCCGAGGCCAGGCGTTTCACTGGTTTCCATCACTTCGTAGCCAAGGATTTTACCACCTTCCCCTAAGCCGACAAGTACGGTTAGCTTACCGCCAAAACCTTTGGCATCTGTAGTCTGCAAGGCTGTGCCCTTGTCGGTGTAATACACGATGGCATCACCTTTTACTTCATCGTGCAGAGTGTCTGTTTTCTGTACAACAACCTCGTCTGCTCCCAAAACAGCCTTAATACCGTCCGATAGTTGCTTGTTTTTAACTTCCTGGATAGCAGGTGCTGTCTGTTTGTTTACATAGGCCAATGCGCCAGCCGAAATAACGCTGATGAGAGTAAGCACAGTGGCCATATTATACCATGTTGATTCTAACTTTTTCATTTTCTTTCCCTTCTGCTTGTATTACTTCGCACCGAAGCGTTTGGGTTTGCAATAGGTATTGATGAGTGGGGTAAAGGCATTCATGATAAGAATAGCAAAACTTAACCCCTCGGGATAAGCACCCCAATAGCGGATGAGGAGTGTGATAAAGCCAATAGACACACCATAAATGAGCTGACCTTTGTGAGTCATAGGACTTGTGGCGTAGTCTGTTGCCATGAAAATGGCACCCAACATAAGTCCGCCAGTTAGAAGCGTTTGGAGGGGATTAAGGTAACTCTCTGGATTGGAAATCCAAAACAGACAACTAAGTACGGCTACTGTTCCTAAAATGCTTACGGGGATATGCCATGTGATTACCTTCTTCCATAACAGAAACGCAAAACCGATAAGCAAGGCGATAGCACTTACCTCGCCCAGCGAACCACCCATGTTGCCTAAGAGCAAATCCGTGGCACCAGGTATCTCGTTGATTTTGCCCTCTGAAGCCAGAGCGAGGGGAGTGGCTGCTGTCAAGGCATCCGTATAGGCCGTCAACTGACCAGGAATCGGCCATGTGGTCATTTGAACAGGAAAACTGATGAGCAGGAAGACACGTCCCACAAGGGCAGGGTTAAATGGATTCTGCCCCAAGCCGCCAAAGGTCATCTTGCCAATTCCGATGGCAACAATGGCACCAATGGCAATAATCCAAAGCGGGAGGTTGGCTGGCAAGTTAAATCCAAGCAAAAGTCCCGTAACAATAGCACTACCGTCGGCAATGCTACTTCCGTCGCGTCCCAAAATGAACTTACTGATGAACCATTCGGCAAGAACGCAAAAAACTACAGCATTCAAAAGCACGATGGCTGCGCCCAGACCGAAAAACCAAAGGCTACAAAGGAGCGAAGGCACCAGAGCCAGGCAAACGCTATACATGTTTTTCTGTACGCTGTCTCCACTGTGAACGTGTGGGGACAGACTGATAACGAATTTATTCATTTTTGTTGTTTAGATTTGTATTCGTCAGGTGGTTATGATTTTACTTCGTCTGTCGGCTTCGAACAATACCACCCACAGCTACTTTTGCAATGCGGATACCGTCTAAAAGGGGGCGATGGCTGGGACAGGTGAACTGGCAGCTGCCGCACTCAATACAGCTAAGTACATCCTCATGTTCGGCTCTGTCCCAATCGCTTTGAACGCCCAGTTTAGATAAGAGATAAGGCTCAAGCCCCATGGGGCAAGCGCTAACACACTTGGCACAACGGATGCAAGGCTCGGGTTCAATGCGTTTGGATTCCGATTGGGGCATCAACAAGAGACCGCTTGACCCCTTGGTCATGGGCACGTCCAGACTAAGCAATGCCTTACCCATCATGGGACCACCGCCAATGATCTTGCCTGTATCTTCTGGCAGACCTCCACATTCGTCAATCAGTTGACGGAAGGGAGTGCCCAAGCGGGCAAGCAGGTTGCTGGGATTGCTCAGGTGTTTGCCTGTAACGGTTATCACGCGATCAACAAGAGGCTTGTTTTTCATTACAGCCTGATAGATCGCATAAGCAGTACCCACGTTCTGCACCACTGCTCCTACACTGATGGGGATGGCAGGTGGAGCGGCAACCTTACGACCACTAATTGCCTCAATAAGTTGTTTTTCACCACCCTGAGGGTATTTTACATGTAGTGGTACGATTTCGATGTGTTGGTAGTGCTTTGCGCGTTCGGTCATCATAGCAATCGCATCCGGCTTGTTGTTTTCAATACCTATGTAGCCTTTCTGGACATCTACGGCTTTCATAATAAGCTCTACGCCTACTAAAATTTCATCGGCATGTTCCAACATAAGACGATGGTCTGCTGTTAGATAGGGTTCGCACTCAACGGCATTGATAATAACGAATTCAGCCTTAGAACCTGGAGGAGGCATTAACTTTACATGTGCAGGAAAAGTTGCACCACCAAGACCAACAATGCCAGCCTGAGTTATTTTTTCAACAATCGTTTTTGCATCTAAATCGGGACGGTCTTCCATGCGAACGAGGGTAGGGGTGCGGTCAATGCTTGGCTCCCATTCATCACCCTCCACGTCCACAATGACGGCCTGACGGCGCAAGCCGCTGGCATCAAGGATGTTGTCTACTTTGTTCACCTTTCCGCTGACACTGCTGTAAACAGGTGCGCTTACAAAGCCATTTGCCTCAGCCAGCAAAGTTCCTACCTTAACCGTGTCTCCCTTTTGTACGACGGGCTTGGCGGGGGCTCCAATATGCTGATACAAACTAAAAACAGCTTGTTTGGGCAACTGTGCTTCTCGAATCGCACTCGCAGCAGAGAGTTTGTTCTCTGCGGGGTGTACGCCGCCCTTACTGAATGTTTTCATTCTTCTGTGTAATATTTATAAAATGTTTTTCAATTCTGGAAAAGATTCTTCCGGTTATGCTTCAACTGCCTCTAGCGCTGTTTTGGGCTTACGAGGAGGGAAGTTAATAGAGTGAATGGCTTGTTTGGGACAAACTTCCTCGCATTTGCGACACAGTCTGCATTTGTCTGCTTGAATGTATGCTAAGTTATTATTAAGAAGAATTGCATCAAACTCACAGACCTTGACACATTTCCCACATCCAATACAGCTGGCTTTACAGTACTTATTGGCAACGGCTCCCTTATCCTTATTATTGCATAGCACCAGCATACGTCGTCCTTTGGGACCTTTGGGACGAATCTCGATGATTTTACGAGGACAGGCTTTGGAACAAGCACCGCACGCTGTACACTTATCCTCGTCTACTTCTGCTATTCCTGTTACAGGATTGACGTGTATTGCATCAAACTGACAAGCATTTTCACAGTCCCCACAACCTAAACAGCCATAGGTACAACCTGTTTCTCCCATGCCTGTCATGTGCTGAACCCGACAACTTCTAATGCCATCGAACTCAAGTAACCGGGGGCGATTCTCGCAAGTTCCATTACAACGTACTACGGCTACCTGAGGTACGCTCTTTACGGTAGCAAGCCCAAGGATGTTTGACACTTGATCCATAACGTCTTGACCGCCCACAGGACACCTGTTACCTCCCAAAGAGCCATTGTTACTTGCTTTTACACAGGCCTCGGCAAAGGCAGAACAACCAGGATAACCGCATCCACCACAGTTTGCCTGCGGTAGCACTTCTGCAACGCGGCCAATGCGTTCGTCCTCAAATACAGCAAATTTCTTGGAAGCCACAAAAAGTACCACTGCGGATACTAGGCCAATGGATCCAAGAATCGCAATCGCAATGAAAATCAATTCCATTTTTTTTGAATAATATTTTATTTTTTTTCCGTTACAATAAAGGTTAATCGACGTGCTATTCTTTTCTGAAGCAGATGTATAATTAGGTAATATGGTATTAGAGCGAACAATGCCCACAATGCAGCCTTAGCTTCACTTACCGCATGTGTGTTTAGTACAAAGAGAACGCCAATCATCAGAGTAAGTGGAACAACGTAGGCTAAAAGTGTAGCTAAAAGTCCTTGACTAACTGTGCCCTGAATCTCAACATTGTCTCCAACCTGTAGGATTTGGCCGTTGATGTTCATTGCGTCAATCATTTTTTCCTGGCTTTCACTGCTATTGCACAGTTGTGCTGCGCTACAGGAACTACAAGCTGAGTTTTGCTGTATTAAAACGCTCACTTGCTGACCACTGACACGCTGCACGATACCCGTATGGATAACCAATCTGTCATTCTCTTTACTCATAACTGAGCAAAGTTAATGAAAATACAAACAAGTATTAGAAATTCTCACGTATTTTTCTAACAGAATGTCATTTCTTGTTTCTACATCCATAAATCGCAATTATTAAACATAATCACCATTAGCGCAATTTGAGGTAGGACAATTTATAAAATACGCATTGAAGAATTTATAGTTGCTACTGTGTGTTCGCAATAAAAAAAACATTATCTTTGTGGGAAATAAAACATCAGGAATGGCAAGAAACTTGACTGGCGCCCAGTATGCGGCAACAAAATATAATGAATATCGTGTTACAGAATCCATGCTTCTGCTGGATTTTGTAAGCAAACAAATGAGCGGTATCAGCCGAAACAAACTGAAAGATATTCTTCAAGGAAGAGGAATTGCCGTTGATAAGAAGATTGTTACCCAGTACAATTTTCAGGTTGAGCCCGGGATGATTGTGCGTGTAAGCAAGCATCGCCGGAAGACGGAAATGGATAATAAATGGATACAAATTGTCTACGAGGACAAGGATATAGTTATTATCAATAAGCAGGCTGGTATTTTAAGTATGGGAAGTAGCGCGAAGCAATTCTGTGTAAAAACCATCTTGGATGAGTATTTTACGAAACGGCGCTTCAAATGTCATGCACATGTGGTGCATCGTCTGGATCGTGAAACAAGCGGCTTAATGGTATACGCCAAGAGTATTGAGGCAGCTCAGATTTTGCAGAGTGATTGGAAAAAATACTGCTTTGACAGACGATATGTCTCTGTGCTTCACGGAAGAATGGAACAAGAAGGAGGTACGGTAAGCAGCTGGCTAAAAGACAATAAGTCTTTTGTTACATTTAGCAGTGAGACAGACAATGGAGGAAAATTTGCCGTAACTCATTACCATACACTGCAAACATCAGAACATTATTCTTTGGTTGAGATGCGTTTGGATACAGGCAGAAAGAATCAAATTCGGGTACATATGTCTGATTTAGGACATCCTATTGTAGGTGATTTAAAATACGGTGGAGAGCCCTCCTCCGCCCGACGAATGTGTTTGCATGCTTATCGTCTTTTTTTATATCATCCCATAACAGGAGACTGCTTGGAGTTTGAGACTCCCTTCCCTGCCCCATTCCTGAATCTGCTGAAACAAAAGTCTGATGAGTAATACTGAACAGTTGTTTCAAGAAAATGTCGTTTTGGTAGATGCTGATTTCTTGGACAGTATCACCTATAACCTAAACCAAAACTTCCAGCAGATACTCTTTCGAGACATTCCGCTGGCAGACTTGGCAGAATGGCTTGTGTGTGTTGCATTAGACGGAGGAGTTCCCAAGGGAAAGAACACCATTCAATGTATATTCGTCCATAGCAAGGAGAAACTTGTATTAGAGCAGTTTCAACCTGGAGAGTTTGCGCATGAGTTGGATGGTACGGCTTTCTATGACCCTTTGTTAGGGGAATTTCAAATGAGTTGTCTATCCATTGAGGACATTGCTGGAGAAGACTTCTTTTCACAGTGTGCTCAAATTTTGATTAACGCAAGGGAAGTTAAACGCTTGATTTTGGTTCCTGACATAGATTTGAGTGAAGAAAGGTTACGGCCAATGATAATAGAAGCGAATCAAGGAAAGCTTGTTACGCTTTTGAGTATGGTTCCCACTCAGGATATTCCTCACACCATGCTGGCATTTAGCTTGATGCACGCGATGGGTATTAAACCAGATGAACTTTGAATAAAAGACAAAATAGATATATTATGGGAAAAGTTTTAATTATTGGCGCTGGTGGTGTGGCTACTGTTGCCGCTCACAAGGTTTGTCAGAACAAGGACGTTTTTACGGAAATTAAAATTGCCAGTCGGACAAAGTCCAAGTGTGATGCCTTGGCCAAGTTGCTGAACGAGAAGTATGACACAAATGTAACTACAGCACAGGTAGATGCTGACAGTGTGGAGGAGTTGGTGGCTCTGTTGAACGACTACAAACCTCGTCTGGTAATGAATCTTGCTCTCCCCTACCAGGATTTGGCTATTATGGAGGCTTGTTTGCAGACGGGCTGCAACTACCTGGATACGGCTAACTATGAGCCTAAGGACGAGGCGCATTTTGAGTATAGTTGGCAATGGGCTTATCGTGAACGGTTTGAACAAGCAGGTCTTTGTGCCATCCTCGGGTGTGGTTTTGATCCTGGCGTTACAAGTATTTTCACAGCTTATGCCGGGAAGCATCATTTTGATGAGATGCAATATTTGGATATTGTGGACTGTAATGCCGGTAATCATCATAAAGCTTTTGCCACCAATTTCAACCCAGAAATCAATATCCGTGAGATTACGCAGAAAGGACTCTACTGGCAAGACGGCAAGTACATTGAGACTGAACCAATGGAGATTCACCAACCACTGAACTATCCTGGTATTGGTCCAAAAGAAAGTTATCTGCTTCATCACGAAGAAATTGAAAGTCTTGTAATCAACTATCCAACTATCAAGCGCGCTCGTTTTTGGATGACCTTTGGACAGCAGTACCTTAACTATTTGGATGTTATTCAAAATATAGGCATGGCGCGAATAGATGAGGTTGAATACAAGGCTCCGAAAGCCGATGGAACGGGTGAGGAGATTGTTAAGATAGTTCCATTGCAGTTTTTGAAGGCTGTTCTACCTAACCCTCAGGACTTAGGAGAGAACTACGAGGGAGAAACAAGTATTGGCTGTCGTATTCGTGGTTTAAAAGACGGTAAAGTGCGTACTTATTATGTCTATAATAATTGCAGCCACCAAGCTGCTTTTGAGGAAACAGGCATGCAGGGCGTAAGTTACACAACCGGTGTACCTGCCATGATTGGAGCTAAACTCTTCTTACAAGGTGTTTGGAATAAACCCGGAGTGCACAATGTCGAGGAATTCGATCCTGATCCCTTCATGAAGGAATTGAACGAACAGGGTTTGCCCTGGCATGAGTTGCACGACGTAGATTTGGAATTTGAATATTAAACACATACTTTAACTTACATATTTGTATGGCAAAGAAAACAGAAGTCATTGGTTCTGGTACGCAGGTTGATAAACTGAAAGCCTTGCAGGCCGCAATGGCAAAAATAGAAAAAGACTTCGGCAAAGGCTCTATCATGAAGTTGGGTGATGAGCAAATTGAACAAATTGAGGTTATCCCTACCGGGTCTCTATCGCTGGATGCTGCCCTCGGTGTCGGTGGCTATCCTAAGGGTCGTATTATTGAGATTTTTGGTCCGGAGAGCAGTGGTAAAACCACTTTGGCTATTCACGCCATTGCTGAAGTTCAAAAGATGGGGGGTATTGCTGCTATCATTGATGCCGAGCATGCCTTTGACCGCTTTTATGCCGAGAAGTTGGGTGTAAACGTGAGCGAGTTACTTATCTCTCAACCGGACAATGGCGAACAGGCATTGGAGATTGCTGACCAGTTGATTCGCTCCAATGCTATCGACCTCATTGTTATTGACTCTGTAGCAGCCCTTACCCCCAAAGCCGAAATCGAGGGAGATATGGGTGAGAACAAGGTTGGTCTTCAGGCTCGTTTGATGAGTCAAGCTTTGCGTAAACTGACTGCCAATGTCAGCAAAACGAAGACCACTTGTATCTTCATTAACCAGTTGCGTGAAAAGATCGGTGTCATGTTTGGTAGTCCGGAGACGACAACAGGCGGTAATGCCCTAAAGTTTTACGCAAGTGTACGACTGGATATTCGTAAGGGACAGTCAATTAAAGATGGAGAAACGATTCTTGGCAATCTGACAAAAGTGAAGATTGTAAAAAACAAGGTTGCGCCTCCCTTCCGCCGCGCGGAATTCGATATCATGTTCGGTGAGGGTATTAGCCACGTTGGTGAATTGGTAGACTTGGGCGTTGACTATAATATTATTTCCAAGAGCGGTTCTTGGTTTAGTTACGAAGGAACACGTATCGGTCAGGGCCGTGAAAATGCCAAACAAGCGTTGCGCGACAATATAGAGTTGGCTGATGTTATCGCAGCAAGGATAAAAACGGCATTACACGACAATGGCCCCATAATTTCTCATAATGATCCGGATGAGGATGATAATGATGAGGTTCAGGCAGACTAAGTAATACCTTCATTCTTTAATTCTAAGAACCTATGCAATCAGATTCCCTTGTAATCATTCCTACTTACAACGAGAAGGAGAACATTGAAAATATCATAAATGCTGTTACCAGCCTGCCAGAACACGATTTTGATGTCCTGGTTATTGAGGACGGATCGCCCGACGGTACGGCACAAATTGTCAGGCGGATTATGGAAGGTCCTCTCAAGGGACGCGTTCATATGATTGAACGATCAGGAAAATTAGGCTTGGGCACAGCATACATTACGGGCTTTAAATGGGCTGTCGAGCAAAACTATGACTACATCTTTGAAATGGATGCGGACTTCAGCCATGCACCTGCCGATCTTCCTCGTCTTCTCTCTGCTTGCAAGGATGAGGGATACGACATGTCTGTCGGCAGCAGGTATATAACTGGTGTAAACGTTGTAAATTGGCCCATGGGAAGAGTTCTGATGTCCTATTTCGCCAGTAAGTATGTCCGTTTCGTAACTGGTCTTGATATCCACGATACAACGGCTGGATTTGCTTGCTATAGGCGTCAGGTTCTGGAAACAATTGACCTTGATGCTATTCGCTTTAAAGGCTATGCCTTTCAAATTGAAATGAAGTTCACAACCCATAAATGCGGTTTTAGAATTAAAGAAGTGCCTGTTATCTTTATCAACCGTGAACTGGGAACGAGCAAGATGAGTGGTGGAATTTTCAGCGAAGCATTATTTGGTGTAATGCGACTTAGATGGGATGGTTGGTTCAAGAAATATCCTCAAAAATCAAAATGAAAACACTTATCCATAATGCATTGATAATAAACGAGGGACATTCGTTCCTTGGAGCATTACTTGTGAATGGTGAACAAATCGTTTCCCTATTTCAGTCAGGCGACACACTTCCTGAAGCTGACATTCAGGTTAACGCTCAAGGAGCTTATCTTATGCCTGGCGTTATTGATAGTCATGTCCATTTTCGTGAACCGGGGTTAAGTCGCAAAGGCGACACTGCAAGTGAGAGTCGTGCCGCATTGGCCGGTGGCGTTACAAGTGTTATGGATATGCCTAACGTTTCTCCTCAAACTACGTCAAACACCCTTTGGCAAGAACGCATGGACATAGGTAAACGGGAGATGCGTGTGAATTATGCTTACTATCTTGGCGCTACCAATGACAATCTTGCGGAGATTAAGAATGTAGATTGCAATCGAGTTCCTGCCATCAAGTTATTTATGGGCAGCAGTACTGGTGGAATGCTGGTGGAAAAAGAAACGTCTTTGCGCGCTATTTTCCGTCATTCACCATTGCCGATCATGACACATTGCGAGGATACCTCATGTATCGTAGAGCGCATGAAAGAGGCTCAAAAGTTGTGGGGAGATGATCCGCATGTACGCTTTCATCCTTGGATTCGAAGCCGGGAGGCTTGTTTGCTAAGTTCAGAATCTGCGGTAAGGCTCGCTCGGGAAGAAGGTGCAAAATTACATATTGCCCACGTTAGTACTGAAGAAGAATTGCAACTTGCTGGTGAAAATGTAAGCACAGAAGCTTGTGTTGGGCATCTCATATTCTCTGAAGAAGATTACGAACGATTAGGGACCCGGATAAAAGTTAATCCCAGTATTAAGTCCTTACAGGATCGTGAAGCACTGCGTCAGGCTCTTTCAGATGGACGCATAACAACTATTGCCACAGACCATGCCCCGCATCTTATTGAGGAAAAAGTGGGTGGAGCTCGTCAAGCCGCTTCGGGTATGCCTATGGTGCAATTCTCACTTCCCTGTATGCTGGACCTCGTTCAGGAGGGTGTGTTGAGCATTGAACGTATGGTTGAATTGATGTGCCATGCTCCTGCCACCCTTTACCAAGTTAAGAATAGAGGATTTATTCGTCCTGGTTATCAGGCGGACCTTGTTCTTGTGGCTCCTGAGCCCTGGACATTGACAAAAGCCGACATTTTAAGTAAATGTGCTTGGAGCCCCCTTGAGGGGCATACTTTCCGACATCGAGTTCTTCAGACCTATGTTAATGGCTGTTTGGCTTACGACCACGGACATGTCAACGACGAAGTACGCGGTCAAGCACTATGGTTTAATCGCTAAAACTCTGTCAAATTGACCGTTTCCCTGCATTATAAGCTTCATGAAGTGGCACCTCTAATCAACTGGGGCTATTTCTTTCATGCTTGGGGCCTACCCTTTAGCTATGGCGAACTGATTGCCCAAGAGTGTACGTGTCCTGCCTGTCAGTCTGTCAACCAAAGACAATTGGAGTTTAGCGAGCAACGCCGGCAACAAGAAGCCCGTGAACTTTATCAGGAGGCGTTAGCTCTGCTAATAGAGATGGAGGAAAAGGGTATCCTGTCTCATGCGCGTATTGGTCTCTACGATGCCAATGGGCGGGATAACGATATCTTGATTTGGGATGATGAAGGTAGGAAACACATTTTGCCTCTTCTTCGCCAGCAGCATGGTCAAACATGCCGTTGCCTGAGTGATTATATACGTCCTTATAATTCGGGTGTGCGTGACCGTATTGGCGTTTTTGTTTCCTCCGTTGACGAGGCAATGGAAAAATCTTATCCTGACGATCATTACCGTCATTTCATTTGCCAGACTCTTGCAGACCGACTGGCAGAGGCTACCATTGAAACGGCACACCAGTATGTTCGTCGTCAGCTGTGGGGATACGCATCCGACGAGAACCTGACTACGCAACAGCTGTGGGATGAGGCCTATCAAGGCCGCCGGCCTGCGGTGGGCTATCCTTCCATACCCGACCAGAGTTTCAATTTCCTGCTCGATGATATTTTGGATTATTCCCAAATTGGGGTGAGATTGACCCAAAGTGCGGCTATGATTCCTCATGCCAGCACAAGCGGATTGATGATTTCTCATCCTGCCATGCGACACTTCGCTGTCGGGAAAATTGGACCCGACCAACTGGCTGATTATGCCCGGCGATGCAATAAAAGTATTCAGCAAGTAAAGGTGTTTCTATCTGCTAATTTATAGGTTATTATGATACGATTATTTTTCTATCGGACATATCAGTTGCTCATAGCTGCTCCCCTATTGCTTATAGCCACCTTTATAACAGCAGTGGTTACAGCAGTAGGCTGTACATTGGGCAAGGCACGGATTTGGAGTTATGTACCCATGAAATATTGGTCGCGGATGTTTTGTCGCCTTTTTTTCCTGCCAGTTCGTGTGGAGGGACAAGAGCACCTGCAACCTTCTCAAAGTTATGTCTTTGTTGCCAATCATCAGGGGGCATTTGATATCTTCCTTGTTTCCGGATTTCTGGGTCGAAATTTTAAGTGGATGATGAAACGAGAACTCAGAAACTTACCGCTTATTGGCAAGGCCTGTGAAGATGCCGGACATATTTTTGTTGACAAACGCAGTCCAAAAGCGATTAGACATACTTATGAGCAGGCTCGTAACGTTTTGCAAAACGGTACTTCACTCTTTGTTTTTCCTGAGGGTGCACGCACTTTCACCGGACACATGGGGTTGTTCCGGAAGGGGGCATTTCAGTTGGCAGAGGAAATAGGATTACCCGTTGTACCGGTAACCATCAATGGCAGTTTTCAAGTATTGCCCCGCACTCGTGGATTTAACTTTATTACCTGGTATCCTTTAACGCTTACCATTCATGCGCCGATACCTACGAAAGATGTTAGAGAACCCGAAGTGCGGCAAAAAGCTTATGATTCTATAATGGATTCCTTACCTTCGGATTTACAGGGCTACGTGGAAAATAAAGACCAATGAATTCTCTATGATAATAATTGCAGATAGCGGCAGTACAAAGACGGATTGGCTTTTAGGAGACCAAGCCATTGAAACCGTTGGTTTGAATCCTATACGAGACTCAGAAGAACAAATTAAACAGGTAATCCGGAATCTTCCCCAGCTCCCGGCCTCAGAGATATATTTCTATGGTGCCGGTTGTATTTCCCCATATAGTTATACAATAGTGAGTGCGCTTGCCTGTCGTTTTCCTGATGCGTTGATATGTGTGGAAAGCGACATGCTTGGTGCTGCACGTGCCACTTGTGGCAATGAACCGGGCATAGTTGCCATCCTTGGAACGGGATCGAATAGTTGTTTATATGATGGTAAACAGATGGTGGAAAATGTTTCGCCTCTTGGATTTATACTTGGAGACGAAGGTAGTGGTGCTGTTCTCGGACGCACCCTTGTAGGTGATGCACTTAAAGGACAGCTGGGTGATGAACTGCGCGCATGCTTTCTGCAATATTTCAATCTCACTCCCCAAGATATTATCGATAAGGTTTATCGCCAGCCCATGCCAAACCGCTTTCTGGCATCTTTGGTGCCTTTTCTTCGGGATTATAGACATGAGCCCCTGATTCACGAATTGATAGTAAAACAGTTCAAAAGTTTTATCCGACGCAATATTTTGTTATATAACAGTTATTTAGATGTTCATTTCGTGGGAGGTGTCGCTGCTACCTTCCAAAGTGAGCTTTTGGAGGCAGCAGAAGGTGAAAATATCAGAATAGGTAGCATTTTATTGCGTCCAATTGATGGATTGAGGCGCTTTCACGCCAGGAAATAACAAATATAATCACTTTTTAGAAAAAAAATACGCAAAGGTTTGCAGAATACATTTTTATTCTCTACCTTCGTGATACATCTAAAACAATCTTTTTACCTTAAACAAACTAATACCTAATGAATGAGCGGGCGTTGAGAAACGCCCGCTCATTGTTTTTTTATTATCTTTGCAATGTATGAAGCAAGTTTTGTGTGTAATTAGGATGATTATTCTCCTATCCTTCGTTTTGACTCTGCGCCCTGCCTATGCACAGCGCCACGCTATGCGTGTGATGACGTGGAATGTAGAGAATATGTTCGACTGCCAGGACGACAGTCTGACGAACGACGCAGAGTTTTTGCCTGATGCCAAGCGAAAATGGACCTGGGGGCGCTATTGGAAGAAGATGGAATCATTGGGACGTGTTATCCTTGCAGTAGGAAAAGAAGAACCTGTGGATTTGGTGGGACTTTGCGAAGTGGAAAATGACAGCGTAATGCACGACCTTACGAAAAAGGGGCTGTTGGGTGCGGTTAGTTATCGCTACGTGATGACAAATGGTTCAGACCAACGTGGCGTGGACGTAGCGCTTTTGTATCAGCCCGCACGTTTTCGTCTATTAGATTGGCATGCGGTCCGTATTCCCTCGAAAGAAAATGCTTTCCCTCCAACGCGTGATATATTATGGACAAAGGGTATTACTTTTCAACGTGATACGCTGCATGTAATCGTTTGCCATTTCCCCTCCAGAACGAATGGAATGAAAAGTGAGAGACATCGCCGATTGGCCTCCCAAACACTGGCAGCCCTTGTAGATAGTATAGGTACTGATAAGAACATTCTTGTCATGGGTGATTTTAATGCAGATCCGCAAGATCCTATTTTTCGGACGTTAGGTGTACTCCAGGATAATGTCCCACAGAAGCGTTATCCTGATATTGGCTCCTATAATTTTCGTGGCATTTGGAGTTGGATTGACCATATTTTAATCTCCTCTTCGCTTATTCATCGTTCCGCCATGGCGGCTCCCTACTATGCCCCTTGGATGTGTACAACCAACGCTAATGGATTTTGGCGTCCACGCCGTACCTATCTTGGTACGTATTATAACGGAGGGGTCAGCGACCATCTTCCTATTTGGATGGACATCAATCCTTAAGGATATTTTGTTAAGTGGCGTGTTTATTGTATCTTTGTGTAACAAAACCTATAGGAATATGCTTATAAAAAAAGCCGAATACGTTATCTCGAGTCCCAACGTAACATTGTGTCCCAAAGGGAATCTTTTTGAGTATGCTTTTATTGGACGAAGCAATGTTGGGAAATCCAGCCTTATCAATATGCTGACAGGCTATCGTAACCTTGCCAAAACAAGCCAGATGCCAGGTAAGACGATACTTATAAATCATTTTTTAATCAATGATTCATGGTATCTTGTAGATTTACCCGGTTATGGCTATGCCAAGCGCGGCAAGAAGGAGCAGGAAAAGCTGACACGTATGATTGAGGACTATGTTTTACAGCGCGAACAAATGATCAATCTCTTTGTGCTGGTAGATAGCAGGCATGAACCCCAGAAGATCGACCTTGAATTTATGGAATGGTTGGGTGAAAACGAGATTCCTTTCAGTATTATCTTTACCAAGGCCGACAAGTTGTCGGGTGGCAAAGCAAGTGGAAACGTACAGCATTACTTGTCAATCCTTAAGAAAAACTGGGAGGAATTACCACCTTATTTTCTCACAAGTAGCGAATCACGTTTGGGCCGAGAAGAAGTTCTTGGTTATATAGAGCAGATTAACAAACAGTTGAAAGAATCGTTAGAAGCTGATACTGAAGAATGATTGTTCTTAAAGACTTAAGCATTGGCTATAAAAGCAAAAGGAACACCCATGTAGTTGCCTCGGGAATAAACGCACGTATTCGTGGTGGAGAACTTACATGCCTGCTTGGAACGAATGGTGTGGGCAAATCAACTTTCTTGCGTACTCTTGCTGGTTTCCAACCCAAAATAAATGGTAAGATTTATGTGGACAACCGGGAATTGGAGCAATATACAGAGCGGGAGTTAGCGCAAAAAATAAGTGTTGTACTTACGGATCGCATTGATATCCATAACCTAAGTACGCAAGAGCTGATAAGTATGGGGCGCAGTCCGTACACGGGATTTTGGGGCACGTTGAACGAGGAAGATCATGACGTTGTTCAGCAAGCTATCCAGTTGGTGGGCATTGAAAATCTTGCTCAACACATGGTGCATACGTTGAGTGATGGAGAACGTCAGAAGGCCATGATTGCCAAAGCCCTGGTACAACAAACCCCTATTGTTCTTTTGGATGAGCCAACGGCTTTTCTGGACTTTCCCAGCAAGGTGGAAATTATGCAACTACTACATCGTTTGAGTAGGGAGACAGGAAAAACCATTTTTCTTTCAACCCACGATTTGGAGATTGCGCTTCAGATGGCTGACAAGGTATGGTTAATGAGCCCGACTAATGATATCGTAGCAGGCACTCCCGAAGATTTGGCACTCGATGGAGCGCTTGATAATTTCTTTTCGCGTCAGGGAATCATTTTCGATCAACAATCCGGGCTTTTTCGTGTAAAGCATTCTACACACAGAAAAATCCATTTGGAAGGTAAGGGACTGCGGCTCATGATGTTACACAAGGCGTTATTACGTAATGGAATCGACGGTTCGGAGAATCCTTCGTCCTCAATAAGCATTCATGTGGCAGATGACAAATTTAATTTGTATCTTAACAATCAGCCACATGCGTCGTTTCATAATATTGAAGAAACAATGGTTGAATTGTTGGATTTGATAGGGAAACAAAACTTCTCATAGATAAAGTTTTTATTTAAATCGGTTTTTCTTATTTTTGTAAAACATATTACTGAAAAACTTGTCCCTATGGAGCAAATGGCTGATTACATCCAACAAATAGAAATCAACTCCCTATGGAGGGGACGGAAACATGTCGTGTGGAAACTGAATCGCCATGTGAACATCCTAAGTGGCGTGAACGGTGTCGGAAAGAGCACTATCCTTAACCGTTTGGCGAAGCATCTGTCGCATCAATCTGATTTGGATTCTACGGACGATGGCGTTACCGTTGTCTTTAATGACGAGAAATGTAATCATGTTCGTTTTGATGTTATAAGATCCTTTGACAGCCCTCTCATATCCAGTGAACTGCTGAATAAAATGAGTGATATTCGTCTGCAAAGCGAGTTAGACTTCCATCTTTATCAGTTGCAGCGTCGTTACTTGGATTATCAGGTGAATTTGAGCAACCGGATGCTAAAATTATTTACTTCTGGAGATCCGAATGCGCCAAAGCTGGCAGAGCAGATTGGACACGAGAAAGAACATTTCTTTAATCTGGTTGACCGCCTTTTTCTTTCCACACAAAAGAAGATTGTTCGTGATCATAATGAGATTCTTTTCCATCAGCATGGCGAGGTGGTAAGTCCGTATCTTTTAAGCAGTGGCGAAAAGCAGATGCTTATCATTCTGCTTACTGTCCTTGTCGAGAATCGCGAGCCGTATGTTCTTTTGATGGACGAGCCCGAAATAAGTTTGCATATCGAATGGCAACAAAGTCTTATCGGCCTTGTATTGGATTTGAATCCGCAGATACAAATTATACTTTCAACGCATAGCCCTGCTGTAATTATGGACGGATGGGCGGATTGCGTTACGGACGTAGAGGACATTATCATGGACAGTTCCGGATGCACTGAATAAATCCGCTTATGGATAGGCTTAAGAATCATTTGAACTCTCGATATATCGAGGCAGCAAATGCCCTGCGACCCAATGGGGCAAAAAAACGTATTGTGGCTTATGTGGAGAGTTATGAGGATATCTTCTTTTGGCGTAGTGTTTTGGATGAATTTGAAACAGAGGGAATCTATTTTGAAGTGATGCTTCCATCACGCACTACTTTAGAAAAGGGGAAAAAAAGTGTGTTAATGAATCAATTAGGTGATCAATTAGGAAGCTGTATGATTGCCTGCGTAGATGCTGATTATGATTATCTGCTTCAGGGACTGACGGAAACGTCCAGGCGCATCCTGAACAATCCCTATGTTTTTCATACCTATGTCTATGCCATTGAAAACTATCTCTGCTACTCAGGTGGGTTACACGAGGCGATGGTAATGGCCACACTAAACGACCATGAACCTTTCTCTCTGGAGCATTTCGTTGAGGAGTTCAGCACAATCATTTGGCCTCTTTTCGTGTGGAATGTCTGGTGCTATCGCTTTGGTTTCTACCACCGTTTTTCTTTGATGGACTTCTGTAACGTGGTTTGTTATCGCGATATTGTTGTTTCTCATCCTGAACGTACCCTGCAATGGGTTCGTAATCAAGTGAACCGTCGTATTGCGCAACTCCAGCGCAGTTTCCCACAGGGCAAGAAGACCTTGAAGCTCCTCCAGAACGAATTGTTGCAATTAGGATTGTTGCCGGAGGAGACTTATCTCTATATGCAAGGGCACAAGCTGATGGAGGGCGTGGTTTTGCCTCTTTTGGAACCAATCTGTACGCAGTTAAGGCGCGAGCGTGAAAACGAAATTCAGCATTTGGCTTTACATTCCACTCAATTACAGAATGAAATAGCCAGTTATAGACACAGCCAGATACCGGTCGAAGTAGCACTTCGGAAGAACACCAACTTCCGGAGATCGGCTGTTTTCCAGCGTTTAAGAAATGATTTAAGAGATTTTGTTCAAAAGTTTGGATAACATCCCCTTAGGTTGTGCACGAAAGAAAACATCCACGTCCTTCAAAAGATTCTCCATAGCGAATACCACCACGAAGTCCCCAGCCTGAATCTGTGTATTACCATTGATACTCATACCCACACCATCGCGTATGAGTCCACCCAAGGCAACATCATTCGGAAGTCCCAAGTCTTTCACTTGGTGTTGTGTAGCCAAGCTTCCTTCGCTGGTAACGAATTCCGCCACATCGGCATTGGCCAGCGCCAAACGTTTCAGGTTGGATACGTCTGCGTCCATCATCATACGATAGATATGGCTTGCAGCAATCACCTTTTTATTGATAATCGTTCCAATATCCAATTTCTCCGCCATATCCATATAGTCCATCTCGTCTACCATCGCTACCGTTTTTCTAACCCCCAATCGTTTGGCGGCCAAACAAGCCAGAATATTACGTTCTGTTTCATCGCTAAGCGCAACGAAGGCCTCACAGTTACGAATACCCTCTTCGAGCATGGTGTTCGTATCGCGTCCGTCCCCGTTGATGATAATCACGTCTTCATTCTCCAAAAGTTCGTTCAGCCGATGGCAACGCTCTTCGTTCTGTTCTATGATACGCATATTCAACCACTCAGGCTTTTTGCGCCCCAACAGCACACTTGTCTTTCCACCACCCATCACCATGATATTCTTTACATCGGTGTAGGCCTCCTTGCCCGTCAGTCCGCGAAGATGTTCTATGTGGCGTTTGGTTGTCATGAAATAGGCGATATCACCATTCAACAGCAAATCGTTACCGCCGGGTATGATGGTTTGGTCATCGCGCTTGATGGCTACGATGTGATAAGGTGTTTCCGGCTTACACAGAATACGCAAAGGTACATTCAAAATGTGGGCATTATCCCTCAACTTGATACCCAGCATCACCAAAGCACCACCATGTACCTCCCAGTATTGTCGTACCCAACTGTGGCGCAAACCTTCAATGATCTCTTGCGATGCCAGCATCTCAGGATAAATAAGCGAATCGACCCCCATTTCTTGAAATACCTTTTGGTACTGTGGGAGCATGTATTCGGAATTATCCACTCGGGCTACAGTGCGTTTGGCCCCTAATGTATGTGCCATCAGGCAACAGGTAAGGTTCACACTTTCGTGGGGGGTTACAGCAATAAAGAGATGGGCGTGCTGAACACCGGCCTCCTTCAGACAGCTAATACTTGTTGGCGAGTTGTTGATCACCATCAGGTCGTTATTACCACTATCGGTAAGCGTAACTGTTTTCTGAGGATTCTCGTCAATAACAACGATATCTTGGTTATCTTTACTCAAAAGCTTGGCCAAGTGTGTTCCTACGGCACCTGCGCCTGCAATGATTATCTTCATTTCAAACGTACTTTAGGATTGTTTCCTTAATAGCTTCTTTGTCCATACGGCACAGATGATGCAATTCCCCAACACTCCCGTGTTCGACGAACTGCTTGGGAATTCCCATGCGTACGACGCGAGTGCCGTAGTCATGGTCGTTCATAAACTCAAGCACAGCGCTTCCCAAGCCTCCTTCGATGGTGCCGTCTTCAAGCGTAATAACGTGGTGGCATGTCTTGCCCACATGATGTAAGATGGTTTCGTCGATCGGACAAAGGAATCGCATATCATAGTGTGCGACATTTTCAGCCCCCTGCTGCTCTGCCTGTTGGATTGCTTCTGCAACCACGTTGCCCAATGGCCCCAAAGATAGCACGGCAAGGCCTTCACCCTCCTTGAGTTTCACACCCTTGCCGATTGCCACTTCCTGCATGGGTGTGCGCCAATCCAGCATGACACCATTCCCTCGTGGATAGCGGATGACAAAGGGACCCTTGTTGGGCAGTTGTGCCGTGAACATGAGATTGCGCAACTCACTTTCGTTTAACGGAGACGCAATGACAAGCCCGGGAATCGGACGCAGGGCTGCCAAGTCAAACATTCCATGATGTGTAGGGCCGTCTTCACCTACCAATCCTGCGCGATCAATGCAAAGCACGACATTGAGGCGGCTGATTGCTACGTCATGGATAAGGTTGTCGTAAGCACGCTGGGCAAAAGAACTGTAAATGTTACAGAAGGGCAAGAGGCCATCAATGGCCATGCCTGCTGAAAACGTAATGGCGTGTCCTTCTGCAATGCCTACGTCAAAGGTGCGTTCGGGCATGATTTTTTGCAATATATTCATGCTGCATCCCGTTGGCATGGCAGGCGTTACACCTACTATTTTGTCGTTCATCTTGGCAAGTTCCAACAGGGTTTCACCAAAAACATCCTGATATTTAGGTGGCGAAGACAAACTGTTGTCATTCTGCAAACGCACACCAGTCTCCGGACAGAACTTTCCGGGAGCATGGAAAACGGTAGGATTGTTCTCGGCCGGTTCATATCCCTTGCCCTTTACCGTATGCAGGTGCAACATTTTGGGGCCTTTCATGTCCTTGATCTGACGCAGGGTATTCACCAACTGAATCACGTCATGGCCATTGTCTGGTCCGAAATAGCGGATGTTCATGCCCTCAAAGATATTATGCTGACGGTTCAGAACGCTCTTCAAGGCGTTATTAAAGCGGATAATACCCTTGCGGCGTTCGTCATTCATAATCCCCATGCGTTCCAGACCGCGTGCCGCAACATTGCGCAAACGGTTATAGGTCGGACTCGTATGTAGCTGGTGAAGGTAATCCTTCATGCCGCCTACAGCCGTATCAATGCTCATGTTATTGTCATTTAGGATTATGAGCAGGTTATTATCGCTACCGGAAACATTGTTCAGCCCCTCAAAGGCCAATCCGCCACTCATACTGCCGTCGCCAATCACTGCTACTACATAGCGGTTGGAGTGATTGCGATGCGCGGCTACGGCCATACCCAAGGCGATGCTGATGCTGTTTGACGCATGGCCACAGGTGCATGTGTCGTATTCGCTTTCCTGAGGCGAGGGAAAGGGTTTGATACCTCCGAACTTGCGGTTGGTGTGAAAGTCTTTTCTGCGACCAGTCAGCAGTTTGTGCCCATAGGCCTGATGTCCAACATCCCAAACAATACGGTCCGAGGGAGTGTTGAAAACATAATGAAGAGCAACGGTAAGCTCCACAACGCCCAACGAAGAAGCAAAGTGTCCGGGGTTATTGGCCAATTCGCGGATAAGGGTTTGGCGTAGCTCTTCACACACCCGAGGTAGCTGCTCAAGAGGCAACAATCTTAGGTCGGCAGGATAATTTATATGGTCAAGTAAATTCTGTTCTCCTTTTTGCTGCATGCTGTAAATTTATTTGTACAAAGATAATCCAAAATCACCAAAGAGTTGTACTTTTGCATAATAATATTTTCTTCAGCATGTGTCATGGTAAATAGAAAACAGGACTTTGATTCGATACTTTTCCGTACGCCCGTAACGCTTCCAACGCCTGTCAAACATTTCGGAGTAAAGCATCGTTATGTGTTTCTTGGGTCGTGTTTTGCCCAACATATTGGCAATCGCTTCGTGGAAAACCGATTGTCTTGCTTGGCAAACCCCGTCGGCGCGCTTTATAATCCCGAATCCATTGTGCGTGTCATAACCGCTGAAGACGCAGGGGAAACGGTCCTTGGTCCTATGGGCTGGCACACCTGGCTGATGGATACTCAACACACGCGTCCGTCGGCAGACGAGGCACGCCAAGATGCCGTCAGCACACTAAATGACCTAAGGCAAGCCATACAAAAAGCGGATCATCTCGTAATAACGCTTGGAACGACACACACCTATAAATTACTTAAAGACAGTTCTGTAGTTGCAAATTGCCACAAACACCCGGCTCGGGAGTTTCACGAACACGACCTTTCTTTATTGGACACCATTTCCTGTCTTGAAAGGCTGATGCTTTGGTTAGGGGAAAATAACAAAGACTGCGTAATCACTTTCAGCGTGAGTCCATACCGTTACGCGAAATACGGGTTTCATGAGAATCAACTGTCCAAAGCCACGCTTTTGCTGGCTATTCATCACCTTCAGCAATCCTTCCCTTCGCGCATCCAATATTTTCCTGCTTACGAACTCATGATGGACGAATTGCGTGATTATCGCTTTTATGATACCGATATGCTCCACCCCGCTGCCGTTGCCATTGATTATATATGGCAACGTCTTCACGAATGGATGACCTCTGATCTGCTGGATTATCTACGTCGAAGCGCTCCACTTGTCCGCGCGGAAAAGCACCGTCCTTTGGATGCTTCCTCAGCTGCATACCAGTCCTTTGTAACACAAAATAGTAAGGCATGGGAAAAACTGCGGAACGATTTCTCGATGAGTCTATTTTGAGCAATGAAGGCTAAAAAAACGCCTGACAATACAGTGTGTTAGCATATTTTACTTTAACTTTGTTTTAATAAAAATATTACCTACTAAAGTGTCTATGGTTTACAGCACAACAATTATTGAAGACATCCTACAAGACAGTATAGGTGTAAGCCGCGTGGGTTGTCAGGATTATCAGATACAATGGCTGCTGACCGACAGCCGGTCGCTTTCCACCCCCGAGGGGACATTGTTTTTCGCCTTGGTAAGCGCACATGGCGACGGTCATCGCTATATTCAGCAACTGTACGATCGCGGTGTGCGTAACTTCGTTGTGCAGCGTCTGCCGCAAGAGCCACAAGCCGATGCGGTTTATTTTCAGGTTAGCAGCAGTTTGGAGGCGTTACAGCAAATCGCTACGTATCATCGCCGCCAGTTTGATATTCCCGTCATTGGCATTACCGGCAGCAATGGAAAGACAACCGTCAAGGAATGGCTTTTCCAAATGTTATCTCCCGAGTATGCCATTACGCGGTCTCCACGCAGCTATAACAGCCAGGTGGGTGTGCCCTTGAGCGTATGGAACCTTTCTCAAGAAAGCGAGTTGGCGATCTTTGAGGCTGCCATCAGTGAGCCAGACGAGATGCGAAGCCTTCAGCATATCATCCGCCCGACAATTGGTGTCTTCACTTGTCTGGGAGATGCGCATCAGGAGAATTTCCGCTCTATGGAGCAGAAATGTATGGAGAAACTGCTGCTTTTCCGTCGTTCAGAAATTCTTATCTATGCCAAGGGGAATCCTGTCGTTGACCGTTGTATCAGGCAGATGGAGTTCCGGGGGCGGCTTATTCCCATTGAGTTGCCTGCGGGCACACAACCAACGGAAATCAACAAACGCCTCTGTGCTGCCGTATGCGAATATTTGGGCACGAAGCCGCAGGATATCCAACAACGCCTTTTGGCGTTGGAACCCGTTGCCATGCGTTTGGAAGTGAAGGAAGGATCAAACGGATGCACCATTATCAATGACAGCTACAACAACGATTTTGCTTCGCTGGACATCGCGCTTGATTTCATGAATCGCCGCCAGGCCAACCCGACACAGCAACGCTGCCTGATCCTGAGCGACATTCAGCAAACGGGTATTCCTGAAACCCAACTCTATACACGCGTCGCCGGCTTGGTGGAAAGTCGTGGCATCAACCATTTCATTGGCGTAGGCCCCGAACTAAAGCGTAATGAGCACTTGTTCAGCCAGGTGAAGGCAGACAGACATTTCTTCTTGACAACCGAAGAACTGCTGCATAGCACGCTCTTCAGCGAGCTGCACGACCAGGTAATCCTGGTGAAAGGTGCCAGAACCTTCCGCTTTGAAAATGTCGTGGACCGTCTTGAGCTGCGCGTTCACGAAACCATACTGGAGGTCAATCTGGACAGCATCATCGCCAACCTGAATTATTACCGACAGTTCCTGCGTCCCGAAACACGCGTTACCTGCATGGTGAAGGCTGATGCTTATGGAGCCGGCGCACAGGAAGTTGCGCGAATACTGCAAGATCATAAGGTAGACTATCTGGCCGTGGCTGTAGCCGATGAAGGCGTCGAACTTCGCAAGGCAGGCATCAGTACGGGTATTATGATCATGAACCCGGAGATGACCAGTTTCCGCACGCTCTTCCATTACAATTTGGAACCGGAAGTATATAGTTTCCGCATCCTAAAGGCACTGATAGCAGAGGCGGAACGCGAAGGAATAACGGGATTCCCCGTGCATATTAAACTGGACACGGGCATGCACCGTTTGGGCTTCAATCCAAAGACCGACATGGCAGAACTGATTCATTTGCTCTCGCACCAGCATGCCGTGTTGCCGCGCAGTGTGTTCAGCCATTTTGTGGGTAGCGACAGTGATGATTTCGATGCCTTCAGCGAACATCAGTACCAACTCTTTCAGTCGGGCGCAAACGCGCTTCAGGAGGCTTACCCCCAGCATCATATCATCCGCCACATCTGTAATACCGCCGGTATTGAGCATTTCCCCGACCGACAAGAGGATATGGTGCGCATAGGACTTGGCCTCTATGGTATCAATAGCCGCAACAACCAAATCATTAACAACGTAAGTACCTTACGAACTACCATTCTGCAAATCCATCATGTCCCGGCGAATGAAACCGTTGGATATAGTCGCAAGGGACACCTGCAGCGGGACAGCAATATCGCTACCCTGCCTATCGGTTACGCTGATGGCCTGAACCGCCATCTGGGTAACGGTCGCGGCTATTGCGTCGTTAACGGTCAGAAAGCACCTTATGTGGGTAATATTTGTATGGATGTTTGCATGATTGACGTAACGGATATTCCCTGTCAGGAGGGCGATTCCGTTATCATCTTTGGCGAAGAACTTTCGCCCAGCACCCTGGCCTCCATCATCGACACCATCCCCTACGAGATGTTGACCAGCGTCAGCCAACGGGTAAAGCGCGTTTATTTCCGCAGAAGTTAGTACTGTTTGCCTAAAGCTTTACAGAAGGCGTCATAATTGCCTTCCAACCAGGAAAGTTTGAATGGCTCAACACGCAAGCTAAAGGTGGCTTTAATCTCGTGCAAGCCAAAAAAAGCAGTGAGCAGGGAGGCGAAGTTATAACTGACATCGTCTCCCCGCTTTATCAGATATTGTACTGTGCGTAGCAGAACGGAGCGGTCGTGATCGACGAACTTAAGCGTGTGAAAGAGGAGGTAGGCTGCTGCCCTACTCTTTTCCGGTAACAACAAACGGATACGCTGTTCGGCTTGTTCCACATGGAGGTAATCCAAAAATGCCCGGAGTTCTTCGGGTTCTGTGAATTGGCACAACAGCAGTTCGCACGTCTTCTGCACATCCACGGTATTGGCGCTAATGCTTCCACAGAAAAAAACAAACCCCTCTCCCGCTGGTTTAACGGCATTTCTCAATGCGCCCTTGATGAGTGTAACAAGAAAAGCACGCGTATTATAGTGTACCATAATCTGCACAATTTGCCAATACTCGTCCGTAGAAAGTTCCCTGGCCGCCAAATCCGCCAGCAATCCGCCACCCATACGGAATTCCGCATTCGTCATTTTTGTAAACAAGGCCGGTAACTCCTCAAATCGACGGTTTTGCAAGATATTCAGAAGTCGTTGCTCGAGGACAAAGGCGGATGAACGGAAATTGTGCATAGCGAATCAATTAAGCATGAGTGGGGGAGCCACTCCATTACAAATTTAGCATGCAAAGATACGTTTTTTTATTCAAAGAAGCACAAGTTCCATGGCTTTTGGGTTCAACCTTCGTGGTTTTTCTGAATTTCAGAAAAACAAATCGTAAGAAGAATTTCGTTTTTGCTTACTTTTTGTGTTTTCTCAAAACCCTTCAACACCATTTCTTGGCAGCCCTACTCCATTTCTTGCTGATTTTTGAATCCTTAATTTTGTTTGAAAATCAATAATTTACAGAAACAATGTTTTCCCAAAACACAAATAAAAACCGATAAAATAGGATGTGAAGTAGAAAAGCAAGCCTAAAATCCGGAAAAAAACAAGCACTTATTTTTTGAAAACACATATTTGTTTTGTGAAAAATAAGTACATGCTTTTCGAGGAACAAGAAATTGCTACTAAAAATGGAACTATCAGATCTGTTTTTCTTCTGGAATTGGGGCTTCGACCCTCGACTTTTCAAAATCAGAATGTAAATAGAACAAGGGTTTTTCTATCTTTCTGACATTTAATCCGCTTGAAACCAAAAGCTGTTATTCATAGTGAGTATTTGGAGCAATTTAATATAACCAACACGTTAGATGCAATATTCCTATGTTTGTTACGTTATAATGTTCAGCAAGTGATTAAACGCCCTATCGCAATGAGCCGCTCACAAAAAATCAAATTAGCCTTAGTGGCTGTCGTTATTATCATAGCGATAGTTTACATCATAGTTGACCCGGAAGGATTGGAAACCATCGTGTCGTGCGCAGTCTTTGGCTTCATGCTTCTTGTAGGCTGGGCGAACAGCAGTTCGCCGGCAGATACGAGCAGAGAAACGATAGACTGGGAAATGGAACAGGAAAGGCGAAAGGAAGAAGAAGAATCAGAGGAGGCAATTAGGCAAAGACATCACGATGACGACCAGTAGCCATTTGAGCGTCCACACAGTCGGAATGGCAAGCCGCCGTTTGACACTCCAAAAAGTATCAAACCGCATGATACTTTATTGATTAACTTCTTGATAAACAACGAATAAGGAGGCTGGAAACCTCCTCTATCAAGAGCCTCTTGTCGGATTCGAACCAACGACCCCGAGATTACAAATCACGTGCTCTGGCCAACTGAGCTAAAGAGGCGGGTGGGAAAGCGATCTATATCGCGCCGCTACAACCAAGTACCCTTGCTGCGGTCAAGCCCTGGGGGATTCCGAGGGAGCATGCCGTATAGGACTTTCCCGTGTTTTGCAGTGCAAAGATAAGGCATTTTTCTTGTCCAAGCAAATTTTTCCTCTTTCTTTTTCCTTTTCATCCCCGGACATTTCGCTATCACATAAATAATGTGTAACTTTGGCAATATTTTTCTAATTAAGCAGGATGAACGTAAACGCCCCCCAAGAAAGCCTGATGAGAAAAGGCATGAGTATAGGCACATGGATGGCCCTATTGTGGACACTCAGTTTTTTGAGCAGCATGTTGGGTCGCGGTACGCTGTTAGGTACCTTGAGTCTTCCCTTGGGACTTTTCTCTCTGTACTATATCGCCCGCGTTGTTGCCCGTGAGGCAATAGAACAAAAACCGCCCCTGTTGGTCCGCATTGTCGCGCTAACGTTGTGGGGATTCTTTTTCTGTGCCCTTTTGACCACTTTCTTTCAGGCTGTTTATCTTGCGACCATTGACCAAGGTGTTTTTGCCAACGAACTGAAGAAAGCCATGGAGCTTGTCGTGAATACGCAGGGGATGGATCCGCAGTTAAAGGCTCAAATGGAACAAATTCCCGTCATGATGAGCAATCTGAGCACCTCCACGCAACTACTCTTGACACAGAATCTGCTGATGGGCATAACATTTTCGCTGTTCACCGCCCCTGGTTCTTATTTTATTGCAAAAAAACTGAAAGACAAAGCATAAAAATGGATATATCGGTAATCATACCCCTCTACAACGAGGAAGAAAGCCTCCGCGAACTATACGATTGGATTAAGCGTGTAATGGAGGCCAACGGCTTTAGCTACGAGGTAATTTTCGTGAACGATGGCAGTACAGACCGCAGTTGGGGTGTCATCGAGCAGCTACGTGCTGAAGACAAGCGTGTGCGCGGCATCAAGTTCCGCCGCAATTACGGCAAAAGTCCTGCGCTTTACTGTGGCTTTGAGTTGGCCGAAGGCGATGTCGTTATCACAATGGATGCTGACCTTCAGGATTCACCCGACGAGATTCCAGAATTGCGTCGTATGATCGTTGAAGATGGCTATGATCTGGTGAGTGGCTACAAGATGAACCGCAGCCAGGGCGACCCTCTTTCCAAAACGATTCCAACGAAACTGTTTAACGCCACGGCACGTGCCGTGAGCGGAATCCATAACCTTCATGACTTCAACTGCGGCCTCAAGGCTTATCGCAAGGATGTCGTGAAGAATATTGAGGTGTATGGCGAGATGCACCGCTACATACCTTTTCTGGCCAAGAACGCAGGTTTCAGTAAGATTGGCGAGAAAAAAGTCCATCACCAGGCGCGCAAACACGGCGTCAGCAAATTCATGGGATGGAACCGCTTTGTAAATGGTTATCTCGACTTGCTCTCACTTTGGTTTCTCTCCAACTTTGGTTTCAAGCCCATGCACGTTTTTGGTTTCATCGGTTCTCTGATGTTCCTTATCGGTCTTATTTCCAGTGCCGTTTTGGGTGTTACGAAACTCTACCACCTGAGTGCGGGACTTCCCCACCCGCTAATTACAGACAGTCCTTACTTTTACATTGCCTTGACGATGATGATTCTGGGTACCCAGCTCTTCGTTGCCGGCTTCTTAGGCGAACTGATAAGCCGTAACTCGCATCTGCGCAACAATTACCACATAGAGAAGGAACTGTGATTAAGTTAAGAAGGAACATATTCCTGTTGTTTGCAATGCTCGTATTGGGCGCGTGCGAGAATATCGATTGTACGCTCAATAATGTCGTCCTCTGCCACATCAGTTTCTATGACAAAACGACGGGGGAACCCATCCGCCTCACAGACACACTGAGTGTGGCTGCTGAGGGAACGGACAGCGTGCTGTTCAATAAGGGTGTCAATGTTGCTTCCCTTCAATTACCTCTGAGTTACTGGAAGGATGCAGATACGCTGCGTTTTATTGTGTTGACAAAGGAGGGAGAAACATACGAAAGCAAGTTGACCATCCAAAAGAGCAACACCATCCACCACGAAAGTCCGGACTGTCCGATGAGTGTCTTTCACCAAATTCTATCAGCCACCGCTAATGGGTCGGTTATCGACTCTGTGGCTGTCAGTCGTCGTGAAGTAAACTATCTGCAAGATGAGAATATTCAGGTATATATCCGCACTGCTGCTGAGTAGCTTTCTCTGTTTTCAAGCCTTTGCACAGGATAAAAAGACAGAGCAGGCACCCGTATTCTGTGGAGTTGCCGTTATGGCTGATGTTGCAGGACCAGTGATGAAACTGTTAGACACACGCTTTCACCAAATGGAGGTGGGCGCACGCCTCAACTTCCGCGAACACTATTTTCCGATCGCAGAACTGGGTATCGGAGAGTGTGATCGTGAAGGAGAGGAAAACAACAACAGTTTTCATGTCCGTGCACCCTACATGCGCCTTGGCATGGATTATAACTTCAACAAAAAGCTCAACGGCAACCGATTCTTCGGAGGTCTTCGATATGCTTTCAGCAGTTTCCGTTATGATATCCAGTCGCCCGATTTTCAAGACCCTGTCTATGGCGGCCCCAAAGGTTTCAAGCTTGACGACCAATCGGGACGTATGCAATGGGCTGAGTTTTGCCTGGGAATAGAGACCAAATTATGGGAATTTATCCGCCTTGGATGGACAATCCGTTTTAAGACCCGCCTACATCAGACGGGCAACACTTACGGAGATCCCTATTATGTGCCAGGTTTTGGGCGCAATGCGTCGACTGCATGGGGCGGAACCTGTAACCTCGTCTTCGACATTGGGCGAAAGCCAAAAGCAAAGAAATTGACAATCAACAAAGAATAACGCATTAACAAACGAAATAATGAAAAAATGGTATATACCCTTTTTGCTTTTCCTCATCTTAGGAACTGTTTATATCGCTCATGAACGCAATCAATCTAATGCTTTCATCAGCGAGGAAGGAGCTATCTTTGGTACCATATTTCATGTTACCTATCAGAGCAAAAATTCCCTAAAGCAGGACATTGAGGCCGAATTGGCCAAGGTGGACAGTTCTCTGAGTATGTTTAACCCTCAGAGTAATATTTCCAAACTCAATACGGGAAAGGAAAAAGAGGCAGACAAGATGGTGCAGGAAATGTTTTCGCTGAGTAAAAAAATCAACAATGCCACCTATGGTGCCTTCGATCCAACCGTAGCCCCACTTGTCAACGCCTGGGGCTTTGGTTTCAAACATCAACAGATTCCTGACGAGAAGCAGGTAGACTCTCTACGTCAGTTTGTGGGATTTGAGCGTTTGCGTATGAATAATCAAGGATTTATTCAAAAGGACGACGAGCGAATGATGCTTGACTTCAGTGCCATTGCCAAAGGATATGCTACGGACAGGGTGGCTCAGGTCTTACGTAAGAATGGTGTTCAGAATTTTATGGTGGAAATCGGCGGTGAGATCGTTGTCAGCGGAACCAATGCGCATGGTGATCCTTGGAGAATAGGAATCAACAAGCCCGATGCTGTCGCTGTTGATCCTGTTCAAGAGGTTCTCTCCGTAAGTAATTGTGCTATGGCCACCAGCGGCAACTATCGCAACTACTACGTTACAGCCAGTGGTAACAGACTGGCACATACCATTGACCCTCGCAGTGGTTATCCCATTCAGCACAACATACTCTCCTCGACTGTTTTTGCCCCTTCATGTGCTGTCGCTGACGCCTACGCCACCGCTTTTATGGTATTGGGGCTGGACAGCGCCCAGATGGTGCTGGAGAAGCATCCCGAACTACAAGCCTATTTCATTATTGACGCTGGCAAAGGCATCAGCAAGGTTGTTAAAAGCAAGAATTGGAAACTGAATTAGCATGTACGCCACACTCAGCACCCTGCCCCTTTTCATAGGCATGAACGGAGAAGACCTCGTGGAGATTATTCATCATGAGAAGGTGGGTGTGGACACGCTGGAAGAAAATGCGCTCATGGCAGTCCAAGGCGATTCGTGTAACCGCCTCCACATCCTCATGCGCGGTGCGCTGAGCTTCACGACGACCACTACGGACGGACGACTTGCAGCCACCGAAACGGCTGCCGCTCCACTGCTCTTGGAACCGGAGATTCTCTATGGTATCCAACGTACTTGGAGCAGCACCATTCGTGCGAAAGAGGAGTGTTGGTTGTTGGTGATGGATAAGAGCAGCGTAACACGCCTTATCTCACGTTACGAGATTTTTCGTCTCAACCTTCTCAATACGCTCTGTTCCCTTGCCGCTCGCCGCCGCCAAGCCCTTTGGCAATCTCCCGCTGTGGATGGATCCCGCCGCCTGCTCAACTTCCTGACCTCACACACCCTGTTTCCTCATGGCGAGGTACACTTTAATACGCAGATGCAACACTTGGGGGAATGTTTGGGCGTCAGTCGAAAACTTGTAGGGCAACAGTTAGCGGAATTGCAAAGCAAAGGACTACTTACTTACTCCCGCCAAGAAATAACAATTCCTGATTTGGACAAAGCAATACATTATATTCATGGAACAACAGCATAATAATCCGTTTCTTCAAAAACATTACGATACGCTCTTTGACACCGCCCCCTTCCAGGAAATCCTATTTGAGGATTACGAAGAGGCCATGTTAGAGGGCATGAGGCGCGACGACCTGGATACGGAGCGCATTACCAGCAACCCGGACACTCCTACTTTTGAAAATACGATCATCCCCAAGGGAGACCATACCCTTGACCGCGTTACGTCTGTTTTCTTTAACCTTCTGAATGCACACACGAACGACGCGATGGACAGCCTGGCACAGAAGATGCAGCCATTGCTCGTAGAGCACGCCAACAAGGCACTGATGAACAAGGATCTTTGGAACCGGATTCAGGCTGTAAAAGCGAATCCGGGGCATGACCTGGACGCCGAGGAGCAACGCTTGATGGATAAGGTGTACGAAGGATTTGTTCGTTCCGGAGCTTTACTTGACGACGACATTAAACGGGAACTGGGTGAGTTGAAGAAGCAACTGGGACAACTCTCTCTTCAATTTTCCCAAAATGAATTGAAGGAAACAAATAATTTCCAACTACATATCACAGAAGAAAGCCAACTGGAGGGTTTACCTGAGAGCCGGCGTGAAGCGGCAGCACAGGAAGCTAAGGACCAGAATCTGACAGGCTGGCTTTTTACGCTTCACCAACCTTCCTACGGTCCCTTTGTTACATACGTCAAAGACCGTGAATTGCGCCGTCAGATGTACATGGCACGCAATACGCTTTGCTGCAAGGACAATGAGTATAACAACCTGCCTATTGTACCCCAAATCATTAACTTACGCCGCCGAATCGCAAACCTCTTGGGGCGCAAGACCTTTGCAGACTATGTCCTTGAAAAGCGCATGGCTGAAAACATTGACCGTGTCAACAGACTTCTGAACGACCTGCTCGAAGCCTATCTGCCTGTGGCGCGTAAGGAAATTGAGGAGATTGCCGAATACGCAAGACAATACGAGGGAAGCGATTTTACTCTTATGCCTTGGGATCTTGCCTATTATAGCCATAAGCTGAAAGAAGAACGTTATAACATAGACCCTGAACTGTTGCGCCCCTACTTCCAATTGGATCGTGTCAAGGAGGGCATCTTTGGTCTGGCGACACGTCTATATGACATTACATTCGACAAGCGAACGGACATTCAGGTGTATCACCCCGATGTTGAAGTCTTCGAGGTCAAGGATACGGACGGCTCTTTGTTGGGTATTCTCTACACTGATTTTCATCCTCGCTCATCAAAACAAAGTGGAGCATGGATGACCACCTACAAGGAACAGTGCATCGACCCCGATGAGGGGAATCTACGCCCCCATGCCAGCATAACAATGAACTTCACGAAGCCTACGCAGGACAAGCCTGCCCTGCTTACCTTAGGCGAGATAGAGACTTTTCTTCATGAGTTCGGACATGCACTACATGCCTTGTTCTCCCAGGTGCGTTTCGAAAGCCTTTCCTGCACTAATGTCAGTTGGGACTTCGTGGAATTGCCCAGCCAGTTCATGGAGAATTATGCTACCGAACCGGAGTTCCTAAATAGCTTTGCGCAGCACTACGAAACAAAAGCCCCGATACCGGCCGAATATATTGAACGCGTGCAGCAGAGCAGAAGATTCATGGCCGGATACAACTGCCTCCGACAAGTCAGTCTTGGGTTGCTGGACATGGCTTACTACACGCTTACAGAGGATCTTCAAGAGGATGTGTTCAGTTTTGAGCGGCATGCCATGAAGCCGGCAACCATCCTGCCCGTAATAGAAGGAACCTGTATGTCAACACAATTCGGACATATCATGAATGGAGGTTACGCCGCGGGATATTACAGTTATAAGTGGGCTGAGGTACTTGATGCAGATGCCTTTGACTATTTCCGTCAAAAGGGCATTTTCAATCGCGACATCGCACGACGGTTTCGTGAAGAAATACTTGCACGAGGCAACACCCGCCCCGCCATGGAGCTTTATCGTAAGTTCCGTGGTCAAGAGCCCACGATTGACGCTCTCTTACAACGTGATGGAATAAAATAATACTGATATGGACAAACAAACCGAACTTGATATCCGCTACCTTCGCATGGCTGCGATATGGAGCGAGAATAGCTATTGCAAGCGTCGTCAAGTGGGCGCCCTTATCGTTAAGGACAAGATGATAATCAGCGATGGATACAACGGTACACCCTCTGGTTTCCCAAACATCTGTGAGGACGAAACGAACCTCACCCTACCCTACGTGCTTCATGCCGAGGCCAATGCAATTACAAAAATAGCACGGTCCGGAAACAATTCAGACGGCAGTACGCTCTATGTTACGGATTCACCTTGTATTGAATGTAGCAAACTTATCATTCAAGCAGGAATAAAGCGTGTCGTTTACGCCCGTGAGTATCGTCTTTCGGATGGTGTCAACCTATTACGCCGCGCAGGTATTGAAGTAGTATTCCTTAAGGACATTCAACAAAATGGATAAAAACAAACATCGATTCTCACCCCTTGTCATGTCGCTTTGTGTCATTTTGGGCATACTCGTGGGTACTTTTTATACGCGTCATTTCTCGGGTAATCGTCTGAGCATTATAAACACAAGGGAAAACAAGCTGAACCAATTATTGCAGACCATCGATAATCAGTACGTTGACTCCGTGAATATCAATCAACTGATTGAGGATGCCATGCCTATGATACTCAGTGAACTTGACCCTCACAGTTCATATATCAGCGTCAAGGATGCTGAGGCTGCCAATGCTGATCTAAAAGGTAGCTTCTCTGGTATAGGAATTACTTTTACGGTTCCCAATGACACGGTCATCGTAAATCGTGTCATCAAGGAAGGACCCTCGGAACGTGTTGGACTACAGTTTGGCGACCGTATTCTTTCAGCCGATGGAAAAAGTCTCATTAAGATGTCTCAGGACAGCATTATGCAACATTTGAGAGGGCCCAAAGGTTCCAAGGTCAGACTCAGTGTTCTGCGCAGAGGCTTTTCCAAACCCAAAAACTTTACATTAGTACGTGGCGACATCCCTGTTTACAGCATAGAATCGAGCTACGTAATCAACGGACATATCGGATATGTTCGTGTAAAGAAATTTGCGGAGACCACTTACCAAGAGTTCATGATAGCCTTGGCAGAACTGAGCGCCGAAGGAATTGATGGACTTATCGTGGACCTGCGAGGCAATACAGGCGGATATATGCACATCGCAACGCAAATGGTGAATGAGTTTCTAAGCGAGCAACAGTTAATTCTATACACAGAGGGTCGCAAATCGCCTCGAGAAGAGTATCATAGTGATGGACGAGGAACGTTCCAGAAACTACCTCTTACTGTACTCATTGATGAAGTCAGTGCTTCGGCCAGTGAGATTTTTGCAGGGGCAATCCAAGATAACGATCGAGGCACTGTCGTTGGACGGCGTAGCTTTGGCAAGGGACTCGTACAACAACCGATGGAATTTAAGGATGGCAGCAGTATCCGCCTGACCATCGCCCGATACTACACTCCCTCAGGGCGCTGTATCCAAAAGCCCTATACCATGGGACACGACAAGGAATATGAGAACGACATTATTGAACGTTACCAACGCGGAGAATTCTTTACACAGGACAGCATCAAGCAAAACGGCAATCCGTTCAAAACCCGCCTGGGTCGCACTGTCTATGATGGTGGTGGCATATCCCCTGACATTTTCATTCCTCAGGATACACTAAACCTTACTTCCTATTACCGTGAGGCCGTTTTCAATGGTCATGTTCGCGAATTTGTTTTCCTATATGCTGACAAGAACAACACTCGGTTAAGCCAATTCGAAAACTATGTAGAACTTGAGAACTACCTGCGTAAGCAGAACCTCCTCAACGCTTTTGCCACCTTTGCAGAGCGTCGTGGCTTGCGCCGTCGCTCACTAATGCTTCAAAAGAGTCAGCGGCTTTTCGAACAAGCCATCTATGGCGGCATAATTTATGACATTCTGGGCGAGAATCCTTACCAGCAATATCTGAATATCAGCGACCCAACAGTCCTACGTGCTACTCAAGTGCTGGAAGCGGGCGAAAGCTGGCCCAAGCAACAGAAGGGCAGAACTGGCTCAGTAAATCAGAGTTAAACACCCCATTCAATAATGCATCCGATAGCACATATTCATAACGACCTTACAACCAAATTCGGTGTTGCACGCCAAAGTGGCCTAGTCCCTCATCTTCAGTCACGCATCATTTTCGAGCCTGAATACCGGAATCCTGATGCGTTTCGTGGCTTAGAGGGATTTAGCCACATTTGGCTAATATGGGATTTTTCTCAAGCCCATAGCCAAACGTGGCATCCTACCGTACGTCCACCGCGCTTGGGCGGAAACCAGCGCATGGGAGTATTTGCAACACGTTCCCCCTTTCGGCCAAACAATATTGGACTCTCAAGTGTTCGCCTGACAAAAATCGAATTCTCCACAAGCGATGGTCCCGTGCTTTTTGTCGAGGGTGCCGACCTGATGAATCTCACGCCGATTTATGACATCAAGCCCTATCTTCCTTATACCGATTCTCATCCAGAAGCGACCAGTGGTTTTGCCCAGGATTTCTTGGAGTCGACTCCGCTTATCGTTGATTTTTCAGATGAAATCCGTGCGCTACTTAGCCCGATACAGCTTCAGGCACTAAGGGAGACTTTAGAGGCTGATCCACGCCCACAATACCATGAGGATTCTTCGCGCACGTACCATATTATATATGCTAATTATGACCTGTCCTTTCAAATTCAAGATGGTCGTGTGTCCGTTTTTCTGCCAAAATGACCGTGTTTTTTCTTCCTTCTGTTATTTTGTTTGTTTTTTCTGCATTAGAAATCCCGCTTTGGCATACACTTTGAATGTTCTTAAGTAACAAAAAACACGAATAAAGCAATCAAATAAAATAACAATACTATTATGGGAAAGATTATCGGAATTGACTTGGGTACGACAAACAGCTGCGTATCCGTTTTTGAGGGCAATGAGCCCGTTGTAATCACGAATGCTGAGGGCCGTCGCACCACCCCCTCAATCGTGGCTTTCGTTAATGACGGCGAACGTAAAGTAGGTGATGCGGCCAAGAGACAAGCTATTACTAACCCTAAGAAGACGATTTACTCCATCAAGCGTTTCATGGGCGAAACATATGACCAGGTTCAGAAGGAAGTTGGTCGTGTCCCCTACAGCGTTATCAAAGGCGAGGGTAACACCCCCCGTGTAGACATTGACGGACGCCAATATACACCTCAGGAAATCTCTGCAATGATTTTGCAGAAGATGAAAAAAACAGCGGAGGATTATCTGGGTCAGGAGGTTAAGGAGGCCGTAATTACTGTACCTGCTTACTTCAGCGACTCACAACGTCAGGCTACCAAGGAAGCCGGTCAGATTGCTGGTCTTGAAGTGAAGCGTATCGTCAACGAACCTACGGCCGCAGCTTTGGCCTATGGTGTAGACAAGGCTCATAAGGACATGAAGATTGCGGTTTTCGACCTTGGCGGCGGTACCTTTGATATCTCTATCTTGGAATTTGGTGGTGGCGTATTTGAAGTGCTGTCTACCAATGGTGATACTCACCTGGGTGGCGATGACTTTGACCAGGTAATTATCGACTGGCTTGCAGAAGGCTTTAAGCAAGAGGAAGGTATCGACCTTAAAAAGGATCCTATGGCCTTGCAGCGTCTGAAGGAAGCCGCCGAGAAAGCGAAGATTGAGTTGTCAAGTACGACCTCAACGGAGATTAACCTCCCCTATATCACTGCTGTAGACGGTGTGCCCAAGCACTTGGTTAAAACCCTTACCCGCGCCGAGTTTGAACGCTTGTGCGACAGTCTTATCCAGGCTTGCCGTGTGCCCTGCCAGAGTGCAATGAACGATGCTGGCTTGAGCAATGGCGATATTGACGAAGTAATCCTTGTAGGTGGATCCAGCCGTATTCCCGCAGTGCAGAAGATGGTAGCCGACTTCTTTGGCAAAGAACCCTCAAAGGGCGTAAATCCCGACGAAGTGGTGGCTGTTGGTGCTGCAATTCAAGGCGCTGTTCTGACAGGCGACAAGAGTGATATTGTTCTTCTTGACGTAACCCCTCTTAGCATGGGTATTGAGACGATGGGTGGTGTAATGACCAAACTCATTGATGCGAACACGACTATCCCCTGTAAGAAGAGCGAAGTCTTCTCAACTGCAGCTGACAATCAAACAGCAGTAACCATCCACGTTCTGCAAGGAGAACGTCCTATGGCAGCGCAAAACAAGAGCGTAGGCCAATTCAACCTTGAAGGCATTGCACCCGCACGCCGTGGCGTTCCCCAGATTGAGGTAACCTTTGATATCGACGCGAATGGTATCCTTAACGTAAGCGCCAAGGACAAAGCGACGGGTAAGGAGCAAGCCATCCGTATTGAGGCCAGTTCGGGTTTGAGCAAGGAGGAGATTGAGCGTATGAAAGCAGAAGCCGAGGCAAATGCCGAAGCAGACAAGAAAGAGCGTGAGAAAATTGACAAGCTAAACCAAGCCGACAGTATGATTTTCCAGACGGAGAACATGTTGAAGGAAAGTGGCGACAAACTACCTGCAGATACAAAAGCGGAAGTAGAAGCAGCTCTTCAGAAATTGCGTGATGCTCACAAGGCACAAGACCTTTCAGCTATCGATGCAGCTATCAATGAGTTGAACAACGCTTCACAGAAGATGTATCAGGCCGCTCAAGCAGCTCAGGCACAACCCGGTGCGGATGCCGGCACACAGCAAGCCGGTCCTCAGGACTCTTCAAACGTTCAGGATGCAGATTTCGAGGAGGTGAAGTAAACGCATATAGAAATAAGAATACATAATCAAATGGAAAGCGTGTAGCTCAATGAGTTACACGCTTTTCTTGTTTTTGGCCGTACACAATAATATTGCTATCTTTGCGTTATTATTATAAACATCTGTACCTCATTTGTACCTGTAAGAAAAAGTAGATATAATGAGAAGAATGTATATTAAGAACTACAAAATGAATGAATTATGCGACATCTTTTTTTCAATCTTTTGCGTCAATCTTTATGCGCCTTAGTCATTTTGTTTGCACTTCAGGCAGTAGCTCAACCAGTAATTACCTATCGCAGCAAAGTGGAGGAATGCGAAAAGTACAAAAATGGAAATAAATACCAGAGGGATTTTCTTCTTTTTATGGATATGTTGCAGACAACGCATCCGGCCTTTGAGAAAAATCCCCCTTTTGATGTTGAGAATGAGCTGGAACAAGGCTATTCTTATTGTGAAAAGTGTAAGGACTTGCAAGAGTTCGCTTTCTGCATACAACAAGTAGCATCAAAGATTCATGATGAGCATACAGGAGTAAATTTTTCATCTAATCAAGATTTATTGTATCCTTTCCATTTTTATATTGATGAGAAAGGTTATTATTTGGATGCCATTCAGAAAGGAAATGAAGTGTAACTATACAGCAATAGTCAATGGATAGGCCTCAGTCCTATCCTATAACGCCAGGATAGTACTGATGGCTTCGAGTTGTGATTGTTTGTTTTTCCATGCTGTATCTGCAATGGAGTGTATGGCAAAGAAGGCATCGGCTCCATTATCGGATCTAAAGGTACCCGAT